>CAZOVY010000001.1:0-135617 GCA_964583255.1 uncultured Prosthecobacter sp.
CGATCCCTACCCTAACGCCACTCTCCGGTGTGATTTATTGATGAGGCAATACGCGGACGCATAAAATTGGTCTTGTCGTTTTCCGGCCACTTTGTCATGATTTGGGTCGGCCTGTCTTTGGCAGACCTTTCCAACCCAACGGAGTCGCCTCCTATGAAAGCATACTGCACGCGCCAATCGCTCTCGCATCACGCCCGAACCAGCTTTGTGCTGATGGGCCTGTCATTCTCAATCATCGGGGTGCCTGATGCCGGTGCTCAGGCACCTGCGGCCACGCCTGCGCCTGCAGTGGCGCCGGTGGCTCCTGCTCCGGTGCCCGCGCCGCCTGCAAAGAAGAGGGAGGAGCCGTTTGTTCCTGCGCCGCTGATTTCTCTGGCTGACATGGAATACGCCACCAGCGTGGCGCTGGCCACAGGCGTAAAAAAGCTCAAGGACCTGGCCAATGCCGATCCGCAGGGCTGGATCATCCCGCCGATCCAGCGCGTGCGCATCACGGGCTACAAGGACGTGCCGCGCAAGTACCGCCGCATCGAGATAGATCGCGCCATCTATGAATACACCGACCTCGTGGTGATGGTCCCGAATCCATCTCCGGGCGAGCCGCCGCTGCGTCAGGTGCGCAAGGTGCCGACGAAGCAGATAGGCACGAAAAAGGAGACGATCATCCGCTGGGACCCGAACGGAACGGAGGAGCTGATCGACAAGCAGCCCATCTACGAACACGTCGGTGACACGTCGTGGCAGTTCAATCTCATCGGCGACTCGGCGATGGCGCTCAACGCGCTGCGCCGTGCCGGATTGCCAGAGACGGATCTCGTCATCTACCGCATGACGGAGAACCTGCTCAATTACCTCGATGCTTACGGCGCGCCCGACCACACCTGGAATATCGCGCAGCTCGCCATCGCCCTCTCGCGCACGCCGGGAGAGATGGCGGAGGAATGGACGAACAAGCTCGCCTCCCGGCTGCTCGACGGCCAGATCTCTGATGGACCCGCACGCGGCCTGTGGGGGCCGATGTGCGTTCATCCGCGCATCCTCGCCGTCGTCATCCGCGACTTCCTCGCGGGTGAGGCAGAGGTGGAAAGGCTCAAGGCAAAGCATAAAAAGCAACCCACCAGGGCTAACCAACTGCTCCTCGATGTCGGCGAAGGCGGCCGCAACCGGCTGAAAAAATACGCGGATTCGTGGTCGCGCAATGCGCTGCGTTTCGCCTCGGTCGAGTGGCCGCTCGTGTGGGACGATCAACTGGCTGAAAAGGTGCAGTTCGGCGGCGCGACGGAATTTTTCTATAACCAACGCGCCGCCGACATGGAGAGCACCTGGGTGGCCCTGCACGCCCTCTCCGAATGCGCCGCAGCCGGACGGATGCCGAAAGAATCCCTGCGCCCCGAGATTCCGCCCTCCTACAGTTCCCAGCTCAAGTTTGGCGAGGCACCGAAGCCACAGGCCGCCGTTAAATCCCAGCTCAACGCCACCACTGTGCCGCCGGAGAACGCCATTGCCGTGCTCGCCCGCGCCGCCAATGCACTTGTCACCCTGCTCGGTGATGGCTCCGCCTGGAGCGAAGCCAACATGCACCAGCCCGTGACCGACTTTGACACCTTTGACAAATACCTCGCCGTGCCTGTCATCGCCGACAGCTTCCCGCCGCTGAACTCACCCATCACGCCGGTCAGCGCCATGCAGGGAGTCGCCGCGCTCGACAGCATTGGCCGCGTCGTCGGCATTGAGAAGATGAGCAAGTTCCTGCCCAAGTATGAAGCCGGCGCGAAAGGCCGCGTGATGCTCATGGCCGATCATCTGCCCACTCTTTGGAAGAAACAAAATCAGAAGCCTTCCGCCGCAATCGCGATGCCGGAACTCTTTGACCTACTGCTCGCCTCCTCCCGCCCGCTGAAGATGCCAGCCCCGCTCAGTCCCGGTGGTGAAAACCAGGCCGACATCATCACCCGCATGATCATTCTCGCCGCCGATGCCGACGGCTCCTGGGGATCGCGCTTCAAGCGCACCTACAACACCAGCAGCATGCGCGAGCGGTGGAAGGCCTTGTCCGAGATGCCTGGCCGCGTCTGGCGTGACTGGCGGGTGAACCTGCCCGTCGATATCAACAAGGCCCACGTCTCATATTGGAACCACGCCAGCAGCGAATACACCGTCAGCCCCGGCACGCCCTTTGCCACCGCCATCGCCGTGAATTACCTCGCCTCGCGCCTCAAAGATCCGAGTGCCACGGTTCCCCGGCTGGCCGAAGACCCCAAACTCCCCGACCAGCGCAAAGGCATCGAGGTCGTTTTGTTACCGCCGCCCCCACCACCTCCGCCGCCGAAGCCGAAAGCACCGCCTACACCACCACCGGTCGTCGCCAAAGCCCCCGAGCTGAAAAAGCCCGAGGTCGTGGTGCCAAAGCTGGCAGACAAGCCCAAGGACGCCACCCCAAAGAAGGACGAGAGTTTCTAGGTGGTGAACAAGATCAAGTTAGGCGTTCTCGCGGCCCATTCGCGCCCGGAACATTGAGATCCATGACGATGCCTTGGATCGCATCTGTCTCCGCATCTTACCGACCGTCGTGCGCGGATGCCTATTCAAAAATCTTCCGGTGTGGATTGATGAAGCCCCAGGCGACGGCTCCCACCAGGAACAGGGTGCCAATGAGATACAGGGGAGCATTCCAGTCGTAGTGCTGTTGCAACCAGATCACGATCAGCGGACAAATCACGCTGCCGATCTGGCCGCTCGTGTTCATCGCTGCGCCCACGACTCCCGTGTGACTGCCGCCGACATCGATGACCGTCCCCCAGGATGCGCCGAGGGTGAACATGCTCGCCGCCACCGCAGTGGCGATGCACCATGCCGCGAGTTCCGGATGCGTGGTGGTCGTCGCCAACAGCATGGCGCTGCCGGCGACGAGATAGGATGCGGCACCGACGCCGACACGCCCGATGCGCAAGCCAAAACGCCGGGTGACGGCATCCGTGGTCAATCCCCCGAGCAAGTCGGCCACCGGGCTCAGCAGCAGGGGCAGGCCGGAGAAAAAACCGAGCCGCATCGAGTCGAAGCCGTGCTGCTCCCTGAGATAATCCGGCAGCCAGGTGATGCAGAAGTAGAAGCCAAAGCTGTTCGGAAAATACATGAGGCAGAGCGGCAGCGTATTGCGGTGCCTCAGCAATTGCTTCCAATACGCCCAGCCTTCGTGATGCCCGGCGCTTTGATCGCGACCCGCGACGATCTTGGCCAACTCTGCCGGATTCACGGAAGGATGTTGCTCGGGATCATCCCGAAACCAACGATGCCAGGCGATGGCCCACAGGATGCCGGGGATACCAAAGAGCACAAAGGTCCAGCGCCACCCGCATAGGCCCGCCACCGCGAGCGCGATCAGAGGCGTCAACCCTCCCGTGACATGCGCGGCGGCAAAGAAGATGCCTTGGATCGTGCCGCGTTCGGATCGTGGGATCCAGCGTGAGAAAGTCCGCGCCATGTTCGGCCACGCGCCAGCCTCACCGGCACCAAAAAGAAAGCGGATGACCAGCATCGACGAGAAATTCCAGGCGGCGGCGGTGGCCATCGTGAACGCTGACCACCACAACACGATGCGCGTGAGCACCCGGCGCGTGCCCATGCGGTCGGCCCACCAGGCCGTCGGAATCTCAAACGCCGCGTAAGCGATGGCGAAGGCACTGAAGATCCAGCTCATCTGCTCCTTGCTGAGCCCGAGATCGCGGCGGATGTCCGGCGACAACGTAGCGATGCACGCGCGGTCGAGATAAGTGACGGCACCGAGCGCCAGCATGAAGCCGACAACACGGTAGCGGACGCGGGTGGAGGAAGGCATCGGTCATTGAACGAGGAAATGCCCGGTATTCAATCAGTGCTGCTGTCCTGTAGGATGAGTGTGGCCTTAGCCCGCTCGTCCCTTGGCGGGTGAAAAACACTCAGCGCCCTGACCATCCCTCACGAGGACATTCGCGGACCTTTCGTGCACACCACCTCATGAGAGACGAGCGGGCTACGCCACGCTCATCCTACGTCCTGGCCGCCGGTCTGGCGGCTCATGGTGTTCGCAGGTCCGGCAGCAAGAAACGCGCCCTCAGGGTGGTATGGTGTCATCAGCCATGAACACCCATCCACATTCATCCACTGGTTCCTCCCAAGACTCGCCGTTCTGCCCCGAATGTTCCGAACATGCCGTGCCCTTGGCCGGTCTGGGGCGGCGCGACTTTATGCGTGCCCTGTCGGGCGGCGCGATGGGAGTCATGGGTGCTTCGTCGTTGAGTTCTGCTTTCGCAGCCCCGACGGACGCTCCTCGCAAAGTGAAGCCTGCGGAGGATCTGATCCGTGAGCTGTTCGCCACGCTGACCGCCGAGCAGAAAACGGCAGTGGTGCGGCCTTGGGCTGATGGCGCTGAATCTGGTCTGCCGACGCGCCTCAAGACCCACAACGCGGCGCCGCTGGGCAAGAAGCTGAGCGAGCAATTCACCATGCCGCAGCAGGATCTGATCAAGCAGACCTTTAAGGCGATCCTGTCGGGCGATGAAGCCTACGACCGGATCAGCCGAAAAGGCAAATGGGACAACAGCGGTACCTTTGAAGGCAACGGCATCGCGATCTTCGGCGATCCATCGGGCAAGGATCCCTTCTCCTGGGTCTTCGCCGGGCATCACCTGACGCTGCGCTGCGACGGCAACTCCCAGCCGAACACGGCCTTCGGCGGCCCGATGTACTACGGCCATTCGGCCAACGGCCACAGCGATGTGAATGTTTACAATGATCAGACGAAGGAAGTCATGAGCGTGTTTGACATGCTCAACGAGCCGCAGCGCAAGCAGGCCGTCATCGTCGGCTCACCGGGAGACGGGGTGGGGGCGCTGAAGCCCAAGCTGGTGGACAAGCCATCGACCGGCGTCGGCTATGGCGACCTGGATGAATCCCAGCGCACACTGGTGGCCGGTGTGATGCGGAAGCTGCTGAGCCCCTTCCGACAGGAAGACGGCGACGAAGTGATGCAGCTCATCAAGACCAACGGCGGCATGGAGAAACTGCGGCTGGCATTCTACAAGGACAACGCGGAGAAGGGTAATGACCGCTGGGATGCGTGGCGCATCGAAGGTCCCGGCTTCGTCTGGAACTACCGCGTGCTGCCGCATGTGCATTGCTTCGTGAACGTGGTGGGCCAGGCGTAGATCCCCAGCGGGCGATGCATCTGCGTCTTCATGTCTTACTTTGCGGGCTGCTGATTGGCGGCCCGGCAGTGAACGATGCATGGGCAGACGACAAGCAGGACGCGGCACCGAATTTCCAGCGAGACGTGCTGCCGATCTTTGAGGAGAAATGCATCCGCTGCCACGGTGGGAAGCGCCGTGGCGGCAAGCTCGACATGCGAACGCTGGAGGCCATGCTCACGGGCGGTGACACGGGGCCGGCGATCAAGCCAGGGAATGCGCGAAAAAGTCTGCTCATCGAGTTGATCCACTTCAAGGAGATGCCGCCGAAGAAAGCAACGCCCGTCGTCACCAGCACGGAACTCGAGCTGCTGCGGCGATGGATCGACGCAATGGTTCGGAGCCCCGCCTTCAGGCGGTAGAGGATAGCAAGCAGAGTGATGTCCGAATATCTCACACGTTGCTATTTCATTGCTGCCCGATCCGGCTGAAGCCGGGGCTGTGGGGCAGGTCATGCAGTCAAGGTTTGGTCAAGGAGGTCATGGAGTTGGACCTTGCAAGATGAGGCGGTTATCGGCTTACATGATGGAATGAAGTCGCTCACACTTTCGGTGCTCATCACCTCGTCTCTTTTTGCCGCAGATCCGGCTTCTGTTGTGAAACAGGAACTGCCATCGCTTGTGGCACTCTATCAGGAGTTGCACGCGAATCCTGAACTCTCGCTGCATGAGGTCGAAACGGCGGCGCGCATTGCTAAAGAACTGCGGGAGGCCGGGCTTGAGGTCACGGAGAAGGTGGGCGGCAACGGGATCGTGGGCGTGCTGAAGAATGGCGAGGGGCCGGTGATTCTGGTGCGCACGGATCTGGATGCGCTGCCGGTGAAGGAGCAGACGGGTGCTCCGTATGCGAGCACGAAGGTGGTGAAGGACGAACTGGGGCGTGAGGTGAATGTGATGCATGCCTGCGGGCACGACATTCACATGGCGAGTTTTGTCGGCACGGCGCGGGCTTTGAACAAGCTGCGTGAACAATGGAAGGGCACGGTGGTGATGATCGGGCAACATGCCGAGGAACGCGTGCTCGGGGCGCGGCTGATGCTGCGCGCGGGTTTGTTCTCGAAGTTCCCGAAGCCGGACAAGGCCATCGCTCTGCATTGTTCGTCCGACATGGCGCATGGCTCCGTCGGCATTGTGGAAGGCTATGCGCTGGCGAACGTGGACTCGGTGGAGATTGTCGTGAAAGGTGTCGGCGGTCATGGCTCGATGCCGCATCTGTGCAAAGATCCGATCGTGCTCTCCTCACAGATCGTGCTGGCTTTGCAAACCATCGTCAGCCGCGAGGTAAAGCCGGGCGATCCGGCGGTGGTCACCGTTGGCAGTATCCACGGTGGGACGAAGAGCAACATCATCTCCGATGAAGTGCGCCTGCAACTCACCGTGCGTAGCTACAAGACGGAGACGCGCCAGCATTTGATCGACTCCATCAAACGCATCGTCCAAGCACAGGCCGAGTCCGCGAACATGCCTGCTGAAAAGATGCCCGAGGTCATCGTCTCCGATGACCGTGCCAGTGCGCTTTACAACCAGCCCGCTCTATGTGCCGATGTACGTCAGCTCATCGGTGCGGCCATCGGTGCCGAGAATGTTCTCACGCGCGAGCCGGTCATGGGTGCCGAAGATTTCTCCGAATACGGCATGACCAAGGACAAGGTTCCGCTTTGCATGTTCTGGCTCGGCACGCAGCCCCCCGCAGTTGTCGCTGAGGCCAAAGCCAAAGGAACCACTCTGCCATCACTGCACTCGCCGTATTTTAAACCGATCCCTGAGCCGAGCATCGAGACCGGTGTGAAGGCGATGACGTCGGCGGTAATCGGACTGATGAAGAAGTGAATGGGAGTGCGTTTGTTCCATCGCATGAACGCCACGCTTTCCCGCCGTCACTTGATCAAATCCCTACCGCTCGCCGCGCTAGCCAGCAGCTTCAACATTCATGGGCGCTCGCAGGAGGCGAAGAAACTGTGGGTTACGGGTAACCCCGTGATCGATAAGTCGCGTGAAATCGCACTGAATTTGCTGAAGCCGACCCAGGCGCAGATTGAGCATGCTTGGGAGCTGCATTTTGGCTCGGTGGTGTTTGAGAGCTACGGCTTTGCCCCGCGCTGTGCGATTGATGCCGAGGCGATGAACGATGCGGTCAAGTCAGGTGCTTCCGCTGCTGAACTGAGTGATCTGCGTGAGTCGATCTCGATGAACCGCAACGCGACGAACGAGCGCGAGCGGAAGGAGTTTCTCGATGCCTTTCATGCGGCTGGCGTGACCTGTATTTTTCAAAACACGGGCGAGGAAGGCAGTGACCCGATGCGACTGATCAAACGTCTCGCGCATTTCACCAAGGCCACGGATTTGATGAAGCCCGCGCTTTCCAAAGTGACCACGGCGGAGGAAATTGTGGCACTCAAGAAGGCGGGCAACGTCGGCCTGTGCTTCACGACGAATGGCGTGCCGCTCATGATGGACTGGGAAAGCGTAAAGGATGAGCTGCGCTTTGTGCGCGTCTTCCACGAACTGGGCACGCGCATGATGCACCTCACCTACAACCGCCGGAATCCCATCGGTGATGGGGCAGGGGAGCCGCATGACGGTGGGCTGAGTGATTTTGGCCACGCGGCGGTGGCGGAGATGAACAAGATCGGTGTCATCGTGGACACGGCGCACAGCGGCTGGAAGACGGCCCTCGATGCCGCCAAAGCTTCGGCGAAACCGATGGTGGCGAGTCACACGACCTGCGCATCTTTGTACAAACACTTTCGTGGCAAGCCCGACGACACGATCAAGGCCATCTGCGACACGGACGGTCTCGTGGGCATCTGCTGCATCTCACGCTTCCTCGGCGGCAAGGGCGACATCACCGCGCTGATGGATCATCTGGATCACATGATCAAAAAGTTCGGCGCCAAGTACGCCGGCATCGGTTGTGACGTGGCCTACACCTCGCGCTTTGACAAAGAAGAGCGCGCCAAATTGATGAAGGCACCTAGCGGCAGCGGCGACAAATGGGAGCACCTCTGGCCGAAGGACGACTATGTGACGACCCTCGAAGCTGAACAAAGTGTGGCGTGGTCCAACTGGCCGCTTTTCACGCTCGGCATGATCATGCGTGGTCACAGTGATGAGGCGATCCGGCAAGTGCTGGGTGGCAACATGCTGCGCGTGCTGAAGGCGAATGTGGTCTAGCTTTCTGTCTCAGACTCCAGCCGATAACCGATGCCCGGCTCGTTCACGATGCGTGGTCCGGTTTCACCGAGTTTTTTGCGCAGGTGATTGATGTGGACGCGCAGGCCTTCGTTTTGATCCGTTTGCTGTCCAGCCCAGACTTGGCGGATGATCTGGTTTTGAGTCACGATTCGACCAGCGTGCTCAGCGAGGGCTTTGAGAAGAGCAAATTCCGTGGGGGTGAGTTTGATGGCCTCGGCATTCAATGATGCTTCATGATGCAGGAGATCGAGCTTGAGCATACCGACGATGATCTCGGCGCTTTGACGGGTAAAGCGCCGCCGCTGGATGACGGTCAGTCGTGCTAGCAATTCAGCCGTGCCGAAGGGCTTTGTGACATAGTCGTCAGCACCGCATTCCAGCGCCTCGACCTTCACGGTTTCCTGATCGCGCACGCTGAGGATGAGCACAGGCACGTTGCTCCACTCGCGCAGGCGCTTCAGCACCTCGATGCCGCTCATGCCGGGAAGGCCGAGATCGAGAAGGACGACATCGGGTCGATGAAAGGCGGCTTCTTGCAGGCCGAGCTGGCCGTCGGCGGCCTCGCAGACCTCGTAGCCGCGTGATTCGAGCACCATGCGCAGCAGGCGGCGCATCTGCTGTTCGTCGTCGATGATGAGGGCTTTGCTCATGGCTCAGGCTTGGCGAGTTTTGACGGGCAGGCGGAGTGTGAACTCGGCACCACCTTCAGGATGGTTCTGTGCTTCGATGTCACCTTTCATGGCTCGCATTAAGCCGCGCGAGATGGCAAGTCCAAGTCCTGTGCCACCAACGGGTGAGTCGGGTGCGCGATAAAATTTGTCGAATAGGTGATCCTCGCTTCCCAGCGGGAAACCGGGGCCGTGATCGCGCACGCGAAGTTCGAGAGTGTTGTTGGTCAAAGAGGCATTGATTTCGATCTCTTTGCCAGCAGGGGCATAGAGCGTGGCGTTGTGCAGCACATTGCCGAGTGCTTGCGCGAGCAGACGACTGTCAAGCATCAGCAAAGGCAGGTCGTCTGTGCCAGTGAGGCGCAGAGGATGTGTGGCAAGCTCACTCTGAAGTGGAGTGGTAGCGGTGTGCAGCACATCGTCGATCTCACACCACTCGAGATGGGGTTTGAGTGCCTCAGATTCGACGCGCGTCATCTCCAGAAAGTTCTCCACGATGCGTTGAAGCCGACGGTTGGCTGTGTCGATCTCCGCAGCAAAGGGATTGCCCTCTCCGAGACCGTCTAGGGCTGTGCGGATAATGGCGATGGGTGTTTTCAATTCATGAGAAACACTATCGAGCAGTGTGCGGTGCAGGCGCTCGGATTCGGCAAGTAATTCAGCGCGGTGTTTGGCGGCGAGGAGTTGTTCACGCTCGCGATGATGCCGCACCAGAGCTTCCTCCCGGGAACGTAACTGGGTGATGAGGTGGCCCATGCTGAGTGCCACGATAAAGAACATCGCGAACATGATGATGTCTTGCGGCTTTTCGATGTGCAGCGTGAACTGCGGCGGAATGAAGATGAAGTTCCATACCAGCGCACTCATCGCCGCCATCGTCAGCACTGGGCCACGATTCCAGCGCACCCCAGCAAGCACGATGGCGAGGAGGAAAACCAGAGCGGCGAACATGTAGCCAGTGAATGGCAAAAGAACCCAGCAGGTGGAGGCAAGCACGAACACAATCGTGAGGCCCCAACTGAACTGGCCAACCACCTCGGCAGACACAGGCTGCCTCTCTGAGTTTGATGTGTTGATGGTGGTATTCATGGCGGTTCAAATCTCAACCTGCTGTCCCAATTCGATCACGCGACCGACTGGAATTTGGAAATAAGTCGCAGGTTGCTGGGCTAGCTTGCTGGCGAAGGAGAACAGGTGCTCGCGCCATTTCGCCATGCCGGGGGCTTTGCTAGGGATGATGATTTCACGCCCCAGGAAGAAGGTGGCTTTCTCGGCTGCGACTTCGAGACCGTGGTTGGAGCATTGGCGGAGGAGGCGCGGGACATCTGGCTTTTGCATGAAGCCGAAACGGCCTGTCACACGCCAGAAGCCTTCGCCGATATTTTCGACTTCAACACGACGGCTTGGCGGCACCCAGGGTTCTTCCATGGTGATGAGCGTCATGAAAATAACACGCTGATGAATGGCCTGGTAGTGCTTCAAACTGTGTAGCAGGGCGATGGGGGCACGTCCGCTGCTACTCGTCATGAAAATGGCGGTGCCTGGTACGCTGATGGGCGGACGGCGCTTGAGGCTGTCACAGAGCATTTCCTGAGAGAGCGAGCTTTTTTCTATCGAGGCACGCACAAGGCGGCGACCGGTGGCCCAGGTCGTCATCACGGTGAAGATCACAGCGCCGACAGCGATCGGGAACCAGCCACCGTCGAAGAATTTCACCAGGTTGGCGCTAAGGAAGGCGATCTCAATAGTGCCGAACATGAGGCACAGCGGCAGTGTTTTGAGAATGGACCATTTCCAAAGATGGCGTGCCGCAAAGTAGAACAAGATGGTGGTGATGAGCATGGTCATCGTCACGGCCACGCCATACGCGGCGGCGAGATTTGACGAGGTGCGGAAGGCGAGCACGAGCGCGAGGCAGGCGAGCATGAGGAGCCAGTTCACCATCGGGATATAGATTTGCCCGCGAGCATGCTCGGAGGTATGACGAATGCTGAGACGCGGTAGGTAGCCGAGTTGCACGGCGCTGAGCGTGAGCGAATAGGTGCCGGTGATGAGAGCCTGCGATGCGATGACCGTGGCCGCCGTGGCCAGGAGCACCAGCGGCAGTATGGCCCAAGTGGGAGCCATTTGGAAGAACGGCGAATGTGCCACTTCCGGCTGCTGCATCAAAAGCGCACCCTGACCGAGGTAATTGAGTCCCAGCGCCGGAAACACGAGCGAAAACCAGCCGCGCCGGATTGGCCCGGCACCAAAGTGGCCCATGTCGGCATACAAGGCCTCACCACCGGTCACAGCGAGGAAGACACTGCCGAGGATGACGAAGCCAGCATGGCCGCCAGTCATTAAAAAGTGCCAGCCATGCCAGGGATTGAAAGCGGCGAGGATTTCCGGCCCGCTGATGAGATGCGACGCGCCGAGAGCTCCGAGGGTCACAAACCACAAACCTGTGATCGGGCCGAAAAAGCGCCCCATTTTGGCGGTGCCGAGGAACTGAACCGAAAAGAGCACGATGAGAATGACAATGGTGATGCCCATGATAAGCCACTGCATTTGATGATTCCATGCTTCGGCCTCCAAGGTATCCACTGGTGCCGCGCCGAGCAATCCGCCGTCCTTGAGGCCCTCTACGGCACTGAGCACGGAGATGGCCGGTGTGATGATGCCATCGCCGAACAGAAGCGCCGCGCCAAAAAGGCCGAGCAACACGATGACCACACGGCGTTTCAGTGTCTCGCTCATGCCATGCGACGCCAGTGCCATGAGCGAGAGCACGCCGCCCTCGCCTTTGTTATCCGCCCGGAGGATGAAGATGAGATACTTCACACACACGAGCAGGATGAGCGCCCAGAGCACCAGCGAGACGACGCCGAGGATGTGTGCGTGCGTCGGGTCGATGTGGTGCGGGCTGTGTGGGCTGAAGCACTCCTTGAGTGTGTAGATCGGCGAGGTGCCGATGTCGCCAAAAACAACGCCGAGCGCCGCGATGACGAGGGTGGTGGTGGAGAGTTTGTGGAGGCCGTGCTTTTCTGTGTCATTCATGACAAAGCGAAACTAGCTGCGATCAGGCACCCAGCCAGTTAATCGGTTCCGAAAGGGTGTTAAGAAAGTGTGAAGAAACTTAGCCTTTATGATTCACACAGCCTCCACGGTTTGAGAGAATCACGCTTCTTCCGTCGTGGAACATGCCCTATGAAATCACTGCTCGCCGCTTTCTTTGCCCTCACACTCGCTGTTTCCGCACGCGACAAGACACTCGACATCTACTGGATCGACTCGGAGGGCGGGGGATCGACATTGATCGTGACACCAGCGGGTGAGTCGGTGCTGATTGATACGGGGAATCCTGGTGGTCGTGATCCGCAGCGCATTCAGAAGGTGGCGACGGAGGTCGCGGGACTGAAGCGCATCGACCACGTTGTCATCACGCATTTTCATGTCGATCACTTTGGCGGACTAGCCGAGCTGGCAGCGCTGATGCCAATTGGCACACTGTATGACAAAGGAATCACGGAGAGCAGTCCAGATGGCAAAGCACAGGATCTGCGCTGGACCCTAGCTAGTCGCCCCTACCGCGATGCAAAGGTGGGAAAGCGTGTGACGCTGAGTGCTGGCGATGTGATTTCTCTCATGCAGACCGAAGGCAGTCCGGCGCTCAAGCTGAGCTGCCTTGGCGCGAACCAAAAGTTCATTCCACCGTATCCTGATCAGTCGGAAAATCCGCTGAAGGGTAGCGTACTACCGAAAGCACCTGACACTTCAGATAACGCGAACAGCGTCGTGCTCGTGTTGGAGTTCGGGGGCTTTCGCTTCTTTGATGGTGGGGATTTGACCTGGAATGCCGAAGAGAAACTCGTCTCGCCCTTTAATCTCGTCGGCACGGTGGATCTATATCAGGTGAATCATCACGGACTCGATGTGAGTAACAATCCGATGCTGATCCGCAGCCTCCAGCCCACGGTTTCCGTGATGAATAACGGCCCCAAGAAAGGCACCGGCAAGTCGGCAATGGACGCGCTGAAAGCTACATCGTCGATTCAAGCGATGTATCAGGTGCATGAGAATATCCGCGAGGATCATGAGAACACGGCGGATAAGACGATGATCGCAAATCACGCAGATCTTGGTGAGGGCTGCGCAGCGCAGCACATCCACTGCGTGGTTAGCGCCGATGGAAAGAGCTACACCGTTGAGGTGCCATCGCAGAAGCACTCGCGCACGTTTGAGACACGAGTGAAGTGAGTCACTTGGCGTTTAATCGCGCGCGAATCACTGGTGCGAGCCACTTCGCCGTTTCGTCTGCGATTACGTTGTAACCTGCGAGATTCGGGTGGCGATCACCCGCCCAGCCGGGGAGGTGGCCGAAGATGCCATCGAGGCGATTATCCATCACGATGACTTGTGGGTCGGTGCCGGGCTGGATGTAAGGCGTGGCAAAAGCGCGGAGGTTCTCTGGGATTTTGGCGAGCGAGTAGCGGCGGTAGTTCAGCATGTCGGGGCCTTTCTTCAGCTCGGCTGTGTACCGCGGCGCGATGTCAAAGAGCGTGAGCTTCTCCTCAGCAGCGATCTGTCTGATGAGCGCGTTGATGTCCTCATGTAGATTGTTGAGGGCATACGGAATGGCGGTCATCGGGATGAGCATCGCGTTCGGGTGGTCTTTGCGCAGACGGCCGAGGAGTTCGTGGAAGTCTTTGGGGAACGTGGTTTTAAAGTCTTTGATCTTCGCTTGATCGTTGAGTCCATAGCGGATGAAGATGTAGTCCGCCTGCGGCTTGGTCTTCACGGCCTTGTCGTAGCGCGTGTCGAGCAGGCGGCGAATGTATTCACCGCTGACGCCTTCATTGTACACGTCGCAGGGAGGGAGATCGGTCTGGGCGGCGAGGAGGATGCGGAGTGTGTCTTCGATTTGCGGTTCATCGGGCGCGAGCTTCTTCGGAATGCTGGCCTCTGTGGTGCTGTCACCAAGTAGGATGATTTGCAGGCGTTTCTCCGCAGTCGCAGCACTGAAGGCAAAAGGCTGGCCACCGATAAACTGGTCGGAAGTAATGGTGGGACAGATGCGCTTCTCCACATACTGGATAAACAATTCCGTGCCGCGTGTGTGGCTGACGAAGGGCCAGCGCGCTGGATTGTACATCGTGTCGGTCATGTCCCGCATGAGGACGACGTGCTTGCCGTTCTTGGCCATCTGGCGCAGACCAAAAGGGCGGCCAGAGACGCACATGTTGAGGTGCACTCCCATGAGGATGACGTTGTCGATGTTCTTCGACTCCAGCAGGTTCCAAATCTCCACGCCACTGTCGCTGATAGCGTCCTTGTCCTGATCAATGCGCAGCGTGTCGATCTGCTTTGTCCACGGTGCTTTGGGGTTCAGGCCCTTGGCTTCGAGTTCCTTTGCCCAAGCAGCGTGCTCGGCAGGATCATCGTCTTCACCACCGTCAGTTTGATCGAGCGGATACACCGCCATCTCCTCCGCCGGGATCTGCTTGCACCACTCGCCGATCTTATCGGGCAGACGAGCCGCAGTAAGCGCAGACTTCGCGCGTTCGCGAGCAGGCGTTCCTTCATAAGGCTTCATGCAACTGCTGGGCGCGTGGATGATCAGCACGCCTTCTTTGCGCGCTTTTTCGAGCACTTCATTCATGCGCGGAGCCATCTCGCCTTCACGAGTTACGGCATTCTTGCAGTGATGCAGATCCCACATGTCACAGACGATGATGGCCGTGCGCGCTGGCTGCCACTGCTCTTTGACGAGAGACGTTTTGCCGGATGGAGCGCGGGATTGCAGCGTGAGTGACAGCGGTGTCTCAGGGGCAAGCGCCGACAGCGTGAGGGCAAAGAAGATGGCGAGTGTTTTCATGTCTATGGAGAGAGCTTCTTGTGCAGTTCGTGGACTTTGGTGGCGATGCGATCTTCGATACTTTCTGCCCAACCAGCAGCCGCTTCGTAGCCGCCTTCTTTGAGGACGCGGAGGCTGGGAACATAGCCGGTGTAATCATTCGAGTAACCAGCCACCCAGACACCCGCGTCTCCTGCAAACTCACGTTTGAAGCGCAGCGAGTAATCGACCACGACCTCACTGCCGAGCGTGATGAAGGTGAGATCGTTGCCGATCTTGATGACCTGCACCGGATACGGATGTGGCTCTTTGCCGGGCTTAGCATAGTCGAGTGTGATCTCTTCATACGCCGCACGGATCGGGCCTGCGATGGGTCGTGGATTGACTGTGAGGGCCATTTCGACAGCGTTGGCGAGCGATCGCCCGTGCTGCATGGAGAGTTCGAGATCCGTGATGCCGGGAACCACATCACTGCGGCGTGGATACGGATTTTGATCGGCTCCACAGCCCATCAAAAACAGCGCGGTGAAACCGGGGCGATGTTCTTGTAGATTCGCCTGCGCGAAGCCCGCGTAGTCGCCGCAATAGCTGTAGAAGCCTAGACTGGTATTGTGGCAGGCGTAGCCAAACAACGTGGCACGAAGAGAGCCATCCGGCGCTTCGACACGCAGCGCAGGCACTTCATGATCGACGGGGCCGTCGGGGTTCGGTGCTTTGTTTGCGTTCGGGTGATCAGGCGGCAGGGTGTAATCACGGCGGCGGTTCATCGCAAATCCGCAACGCGCTTTGTTCCAGGTGAGCCGCGCAGGCTGCACGTCAGCGAGCGCTTTGCCGATAATGCTGACGATGTCGTCTTGCAGCTTCTGTGTGTATTCCCAGGAGTCCTTAGCCCGCGGGTTATCTTTGTCCTTCTCCGTCAGCGGTGTCGTGCGCAACGATGGTCCGCTATGCGTGTGGGAGGCATTCATCACGAGATTCGCCTGCGGCAGCTTAAACTCCTTCTCCGCCCGTTCGGCGACTGCATGACGCATGAGTTGCGGCACGCCAATCAGATCCAGCGTCACAAACACCAGCTCGTTTCCCTGTTCATCTTGAAGCGCGAGCGCCTTGGCAAAAAGATCCTGTACTTTACCCACAGCGGGCGTTTTGCGTGAGGCATAGCCGGCCATGAAGAGCATCTTCTGCGGCGTCACTTTGGCCACGGCCACACCAACCTTCCAATTCGCCGGAACATGCGGCGCGATGGACTTTGGCGGCACAGGCGGCGACAGCGGCGTGGCTCCAGGCGGTGCGGCGATGACGGTGGATGCAATGGCTAGCAGGAGCAGCGGTTTCATGGTGTGGAGTGCTACATCTTAGATTTGACGAAGGCGTAAAAACTCGCGCCGATCTGCGCGTAGCCGATGGCGTTGGGGTGGACGCCGTTGTTGTCGGGATAACCATCCACAGGATCAACATACAGTTCAGTGGCGACGAGATGGATACCGTCTTTTTCGCGATTGGCGAGCCGCTCCATCATGAGTTGGACGATGCGGTGCTGGATGCGCTTCCAACCCCAGCGCGGGTATTTGTCTTTGTAGTTTGCGGTGAAACCTGCCTGCCGTGAATTCGGCGGTGTAGTCAAACCAACGGCGAAGATGGCTTTCGGCGCGGCCTTATGGAAAGCCGCGAGCAGTTTGTCGGCTTGGTCGAGTACCTCATTAATTTTGACGTCTGGCTTGTCGGGATCGGCGGCGAAGCAGTCGTTGATGCCGAGCAGGAAGGTGACGACATCAGGCGGTTGATTGTCGCAGTGCTCACGAAAGTAGCGTGGCAAATCGAAGACGCCGATTTTGCCATCGGCGGCGGGGAACATGAACGGGCTGGTGGACTTGCGTGCGAGCGGACCTGCAGTGACACCGGGAACTTCCGCCGTGAATTTGCTGAGGAAGTCACTCCACTTCCAGCCGCCATAGCCTTCATGAGCGACATCGGGCTTGGCGGAGGCGGGCTTATGAGTGCCGAGCATTTTCCACTTGGGATTACCGGGTTCACTGAGCAAGCGGGCGATTTCATTCGGATAAAGGGTCGCGTGCGTGAGGCTGTCGCCGACGATGAGAATCCGCAGTGGCTTGCCTGAGCCCGCATCGCGCTTTGAGATGTGCAGCGTGGTCTGCGCGCGTTCGAGTTCTTTGCCCGTGTTATCTTTGACGATGACCTCAAGCCGATGATCTCCAACATCACCATCGGTCGGCGTCGTGGTCCATCGTCGTGCTTCGCTCTGGCCGTTCATGCCGCGCACTTCAAAGCGATACTGCTCAGGCGTCTGGGTGAGCACGATGTTGTCGAAGTACACACTCATCGGCAAACCAGCGACGCCATGCCAGTGCGGCGGCAGCGTGAGCTGGAGTTTTTCCGCAGCGGTGAGAGCGGTGGCAAAGGCCAGCGCGAGTAGGAGGGGTAGTAATTTCATGACAGGTTAGATTGTCCAAGGTCCGCGCATGGAGCGCATGATCAGAGCATTGGCAGCATCGTTGGATTCAAAGCGCTCGGCCTTTGGATCAAACTTCAAAGGCTGGCCGATCTTCGCAGCGATGGTGCCCATGTGGCAGATGGTGGCGGCGCGCTGCGCGGTCTCGGCAGATGCGGCAGTGGGACCGCGCGTGAGCACGGCGTCGATGAAGTTGCGGTGGTGATGCTTGGAAACAAAGAGCCGCGTGTCGCTGTCCTTCATATTGATGCGCAGGATGTCGAGTGAGCTGGCTTTGAGCGTCTCGCTCTCACTGAAAACCCAGCCTTCGCTGCCGATGAATTTAGTGCCGTAGGTCGCCTTGTCATCGGTGCTGAACATCGTCAGCTTCAGCCCATTTGCGTAGCGATACTCGATGCGGAACTGCTCGGGCGCATCGTAAATGCTTTTGGTTCGGCGCTTGATCTGCGTCGCGCTGACTTCGACAGGCGTCGTGTCATCCATGCCAGCTCCCCATTGGGCTACATCGACAAAATGCGCGCCCCAGTCCGTGATGTAGCCGGGAGCGTAGTCGTCGATCCAGCGGAAGTTAAAATGACAGCGCGCGGCGGTGTAGGGCCGCTCAGGCGTGCTGCCCATCCACATGGCATAATCGAGATGCGCAGGTACGGGTTCAGGCCCTTCGAGTCCGGTGAATCCGCCGCGAATGGCGAAGGTGCCGGGCACGCCGACTTCGATCTCCTTGAGTTCACCGATGTAGCCATTGCGCACGAGTTCGCAGGCCATGCGCACCTTGAGTCCAGAGCGCCTCCAGGTGCCGCACT
Organism: uncultured Prosthecobacter sp.; assembly: GCA_964583255.1. Taxonomy (GTDB): domain Bacteria; phylum Verrucomicrobiota; class Verrucomicrobiia; order Verrucomicrobiales; family Verrucomicrobiaceae; genus Prosthecobacter. Next base: position 18,194 of record CAZOVY010000001.1, read on the forward strand.
GCAGCACACGTTTGTTTTCGGTCACCGCCTGACAGATGGCACGGCCTTCGCCGATGCTGGCCCCGAGCGGTTTCTCCGAATAGAGATCCTTGCCAGCCTTCGCGGCGGCGACGGCGATGTGTGAGTGCCAGTGATCGGGCGTGGCATTCAAGACAGCATCCACATCACTGCGCGCGATCACTTCACGGAAGTCATTGTAGCAATCCGACTTCGTAAGCTTGGCCAAATTCATGGTGCTGTCGCGATGCTGTCCATCGACATCACAAATGGCCACGACCTGCACGCGCTCATCAGCGAGAAAGGCGCGCATGTTGCTCGTGCCCTGACCGCCGACACCAATGCATGCGAGGCGGATTTTACCATTCGGAGAAACAGCTCCTGCTCGACCCAGCACGGCGGCTGGCAAGATGAGTGGAAAGGTGGAGCGGAGGAACTGACGGCGGCTTGTGATCATGGTTGGAGATCAAAGAAACGCCGCCCTGCCTTGGATTTCATCAGGCGGAGACACCTTTGTCAGTTACGAATGTGAGTGTCTGATTTCCTGAATTACACCAACCTATGCCGCTTAATAAGTCGGCCACTGTACTCGCTATGGCAAAGTTTACATACCTCCCTCAATTCGATCGCGCTTTGTTCATGAGGCTGTCGCGTGCGGGCGAGCCAGCGTGATAGAGTTTGTGCTCTTCATTGAGGACTTCAGCGAGAGTCGTGCTGCCTTGGGTAATAGCAATGGCGCGAGCCTGCTGTGAGGCTTGCAGAGCTTCCTGGAATCGCTCAGTTTCTGCGTACGCAGCCGCCAATGAACGGAGAGCAAGCGGGTTACCGCCTTTCGACATTTCATTCGCACGCTTGGCCATCTCAATCGCCCTAAGGCCATTGCGAAGTGATGGTTCCGGACAGGCTGCAAATATCCATGAAAGCGTGATGAGGGCGTTGATATCCTCGGGATCGATCTTCAATGCTCTCTCAAAGCTGGTGATCGCCTTTGCCACATCCCCGCCACGGAGAAGTGCCAAGGCGAGACTGCTGTGAGCGGCGGCGGAATCAGGCCGTAGTAGGGTCACTTTTTCGAATCGCTCAGATGCTTCAGTGAATTTGCCCAAGCGCGAAAAGGCGTTGGAAAGATTGATGAGGGCATCAACGAAGCCGGGTCGAATCTCGACGGCTTTCTGATACTGCGCGATGGCTTCATCCATCCTTCCCTTTTGAAGCCAAGCGGACCCTAAGTTGTTGTGGGTCTCAGGCAAGTTAGGCGAAATCTCGAGCGCTTTACCATACTGAGCTATGGCTTCATCGGTCCGTCCGGACTGCAGTAATGCGTTGCCCAGATTGTGATACGCTTCGGAGTAGGTTGGCCGGATCGCGATGGCCTGCTGGTATTGCTCCACCGCCTCGTCCACCCTCCCGGCGGTGAGAAAAACGTTGCCCAGATTACTGTAAGCTTCCGCGAAGTCGGGCTGGAGTTCGATGGCCGTTTTGCAATGAGCAATGGCCTCGTCCAGCCCGCCCTTCCTGAGCAGTGCGAGGGCGAGAGTGTTGTGGGCGTCAGCGAAATTTGGGCGGAGTTCAACGACCTTGCGGCATTGCGTGATGGCTTCATCAACCCGCCCGACCTGGAGAAGCGCATTGCCGAGGTTGTTGAGGGCCTCGCCGTAGTTTGGGTCAATCTTCATCGCCGTCTCGTATTCGGCGATCGCCCGTTCTACCTGGCCCTTTCTCAAGAAAGCATCTCCCACGTTTGTCCGAGCCTGGACATTGCTCGGACGGATCGTCAGCGACTTCTCGCTATGGAGGATGGCTTCATCTAGGCGGTTGCTCTCGAGATAAGTGAGACCGAGGTTGGCATGAGCCATCCAGCAGGACGGGTTCTTGCTGATTGTGTCCTTCCAGAGCGTTTCCACGTTGTGATAGACATTAGCCTGTCGCCAGCTTTGCGTTCCTAGCATCATCAGCAGGGGTGCGATTAGCGCAGCACTCTGCCACACGTGCTGCACCTTCCATATTTCCATCAGCCAAGTGAGTGTCGCGGCCAAGATGGCCAGCACCGCGACGCTGGCAAGATACTGAAAATGATCTGCCACAAACGAGTAGCGCATTGGATAGACGTCGATGAACCCAAGGGCTGGAAACAGTGTACCTGCGAAACATAACACAGCCACCAGCGGGCCGTGACCTATATGCCTGCGCAACAACCAAAGAATGATTACAGTCAGCAAGGCGCTAGCTGGGAAGAGATATTGCCATGCGATGGCTGCATCTACTTCCCAGCGAGGATAAATGAATATTAGCGTATCCGGCCATACTAGCTTGCCCGCATAAAACCACAGCGCACGCCCGGCAATGAGACAGCGCTGCACCCATGAGAGTTGCCAATCCACACCGGTAGCGCCGACGTGATTTTTTTCCAGCCACGCAGTCGTCAGACCAAGGCTGATCCCGAGCATGAAAAGCGGAATCAGCGGCCACAGGTCGGTCCACTTCACGCGGCCGTACTTCCACCATAGCAGCAGCACGATGACCGCTGGCAACGTACAGACCACCGTTTTACTCAAGAGTGCGCACACGAACAGAAGTAGCGCCATCGCGTAATGCCTCCACTCCCCCAGATCGTCGTCACGGTTCTCTCCAATTCCGGCAAAGCGCAGGTAAGCGAGAAGGGCGCTCAAATAGAAGGCACCCGACAAAACATTTTTCCTCTCCGTGATCCATGCCACCGACTCCACATGCACCGGATGCAACGCAAAAGCCGCAGCGGCAAGCCATGCGCCAGGCACCGATAGTATGCGCAGCACGCGCCACACCAGCAGCGAGTTGAGCGCATGCAGCAGCACGTTCGTCCAGTGATAGCCTGCGGGATTCAGGCCCCAGATGTGCTGCTCGATCCAGAACGTCGTATGCACCAGCGGATAGTACTGCGGAGTCGCTGTAGGATCGCTCCAGATGCGCCACAGCCCGTCTGTGGTCAGGAGGGTTTGGTTCCGCGTAACATGGTCGGCATCGTCCCATATGAAGCCGCCGCTCCGCGCTGGCAGGTACACAGCCAGTGTCAGCATTATGAGCGCTACCGCCGCAGTGCATGATACAACTGAGCCTCGGGGGTTCGGGATGCCAGGCACTGGTTTGTCTTTGCTCATGGTTCGCAAGAATTACCACTCTGTTCTGCCGTCTGAATGCGATCAATAAGAATCACGCACGGGGATGCCCGAGAGGTACTTGCGGCGTTCGGCTTGGATGACTTCGGCCAGCGCGGCATTGCCCTGGTCGGACGCCAGATCGGCGGCCTGCTGGGCCGTCTGCGCCGCTTGCTGGAACTGCCCGGTCTCGGCGTAGGCGGCGGCAAGGGTGTGCAGGAAAATCGGGGTTTTCCCGCCGGGACCCTGGATCGCACGTAGTGCAAGGCTGATGGCCTTTGTGCCATCGCGCAATAGCGCATCCGGGCTGGTGGACAGCAGCCATGCGAGGTTGTTGAGCGCATAAACATGCTCTGGGTTGTAAAAAACCGCCTCGCGGTAATGAGCGATAGCGTCACCGGCCTGGGCCTGCTGCACCTTTAGGATGGCAAGATTGTAATGTGCGTCGGCGTAGTCGGGTTTGATTTTTAAGGCGGCTTGGCAGCTCACGATGGCGGCATCAAGCTGCCCGAGTTTGAGATAAGCCACCCCGAGGTTGTAGTGGACTTCAGCGTACTCTGGCCGGATGGCGATGGCTTTCTGGTAACTGGCGATGGCTTCGGCGGCCTTGCCGAGACGTAGAAGGGCGTTGCCGAGATTGTTATGCGCCTCGGCATGCTTGGGGTCGAGCGCGAGGGGCTTTTGGCAGGCGGCGAGGGCCTCTTCCGGCCGGCCGATGCGGACGAGGGCATTGCCCAGATTGCTGAAAGCGGCGGCGTCGGGCTGCATCTGTGATATTTTAACGTATCGTTCGATGGCTGCTTCATACTGACCTTTTTCCATGAGGGCATTGGCGAGACCGGTGCAGGCTTCGACCCATTTTGGTTCATTTTTGACCACCTGCTGTAGCTGAGCCACTGCGGCATCTGGCTTGCCTTGTTCAAGCAGAGTGACACCGAGATTGTAGCGGGCCTTGGCATAGCCGGGCAGGATGGAAACTGCCTGCTGGAAGCTTGCGATGGCAAGTGCTGGTTGATCTATTTGCCGCAAGGCGTTGCCGAGATTGTAATGCGCTTTGGCGTAGTCTGGCCAGATGGCCACAGCCTGCCGGGCATGGGTGACGGCTGCACTTGGCTGCTCCTTGCGGAGCAAAAGGACAGCCATGTTGTTGTGGGCAACAGCGTTGCCTGTGGTGCATTCGAGCGCGTGGGACCAGAGTGCTTCATCACTGCGCCAATACGCGACCTGCGCCTGCGCGAAGAATATCAATGCGGCGAGAATGCAGGTAGCAAGGCCGCCGAGAATCCAGCGGCGCTGCCACCATCTGGCGCTAAGATCAACTGCCAACCACGTTAGCAGCACATACAGGCCGATGTGCGGCAGATAAGTGTATCTGTCGGCGTGTGCATAGTAGGATATTTGCACGATACCGATGACCGGCACTAGCATCCCCAGATACCAGAGCCAACCAATGATAAGATAGTGCTGCGCGCGGCGCGCAAGAAAGCAGACCGAGACGGCCAGCAACAATGCCAAGGAGGAGATAACCTGCCACAGAGGGAGAGGGGCGGTGGGATTGGGATAAAGACAGGTTAGACCCACCGGCCAGACCATCTGCCAGAGATAGGTGACATAGGATATCAAGGCGTTTTGCACCCGCAGAGCGAAGGGAAGCAGAGTCGCGGCATCCACTTTCTCTGGCACGAGGAATGTGGCGATGCACGAGACTGTGGAGAGCACAAAGAACGGAATTTTCTCGGTCACCAGACGGCGCATGGTTTGAATCGAGAAGTCCGCACAGCGGTTTAGCGGCCAGTAGTCGAGAAGCAGCAGGATGAAGGGTACTGTGACTAACATGTTCTTGGCCAACAAGCCCACAGCGAGCAGCACCACGGTGGTAATATACCGCACCCACGAGGACGGGCGGCGCACATGGCTGATGTAGGCCCCGACTGTGAGCATGAAGAAGAACGTGCCCAGAACATCCTTGCGCTCGGCGATCCATGCGACGGACTCCACGCGCAATGGATGGACCGCAAACACCGCTGAGACAAATGCGCTGCGCCAGAGGAACCCTGTCATCTGCCGCAAGAGGAAAAAAAGGAGAATGGCGGATGCGGTGTGCAACAGGAGATTGGTGAGATGGTGACCACCTGCATTCAATCCGTAAATCTGGCAGTCGAACATGTGAGAGAGCCAAGTCAACGGGTGCCAGTGGCCGACTTCCCCAAAGCTAAAGGCCCAGCGCAAGCCATCCAGGGACAAGCCCTTTTGCACGATCTCATTTTCATACACATAAGTGTCATCATCATAATTGACGAATCCGTAATGAAGTGTCTGACCAAAGACCGCCCAGGTGATGGTGCCGAGGAAAAGGCAGATCACTAGGACCGTCCAACGGCTGGAGACGCGCGAATGTGCGACTATAAGTTGCTCTTCTCCTGGGCTTTCCTGTGATACTGTGCTCATGTGCTTTGCTGATGCGTTGGAGCCTGTGAGTTGGTCGTCTGTGTGCGATTAACGAACGTGATGCAGCGGTGATCCTGACTAAATAATGTGCCGTTCATCCCTGATCGCCCAAGCCATGGCGCTGTAGCCCGCGAGTCCACCAATGTGGAGGCGTACAGCACGGTTTCCGCCGCACTCTCATCAAAGTCCTGAGGCGCGCTCAGCAGGGTTTGGTTTCGCACGACATGGTCGGCGACATCCCAGATGTAGCCGCCGTTTGCCCCGGCACTGGCGACGTACTGTTTCATCGCGCGAATTTGTATTTCACAATGCATCGCAAGGCGCTGACGCCATCTCTCCAGTCTGCCTTCTTCCCATCCGCATAGGTCCGCCCGTAATAGGAAATGGGTGCCTCATAAATTCTAACGCCGAGCGCGGCCACCTTCGCCACAAACTCCGGCTCGAAGCCAAAACGGTTTTCCGAGAGTTCGATGCGCTGCAGCAGAGCGCGCCGAAACACCTTCATACCCGTCTCCATGTCCGTTAGGTTCAGACCAGTGAAGCAGTTCGAGAGCAGCGTGAGCGTCTTGTTGCCGACATAATGCCAGAAGTAGAGTACGCGGTGCGCGCCACCACCGAGGAATCGCGAGCCAAAAACGACATCGGCGCGCCCTTGCCAGATCGGTCTCAGCACTCCGGTATAGTCCTCGGGATCGTACTCAAGGTCCGCGTCCTGCACCAGAATCAGATCACCTGTTGCGAGCTCAAATCCCGTCCTCAGTGCTGCCCCTTTGCCCCGGTTCAGCTCGTTTTTTCTCAGCCGGATGCGTGGCTCGGACCGCATCAACGACTGCACCACCGCCGAGGTCGCATCGACCGATGCGTCATCGACCACGATCAGCTCCGTGACGCATGACTGAAGCAGCACACGCCGGATGCAATCTGCGATGCTTGCCTCCTCGTTATAGGCTGGCATAACAACGCTTAATGTCTCGCTAGAGCGATGAGATGGCAGGAGCGGAATAGAAGCGGACATGAGACAGGAGTTTATAGGGAGTGATGGTCAGACCATTGTCAAAACCTGACTTTACCATTGCATGGAATTAGAACGCCATAGGATGCCTCACATCTTTGTGCTTTGATCACAAATATCGGACCTATATCTTCACGCATAAGTGGGATTGGGCGGAGCAGGTATTACTGATGAGATGAAGCTAATGGTGAAAATTCCGTCAGGGGTTCCGGCTAGTCATCGGCTCCATGAATGGGCGGTTTTTTACATAGTCGTGATTTCCTGTAAACTGTGAACCTCAGCTCACCTGGTGATTTTTTCAGTGATGTCAGGCAGCGTGACATCAGCGGCCGATGTGGCAGTGAGAAGGCTGCTGCTGCGATGCCTGCGTTGAATCACTTTCTGCGCATGATGTAGGACTGACGACGACTAGTGATCATGGTTGGAGATCAAAGAAACGCCGCCCTGCCTTGGATTTCATCACGCGGGATTCAAACGCCACAGCGTGAAGTTAAGAAAGCTCGCAAAGCTGACCCAGGCCAGATACGGCACGAGTAGCCATCCCGCTGTTGTGCCCACACGCCGAAAGCTCAGTAGCATGAGCAAAATTGCGATCCACATCACAACGATCTCGATCAGCGCCCAGCCAAGTTGATGTGCGCCAAAGAAGATCGGAGTCCAGGCGGCATTGAGTGCTAGTTGCACAAAAAAGAGCCCGATTGGTCGCGAGAAACCGACGCGCTTCCACACCAGCCACGCGGCCACTGCCATCAGAGTGTAAAGCAGCGTCCATGCAGGACCAAACAACCAGGCTGGAGGATTCCATGACGGCTTTTGCAATGCTGCATACCACGCGCCCGGCATCGAGCCGACACTCAACAACGGTGCGCAGAAGGTGATGACAATGAAGCCAGCAAGCGCGAGGCCATTACGGAGTTTGGTGGATGATCTGCTCATGTTGTCTTCGAGTATGCCTGCCGATGGTTCGCACCTGCGAGCAAATAATATCAGGATTGTCCAAAGCTCACGCCTGCACCTTGCATGTTCAGCAGCGTTTCTTTCGCCATGCTTCGTCAGATGTTTAAAACCCTGCTACCAATCTTCATTGCCACCGCTGCTCATGCAGAGCCGGTCAGCTTCAGCCGTGAGGTGATGCCGCTGCTTTCGGACAACTGCCTTGCCTGCCATGGTCAGGATGAGGGGCATCGTAAAGCTGATCTCCGACTCGATACTCAAGAAAGCGCGCGTGAGGTCATCAAATCGGGTGACCTCATCGCTCGCATCATCTCCGACGATCCTGAGGAGATCATGCCGCCGCCGAAGTCGCATAAACCGAAGTTGAGCAGCGAGCAGATCGACACGCTGAAGCGCTGGATCGGCGAAGGTGCGAAGTGGGGCAAACATTGGTCCTTTGAGAAGCCAGTCAAAGTGCCCGCGGAGGGAAATCCGGTGGATTTCTTCGTCAAAGCCAAGCTCGCACAAAAAGGCCTCACGCTTTCCAAACCTGCCCCAGAGAACACGTTGAAGCGCCGACTCTCGTTTGACCTCACCGGGCTGCCTCCCTCGCCCGATCAAACCGTGGATAGCCTTTTGGCCTCGCCGCACTTTGGCGAGCGCATGGCCATGTGGTGGCTCGATGCTGCGCGTTATTCGGACACGGACGGCTTCCAATCCGATGCCACGCGCACCAATTGGGCTTGGCGCGATTACGTCGTCGAGTCCTTCAATGCGAACAAGCCTTACGATCAGTTCACGCTGGAGCAGTTCGCAGGTGATTTATTGCCGAATGCCACGCCGGAGCAAAAAATCGCAACGTGCTTTCACCGAAACCACATGACCAATGGCGAAGGCGGTCGCGACAAAGAAGAGTCCCGCATCGACTACGTAATCGACCGCGTGAACACGATGGGCACGGTCTGGCTCGGCCTCACGCTTGGCTGCACGCAGTGCCACTCGCACAAGTTCGATCCCATCACGCACTCGGACTACTACAGTCTGAATGCCTTCTTCAACAGCATCGACGAAGACGGTGCTGCTGGCACGAATGCGAAGCCCTATCTGAGCTATCAATCACCTCATGCCAAGCGTGCCGTCGCAGAGGCGCAACAACTCGTCGATCAGCGCAAGCCCGTCGAAGCCAAGGCGCGTCAGGAGGCAGAGAAACCCTTCGCAAAATGGCTCAGCGCTCGCCAAAGCGACGTAAAGGCTGATTTCAAAGCCTGGCACTTCGTGCATGGTCTTTTGGAGTCGCAGGAAGGCACCAAGCTCGCTCAGGATACTGACGCCATCGTCAGCGCCAGTGGCCCGAATCCGAAGCAGGACGACTATCGCCTCATTGCGCCGATCAAACTGCCGCGCATCACCGGCTTGAAGCTCGAAGTGTTTCCGCAGGGCGGCGTGCTTTCACGCGGCAAGACTGGCGAGTTCATCCTAACCGACATCAAGGTTCAAGTACGTCGCAAAGGCAGCTCGCAGATCCGCGACATCCTTGTGAGTAGTGCCGTGGCCGATACCAAGGTCGAAGGTAAAGCGCGCGAGTATGGCGACGTGAAAGGCACGCTCGACGATGATCCACGCAACGGCTGGACCACCAAAGGCTTCCCCAAAGATCAGCCCCACACCGCGCTTTATGCTCTCGCCAAACCTCTCATGCTCGAAAGCGATGAAGAGCTCATTTTCGAACTGCGCCACCGTTCCACCAATGGCGATGCCAACATCGTGAAGTTTCGTCTTTCCGCATCCGATCAACCTGGGCCTGCCGTGCGTGAGCTTGCTCCTTCACCTCTCGAACAACTCGCCAAAGGTCAAATCGAGCGAGATCGGCTTATGGCGCAGTTTCTCGAAGACCACGCACCCTATCAAACCGCCAAGGCATCGCTCGACCTTGCCACCGCACAGCTCAAAGAAGTCACCGCTGCCTCAGGCAAACTCAACGTCATGGTTCTGGCCGAGCGCAAAGAGCCACGCGAAACGCATGTGCTCGTTCGTGGCGTGTGGGATAAAAAAGGCGACATGGTGAAGCGTGACGTGCCCGCCGCCATCGCACCGTGGCCTGCCGACCTCACACGCGATCGCATGGGCCTCGCGAAGTGGCTCACATCCAAGGAGAACCCGCTCACGGCTCGCGTCTTCGTCAACAATCTCTGGCAGATGTTCTTCGGCGCAGGCCTCGTGCGCACGCCGGATGACTTCGGCCTGCAAGGTCAGCGCCCAACGCATCCTGAGCTGCTCGATTGGCTGGCAGTGGATTTTATGGAGAGCGGCTGGGATGTGAAGCGCCTCATCAAGACCATCGTGACGAGTGAGACGTATCAGCAAAGCTCGGATCGACCCGATCAGGCCGATCCCTCGAATCTCCTGCTCTCACGCGGTCCGCGCTTCCGCTTACCCGCCTGGATGCTTCGTGACGCCGCCTTGAAATCCGCAGGCCTCCTCAATCCCGCACTCGGTGGTCCACCTGTCCGCCCGCATCAACCCGAAGGCGTTTGGGAAGAGATTTTCATGGGCCGCTTCACTTATGAACCCAGCCAAGGAGCCGCTCAGCATCGCCGCACACTCTATGCCTTCTGGCGTCGCAGCATCGCGCCCACTTTCCTTTTCGACAGTGCCCAGCGCCGTGTCTGCGAAGTCAGCATGACGCGCACGAACACACCGCTGCAGGCGCTCACGCTCCTGAATGACCAAACCATGATGGAAGCCGCGCAAGCACTTGCCAAGAAGATGCTCGCTTCACCCAAAGATCGCCTGCAACTCCTCTATCAGGCCGTCCTGACCCGCCAAGCCACTCCGCGCGAGCTTTCCGTGATCCAGCGCGAACTCGACCGCGCACTGACTTACTACCGCGATCATCCCGCCGATGCTGCAAAACTCAAATCCACACCAGAACTCGCTGCGCACACACTGGTGGCCAGTTTGGTGCTCAATCTCGACGAAGCCATGACCCATGAGTGAACATTCTCTCCAAACTACGCGCCGATATTTCCTCGGCCAATGCACTGGCGTTTCCGTCGGCGCGATGGCGCTGCATGCGATGGGCCAGCAGGAATCCGTTGGGCTGCCGCAGTTACCGCATTTTGCTGCGAAAGCGAAGCGTGTGATCTTCCTCACGCAATCCGGTGGGCCGTCGCAGTTGGAGTTGTTTGATCACAAGCCCGGTCTCATGCAATGGGCGGGCAAAGAGCTGCCGGAGTCGGTGCGCAACGGTCAGCGGCTCACGACGATGACCTCCGGCCAAAAGCAGCTTATCCTGCCAGGCATCACGAAATTTTCACGCCATGGACAAAGCGGCGCGACCATTAGCGAATGGTTGCCGCATCTCGGCGAGGTGGCGGATGATCTGTGTTTCATCAAGTCGATGACGACGGATCAAATCAACCATGCACCGGCGATGACGCAGTTCTTGACCGGACATCAGCTTCCCGGCAGGCCGAGCATGGGCGCGTGGATCAGCTACGGCCTTGGCAGCATGAACCGCAACCTGCCGGACTACCTCGTGCTCATCTCAAAGATGCAGCGCCCGAGTGATCAGCCGCTCTACGATCACTACTGGGGCAGCGGCTTTCTGCCGAGCCGTTATCAAGGCGTGAAGCTGCGCAACTCGAAGGACCCCGTTTTGTATCTGACCGATCCCGAAGGTCTGCCGCGTCATCTGCGCCGTGGCATGCTCGATGGGTTGGCGGAGATCAATCAGATGCGCTTTGAGCAAACACACGATCCAGAGATCACTACACGCATCCGCCAGTACGAGATGGCTTATCGCATGCAAGCGAGCGTGCCGGAGCTGACAGATCTCTATGACGAGCCAGATCATGTGTTCGACATGTATGGGCCGGATTCGCGTCGCGCGGGCAGTTACGCGGCGAACTGCATACTCGCGCGACGGCTTGCGGAGCGTGGCGTGCGTTTCATCCAGTTGTTTCATCCCGATTGGGATCATCACAGCCGCCTGCCGAGCTGGTGCAGTGCGCGTTGTCGCGATACCGATCAACCGAGCGCCGCATTGATCAAAGACTTGAAGCAACGCGGCATGTTGGATGAAACGCTCGTCATCTGGGGCGGCGAGTTTGGTCGTGGCGTCGCAGGACAAGGCAAGTGGGACAGCCCCGAGGCCGGTCGCGATCATCATCCACGCTGCTTCACGATGTGGATGGCCGGTGGCGGTGTGAAACATGGCACGACCTATGGCGCAACGGACGACTTCAGCTACAACGTGGCCGAAAAGCCCGTCCACGTGCGCGACCTGCACGCCACGGTGATGCACCAGCTCGGCATCGACCACGAGCGCTTCACCTTCCGCTCTCAGGGCCTCGATTTCCGCCTGACTGGCGTGGAGCCGAGCCATGTGGTGAAGGGGCTGATTGCGTGATTTGAAAATGGAAAAGATCTTCAGTCTCCCGGCGGACTCCCGAAGACTCATGACTCGCCGCTTGTGCGGAGACATGCACCGCCTCAGCCTGCATTCTTCTCATCGCTAGACTCAGCCGAAGCTGATGTTTCCTTTTCCAAATGCCAGGGCGATCATCGGTGTGAGCATCGCTCGCTTTCTGGCAAGCTGCATGAGTGGAAAATGAAGTCCGTATCCTCCTGTTGTACGCACGAAAACAGCTCTGCTGTCCGTTTGAATCAGCCCTTCTGCGTGTTCATCCGACTGCCATTCCTCGCCCTGCCCGTTCTCCTCTCAGGAGCCAGCTTTGCCGCGCCCACAAAAACCAAGGTCGAATTCAATCGAGACATCCGCCCGATCCTCGCAGCGAAGTGCTACGCCTGCCACGGGCCGGACGAAGACAAGCGTGAGGCCGATCTACGGCTCGATGTCCGTGCTGAGGCGGTCAAAGAAGCCATCAAGCCCGGCAAGCCGGATGACAGCGAGTTCTGGCATCGCATCACCACCGCTGATCCCGATGATGTGATGCCACCGCCATCCTCGCCGAAGCAGCTCACGAAAGCGGAGCGTGATCTGTTCCGTCGCTGGATTGCTGAAGGGGCCGAATATCAGAATCACTGGGCCTTTGTGCCGATCAAACGGCCCTCCGTGCCGACATCAAAGCGCAGGAACCCCATCGACGCCTTCATCGAACGCGAACTCGCCAAACATGATCTCAAGCCCGCTGTCGAAGCTGATCCCATCACGCTGATCCGCCGAGCTTTTCTCGACCTCACAGGCCTGCCACCAACTCCATCCGACTTGTCAGACCTGTCCGACTGGTCTGATGACAAGTATGCCGCCCTCGTGGACAGGCTTTTGGCTTCGCCCAACTTCGGCGAGCGCTGGGCGCGTCACTGGCTGGACATGGCCCGCTACGCCGACAGCAGCGGCTTCCTCGGCGATGGCCTGCGCCCGAATGCTTACCGTTATCGTGACTGGGTCATCCATGCGATCAACCGCGACCTGCCGTTCGATCAATTCACCATCGAGCAAATCGCCGGTGACCTGCTGCCCAATCCCACACGCGAGCAAATCGCCGCCACCGGCTTCCATCGCAATGCCGCGCTCAACACGGAAGCGGGCCTCGACAAAGAAGAAGCGCGTTTCCAAAACCTTGCCGACCGCGTGAACACCACGGGCCGCGTCTGGATGGGCCTCACCGTCGGCTGCGCGCAGTGCCACACGCACAAATACGACCCCATCACCATCCGCGATTACTACAGCTTCTACGCTTTCTTCGACAACACCGAGGATCGCGACGAGCCGACGTCAAAAGCACCCGCCCTTGCCGAGGTGACCAAAGATCGTCGTCAAACTTACGTCCACATGGCCGGGGATTACACTCGTCGCGGCCCTGATGTCGTGCCAGCGAGCCTCTCGTCATTGCCACCGATGAACAAGCCCGCGCAGGCCGAGCCGAACCGCCTCGATCTCGCCAAGTGGCTCGTCTCGCCGCAGAACCCGCTCACCGCCCGCGTCGCCGTGAATCAAATCTGGAGCAAGCTCTTCGGCACCGGCCTCGTGCGCACGCCTGATGACTTCGGCACAAGCGGCGAATCGCCTTCGCATCCAGAACTGCTCGACTGGCTCGCCAGCGAGTTCATGCGTGACGCTTGGAGCCGCAAACAGCTCATAAAGCTCATTGTGATGAGCGACACCTACCGCCAGTCCTCCGCGCATCGCGATGACATCGTCGTGCTTGACCCGCTAAACCGTCTGCTGTCTCGCCAGAATCGCATCCGCCTCGATGCCGAAATCCTGCGCGACTCCGCGCTCGCTGTCAGTGGCATGCTCACGCGCAGCATTGGCGGCTCCAGCTTCCGACCGCCGTTGCCGGAGGATGTGTTTGAAGTCGGTAGGTCGTCGAACTGGCAGGCGAGCCCCGGTGAGGAACGCTACCGCCGCAGCCTCTACATCATCACACTGCGCAGCGTGCTCTACCCACTGCTCACCACCTTCGATGGACCCGATGCCGCCGATGCCTGTGTTCGCCGCGAACGCAGCAACACACCGCTCCAGGCGCTCACGATGATGAATGACGGAGCTTTTGTCGAAGCCGCGCAGTCGCTGGCCTTGAGAGTCATGCGCGAAAGCCAGCCTAAAGAACGACTGCAAAAAATCTTCCGTCTCGTGTTGAACCGCCAACCACGCCCCGAGGAGCTTGCGCGGCTTCAAGCTTTCCACGCCGAACAAAAAGCCCGCGTGCAAAGCGGCGGAGCAGATGCGCTCAAAGCTCTAGGCATCATCGAAAAGGCTGTATCGCCCGCCGAAGCTGTTGAAGCCGCCACGCTCGTCGCCACCGCACGCGTACTCATGAATCTGGATGAGTTCATCAACCGCCAATAGCCATGTCCCCCCAAGATTGTTTCACCCAAACCCGCCGTGATTTTCTCGCGACGAGTTCGTGCGGGCTGGGGACGCTGGCTTTGGCATCACTTCTGAAGCAGGACGGCCTGCTGGCCGAAGACGCGAGCATCCCCGCGAATCCGCTTTCGACTCGCGTGTCGCATTTCGCGCCGAAGGCGGAGCGCTGCATCTTCATTTTCCTCGAAGGCGGGCCTTCGCAAATGGATCTCTTTGATCCGAAGCCGCTGCTGAACAAATACGACGGCCAGCCGCTGCCCGACTCGATCGTGGGCAATGCAAAGTTTGCATTTTTGCAGAAGGAATCGGCCACCGTGATGGGCACGAAACGTGTGTTCAAAAAACACGGTCAATGCGGCATGGAGATCAGCGATCTACTGCCACACATCGCCACTTGTGCGGATGACATCGCTTTGATCCGCTCGATGCACACCACGCAGTTCAATCACCTGCCCGGCCAGCTCATGCTGAACTGTGGCGAGTCCCGGCTCGGGCGTCCGAGTGTCGGCTCGTGGGTGACGTATGGCCTCGGCAATGCCTCGCAGGAGTTGCCATCGTATGTCGTGATGGTCAGTAAAGGTCGCGGGCTGCCTGGAGGCAGTTCCACGTGGTCTAGCGGCTTTTTGCCGTCGTCGTATGGCGGCGTGATGTTTCGGAACGGTGCCTCGCCCGTGTTGAATCTCGCCAACCCCGATGGCATCACGCCTGAGATGCAGTCGGCGAGCATCCGCGCGCTCAATGATTTGAATCGTCTCCAGCACAAGCACATCGGCGATCCCGAAATCGCCGCGCGCATCAACAGCTACGAGCTGGCCTTTCGCATGCAAAGCTCGGCACCCGAACTGGTCGATCTCAGTGGCGAATCACAGGACACGCTCGATGCGTATGGCGTGAATCGCATCGAGCCACCGATCAAGAGCAACCTCGGCGGCATCGGCAATTACCAGACCTTCTCGCGGCATTGTCTGAATGCGCGACGCATGGTCGAGCGCGGCGTGCGCTTCGTGAACATCATCCACGCCTCGTGGGATCATCACAGCGCGCTTGATCCACAGCTCGCGCACAATTGCCAGATGGTCGATCAGCCCATCGCCGCGCTGCTGAAGGATCTGAAGCAACGCGGCCTGCTCGACACCACGCTCGTCGTGTGGGGCAGCGAATTCGGCCGCACCGCGCTGGGCGAGAACCGCAAGGGCTTCAAGAAAGTCACGGGCCGCGATCATCATCCCGCCGCGTTCAGTTTGTGGATGGCCGGCGGCGGCATCAAGGGCGGCCAGGTCCATGGTGAGACCGATGACTTCGCCTGGAACGTCGCCCGCGATCCCGTGTCGATGCACGACTTCCACGCCACGATCCTCCACCTCTTCGGCCTCGATCACAACAAGCTCAGCTACCGCTTTCAAGGCCTCGACTTCCGCCTCACCGGTGTGAACCCCGCGAAGGTGGTGAAGGGGTTGATTGCGTGATTTGAAGAGGGAAATGCCGTTCACGCCGCGTTTTGGACAAGTGCCAAACGCCCCGTTCCAAACCATTGCGATATCGCTCCTGCTCTGCGTCATCACGCAGGCAGCGGAGCCTGTGGCGATTGATTGGGCCAAAGCACGCCAGCACTGGTCCTTCGTGCCGCCGAAGAAGCAGGCTCTGCCAAAGGTGAAAGACACCACTTGGCCGCGTGAGCGTGTGGATCACTTCATCCTCGCGAGCATGGAGGCGAAGGCGCTCACTCCTTCAGGCGAGGCTGATGCGCGGACTTTGATCCGTCGCGTGACGTTTGACCTCACCGGCCTGCCTCCGACGCCGGAGGAAGTGGGTGCCTTTGTGAATGACACGCGTCCGGATGCTTATGCGCGGTTGGTGGATCATTTGCTCGGTCGCCGGGCCTTTGGCGAACGCATGGCGAGTGTGTGGTTGAATCTCGCCCGCTATGCCGAAGATCAGGCGCATCAGGTGGGCGGCAACTCATCGCTCAATTACCCGAACGCCTGGCGCTATCGCGACTGGGTCATCGCGGCCTTCAATGCTGACCTGCCGTATGATGCGTTCATCGAGAAGCAGCTCGCGGTGGATTTGATCGAACCACAAAACAAGGCGGACCTCGCCGCGCTCGGCTTTCTCGGCCTCGGGCACAAGCTCTATTCCCGTGGTCGGCTTGATGTGCAGGCGGAGGAGTGGTCTGAGCAGGTGGACACCGTTTCGCAAACCTTTCTCGGCCTCACTGTGGCCTGCGCACGCTGTCATGATCATAAGTTCGACCCGATCACGGCGCGCGATTACTACGCGATGGCCGGTGTCTTCGCCTCCGTCCAGATGGTGAGCCTGCGGCCTGATGGCAAGGAGGAGGACAGCAAGACTTTGGCCGATAAAATGGACCCCGGCACTCTGCACGTCGTGCGCGACTTCAAGCCGCACGATCTGCCTATCTATGATCGTGGCGATGTCGAGTCAGCCGGTGCCGTGGCTCCGCGTGGCTGGCTCCAGGTGTTGAGCAAAGATGAGCCGGTGAAGTTTCAGCAAGGCAGCGGTCGTGCGGAGCTGGCCCGCCAGATCACTGATCCCGCTAATCCGCTCACGGCTCGCGTCATGGTGAATCGCGTGTGGGATCTGCTCTTCGGCAAGCCGCTGGCACGCACCACCAGCAACTTCGGCGCGACAGGCGACAAGCCCACGCATCCCGAACTGCTCGACGATCTTGCCATCCGCTTCATGCAAAACGGTTGGTCATTGAAGCGCCTCGTGCGTGAGCTGGTCACGTCCGCCACCTATCGCCAAAGCAGCATTGGCAGCGCCGCGAATGCGCAACTCGACGAAGCCAACGATCACTTCTGGCGCACGAATCGCCGCCAGCTCGGCATCGAGTCATGGCGGGATGCCATCATGGTCACCGCAGGCACACTCACGCTGGAAGGCGGCGCATCACAGAGCCTTGATGCTCCCACACATCACAAACGCACGATCTACTCCCAGGTGAGTCGCCGCGAGTTGAACAAGACGCTCATGCTCTTCGACTACCCGGATGCGAACGTCCATGCCGCCCGTCGCAACAGCAGCACCACCCCCACGCAGAAGCTCTTCGTGATGAATAGCCCCTTCATCATCGAGCAGGCCAAGAAGCTCGCCGAGCGCCTCCAGCAAAGCGGCAACGATGATACCGCACGCATTCGCCACGCCTACGAACTCCTTTTTGCCCGCGAACCCGAGACGGAAGAACTCGCCATCGCCCACGAGTTTCTTAAACAACCCGCCGACTCCGCACTCACCGCGTGGGAGCAGCTCGCGCAAGCCCTGCTGGCCACCAACGAAATGCTTTATGTGGACTGATCACAATCCAGCTCAAATGACCCGTCGCGATGCCCTCCAACGACTCTCGGCTGGCTTTGGTGCCATTGGTCTAGCGGGGATGATAAATGCAGCCCCAAAGCAGCAGGTCACGCCAAAGGCAAAGCGCGTGATCTTCCTGTTCATGAACGGAGCGCCGTCGCACATCGACACCTTTGATCCGAAGCCAGCGCTGAAAAAATACGAGGGCCAGCAGCCGTCGGGGAAACTCTACAAAGCACCGAAGACGAGCGGCTTCATGTCATCGCCGTTGAAGTTTAGCAAGTGTGGTCAAAGTGGCATCGAGGTGAGCGAGAGCCTGCCAGCGCTGGGCAGCATCATTGACGATTGTTGTGTCATTCGTTCCATGCACACGGACGTGCCAAATCATGAGCCAGCTTTGCTCATGATGAACACGGGCAACATACAGCCGATCCGCCCCTCGCTCGGCTCGTGGGTGCTGTATGGACTTGGCAGCGAGAATGAAAACCTGCCCGGCTTCGTCGTGCTGCGACCCACGCCAAACATTGTCGTGGGACCGGCGCTTTGGAGCAACTCGTTCCTGCCTGCCGAGTATCAGGCCACTGGCGTCATCACCTCCGACATGAGCGTTGATAAACTCGTCGCCAATGTGCGCAACTCCGTGCTCGCTCCCGCGCAGCAGCGGCGGCAGATCGATTTGATTCAGAAGCTCAATCAGCTCCACGCCGCGAAGCGTGAGCAAGACTCCGCGCTCGAAGGCCAGATCAAGGCCATGGAGACCGCCTACCGCATGCAAAGCGCCGCCAGCGATGCCTTCGACATCAGCCGCGAGCCCGCGAAGATGCGCGAGCTATATGGCGACACACCTTTTGGTCGCTCCTGCCTGCTCGCGCGGCGTCTCGCGGAGTCCGGCGTGCGCTACATCAGCGTCTATTACACGAGCAGTAACAACCAGCCCTGGGACACCCACAGCGACCACTACAAGCGCCATCCTGAACTCTGCGCCGACAGCGACCGCGCCTCCGCCGCGCTCATCAGCGATCTCAAGCAGCGCGGTCTCCTTGATGACACGCTCGTCGTCTGGACCGGCGAGTTTGGCCGCACGCCTTACGCGCAGGAAAATCAGGACAAGAACAAGAAGACCGACCCGATGAAGCGCGGTCGCGATCATCACCACACCGCCTTCAGCACACTTCTCGCCGGTGGTGGCATCAAGGGCGGCCTCGCGTATGGAACCTCCGATGAACTCGGCATGAATGCCGAGGAAAACAAAGTCCACGTCCACGATCTCCACGCCACCATCCTGCATCAGCTCGGCCTCGATCACGAAAAGCTCACCTACCGCTATGCTGGCCGCGATTTCCGGCTCACGGATGTGTATGGCGACGTGGTTCATGACATCATCGCGTGACATGAATACAGATCCACAATCATGAAAAGGCTTACCCAAATTTTCAACGCTCTGTTGGCAGGCTGTTGTGCCCTACTCGTCTCCGAATCAGCCTCGGCAGCGGATGAGACAGTCTATTTTGAAGCCAAGATTCGGCCTCTTTTGATTCAGAATTGCCAGCAGTGTCACGGCGAGAAAAAGCAAGAGAACGGACTGCGGCTGGACTCCAAGGCTGGGTGGCAAAAAGGTGGCGACCATGGCCCAGCGATCAAGCCGGGTGATCCAGAAAACAGCCTGCTCGTCAAGGCCGTGCGTCGTGTTGATAAAGATCTGCAAATGCCGCCCAAGCATCCCCTCACCCAGGATGAAATCACAGTGCTGGAGCAATGGGTGAAAATGGGCGCGCACGATCCTCGTGAAGGGGCCTCTCTCGCCAAGGTTGGAATAGACATGGCAGCAGGCAGGAAGCACTGGGCCTTCCAACCGATCGGGCATTCTCAACCCCCGGCAGTGACAAACAGCGCAGGGAATTTGCAGAGCCTTGACCGCTTTATTTTTGCTCGACTTCAACAGCAGAAACTTCAGCCAAATCCACCCGCTGATCGTCGGACACTGATCCGCCGTGCGACGTTTGATCTCACAGGCCTGCCACCCACGCCGACTGAAATTGAAGCCTTTTTGAAGGATCCATCGCACGATGCTTTCGCGAAATTGATTGATCATTTGCTGGCCAGCAAAGCCTACGGAGAACGCTGGGGAAGGCATTGGCTTGATGTGGCACGCTACGCCGATACTGCGGGTGATGGAGCTGACTATCCTGTGAGGGAAGCGGTGAAATATCGCGATTGGGTGATCAACGCTTTCAATGCTGATGAACCATTTGATCAGTTTGTCCGCGAGCAAATCGCTGGTGATATTCTCGCGAGCAAGGGGTCACCCGAGCTATACGCAAACAGGGTGACGGCCACCGGGTTTCTTGCGATTGGAAAGCGCTACGGTTACAAGCCGTCACCCGATTACCAGCATCTTGATTTTGCTGATGCAATTGACTCCGTGGGCCGGTCTCTACTCGGCTTGTCCCTCGGTTGTGCCCGCTGTCACGATCACAAATTTGATCCAGTAACAGCCGCTGATTACTATGCTCTTTACGGCATCTTTCAGAGCACGCAGTGGGCCTTCCCAGGTGGTGAAGAACAGAAGCACCCATCGCAACTCCCGCCGCTCGTTTCACCGGCAGAGGCGACCCGTCTTGATAAACTCAAGGTCACAGAACTCACACCTCTCGATGAGACATTAGCCCGTTTAAAACATGAGCGCGCCGCACTGGATGGCAAAGCCCTTGCGGGAGGTCTGGACCTTGGCTTTGAGTCTCAAACAATCGGCAAGCCGCCCGGCGCGCCATGGCTGTCTGAGGGACCGAACTCGGTCATTGCTGAGGCGCAGAGCCCATTCGTGCACGTTCACCCGGCGGGCACCCGCGGTGTGCGTGTGGGCAGCGGTAAGGCGAACAATGGCGTGCGTTATGTGTTCGCCAACCCTTTGCGCGCAGCACCCGGTAAACTGATGCACTTCACCATCGATTTCCGCACCGTGACGCCGACGGATAAAACCGGGGCTTTTCGTTTTTACCTTGGTCGCGGAGTGATCCAATCTCTTGCCGTGGAAGTCAGTGTCACCGCATTGGAGATCGCCGTTCGCGATGGAGCAAAGTGGGAAGTCATCCACAAGCTCACTCCTGGCACCCATTACAGTCTGCAACTCACGCTGGATCCCGCGAAGAAATCATACTCGGGCATGATCAGTTCTGCGACCGATCTAACAGCATTCAAAAACAAGGCACTGGGTGTCAATTGGGATGGCGTGCTCGATACCTTCATTTGTGATGCCATCGGACATGTCAGTGGCACGGCGCCTGAGCGTGATCTCGACAATATCGGGCTTCAGGACACGGCCTTTGGCGAGCCCGGCAGTGGTCCGGTGATCGCGCCTGTCACCTCAGTGAATAGTGCAAAAATGATCAAGCAACTCGACGCCAACATTGCTGCCGCAACGAAGATCCGCGACTCAGCCGCAGTGAACGAATCTTACCCCGTTGCCTATGGCGTCAGCGAGGGCAAACCGGTCAATGTCCGCATCCAACTCCGTGGCGAACCAGACAAGCCGGGCGATGAAGTGCCGCGCAGGTTTCTGGAGGTTTTTGGTGGCGACCCTGTGCCTGTGAATACTACCAGCAGTGGCCGATTGGAGTTGGCAAACTGGCTCACGCGTCCATCGAACCCGCTGACGGCTCGAGTGTTCGTGAACCGTGTTTGGCAGTGGCACTTCGGGCAGGGGCTTGTCCATACGCCGAGCGATTTCGGCCTGCGTGGGGACCCGCCGAGCCACCCTGAACTGCTTGAATGGCTCACCTCGGAGTTCATCGCCTCAGGTTGGTCGGTGAAGGCGCTGCATCGCCTCATTATGCAGTCACAGACCTACCAGCTTTCCAGCGATGATCAGTCGGCAAATCTCAAGAACGACCCGGCGAACACATGGCTGTGGCGCTATGCGAGACATCCCCTCGATGCTGAATCCATTCGCGATGCCATGCTCGCGGTGAGTGGTCGCCTTGATCGGACCGTTCCCGGTCCTCATCCTTTTCCGCCGGTGCAGACTTGGGCGTTCACCATTCACAAGCCCTTCCACGAGGTTTACGATAGCGATCACCGGAGTGTTTACCTCATGCTGCAACGCAATCGCCGGCATCCCTTCCTCGCGATGTTCGACGCCGCTGATCCGAATTTGAGCGTGCCTCAAAGGGTGTTGACCACGACGCCCACACAGACGCTTTATTTGATGAACTCACCCTTTGTTCATCAACAGGCGGAAGCCTTCGCCCGCCGACTTCTCGACACACCTGGCGACGATGAGGCGAAAGTCCGGGTGGCTTACGAGATGGCGCACGGACGTGTGCCATCTGACTCCGAAATTCAGGATGCCTTGTCTTTTCTCAGTGCCTATCAGATGAAGCTCTCAGGCTTGGCCAAACCACCTGACAGGTCGGCTGAACTCGCATGGGCAGGCCTGGCTCACGTGTTGCTGACGAGCAACGCTTTCCTCTATGTTGACTAACCAACGGCGAACCATGAACTCCATTTCCAAACCAACTCGCCGTGAGTTCCTGCATCGTGCATCAGGCGGTTTCGGCGCGCTCGCGTTGGCGGGCTCTTGGAATGAACTCCACGGAGCGGTCATCGACCCTATGGCTGCGCACCAAGGCCATTTCCCTGCTAAGGCAGACCGCGTGATCTTTCTCTACTCGACCGGTGGCACATCCCATGTGGATACCTTTGATTACAAGCCGCAGCTCATCCGAGATCATGGGAAATCCATCACTGCATCGCGTTGGCTCAACAAGCCTGGTAAGTTCGACCGCTTTCTCATCAAGCCGCGTTGGGATTTTAAGCAATATGGTCAGAGTGGCATCCGCGTCAGTGATCTGTTCCCTCACATTGGCTCGGTCATTGATGACATCTGCGTGCTGAACGCCATGCACTGCGAAAGTGATGGGCATGATAAGGCGACCCTGGCTGCACACACGGGATCGGCGCAATCCACCAGGCCCAGCGCCGGTGCCTGGGTCAGCTACGGACTGGGCACGGAGAATCGAAATCTACCCTCTTTCATGGTGCTCGCTCCCGCCGCACCGTATGGTGGCGCACAGACTTGGGGCAGCGACTTTCTCCCCGGTTGCCATCAGGGCACGCACGTTGTTCCGGGCATTGATCCGCTGCCCAACTTGAAGCCCAACGCTCCTGCTGCGGAGTTGCAGGCAATGCAGCTCGCGATGCTCGGCAAACTGAACCGCAGCCACCACGAACATCGCGCTGCCGACCAGACTCTAGATGCACGCATTCGCTCATTCGAAACCGCCTTTGGTATGCAGAAAGAAGCCCCTGAAGCCTTTGACTTGTCTCACGAAACGGATGCAACTTTAAAACTCTATGGTCTCACGCGTGGTGCCACGACGGGCTTTGGTTGGCAATGCCTGGTCGCACGTCGCCTAGCCGAACGCGGCGTGCGCTTCCTGGAATTGATCGATGTTGGCTCCAGCGCCAACTGGGATTCTCACGGCAACATGGGCGATCACGAACGCCTCGCCAAGGCCATTGATCAACCCATCGCTGGTTTGCTCACCGATCTCAAACAGCGTGGCATGTTGGAACGCACCCTGGTCGTGTGGACCACGGAATTCGGGCGGACACCTTTCCATAAAGAGGCGAACCACCCTGGTCGTGAGCACCACAATCTCTGCTTCTCCTCCTGGATGGCAGGCGGCGGCGTGAAAGGTGGATATGTGCATGGCGAATCTGATGAGCACGGTATCCTTCCTGCCGAAGGATCGGTCCACACTCACGACCTGCATGCCACCATGCTGCACCTGCTCGGACTTGACCATGAGCGGCTAACCTTCCGCTACTCGGGTCGCGATTTCCGTCTGACCGATGTCGCTGGCGAAATCGTGAGTCCTATCATTGCTTGAAACGAACAACCCATCTCCATCATGATCATCACCTCACTCGATTTTGACAAGTCAGGCAAACAGCAGGGCTTCCTGCAGGTGCCTTACTCTCACAACCTCGGTGGATGGGCGAATGTGATGATCCCCATCACGGTCGTCGCTCGCGGTAAAGGTCCGACAGTGCTCGTGCTCGGTGGCAATCACGGAGACGAGTATCAGGGCCAGATTGCGGCGATGAAGCTCGCGCGCGAGTTGACTCCCGAGAAGGTAACGGGCCGCATCATTCTCATTCCATCGCTGAACTTTCCGGCGGCGCGTGCGGCCACACGTTTGTCGCCCCTTGATGGCATGAACATGAACCGCGCCTTCCCCGGCGATGCGGAAGGTCCAGTCACGAGCCAGATCGCGCATTACCTGCGCACCGTGCTCTTTCCCATCAGTGATGTCGTCATCGACATCCATAGCGGTGGTCGCAGCATGGAGTTTGTGCCGTGTTCGCACATGCATCTCGTGCCGGATCGAGAGCAGCGGGCCAAGATGTTTGCCGCCATGCTCGCCTGGGGCACGGAGTTTTGCTTCATCTATGCCGACATCGCCGGAACGGGTCTTCTGCCCGTCGAAGCGGAGAATCAGGGCAAGCTCGTCATCACCACCGAACTCGGTGGCGGCGAATGCATTCCCGCCAGTGTGCATCGCATCACGCAAAGTGGTCTGCGCAACGTGCTCGTCCATGTCGGCGCTCTCAAAGGTCGCGTGCAGCCGCGCAAGGCACCCGCGATCATCACACAGGCCACGAATCGTGAGGACTACATCCTCGCGCCTGAGTCCGGCATCTTCGAGATCGCGCTCGATCTCGGCGCGAAGGTGAAAAAAGGCCAAACCGTCGGCTATATTCATCATCTGGAGCGTCCTGATCGAGCGCCGGAGGAAATCATTGCGCAGAGCACCGGTTATCTCATCACCATTCGTGCGCCATGCCTCACGCAGCAGGGCGATTGCGTCGCGGTGATCGCCAGGCAAGTCAGCGAGCGCCAGGTTCTCGCCGCGTAGCATAGGCTTTCTAGCCTGTGATTCATCCTCCCAATAAACACTTCAAACCCACAGCCTAGAAAGGCTATGCTACACCGCTCCGCCCCACTCCTCGTCGCCTTCATGTGGGTCGCGTATTTCCTGAACTACTGCGACCGGCAGGCGGTGTTCTCGATGTTCCCGTCGCTCAAGGCCGATCTCGGCATGAGCGACAAGCAACTCGGTCTCACCGGCGCGATATTCCTCTGGGTGTATGCCTTCGGCTGCCCCATCGCCGGTCAGCTCGCGGATCGTTTTTCAAAACGTCTGCTCGTCGTGCTCAGCCTCATCGTGTGGAGCATCGTCACCGTCGCCACGGGCTTCGCAGGCTCCGCGTTCATGCTGCTCGGCCTGCGTGCCGCCATGGGCATCTCTGAATCGCTCTTCATGCCCACGGCCATCGCCTTGACGGCGAACGCGCATGCGCCGGAGCTTCGCTCGCGCGCCATCGCGGTGCTCACCACCGCGCAGATCGCGGGCACTGTGGCAGGCAGTTGGTTCGGCGGTTGGATGGCAGATCGCGGCCAATGGCGCGGCGCGTTCTTTGTGCTCGGCGCGATCGGCCTGCTCTATGCGCTGCCGTATTTTGCCTTCCTCCGCGGCGTGAATGAAAACCCCACCGCTGAGACATCCAAGCCTTCCAAATCCCTCGCCTTCCCGATCCTGCTCCGCGTGCGCACCTTCCTGTTGTTGTGCGTGGTGTTTCCCATCTTCGTCTTTGGCTTGTGGCTGCTCTATGGCTGGCTGCCAACCTTCCTCAAAGAGAAGTTCGAGCTCAATCAAGCCGACGCTGCCTTCAACGCCACAATCTTCCTTCAACTGACCACTGCGGTTGGCCTGCTCGGCGGCGGTGTGCTTGCAGACAAGCTGTATCGCCGCACCAAGGCCTCGCGCCTCTGGCTCATGACCGCCAGCCTCATCCTTTGCGCACCCTGCCTGCATTTCCTCGGCAGCAGCGACACCCTCTCCGTCACACGCATCGCCGCCGCGTCCTTCGGACTCTTCAGCGGCCTCCTCATGGGCAACATCTTCCCCGCCGCCTTTGAAGTCGTCCCCGCCGACACCCGTGCCTCCGCCGTTGGCATACTCAACTTCTGCGGTGCGATCATGTCCGGCTTCGCAACCTTGTTTGGGGGCATGTGGAAGCAATCACTCGGCATCGACAAGCTGCTCTCCATCACGGCACTGGCTTATCTCGCGGCGGGCATCGCGTTGATCGTCGGCATCAAGACGCTGTTTCAGCGTGACCTCGCACAAATCTCAACACAGTCATGAAAACCATCTCTTTTCTCTTCACGATCAGCATTCTCGTCATCGCGTCGATCTCAACTGCGGCAGCGCAGACGACAGTGGTTTCTCCCAAACCAACGCCCACGCAGCGCGTTCCGCTTTGGCCCGCTAACCAAGCACCCATCGGTGATGGCAAGTTCGAGGACAGCAAGTTGGCACTCGAAGTCTTCCTCCCGCCTGCCGACAAAGCGAACGGCGCAGCCATCGTGCTCTGCCCTGGCGGCGGTTACATTCGACACGTCACCGACCGCGAGGGCTATCCCATCGCGCAATGGCTGAACGAGCACGGCATCGCCTGCGTCATCCTTGAGTATCGCCTGCCGGAGTTGCGCCATCAGGTGCCGCTGCTCGATGCGCAGCGTGCCATCCGCCTCACTCGCGCCAATGCGGTCGCATGGAAGATCAATCCACAGCGCATCGGCATCCTCGGCTTCTCTGCCGGTGGTCACGTCGCCTCGACGGCGCTCACGCATTTCAATGCGGGCGATGCTGCGAACGCCGATCCCGCCGAGCGCCTGAGTTGCCGTCCCGACTTCGGCTGGCTCGTTTATCCCGTCGTCACGATGGGCCAGTTCACGCACACCGGCTCCAAAGAGAAGCTCATCGGCTCCAATGCCACACCAAACCTCGTGCGCCTCTATTCGAACGAAACCCAAGTCGCCGGCGATACCCCGCCCACCTTCCTCGCTCATGCCATTGACGACAAACCTGTCCCACCCGAAAACAGCCGCCAGTTCGTCGCCGCGATGAAAGCGCACAACGTCCCCGTCGAGTTGCTCGAACTTCCCAGCGGTGGTCATGGCTTCAACGGCTGCAAAGGGCCGCTTTGGGAGCAGTGGAAAGCGGCCGCGCTGAAATGGCTCGCCGCACAGAAACTCATTCCTCCAAGCACCTTGTGAGAACCCACCTTCATCTGCCATGAATCGCCGACAGTTTCTCCAAACGAGCGCTGGTGCGGTGTTGGGCACGACGCTGCTACGGGCCGTGGAGCTACCAGCGGTTCATCGCGATACGATGCAGCGACGTAAGCGGCGAGTTGTGGTGCAATACGATGCGAATGATCCCATGTGGAGTTACTGGAAGCTGCACCGGAATGCGGAGGCAAAGTTCGAGCGCTTTCGAGACGTGGTCTTTTCGCAGATGGATGCGCCGGGAAGTCAGATCGACGCCATCTGGTGGGACATCGGCGGTAGTCCGTTGGGGTGTTCGTATCCGAGCAAGATCGAACCTCCGGTGGATCATCCAATGCTGAAACAATGGTTCAGCGAAGGCATCGATTGGGTCGAGCAACTCGTGAATGAAACGCGCCGTCGCAAGCTGGAGGTCTTCTGGAATCATCGCATCAGCGAGGTCGAATGCCTGCCCGAAGGCGGACTGTCGAAGCAACCGCATCCGCTCAAGGTGGAGCATCCCGATTGGGCAGTGCCAGCTTCGTGGTGGCCGCAGGGCATGTGGAATCTAGCCGCGCCTGGGTTGCGTGAGCACAAAGTGGCGATCCTGCGTGAACTGGCGATGCGCTACGACCTGGAAGGCATTCAGATTGATTTCTCGCGTCACATTCCGTGTCTGGCCGTTGGGCATCAATGGGAGCTTCGCGGACATGTCACGGAGTTCATGCGCATGGTCCGGCTGATGTTGCTGGAAGTCGCGCAGCAGCGCGGACGCCCTCTTCTACTGGCAGCGAAGGTTCCGCAGACTCTCGAAGGCTGTCATGCTGATGGGTTCGATGTGAAGGCATGGGCTGACCAGCATCTGGTGGATGTGCTCACGCTCGGATCACGCTCCGTGGATGTGGATGTCGAGGGCATTCGCGCAGCAGTCGGCAATGAAGTTCAGCTTCAGCCCTGCTTTGATGATCACCACACCAGCGACGGCTATCGCTACGGCTCCATCGAGTTCTTGCGAGGCGTGTTCGCCAATCACTTTCAACGCGGAGCCGACAGCGTGGCCACCTTCAACTGGTCCGTGGGCACTCCTGAAGTTTGCCGCATCGTCGGTTCGGATGTCGGGCCGCCATCGCATCAAGCTGCCTACCAAGAAGTGGGTGATCCGAAGTCGATGGCAGGCAAAGACAAGTTCTTCGCCGTCGAACGACGCGGTGGCTATCCGTGGGCTGACGGCTTCTTCAATCGCAACGACACCGCTCCTTTGCCAAAGCAACTCGATGGAGGCCTTGCGACGTTCACGCTGCACATCAGCGACGCACCGCCAGCCAGAGACGTGATGGCCCGTCTCACGCTGCGTTGCATCCTCTTTCAAGCCGACGAGGCCGATGTGTTCGACATCCGATTCAACGGCACACTCCTGACGATCAGCACGCGCGATGCCGAATGGAAGGATGCGCAGATTTTTTCTCCCAAACCCCAACGCACCTCAGGCGGCAAGGGCGACTACAAGATCAATCCTCAGCAACGCCTGCTGCGGCTCGATTGCATCGTGCCCCACGAAGCTTGGAAGCTCGGCAAGAACGAAGTCGCATTCCTCATCGCCTCCAGGGCGTCCACGACACAATCAGCCGTGCAGATCGAGAAGGTGGAGGCGCACGTGAAGTATGTGCAGGATTGATATGACCGACCAAAAACTCATCGTGATGACCCAACCAACAACCAGAAGGAGCCCGGCTGAATGAGAATCTTGGACTGGCTGGTCATCATCAGTTACGCCGTCGGCATGCTGGCCATCGGGCAGTATTATGCGCGTCGGAACAAGACGACCGATGACTACATGCTGGGCGGCCGGCGCATGAGTCCGTTTGCGGTGGGGCTGTCTCTGTTCGCCACGCTGACCAGCGCGCTGTCCTACCTTGCGGTGCCTGGAGAGATGATCAAACACGGGCCAATGCAACTGGTGCAGTATGCGGCGTTTCCACTGATCGGCATCGTCGTTGGTTGGGGACTCATTCCGATCATCATGCGCCAACGGGCCAGCAGTGCGTATGAGATGCTGGAGCAACGTTTTGGCATCAGCGTGCGACTGGTGGGCGCGACAATGTTTCTGACGATGCGCCTGGCCTGGATGGCGGCGATCCTGTATGCGACTTCCGACAAAGTTCTGGCACCGATGCTGGGCCTGGGCCCGCAGGCGACCGTGCTCGCCAGCGTGGTGATGTGCGTCATCACGCTCATCTACACGGCGGAAGGCGGCTTGCGTGCGGTAGTCCTCACCGATGCCGTGCAGTCTTTGATCATGCTTGGTGGCGCGGCTGCTGTGATCGTGATTGTCTCGGTGGATCTGGGCGGTGTTTCAGCCTGGTGGCCGCATCAATGGGCCGCGCATTGGGATGCGCCGCGCTTCGGTTTTGACGCCACCACACGCATCACCTTCCTCGGCATGATCATGTCCGCCTTCGGTTGGTATGTCTGCACCTTTGGCTCGGACCAGATGGCAATTCAGCGCTGGCTCTCCACACGCGACACACGCGCCGCCCGCCGGTCGCTCTTCACCACGCTGGTCTCGGAGGCCCTGGTGGGTATCTTGCTTGGACTCGTCGGTCTCGCGGTGGTCGGCTACTTCACGAAGCATCCTGAGTTGTTCACGGAATCGGCAAGCCTCGTCACAGGAGCGGACCGGTTGTTTCCGCGCTACGTCATGGTGGGTCTGCCCGCTGGCATGACGGGCGTGATCATCGCCGCCGTGCTCGCCGCCGCCATGTCCAGCCTGTCGTCCGGCATGAACTCATCGTCCTTGGTGATCACGGAGGACTTCATCGTCCGCTTCCGCAAATCGCCGCTGGCCGATGCCAGCCGAATGAAACTCGCGCGCTATCTTTCTGCCGGCATCGGCATCGTCGTGATCCTCATCAGCCTCCTCGTGAGCCGTATCGAAGGCAACCTGCTCGATGTCTGCTTCCGCGCGGTGAATCTGCTCACGGCACCGCTTTTCGTGCTCTTCTTCATGGCGATGTTTGTGCGCTGGGCGACGACGTTTGGCGCGTTGACGGCCGCGCTGGCAAGCGTCGCCACGGCGGTGTGCATTGCGTATGCCGGACCGTTGGGTCTGCCTCCTACCAGCATCATGTGGATCATGCCGGGCTCGTTTGCGGCTGGCGTGGTGTGTGGGAGCCTCGCGAGTTTGCTGCCGGTTGGGATCGCTTCAAAACAACCCCTTGAATGAACCCACAATTTCACCATGAAAATCAATCCACTCATCCTCATCCTGCTGCTGCTCTCATCCATGGATGTCGTTCGCAGCGCCGAGCCACACCCTCTCGAGTTCACTGTGAAGCTGGAGACAGTAATGAAGCATGATGATGACAAGTTTCACTGGTTTCATCCGCGCGCCGCAGCCTTTCCTGTGGCGGGGCAGGCCGAGCCAGCGGTCGTGATGACGATTCAGAAGCATCTCATTATCTCGGACTACTACTCGGGCCTGCACTTCATGTTTCGTCCTTCACCGACGGCAGCGTGGACAGGGTCGACATTGCCGCCCGAGCTGGACTGGCGGCCACAACCTGATGGAGTGACCATCAGCGTGGCGGATGTCACGCCCGGCCGGCACGCATCGTCGGGCAAGGTGATCGCCATCGGCTGTCAGGTTCGCTACAGTCCGAAGGGTGAGCAGCTCGATGACGTGAAGCGCGCCAATCAAACCGTCTATGCCGTGTTTGATCCGAAGCGCTATCAATGGACAAAGTGGCAGATGCTCGAACTGCCGCCCGAGGAGCAATTCGACTTCGCGCGCAATGCCTGTGCGCAATGGCTGGTGCAGCCTGACGGCACGCTGCTGGTCCCACTCTACATCGGTCGCAATGCCAAAGATCCAGCCAGCGTGACCGTCGCCGAGTGTCGCTTCGACGGCACGAAGCTCAGTTATGTGCGGCACGGGAATGTGCTGCGACTGAATGTGGTGCGCGGGCTTTGTGAGCCGTCGTTGATCGCCTTTCAGGGCCGCTATTTCCTGACGCTGCGTAACGACATCAAAGGCTACGTCAGCGTGAGCGACGATGGCTTGCACTTTGCCGATCAGAAGCCCTGGCTCTTCGATGACGGCACCGAACTGGGCAGCTACAACACGCAGCAGCACTGGCTCACGCACAGCGACGGGCTGTTCCTCGTTTACACGCGGCGTGGGGCGAACAATGATCACATCGTTCGTCATCGCGCGCCTTTATTCATGGCGCAGGTGAATCCGGCGACGCTGCAAGTGATTCGCAGCACCGAGAAGGTGGTGGTGCCTGAGCGGGGCGCAGAGATGGGGAACTTTGGTGCCTGCGCAATCAGTGAGACCGAGTCATGGGTCACCGTTTCCGAAGGCATGTTCATGAAGGACTCGAAGCAACGTGGAGCCGAAGGAGCAACATTTGTCGCACGCGTTCTTTGGGCGAAACCGAACAAGCTCAGCCATCAAGGTGATGCCCGGCCTGTCCCTGGAAAGTAAATCCCTTCTACCACGATGAATCGCCAGACCTTTCTTCACACCAGCGCAGGTGCGGTATTCATGAAACCGGCTCTTGTTATCGTCTTCGCTCTATCTGCGCTCATTGCCTTGTCCGCCGCAGACTTGCCGTCGTCACCGGTCAACATTGGCAGCAAGACTCAGTTGTTCGTTGATCAACTGCTCGTGCGCTCCTCTGAGCGTATCAGTTATCAACTACACGCCGGGCATAAGCATCCGGCGAATCCTTTGCTCAAGGCCGATCAACCGTGGGAAGGCTGGCGGCTCGGGCTTTACGGCAATGTGCTTTACGACGACGCGCTGAAGAAGTTCCGCATGTGGTATACCTCGAATGTGTCGGCGGATTTTCTCAACTACGCGGTCTGCTATGCCGAGAGCGACGATGGCATCCGGTGGGAGAAGCCGCTCGTCGGCACCATTGATTCCGCACGCGGCGGTCGCCAGCACAATGCGGTGCTCGACGAGGCGCACCTGCCCAGTGTGATGAAGGATGATCGCGATCCTGATCCTCGGCGGCGCTACAAGATGATCGCCTATATTCACAAGGACAAACCGATCGGCGGTCCACATAGTTTTGTTTCACCGGATGGATTGAATTGGACTCGTGAAAGCAAGGAACCGATCTGCCGATCCAACGACGTCATCACCGCCTACTACGATGAATCGCGCCAGCTTTACGTCGCGTTCCCGAAGCACAGCACGGCGGTGCGCGGCCAGGTGCGACGCTGCTTCGCGATGTCCACGAGCAAGGATTTCGCCGTCTGGACTGCGCCGCGTTATGTGTTCACGCCCGACTTGCGGGATGACGCGGGATCGCTCGCGCGCATCGACGAGGTGAGATCGCAACTAGATGTCCCGGACGATCCGAAGCTGATGCGCACCGAGTTCTACGGCATTGGCGTTTACCCTGCGGAGAGCTGCACGCTCGCGTTCCCATGGGTCTTCACGATCAACAATAACGCGCGCTACGGCAACCACGAGGGGCCAAGCGAGATCCAACTCGCTTCCACACGCGATTTGGAAACGTGGGAGCGTCCCTTCCGCACGCCCATCGTGCCGCACGGCAAGCCGGGCGAATGGGACTGCGGCTTCCTCGCCACGCAATCGCGCGCGTTACGAGTCGGCGATGAAATCCGACTCTACTATGCCGGTGCCAATTACACCCACGGCACGCCCTGCCTGTATCGCGAAGAGGGAACAGGACGCGGCACCCAATTCAACGACAGCATCGGACTTGCCACATGGAAGCTCGACCGCTTCGTGTCCGCTGATGGTCCCGCTGAGGGTGGCACCATCGTCACCGTGCCCGTCGTGTTCACCGGCCAGCGTCTGGAACTCAATGCCGTTGCCACCCATCCTGGGGCGCAGATCGTGGTTGAGTTCCTTGATGCCTCTGGTGTGACAAACAAGGCATGGGGCCTCAGCGATCCGTGGATCGGAGATTCGCTGCGGCGGAGCGTCACATGGAAGGGCCAAGCAAATGTCACAACGCTCGCTGGCAAGCCGGTTGTGATCCGCTTTACTCTGCGCAATGCCGAGCTGTTTTCCTTCGCGTTTCGCGGAGATGCAGTGACCGCACCATGAGACGAATTCACCCAACGAGTCACCATGAAACCAATCACACCAACAGCATCGCTGATGAATCGCCGAGAGTTCATCGCCAAGACCA
Source organism: uncultured Prosthecobacter sp. (assembly GCA_964583255.1). Taxonomy (GTDB): domain Bacteria; phylum Verrucomicrobiota; class Verrucomicrobiia; order Verrucomicrobiales; family Verrucomicrobiaceae; genus Prosthecobacter. The sequence continues at coordinate 51,162 of CAZOVY010000001.1, forward strand.
GTTCGCTCGCGCTCTCGACGCAAATTGGATTGGCGGCTTCGTCGTCGAACATCATTACGATAGAGAACGCAAAGACTGGCACGCGCGACTGGATGCTGACCAAGACGGCAATTGATCCGAAGACGAAGTATCGCTGCCCGTGGATCGAAGGCTATTGCTCGCGCACGAGTGTGCGGGCGGGCGAGAAGATCAGCTTTCATGTCAGCACGAATCCGCCTTCGCCTTTCAACATCGAGATTTACCGTACCGGCTACTACGGTGGCGATGGTGGCAGACATGTGTTGAGCCTCGGCTCGTTCAAAGGTGTGACGCAGCCCGATCCGCCCGTGGGTCCGAATCGTCTGCGCGAGTGCCAGTGGGAGCCATGCACCGAGATCACGATTCCCGACGACTGGGTGAGTGGCGTGTATGTCGGAAAGCTCACCGCCGAGAGCGATGGCTGGCAGAGCTACATCATCTTCATCGTGCGCGATGACCGGCGTGCGGACTTCCTATTCCAATGCTCCGACACCACGTGGCAGGCCTACAATCGCTGGCCAGACCAGTTCGCGCTCTACGACGACGGCAAGGACAAGTGGTATTGCGGCCCCGGCGTGGATGTAAGTTTCGACCGGCCCTACGGCAAGTATTGCCAGATACTCAACGCGCCACTGTCCACCGGCTCGGGCTCGTGGTTTCTGTGGGAGTTTCCGTTCGCCTACTGGATGGAGCAGCACGGCTACGATGTGACTTACATCTCCAATCTCGACACGCATGCTGACGCGAAAGGCCTGCTACGAGCGAAGGGCTTCCTCAGCATCGGACACGACGAATACTATTCGATCGAGATGTATGATCAGCTCAAGACAGCCGTCGCTGCCGGTGTGAATGCCTGCTTTTTCTCCGGCGACACCTGCTGGGGCCGCATCGATCCGAGACCATCATCGAGTGGCGTGCCGAACCGCATTTTCAGTCGCATCGACGCCTTTGGCCCGCGATTGCCGGGAGGTGACTGGGCTGGCGCGAGCAAGTTCCCTTACCAAACACCGAGCGAGGCTGAACTCATCGGCGCGCGCAACGCTCCGCCCGTCACCGGCGGCGGCCCGTGGGTCTGCTCGATGCCGGATCACTGGATCTTCGAAGGCACCGGCATGAAAAAAGGCGATGGCATTCACGGCCTCGTCGGTTGGGAATGGATGGGCATGCCCGCTGACATCCCCGGGCTCGAAGTCGTCTCCACTGGCAAAACACAGAACGGCGTCAAAGGCCCGAAAGGCGAAGGCGTTTACGCTGCGACCATCTACCCTGGACCGAAGCAAAACATCGTCTTCAACGCCGCCACATGCTGGTGGGGCGATGGCTTGTCCGCACCTCCCGGCTATGTGCGGCCCAAGGTTTACACCGAACCCAAAGGCGTGGACCCGCGCGCACAACGCATCACGTCGAACATCCTTGATCGCATCAAGCGAAGCTCTCACGTTTTATGAGCGAACCCATCGTCTATCTGAACACCGGCTTCCTGCCCGCCTCGCAGGCGAAGCTGAACATCTACGACCTCGGCATCGTGCTCGGCGCGACGCTCACTGAGATGACGCGCACGTTTCGGCATCAGCCTTATCGCGCCGAAGATCATGTGGCGCGGCTGTATCGCTCGCTGAAGTATTCCGGCATCGCAGTGCCATTTTCGCAGGAGGAGATGCTGGCGCGAACCAACGAGCTTGCCGAAGCCAACTGCAAGCTGCTGCGACCCGACGAAGACATCGGGATCGTGCATTTCGTCACACCTGGCGAGAACGCGCTCTACGCTGGCAGCGCAGGAGCCGCGGGACCGATGACGCCGACGATCTGTATTCACTCGTTCCCTCTGCGCTTCAGCATGTGGCGGCACTTGTTTGTCGAGGGCGCGCATGTCGTCACACCGTCCATCCGCCACATTCCGCCTCAATGCATCGAACCGAAGATGAAGAACCGCAGCCGCCTGCATTGGTTCCTCGCTGACAAACAGTCGCAGGCCGTGGACCCGCGCGCGATCACGCTGCTGCTCGACCTCGATGGCAATGTCACCGAGTGCGCGGGATCGAACTTCGTCATCATCAAAGGCCGCACCATCATCACGCCTACCACGCGCAACATTCTTTGGGGCATCAGCCTGCAAACCGTGAAGGAACTCGCGCCCAGCCTCGGCATGGAGTTCATCGAAAAAGACTTCCAGCCCTACGACGTGATCAACGCCGATGAAGCCTGGCTCACCACCACGCCCTACTGCCTCGCTCCCTGCACGAAGATCAACAACATCCCCATCGGCGATGGCAAGCCCGGAACGTGGTTCAAAGCGATGCAGCAAGCGTGGAGCCAGCGCGTCGGCATGGACATCGAAGCGCAGGTGATGCAACCGGACCAATGAAACCTATGAAACCGATCCTCCTCATCTTCACAGCTCTGCTGGCTCCTTTGGCCGCTCTTCATGCAGAAGCACCCGATCCTGGTCAATACTCCGCCGAGCAGTTCGAAGTCAAAGCAACTCGCGGCAACAAAGCTACCGTGCGCGATGGCGTGCGGCTTTCGGTGGATGTGTTTCAGCCGAAGGCCGACGGGCGGTTCCCTGCGATCCTGATCATCACACCTTACGGCAACAATCCGGGATATCAAAAGCGGGGCACCTGGTTTGCGCAGCGGGGCTATGTGGTGGCAGTGGCGGACTCGCGTGGTCGCTTTGATTCGGAGGGCGAGTGGGATCCGTTTGATCCGAAACACAAGACGGATGGCTATGATCTCGTCGAGTGGCTCGCCAAGCAGCCGTGGTGCGATGGCAAGGTGGGCATGATGGGCCTGTCCTACATGGGCTGGACGCAATGGTGGACCGCCACGCAAGCGCCGCCGTCGCTGAAGGCCATCGTGCCCGAGGTCGCGCCGCCCGATCAGTTCTACAACCTGCCTTACCAAAACGGCGTGCTCCAGGGCGTGATGCTGGACTGGGCCGGAGCCATGGCCGGACGCGTGGGTCAAATCATCGGCCCCGGTCCCTACGGTGGCTTTGCGTCCAGCGAGCGGCGACTCAGTGACTACATGCAGTTGCCCTACCTCAAGCTGAACGAGATTCGCGGCGCGCTCGACTCGCCGTGGTTCGAGAAGTGGATTCGCGGCCACACCGCGAGCGACCCGTATTGGCGCGGCATCGCGTATCAAACTCCGCAGAGCTATGCGAAGGTCGCGGTGCCATCGCTTGCGGTCAGCGGCTGGTTCGATGGAGACGCCAACGGCTCGCCGATGAACTACCTCGCGATGAAGAAATACGGCGCGACACCCGACGCACGTCGTCCCCGGCTCGTAATCGGCCCGTGGCCGCACATCTTCAATCAGAACCGCAAAGTGGGCGCGTTCGATTACGGCGCTGATGCGGTGATCAATTGGGATGGTTATGTGTGCCGCTGGTTCGACCATTGGCTCAAGGGTGTCGATAACGGCGTGATGAACGACGCGCCAGTGCATGTCTTCATTATGGGCAGGAACAAGTGGTCTGCCGAGCAGGACTGGCCGCTGCCACAGACGCGCTGGACCAAGTATTATCTCCACAGCAAAGGCCACGCGAACACGACAAGCGGCGACGGCGTGCTGAGCACAACGCCACCCGCGCCGGGCGATGACACGTCTGACTCGTATGTCTATGATCCCGCCAGGCCGACTCTTTCGGACTTCACCAGCGGCCATATCGAGGACGGAGCAGTGGACACTCGCAAATCGGCCAGCGGCTCTGATGTGCTCGTCTATACCACGCCGCCGCTCGATGAAGAGCTCGAAGTCACCGGCCCGATCACCGCCAAGCTCTACGCCGCCACCTCTGCCCGCGACACGGACTGGATGGTCCGTCTCATCGACGTGCAGCCCGACGGATTCTCCGCCATGCTCTGCGAGGGCCTCATGCGCGCTCGCCATCGCGATCCTGATCACGCCGGCACCTTCAATCCCGACAAGCTCAGCCTCATCGAGCCCAACCAAGTGTATGAATACACGATCGAGTTCTGGCGAGCCACGGCCAACGCCTTCGCGAAGGGCCACCGCATCCGCGTCGAGATCTCCAGCAGCTACTTCCCCCTCTACCTGCGCAATCTCAACACCGGCGCGGACAACATCGGCCTCGAAACCACCAGCGTTGTCGCCACGCAGAAGATCATGCACACCGCCGGCCAATCATCGCACATCGTGCTGCCGGTCATTCCGAGGCGGTAGCATAGCCTTTCTAGGCTGTGCCAAGCGGCTCTATGCATCCATTATCGTCACCACACTTCCGACACAGCCTAGAAAGGCCATGCTACGCCTCATGAACACGGCCCCATCTCTCGATTCATCCGCTGCGCTCCACCGCCGTGAATTCATTCGTGGTTCCGTAGCCGCAACCATCGGTTCGCAGATTGCCGCAGCGTCTTCGGATTCCAAGCACAGCCACGTCTCGCTCCAGGCAGGCGATCTCACCGCCGTCATCGGCGACAACTCCGCGCTCGGCGAGCACCGCGCGGGCTATAACGGCGTGTGGAGCCTCCGACATGCCAAAGGCACGCGCAGCATCTTCGTGCCGGCTGTCGCGGGCTTGAATCTGGAGCACATCGTCACCGGCGAGCATCTGGAGGATTCAAAGACCTTTTTCGAGCCGCGCAACGCGCCCATGCACCTTACGCGCATCAGCGACACCGAGACGGAACTGCATCAGCCGCCGACGCCGACCTTCCATGTCGAAAGCTGGACGCGCTTCCGGCTCGTCGCACCGCATTATCTCGACATGGACTTCCGCTGCCGGGCGCATCGCGATGTCTTCCCGCGCGGCTACCTTTCGCTGTTCTGGGCCAGCTACATGAACGCACCGGCGGACAAGAGCATGTATTTCCTCGGCGGACTCGACGCGCAGAAAGACATGTGGACGCAGTTCTGCACCCAGTGGCACAACGATCAGAGCACCGTGCGACATCGCGATGACAACTTTGCGATGACCTTCCGCGAAAGCGGACGCGACACGCTCTTCAAGAGTCTCTCTCGCTTCAGTTTTGATCAACCCTTCTTCTACGGCCACTTCGACGACCTCACCTGGATCGTGATGTTTGACCGCACCGAAGGCATCCGCCTCACGCATTCCCCGAGCGGCGGCGGAGCTAACGCGGCGATGAAATCCACGAACCCCGCCTGGGATTTCCAGTTCCTCATCCAGAAGCCCGAGCTGATGAAGGACTACGGCTTCAAAGTGCGCACCGCGTTGCGGCCTCGCTGTTCACGGAATGAAATCCTCGACGAAGTTGAACAATGGAAGCTGTCCACCCGATGAAACACTGCCTCATCCTTCTCCTCGCGCTCATCGCGCCGTGTGTCCTCCATGCCGCATCACCGGCGCGCCCGAACATCCTCTTCATCTACACCGACGACCAGAGTCAGCGCACGCTCGGTTGCTACCGCGAAGAGGGTGCATGGCCATGGGTGCGCACGCCGAACATCGACCGGCTCGCGTCGGAGGGCGTGCGCTTCACCACGGCCTACGGTGCCTCGTGGTGCTCGCCGAGCCGGGCCTGCGTGATGACCGGCCGGCTGCCGCATGGCATTCATGGCGTTCACTTGAAGGGCGTGACGGCGAAGGGCGAGGCCTATGATCCAGCCACCGCGCCGTTCTGGCCTGCCGCGCTGCGAAAGTCTGGCTACCAAACCGCGCTCATCGGCAAGTGGCACATCGGTCAGAATGCCGCGCATGGCGTTCTTTGGGATCACTCCGCCGTGTGGGATCAAAATGTCATCAAGGGCGACTGGTATAACGATCAGGATCTCGCCATCGACGGTGCGCCGAAGAAAATGGTGCCGGGCTACACCACGGATGTCTTCACGCGTCTCGCCTCCGATTTCATCCGGCGGAAGCATGACAAGCCGTGGATGCTCTGGCTCTGCTACAACGCGCCGCACCTGCCCAACACCACGCACCCGCGCCACAAGGATCTTTACGCCAATGCCGAGGTGACCACGCCCGCCGATGTCTTCGGCCCGCGCCCGGACAAGCCCGGCTACATGCGCGAGTGGTCGATGTTCAAGCGCAGGCCCGACGGCCAGCCAGCGTATGGAGGCAAGTCATTGCCTGACACCGTTCGCGCCTACAACCGCCTCGTTAGCGCGGTGGATGAAGGCGTCGGCGATCTGCGTCGTGCGCTGGAGGAGAGCGGCCAGCTCGATGACACGCTCATCATTTACACCTCCGACCAGGGCTTCGCCTGGGGTGAGCACGGCTTCGCGTGGAAAGTTGGTCCGTATGATGCCTGCCTGCGCATGCCGCTGATCTTTCGACTGCCCGGCGTCGTGGCGAAGGGCGGTGTGTGCCGCCAGCCAGCCACCATCGTCGATGTCGCGCCCACCTTGCTCGGCTTTGCCGGAGTCACGCCGCCGCACACGATGCACGGCCACGATCTCCGCCCGCTGCTGCGCGATCCCGCCGCACTCACGGACCGCGCCGTGATGATGGAACACATCGGCCTGCGATTCGGCGATGCACGGCCCGAGGACCGCAGCAGCAAGGAGATCAACGCCAAGCTCTATGTCCCCTGGTGGCAGTTCCTCCGGCAGGGCAGATACAAGTATGTGAACACGCTCGTCCCGGATGAAATCGAGGAACTCTACGACCTGGAGGCTGATCCTCACGAACTCAAAAACCTCGCCCCCGATCCCGCTCATCGCGCCGTGCTCGATGAGTATCGCAAACGCCTCCTCGCCGAACTCCAGCGCACCGAGGCCGGACCTGTTTTCACCCCACCCGAACCTCGCCGATGAAAGCCATGACCCAACTTTGCACCCTCCTTGTTTTCTGCCTCACAAGCCATCTGCTCGCTGCCGAGCTGCAGGACATCGCCTTCAAATCCACGCTCGACGGCACTGAGCAGCGCTATGTGGAGCTGTTGCCCGAAGAATTTGAGCCCATGATGGCGCATGATGTGTTGATCGCGCTGCACGGACATGGATCAGACCGCTGGCAGTTCATCAAGGACATGCGCGGCGAATGCAAGGGACTGCGCGATGTGGCTACGAAGTATGGGCTGATCTTTGTCTCACCTGACTACCGTGCAAAGACATCGTGGATGGGTTCCGCCGCGGAGGCGGACGTGGTTCAAATCATTGGCGAACTGAAGAAGCGGCATCATGTGAACCGCGTGTTCATCGCCGGTGGCTCCATGGGCGGCACGGCAGTGCTGACCTTTGCGGCGCTGCATCCCGAGTTGGTGGCCGGTGTGTGCAGCTTGAACGGCATCGCGAATCTGGTGGAGTATGAGAAGTTCCAGGACGCACGCACGGCTTCGTATGGCGGCACAAAGACGGAGAAGCCGGATGAATACAAGAAGCGCAGCGCGGAGCTGTGGCCGGAGAGGTTCACGATGCCTATCGCGCTGACGACCGGTGGCAAAGATGAGGTCGTGCCGCCAGCGAGCGTGCTGCGGCTCGCGGAGAAGCTAAAGCAAGACAAACGCAAGGTGCTCAGCATCCATCGTGAAGCAGGCGGCCACTCGACGACTTACGAGGACACCGTGGCAGCGATGGAGTTTGTGCTACGTGAAGCGGTGAGCACAAGCGCCTTGCATAAGGCGGCAGAGACACTGAAAGCACAGATCGCGAAACTCAAACCAGCTCATTCCGATCTGCTGGCCGATGCCGAGGTGTTTCACAAAGGCAGTGAATGGGCGTTGCGCTATGAATCCGCGTTCACCGCCAAAGATGTCGCCACGATTGAGAAGGCACTCGCTCGCGGCACCGAGCGCGTCACGGCTTTGGCGGCGAATGAATCGCCATGGACCACGAAGAAAGGCAAAGTCGTGCGCGGCTTTGTTTCCGCCGTCGATGGATCGACACAGCCCTACGGCGTCATCATCCCGATGAACTACGATGGCACAAAGCCCATGCGGCTCGATGTCGTGCTGCACGGCAGCTCAAAGCCCGTGGGCATGAGCGAGCTGAAGTTCATGTCACGTTTCGATGAAGGCGATGCCGACAAGCCAGGCCCTGAGGCGGATTTCATCGAGTTGCATCCGCTCGGTCGTGTGGAGAACTGCTATCGCTGGGCGGGCGAGACGGATGTGTTCGAGGCGATTGAGGCCGTGTATCGCAACTACAAAATCGACCGCGACCGCATCGTGCTGCGCGGCATGTCTATGGGTGCCTCAGGTACCTGGCATCTCGGGTTGAAGCATCCGGACCGCTTCGTCGCCATTGGGCCGTATTGTGGCTACGTCGATACGCATCGCTTTTCCGAGACGCCGATCCCGAGCTTCATCAAAGTCGGCCCGCTGCCGCCGCATCAGGAGATCGGTCTGCACATGCTCGACTCCGTTGACTACGCTGCAAACGCGGGTGTCGTGCCTGCCATCGCGGCCATAGGCGACAAGGACACATTCTTCCAGGCGCACGTCATCATGGGCGAAGCCTTCGCCAAAGAAGGCATTCCTTTCACGAATCTCATCTCTCCCGGCACGGGGCACGTCATTGATCCCAAGACTCACGCCGAGCAGATGCGCCGCATCGGCGAACACATCGCCAAAGGGCTCAATCACGACCCAAAGCAGCTTCGATTCGTCACCTGGACGCTCAAATACAACCGCTGCCATTGGCTTGAACTCCTCAGCCTCGGCAAGCACTACGAACGCGCCGAGTTCCGCGCCAACGTGACCGATGATGGCATCGAAGTCAGCACAACGCGCAACATCACCCGCTTCGCCATCCATCGCCCGGCGACCAAGATCCGCATCGCGGGCGTCGAGATCGCTCTGCCGCCTCACAAGGCCGGTGACGCGCTCGTTTTCACGAAGTCGGGCGATTCATGGCAATGCGACGGCCCGCGCAGCCAGATCACGCTCACAGGCAAACGCCCCGGTCTGCAAGGCCCGATTGATGATGCCTTCGCCACGCCCTTCCTCTGCGTGCGCGGCACAGGCAAGCCTTGGAACGCCAAAGTGGACGCATGGGCTCAGGAAAACCTGAAACGCTTCGAATACGAATGGGCGCGCTACGTGCGCGGTGATCTGCCGGTGAAGGACGACTCGGATGTGACCGAGGCCGATGTGCGCGACAAGCACCTCATCCTTTTCGGCGATCCCGGCAGCAATTCATGGATCGCCAAAGCCCTGCCGAAACTGCCGGTGACGTGGACGCGCGACGAAATCCGCCTCGGCGAACAAACGCAGTCGGCCAAAGATCACGCGCCCGCTTTCATCTGTGCCAGCCCGCTTGCAGCGAATCGCTACATCGTCATCAACAGCGGTCACACCTTCCATGAAAAGGAGTTCGCGGCGTTCAACTACCTGCTGTTTCCACGCCTCGGCGACTGGGCGATGATGAAGACCGATGTCGAAGAACCGGTGACGGTTGGATATTTTGATGAGGCATGGCGTCCGTAGCATAGCCTTTCTAGGCTGTGTCCGAGTGTCTCTGTGCATCCGAAAGAACAGAGCGGTGAACACAGGCTAGAAAGCCTATGCTACGACTACCACTCGTCGCCTTCGAGCATTGGCGGATCTTCGCGAAGGACGGAACTCGCCGGGCCAAGGCAATCCTCGGCAATGCCAACAGTCGTTTGATTCACTCCCATCCTGGCCTTCGTCGGATTGTTGGCGATGTAGCGCACGATGCGCTCGAAGTGAGCCGGATCGCGGGCGATGCGATCAAAGCTCTCCTGCTGCCACAGCGCACCCGCGCGGCCAAGATAGCCATTGATCTCGCGTGCCGTGAATCCCTTCCAAGATTGCGTGATCTTGTCGAGCGACCAGCCCGGCATCGGCGTGACGAGCAGATGCACATGATTTGGCATCACAACGAATGAGTGCATGAAATGGCGTTGCCCTTCGAAGAACGCGAGCGCGTCCGACATGATCTGCCGCACGACAGCATCGCGAAGAACGCAGGATCCGTGACATTCGTCCGCCGTGCGCTCGGCCTGAATCCATTGGCTGCGCTGAAACACCTCCCATTCGCAGGAGATCTCGGCAGGGATCGCGCCATGTCGCTGGACGGCTGCTTCGATGCGCTCGTTCCATGCCGAAGCCTCACGCTTCATCTGTTCCCAGACGGCGACTGGAATGGAGTCGATCTGGCGAAAGGTCACGAAGTAGGTCGCTCCTTCCTGACGCCAGTGAGGCAGATTGCGCGTGGTGATGTGCAGAGCTTTGCGGTTGTCAAAGTAGCCGACACCTTCGGGCACACGGATCGAGTGTTCAGAGAGGTCTGGATTGAGCCGTAGCATAGGCTTTCTAGCCTGTGATCTTTTGCCGTTAAATCAACGAAGCTCTGCGTGCTCGCATAGTCTGGGGACGTTTGACACAGTCTAGAAAGGCTATGCTACATCCCCGAATCCTCATCGCCGAATGCAAACAGGAAGTCTCCACCTTCAATCCAGTCCTCAGCGGATACGAAGACTTCACACTTCGTCATGGTCAGTCGATTCTCGACTACCATCGCCAAGTGCGCAGCGAGGTGGGCGGGGCGTTGAGCGTGTTTGATGCGACGCCGGGCGTGGAACTCGTGCCGACGTGCAGTGCGCATTTCATCACCTCGGGCGGCACGCTGGCGGATGTGGCGTTTGAGCGACTGGCAGGCGAACTGCTGTCCAGCATCAAGGCGGCACCAGAGGTGGATGGCGTTTATTTTTCTCTACATGGCGCGATGGCGACGCAGAGCGAGGGTGACCCGGAAGGATGGTTGCTGGAGCAAACGCGGAAGATTGTCGGCGAGAAGGTGCCCATTGTGATCTCGCTCGATCTGCATGGTATCCTAACGGACCGGATGCTGGAGCAGAGCGATGCAGCAGTGGCGTTTCACACCTATCCGCATGTTGATTTCTTCGGCACTGGCGAGCGCGCCGCGCGACTGCTGCTGCGCATCGTCGCAGGTGAGGTGAAACCGGTGACAGCGAAGGTCACGTTGCCTGCGCTGGTGCGTGGCGATGAGTTGATCACGGCGTCGGGCTCCATTCGTCATGCAGTTAATGCGGCGAAGGCCATTGAACAAAGCCCTGGCGGGCTCTCAGCAGCGATGATGTGGGGCAATCCTTTCACCGACGTGCCTGCGCTGGCTTCGAACAGTTTTGTCGTCACCGACAACGATCCGGCTCTCGCAGAACGTGAAGCTCTTCGCATCGCGAATCTGTTTTGGGAGCATCACGAGAAGATGCAGGTGCCACTGACGAGCCTGGCAGATGCAGCTCGAATGACGAAGGAGAATCCATCCGGCACGATCGTGTTGGTGGATGCTGCAGATGCCACGAGTTCTGGTGCATCGGGCGACAGCAATGCGATCCTGCGCGCACTGATCGAAGCTGGCTATGAAGGTACCGCATTGATCCCCATCGTTGATCCTGGCGCGGTGGAGGTCGCATTCGCGGCTGGTGTTGGCCATGCAGTGAAAACAGCGGTGGGAGGCGCTCTTGATCGTGCCCGGTTCACTCCGCTGACGATTGAGGGACGAGTGCGGATGTTGTCGGACGGCTGGTTTCACAGCGAGACAACGCGTGAGCTGTGGCAGGCGGGACGCACGGCGGTGATCCAGGTCGGCAGTATCACGCTCATTGTCACGAGCCGCGCGGTGAGCTTGTATGATCGAGCGCTGTTCCTAGCGCATGGCTGCGATCCCAAGCACTTCGGCGCGGTCGTGGTGAAGTCGCCGCACTGTGAGCCGCATATGTTCAAAGAGTGGGCCGCGCGATACATCGACGTGGATGCGCCGGGCTCAACCAGTGCCAATCTCCGTAGCCTTGGCCACACCAAATGTGCCCGGCCCATGTTCCCGCTGGATGCAGACGTGCCATTCGAACCCCAAGCCAAACTTTTCCAACGACACCCATGAAAATCCGAGAAATCCGCTGCGCAGGTTTGCGCGGAGCCACACCTGAAGGCGGCTGGAGCAACGAACTCCGGCCTGAAGACTGCGTCCACACACTCATCGCTGTCCACACGGATGAAGGAGCCGTGGGACTCGGCAGCGTGTTCACCAATGATGCGCTCGTGCGTGCTTCACTCGCCGTGCTGGAGCCCTTGTATCGCGGCGAGAACGCGCTCGAACCTGAGCGCGTGAGCGAGAAGCTGCATCAGAACATGTTCTGGCTCGGGCGCGGTGGTTCCATCACGCATGCCATCAGCGGCATCGACATCGCGCTGTGGGATTTGCTTGGCAAAGCGACGGGGCAGCCTGTGGGACGCTTGCTCGGTGGTCGTTATCGCGAGCGCGTGCAGCCTTATGCCTCGTTGCTCATGGATGAGCCCGCAAAACTGCGCGATCATCTTCTGAAAGTGAAAGCCCAAGGCTTTCGCGCCTTTAAAATCGGCTGGGGACCGTTCGGTCGTCGCAATGCCGCCACGGACGAAGCCATCGTCAAAGCCGCGCGTGAAGCCGTGGGGCCAGACAACAAGCTGATGGTCGATGCCGGTGGCAGCGACGCGCACTGGACCAACGGTTACAAATGGGCTCTCAATACCGCGAAGATGCTCGCTGACTACGACGTGCATTGGTTTGAAGAAGCGCTCACGCCCGACTCGCTCGAAGATTTCGCCAAGCTCCGCGAGCACTCCCCCGTGCCGATCAGCGGAGGCGAGGTGCTCACACGGCGTCAAGCGTTCCAGCCCTTCCTCGAAGCGCGAGCCTTCGACATCATCCAGCCCGACGTCACCAAAGTCGGCGGCATCAGTGAAGAGCGTCGCATCGCCTGGATGGCGCAGGAGCACGGCGTGCAGTTCATCCCGCACGGTTGGAACACCGCCGTCGGCCTCGCAGCCGATTTGCATCTCGCTTCCGCCTTCCCTGGTACCGATCTGGTCGAGTATCTCACCGGCTCGCCGTTCATCGATGAGATCACTGTTGGTGGATGGAAGCTCGATGCCGATGGCATGTTGGCGATCCCAACGACACCCGGCCTCGGCCTCGAGCTGGATCCCGATGTGGTGAAGAAATACACGCGTGGTGAGCCGTTGCTTTGATCGATACCATGAAAAATCGCCCTCATACCATGAACACCCATCGCCGTGATTTCCTTCAAACTGTGAGCCTCAGCGCGCTTGGCGGGGCTTTGTTTCCGCGGGCTCCGAGCTTAGTGGCAGCAGCGGCGGATGAGGTGGTGAAAAAGGAAGCCGCGGCGCTGCCGGCGCTGAATCGCTTCCCGCGCATGATGCAGGACTGGCTGGTGACGGAGGTGCGGGCGGCGGAGTCGCGGGGGAATGAGAAGCGTGAGGCTTTGAAGACGAAGGTGGACGCGGAGGCTTATGTGAAGTCGGTGCAGGATCGTATTCGCGAATGCTTCGGCCCGATGCCTGAGAAGACGCCTCTGAATGCTAAGGTGACGAAGGTGCTGGAGCGTGAGGGTTATCGGATCGAGAACGTGATTTTTGAAAGCCGTCCGGGTTTTATGGTGACGGGGAATCTGTATCTGCCGAAGGCTTCCAAGCCGGTGCCGGGAGTAATCGGGGTCTGCGGGCATTCGCTGAATGGAAAAGCGGCGGAGGCTTACCAGAGCTTCGCGCAGGGGCTGGCGAGGCAGGGCATGGCCTGCTTCATCATTGATCCATTAGGGCAGGGGGAGAGGTTTCAGTATTTGAATGAAAAGCTCGGCTCGCGGCTTGGTGGGGGTGTTGCTGAGCATAACCAAATGGGCAATCATCAGATGCTCGTGGGTGAGTTTCTCGGTTCATGGTTTGCCTGGGATGCGATGCGTGCGCTGGATTATCTGCTGACGAGATCAGAGATCGATCCGCAGCATGTTGGCGTGACGGGCAACTCGGGTGGCGGCACGCAGACGACGTGGCTTTGCGGACTGGAGCCGCGCTTCACCATGGGCGCACCATCGTGCTTCGTGACGACGTTTCGACGCGATGCCGAAAACGAGCTTCCGCAAGACTGCGAGCAGTGCCCGCCGGGCGTTTTGGCAGCGGATCTGGACCACTGCGATTTCCTCGCGGCCATGGCTCCGAAGCCGGTGATCATCATGGCGCAGGAGAAGGATTACTTTGATGCGCGTGGTTCGGCGGAGACTTATGAGCGACTCAAGAAGCTCTACACGCTCCTCGGCAAGCCGGAGAACATCCAGCTTCACGTCGGCCCTGATCCGCATGGCTACACGCAGGCGAATCGCGAGGCGATGTATCGCTTCTTTGGCAAGGTGACGGGCATCGCTGCTCCAGCGACGGAGCCAGTGATGAAGGTCGAGACGGATGCTGATCTGCAATGCACGCCGGAAGGTCAGGTGGCGCGTCTTGGCTCGAAGATGCTCATGGCTCACACGCGCGAGAAGGCTGAGGCGCTGGCTCAGTCGCGTGGAGTCGTGAAGGGCGAGAATTTAGTCAAAGCAGTGCGCGAGGTTTTGAAGCTGCCGACTCTGCCGAAGTCAGCGCCTGATTACCGCATCCTGCGAAGTGCGGGTGGTCGGCAGTATCCGACGAAGGGCTACTGCACTTATGCGGTGGAGACGGGCACTGAGGTTCATGCTTTGGTCACACGCTTGAGCGATGAGGCGCTGACTTCGCGTCTGCCGCGTGGGCAAAAGAAGGCGGTGCTGTATGTCTCGCATCGCTCGGCGGATGCGGAGCTTCGTGATGAGACGCTGGTGAAGGAATTGATCGCAGCGGCACCGGATGCGGCGTTCTTTGCCTGTGATGTTCGTGGCATTGGCGAGTCGCAGCCGGACACCTGCGGGGTGAATCAATTTCTGCGACCTTACGGTAGCCATTATTTCTATGCGGCCTATGGGCTCATGCTGGACCAGCCACTGCTCGGCCAGCGGACTCATGATGTGCTGCGCGTGATCCAGCTTCTCGTGGCAGCAGGGCACACGGAGATTCATCTGGCTGGCAAAGGCTGGGGCGCTTTGCCTGCGGCTTTGGCGGCGGTGCTGAGTGCCGAGGTGCAGCAGGTGACGCTGAAGAATGCGCTCACTTCATTCCAGGAGATAGCCGTGCATGAGGATTACAAGTGGCCGTATGCGGCGATGCCCTTCGGCGTGCTGGAGCACTTTGATCTGCCGGATTGTTACCGTGCCCTGGAGGCGAAGAACATGCGCCAGCTTGAGCCCTCGGGCGCGAGTGATGGGATGTCGTGAAACTTACTTCGGGGCTGGCAGGGCACGGGGGATTTCATCCACGGGCATGCCGAAGCGGATGGTTTCTTCCAGGATGTGCGAGCGCTTCGCCTCGATGTTGTTGGGACTGTCGAGTGGGTCGCCGGAGTTGATGATCTTTGGCTGGATGAAGATGAGCAGTTCTTCGCGCTTGGAGGTTTTATTCGTGGTGCCGAAGAGATGCTTTAAAACAGGCACACGGCGCAGGAAAATAGCTCCACGCTCACTGTTGCCGGTGCGCTCCGTGACGAGTCCACCGAGCACGATGGTGGCTCCGTTTTTGACGGTGACAGTGGTCAGCAATTCTTGCGTGCTGATGATGGGCAAGGTGTTGCCGGAGATGGTCTGCTCACCGGTGACGTTGTCATTGATCTGAGCAATGCGGAGGGTGACTTCGTTTTCGGAATTGATGAGCGGGACGACTTCGAGCTTCAGCACGACATCACGGTAATCAATGCTGGCACTGGTGGCGGCGATGCCGATGCCAGTGCCTGCATTGGAGAGGATGTTCACTGGCACAGCGATGCGTTGGCCACTGGAGATGACGGCCTTGCCATTGTTCGTGGTGTACATGCTTGGGCTGGACAGCACTTTGAAGTTCTTGTTTTCATCCAAAACTTTTAAGTAGCGGCCCAGAGATCCGAGTTGGCCATAGAAGCTCATGGCTCCACTGCCGAAGCCAGCGCCATTGAAGGGGATGTCGAGCGCTCCTGCGACTGCGGCACCACCGCCTGGTGCTGTGACGTTCTTCTGACGCAGCGTGAAGTCGTCGAGCGCGTTGAGGAAGTCGAAGCCGTAGTTGTATTCTCCGCCGAGATTGAGCTGGCCGATGATGGTGCTGATGTACACTTGCTGCGGCCGCACATCCATCTCCTGGATGAGCTGATCGATCAGCATGATGTGCTCTGGCGAGCCGCTGACGACGAGACTGTTCGACTGTGGATCGGCGATGAGCAGCGTCTTGCCGACAATGAGGGATTCAGGTGCTGAGACGGCTTCAGGATCATCGAGCAGGCTACGATTTGACCGATTGTTCTGTCCGCCCTGGGAGCCTGTGTTGAAGCCGAAACTGCCGCCCTGGGAGTTGTTGCCAAAGCCTCCGCCGTTCTGGTTGTTGCTGTTGTTGTTGGCGTCTGTGGATGGCGTGTTGGAACTGCCGCTCGGGCGACGGCGACTGCTGCCTCCGCTACCACCACCCATGCCGGAGCCACCGCTTTCATTCTGGATGTCGGTGTCTTTGGCGAGTGCGTTGTAGGCCACGGGCAGGAAGTCGCCGACATCGAGATAGCTGAGTTTACGTTTAAGGAAGGTGACGCTGTCAGACTGCTGATCGAGCTTCTCAACGAGTCCGCGGATGTAGGCGATGTCCACGGGCCGCGCGATGACGAGCAGACTGTTGGTTCGGCGATAAGAGATGACTTTGACCTTGGCCACGCTGGGATTGGTATTGGCCGTATTGGTTGCGCCCATCGGATTTACCGCGATGGCGCGTGCTCCATTGGGTGCGGCAGGTGCTGCGGGTGGCTGAGTGGTGCTCTGGCTGGCGGACTCGGTCTTCTCCTGCTCTTCGTAAATTTCATTGATGATCTCAGCGATGCTCTCGGCATCGCTGCGTTCGAGCTTGATCATCTCATTGGCGATCTCAGCGGGCGGGACGTCGATGACTTTGGCCATCTCGTAGATGCTGCGGATCGTGATGCTGTTCTCGGTGATGATGAGCGCGGCGGCGTTTTTCATCGGCATGATGGCACCGTAGGCGTGCAGTTTGATGACCTGCTGGAATGCTTTTGAGGCTTCGTCTGGTGAGATGTGCTCTAAGGGCATCACGAAGTGGCAGAGTTCCTCGTTCTGCGGCAGATCTTGGATGGACGTGTAAACCTGCAATCCTTCAGGCGTGGGACTCTTGCCACCGCTGTGATGGATGAGTTTCACGGTCGTCGCATCCACAGGGATGATCGCGTAGCCATTGAGCAGAAGAGTGGCCTCAATGAATGCGACCGCCTCCCGACGTGTCAGTGGCTGCGGGGCGATGATGCGCAGGGGTTCGCCTTGAAGCGAGGAGTCGAGGATGATCTTCTTTCCGGTGATCTCGGTGTAAAAGGGCACGATGGCCAAGATGGGCGTGTTCGGGAAATTGACCTTGATCGTGGCGCTGTCACTGACCGATGCCTTCGCCGGTTCATCAGCGTGAACCAAGGAGAAACCCCCACCAAGAATGGCCCAGGCGACTACCCCAAGGAGAGCGCGGCAGTGGGTTTGTGAAGTTTGTGGATGACGCATACGGGAGTGGAAGGTAATACGCCGGGACTATAATTACCATACCCACAAAGGCAAATAAAATATTAGTAGTCATTAAATTTCAACCTTTGGCGGGTTGGCAGCCGCTCCGGCGCGTGGACAGAATGGATTCTGTTATGGGCAACACCGCCCAGAACTGCTGACGAATAAATTACCACCCCATAGGCTGCGACCAGGCTTTCTGGACGTGGTCGGGCTGCGGCGGGTTCGCCATCGGCTGGTCGGAGATGACGATGGCGCGGACGTAAAGTTCGTCGCCGGTCATCGTGTAGCTGGGTTCCAGGCTGTCGCTGCTGGCGAGCAGCTTGCCGATGTCGGCCCCGTGCTGGAGGCGTTTGGGCTGTGGGTCAGTAGTGGGCGCTGCGACTTCCTTCACGGCGCGGTCGTAGTTTTTCAGCGTGCCGCGGAACTCGGTGCGGTATTTGGTGCCGGGCTGGCCCTGGATCTTGAGTCGTACCGTGCGGGTGATTTTGTCAAAAGACACGTCATTGAGCGAGACGCCGGTGGAGGCGTAGAAATCCCCGCGCTGCATGGCTTCGACGAGGGTGTTGGCATCAAGTTTAGCCGCGTGGACCATGACCCAGCCGCGACCAGGCGTGGTCGCACCGCCGTGGTAGTTGTGACTGTCGTCGGTGCCGACGCCGAAGAGCGGCGGCTGTTTCAATTCGGCGATGCGGATGGTGTTGGCGATGTCCCAGATGCGCTCGTGCTCGGAGTCCACGCGGGCGGGATCGCCGCCGTAGTAGATGCCGGGGTGGCCGTTGTAGATCTCGAAAAAGCGGTCCTCGATGACATGCGCGAGGTCATCGGCGGTGAGTGCCCATTTGAAGTTGGGATGATTGATGTGAGCCAGAATCGGGCGGCCAGTTTTGACGGCTTGCTCGGCAATCATCTGGAGATTCGCACGCATGGTCTCGCGGATGGTCTGCAGATCCTTCTTTGGCTGGATCGCCTCGGTGAGATTGACCGCGTTGATGTGGATCGGTGCTTTGCCAAATCCAGCGCTGACCTCCTCCGCCTGCACGAGCAGGTATTTTCCAGGCTCTTCAAGATTCTTGCGATACTCCTCCAGGGGCTTCAGTCGCACTTCGAGTTCGCCTTTGGCATTCGTGCGTGTCTGCACCCAATCCGCGCCGAACTTCTTCGTGTATTTATCCAGCACCTTGGGTCCGAGGGCGATCTTCTTTTTCTCCACACTGGCTTCCGTGACCCACTTCTCTCCGGCATTGAGCGTATTGTGATCGGACATGCAGAGGAAGTCGTAGCCCTTGTCCTTGTACCAGGCCGAAATCATGTCCGGGAAGTCATTGCCATCGCTCCACAGTGAATGGGTGTGTGTGTTGCCTTTGAACCATTTCAGGTCTTCGGCGGTGAGCAGGGAAGGGAGGGCGAGGGCGGCTAGCAGGCAGAATCTCATGGTGGTTCTCCTTGAACGCTACGCATTGCCAAGAACAATCACCGAACCCCATGCTGGATCGCCTCGACACTGCCATCACCAACACTCGCGCTCATTTGCTTTCACTCCGAAATGCTGATGGCCATTGGGAAGGCGAGCTTTCCAGCAGCGCTCTGAGTACGGCCACGGCCATCGTGGCGCTGCATGGGGTGGATGCAGAGAAACACGCGACTTTGATCGAAGCTGGCACGCATTGGCTGGTGGCGAATCAAAACGCCGATGGCGGCTGGGGAGACACGACGATCAGCAAGAGCAACCTTTCGACGACGCTGCTGTGCTGGAGCGCGCTGAGTCTGGTCGGGAGGCGATGCGTCTCTTCCGAAGCCTGGATCGTTAAGCAAGTCGGCTCGATCGGTCCCGATGCCATCGCCCGCGCGGTGATCAGACGCTACGGGAAGGACAAGACCTTCTCCGTGCCGATCCTGATGCTCTGTTCCATTGGCGGCACGCTTGGTGAGAATGCCTGGAAGCGTGTGCTGCCCCTGCCGTTTGAACTGGCGGCGATGCCACGCAGTTGGTTCGGCGCGATTGGGCTGCCTGTGGTGAGTTATGCGCTGCCAGCACTGATCGCGATTGGCTACACACGTTTTAAAAATGCACCGCCTGCGTGGTGGAATCCTCTGCGTTGGCTGCGGGCTTTACTGTGGGCGCGCATCTCGCCGATGCTGAAGACTCTGCAACCGAGCAGCGGCGGCTATCTCGAAGCGACGCCGCTAACTAGTTTTGTGACCATGGCGCTCGCAGCGGCTGGTGAGAAAGAGCATCCATGCATTCCTGGGGCAGTAGCGTTTCTCACCCGCTCGATGCGCCATGACGGGAGTTGGCCCATCGACACGAATCTCGCCACCTGGGGCACCACACTCGCGACGAAGGCGCTCGGTGAGATGGATCCCGCGACTCGTGACTGGCTCCTGCGGCAGCAATACCAGGACGTGCATCCATTCACCAATGCCGCCCCTGGCGGCTGGGCGTGGACGGATCTGCCCGGCGGCGTTCCTGATGCTGATGACACGGCGGGAGCGCTGATTGCGCTGAGTTCGCAGGCAAGTGACTCGGCCATCAAGAGCTGCATTCCAGCAGGCATCACCTGGCTGCTTGATCTGCAAAATCGTGACGGAGGCATGCCCACTTTCTGCCGTGGATGGGGTACGCTGCCGTTTGATCGAAGTTCACCAGAACTCACGGCCCACGCCTTGCTCGCATGGTGGCTTTGGCAGCCGAAGGGACTTCAAAATCGCATCGTGGAGGCAACACGGCGCGCCTTGGATTACTTGCGAAAAACGCAGCGTGCGGATGGTTCGTGGATTCCTCTTTGGTTCGGCAATGAGCATGTGAAAGACGAAGAGAATCCGGTCTATGGAACCGCCATGGTGGTGGGCTATCTCAGCGGCACGACTGATCTGGCTGTTCAAGCTGCCGACATGATCCAGCGTGGCACAGATTTCCTGCTCGCTGTTCAGAAAGCGGATGGCAGCTTTGGGGGTGACAGCAGCGCTCCTTCTTCCATTGAGGAAACTGCCGTGGCTGTGCATTCCTTGCTTATTCAAGGCCAGCAGGCAAGGGCGTCCGCGTTCCGGGGTGCTGAGTGGCTTATGGTTGCCACGCACGACGGCACTCATTTCCCCGCCGCGCCCATCGGCCTCTACTTCGCGCGGCTGTGGTATCACGAGCGGCTTTATCCCGTGATCTGGACGCTGCAGGCGCTACGCAGTGCTCGTGACACCATGACTAAGTCATGACTCATGGAGCCGGACTCCACATTTCCATCGCCAGACTTGCGGCACCTAGGGCACCTGCATCATCGCCGAGAGCTGAGGGTACGATCTTGATCTTCATGTCTGGTAGTTGCGGTGGCAGGGTGCTCACAGCGTTCTCAATGTCGGCGCAGAAACGCGGGCCGAGCACCGTCAGAGGTCCGTGCAGAAAAAACACCTCCGGGTCCACCAGGAGCTGCACGCTGCGGATCACCCGCGCGTAATCGAGTACGGTGCTTTTCCATTCAGCAGAAGCCGGATCAGCCACCTGCTCCAGAGCAGCCCGCAGATCCTGCGGCAACGGAACCTCGGGTGAAAGGCTTGCCATGCGTCGATAAATGGCCGTGGCAGAAAGTGTGTCATGCAGCGCGCGATCACCCTCCGGCTGCGGCCACGACCACAGGCCGATCTCGCCCGCCACCTCATGCGCGCCATGCATCAGCTCACCATCATGCATGATGCTCAAGCCAAAACCGCTACGTGGACCAAGGATGACATAGTCTCGCAGATCGCGTCCACCGCCGAACCAACGTTCTGCTAGAGCAATCACACGAAGGTTATTTTCCAGAGTGACGGTGGTCTTGAAATGTTGCTGGAGAAGCTCTACCACAGGCACATTCTTCCATTGCTTGATGAAGGAAAAATAGCGGCCTTTGCCACTCTTTCTATCCACTAGCCCAGGAACTCCTACACCGATGCCTAAAAGCGGCGTCTTCTGTTCTGCGATCAGTTTTCCCATCACCTCTGCCAAAGCACGAAGAGTCGTCGGCGTGTCCGGCTGCTCAGGCAGCGTACAAATGGCACTGGCTTGTTTATGGCCTGCAAAGTCCACACACACTGCCTGTACCCGTTGAGCATTGAATTCGATCCCTGCGAACCAGCCAGCTTTGCTCTGAAGTCCGAGTACCCGCTGGGGGCGCCCAACAGAGGCTTTTTCTAGTCCCGTCTCTTCTACATAGCCTTGGGCGATCAACTGATCCACATGCAGGCAGAGTGTGGACGCAGAGGCCCCGATCGCCCTCGCCAATGTCGTCCGAGAAGTGGCATGACGGCTCCGCAAGTGAAGAATCGTCGAGCCGAGCATGGCTCGATGGTCGGAGGGCTGTTTTCGCATGGTTCTATTCTTGCGCAGAATTACAGGCGCTTGCCAATGGCTTTTTGTGGCTCGTGCGCAAATCACCTGATGCTTTGGCTGAGGCTGAAGTGACTCTTCTCTGGTAGGCGTATTAGTTTAGCATTCGCGAATGGAAGCAAGAATCTGTGGCGTATAGGGAGCTCTCATTCCAAACCATGCGCACACTCGCACTTACTACCTTGCTCGCTGCTCTGAGCTTTACGGCTCAAGCAGAACTCAAACTTCCAGCCATCATCGGTGATCACATGGTTCTGCAACAAAAGCAGGCTAATCCGATCTGGGGTTGGGATACTCCAGGCACGGGCATCACCGTTTCTTTTGCCGGTCAAACTAAGGACACAAAGGCTGGTAGTGATGGCAAGTGGATGGTCAAACTTGATGCTGTGCCAGCCAACGCAAAACCTGCGACGCTGAGCATCAAAGGCACCAGCACCAAGGAACTGAAAAACGTGCTCGTGGGTGAAGTGTGGATCTGCTCTGGGCAGTCGAATATGCAGTGGAGCGTGCAAAGTTCATGGGATGCCGATCTTGAGATCGCTACGGCCAAGTTCCCAAACATCCGCCTCATCTCCGTGCCTCAGGTCGGCACGCAGGAGCCGCAGCAGGACTTCAAAGGCGCGTGGACTGAGTGCTCACCGCAGACTGTCGGTGGCTTTAGCGCTGTCGGTTACTTCTACGGGCGCGTGCTGCATCAGATGCTCGATGTGCCTGTAGGTCTGATCAACAACGCCTGGGGCGGTAGCGCGGCGGAGGCCTGGGTGCGACGCGATGTGCTGGAGAAAGACCCACGTTTTAAAGCCCTTATGACAGCGACCACAGCAAACGAAGCTTTTCTTCAATCCCCTGAAGCCAGAGCCAAGTTCGAAGCTGAAAGCGCCAAATGGAAAATGCAGGCTGACGAAGCCAAGGCAGCAGGCAAGCCATTCACTGTCCGTGCGCCTCAAGGGCCTGATGGCTGGCTGCGTGGCAATTCCCGCCCAGGCAACATCTATAATGGAGTGCTACTCCCTACCATTGGTTACGGAATCAAAGGCGCGATATGGTATCAGGGTGAAAGCAATGCGGGGCGTGCTTATGAATATGCCAGTCTATTCCCGCTTATGATCACGCATTGGCGGGATGAATGGAAGCAGGGGGATTTTCCTTTCTACTGGGTGCAACTCGCCGACTACATGCCTGAACGCCCACAACCTGGAGATAGCAGCTGGGCTGAGCTACGTGAAAGCCAGACGAAGACACAGAGCGCCATCAAGAATGGTGGTCAGGCGGTCATCATCGATCTGGGTGAGGCGAATGATATTCATCCCAAAAATAAGCGAGACGTGGCCGAGCGCCTCGCTCGCCTCGCTCTGGTGAAGGACTATGGTTTCAAGCTCACGTTCCGCAGTCCTGAGTTCAAGAATATCGACATCAGCGGTGCCAAAGCTGTGGTCACGCTTGATACTTTTGGCGGCAGCCTGCGCACGGTTGATGTGAGCGATGTCAAAGGCTTCGCTATCTGCGGCGAAGACAAAAAATGGGTCTGGGCCACCGGTAAGATTATTGGCAACGACAAGATCGAAGTCAGCGCTGATGGGATCTCCAAGCCAGTGGCTGTGCGCTACGCCTGGTCTGACAATCCTATCTGCAACCTTTTCAGTAAAGATGGCCTGCCAGTGACACCCTTCCGCAGTGACAGCTTTGACATGATCACAAAGCCGAAACTGTAAATCCAGCGGCTTCTTACAGCAGATACTTGGTTACGCTCAGAGTGAGTGCAGCGCATCCCCGACTGCGGCCTCTAAAGGGCGTGAACCTTCACCGCCCAAGCTTTCGTCTAATGACTCTAATCGCTGAATCAAATCGGCGACGTGATGTCGTGGGTACATGCCGCCTGCAGCTTGGCAAAAATGAGTGCGGCAGCCAAAGGGGCGATTGTCATAAATGGTGCACCGACCCGTTTTACCGAGCAAAGGACAAGCGCCATCGGGATGAGGTTTGAGCTCCTTCCTGCCACTGGCCCGAACCCCGTGTGCAGCGAAGTGAGCCTCACCTAATGTTAGTTGGGGTGTCTTGCCCGTGAGCCGGAAATGGCAACACTGACCGCTGAGCTGGCATTGCCTTGCTAGAGGTCGATTTTCGAGTTCGGCATAGATGGCACGAATCTCAGTGAAATCGGGCTTGGCGGCATGACGTCGGGACATGGTTCGAAGACCTCAAGATGAGCAATCCTACAAATCATCCAACTTACTCTGGGACGATGATCTGATCGTCTGGCTGAACCTGTACATCCACACTAGGATTCCCTGTGCCAGTGGAAAGATTGTGGATGGTGGGTGGGCGGCCAGCACGCACGAGCTTCACCTTTTTCATGCTTCCAAACGGGGTAGGGCCGCCGGCTGTCATGATGGCACGAGAAAGTGTCATGTCCTGCTTGAATGGCACAGCGCCCGGTTTGGTTACTCCTGTGACCATCACTGTCCTCATTGGTCCGTCACTGCCGCCACCGCCATCAATGGAAACGAGCACGTTCGGACGCGTGTAGATTTCCCGTTCAATGTAAGTTTGCTCAATGACCTTCTGAAGGTTGGATGGCTTTTGCCCAACCGCGCGGACTTCTCCGATATGAAGGAGATTGATGGTGCCGCTGTCACTGATTGTATAAACGGCGCGAATTTGGGCGACTTCATTGTCGGGAATAGCGCCAATCGAAATGGTGATGCGATCACCTGAGCGCAAAGGCAATTCACCACTTTGGGCAAATGAGGATGCGAGGTTCAAACCGAAAAAGGCGATGACGAGCAGTAGGTTTTTCATGGCGTGATGATCGTGTTATTAATGTTAGAAAAGATCTCCCTGAGAAGAGTTGGGTGCTCTCGGCACTGCTGCCGCCGTCTCCGATCCTTTGTGTTTCCTTCTCTTCACGGGCTGACTTCCGGTAGATGCTGCGGGTTGATTGTTTGGCGAATAGTAAGTGTAGTAGCTGGTGTAGTATTGGTACTGTGAATCACTGCGGACATCCACATTGTTCAGGACGACACCGAGCACCTTACCACCGACATTCTCTACCGTCTGTTTCACTCTCATGAGCATGTGCCGCGGAAGCTTGCGATGCTGAACGACGATCATGGTAAGATCGGCTTCATTGGCCAGCACTGAGGCATCGCTGACACCAAGCATGGGCGGGGAATCAATCAAAACGAGATCAAAGCGACTCTTCACGTCAGCGATCAATTCACTCATGCGCTGAGAATTTAGAATCCCAGCACTGTCTGCTGGCAACATCCCACTTGGTAAGAAGTAAAGATTTTCCACCGAGGTGCGAACCACCACGTCTTCGAGCCGCACGTTTGTGGTCAGATAATTGGTCAGGCCGGTGGTATTGCTAACGTCAAACAAGGTGTGCATGCTGGGCCGCCGCAAATCAGCATCAATCAGGAGAACGCTGTAACCTCCCTGCGCGCAAACCGTGGCTAAGTTGCAAAGCGTCGTCGATTTTCCTTCGCCCGCACCACCACTCGTGACGGTGATACAGTTCGCGTCAGGATTGCGCCGATTGAATTCGATATTGGTTCGCAGAATACGATAAGCTTCAGCGTCAGGATTAAATCCACTGGTGCGATGCAAAACTCCCACATCTTTTGGGATGACTGCGAGTACAGGCACGCCTAGAAACTTTTCCACATCGTCCAGACTCTTCACGGTCGTGTCCATGTATTCCAAGAAGAATGCCAAGCCCAGTCCGAACATCATTCCAAGGATACCGCCCAGTGCTAAATTGATCGCCACGTTAGGCTTTGCTGGCCGACCTTCTGGTTCCGCTTTGGCATAAATTGTGGCTGGTGATTTCACCAGTTCGAGTCCTGCCTTGGTTTCGGAATAGCTTTCCTTAAACTTCACATAAAGCGCTTCGATATAAGTCAGATCATCTTTTGCTGTTTTATAATCATTGTATGACGACTGCTGGTCGAGACTCTCTTTCTTGGCCCCATCAACTGATTTATCCATCGAGAGTTTGCTTTTTTCTGCTGCTTCAAGTCGGTCTTGTAGACCCTGAATATGTGCCTTTGCTGCTGCGAGAATCAGATCCTTATAAGTGGAAATTTGTTTATCGATGCCTAGAACTTCTGGATGTTTGCGCCCACGGCCAGAACTCACTAGCCCTTCTCTAGTGACTTGGAGTTTTTGTAAATCTAGTGTCATGCCAGCGACGTTTTGATTGTCCAACTTTAATCCAGAGGCACGGGCGACGAGTTCATCACCATTGAGTTTGATCAATTGGTCTCTTTCTGCGGTGAGAGTCTGCACCTCAATGTCGGCTTTTAAAAGTGCCTGCTCACGCGATAGAATCATGGAATCATCACCATTCACTGGCGTATTTCCAGGTGTCGTCGAGGGACCTCCTGAAGACATCCAGTCACCGATAATGCCAGCCTTCTTTTTGGCTTCTTGCATCTTGAATCGGGCCTGGTCTCTCAACTGCTCTTGCTCGGAAATTTGTTTTTCCATGACCGTGAGAGAGTCCCTCTTTTGCTTCGAATCCACTTCGATTCGCTGCGTCATGTAACTGTTGCAAACTGCATTCGCGATTTCGGCCGCCACGGTAGGATCTTGATCGAAATATTCGATGATAACGAAGTCGGAGCGAACACTGGACTGCGTATCGAGATTGTTTCGGAGTTTCGAAAGGGCTGCTTGTCTCGTTGGCATCGACCAGCGCTTTTGAAGATCCAACTTGTCCACTACTGGGTAAAGAGTCTCGGGTTTGGTGATGCTTTCGAACTCATTTTTGATGACCACGTCACTCGGTGCCATCATGTCATCCGCGCCTCTGCGGAAAACGTTCACTTTTTCGGTCATTCGTTCGATTTTCATCTCCACACGGCCGCGATATTTTCTCGGCATAATGTAGGTGATGATGGCTGCGGTAGCGAAGACTAGCAGGAATGAAAGAAGAATGAGACCGAAGCGGTTACGCATAACCTGCCAGGTGTCGAGTGCCTGCCTTTGAATGTCGGTTCCAGTTTCGCTCATAACTTATTTGATAATCTGTATAAGTTAATAAAATTAGACTCTGCAATTAGCCAGCGGTCGCTTTCGCGGGCCGCTGGCTGGTCGGTTTTGGCTGTCGGTAAAAGTAAGGCTAGAAGGTGGCAGTCAGGCCAAGTGAAACGTTGTTGCGCTTGAATTCGCGCGTGGCGTCGTCGGAACTCAAAATGGAATAATTGTAGGAGGCGTCCAACGCTAAGTTTTCTAGCATTTGATAGCTAATTCCTGCCGAGAGCAAAAGCGAATGTTCGGTTACGTCAGGCACTAGAGTCGAGCCTCCTTCAAAGGCGCTATAGGCATACTGAAGTCCTCCATTCAAACCAACACGCTTGTTGATCTGATGGTTAACATTGACACCCGTGCGTGCCGAATAGCGACTTTGGAAAGCGCCAAGTTCAGCGCCATCAAATCCGACCGCACCGAACCATCTTGCTTGGGTCTGGCGTGCGACAGCGTAATTGAGCGCGACTTCCCCATAAGGCGCAGTGTTTTTGGTGCGATCTGAACGGAAGAACTCAGCACCTGCGCGGAATGATCCGCTAAAGCGCTCGCTCCAAGCGTGATCGACACCCGCTAATGCAAAGTGAGACTGCGAGTCACGGTCGTTAATGGTTTGATACTTAGTCGTGCGGTAACGATATTCGGCGGTGAGACTTGTTCTTTTTGTGAGCGCGTATGAGAATTGTTGTGCTACGAGGTGGGAAAGGCGGTCTTCCGCATCTGAGACCATTTCATCTTCATATCGAATTCCATCAACCGTGTATGAAGTCGTCGTGGAGAAGCGCTGAGACCACGCATAGCTCATGTTGAAATTGTTGAACCCGTAAAGGTACTGTCCATTAAACAAAGTTGTGCTGCCACCAAGTGCAATGTTAGGCTGAGCTTCGTAAGTAAGATAAAAATTGTTACTGAACTTCAGACGTTGAGACATCTGATGCGCAATGTTGAAAGCGATTCGAGCATTATAAAATGTGTTATCGTAACGCTCGATATCGTCAAAATAATGAATGGTGCCCAGATCAATCGCAGTGCTCCACGGGGTGGTCTGATCGGCCTCTGTATATGTTGCCCCAATGCCGCCCTGCACATAGGCCGACTCAAAACTGTCAAAGCCAGGTGTTGTTGCCGTGTAATCCAACAGATCATAGCCACCGCGAGTCGTGACGCTCCAGCGGAGCGGCTCATCGACTTGAAAGTCACCCGAATAGTTTTGAATTCCCACCAGACCCTGAGCGTATGCGCTCACGCAAGAGAGTAGAGTCCCGGCAGCACAAAAAATTAAAAGTCGGTTCCTCATAGTGGTGAGTGTTGGGGCTTATCAGTTGCTCGTTTGTCTGTCTGGTAACAGACTACGGGTAGTAGGGAAGAGTGGTTGTTGGCGAAATGCAGTTGTTATGGCATCTTCTCGAATTCGGATCGCATGGAGGGCATCCTCCAGCTGGTGGCTGCATGAGGTAAACACCACGAATACTCGAGGGAATGGGACGGAAGTCTTCTTCGACGACAGTTGGAACCACGGCTGGAAGGGGGTTTTTGACATCTTTCCCTGAGACTGCTGTCACTTGGCTTGTGACTGCACCTGCGGGCGAGATGGCAGTCGCGCAGTCCATGATCACGCCAGACATTTTTGGCGCTACAGAAATGCCTGTCTGCACAATTTGATTCACAAGAAAAGAATCAGCTTTCGATGCAACGATAGCCGCTTTGATGATCTCGCAGGCACAGGATTCATTAATGACCAAGGCATCCTCAACAATCATCAACACTTTAGTTGGATCCTTTTGAATAGCGGCTGCAACGTCCTGTGAGATGCCATCACAGCTTCCAGACTGAGCGGAAACTTTGGGTGTCGCAGCAAAAGTAGCGAGAGCCAAAAGACAAACGCAGGTTCGCAGGGTGATGACTATTTTCATGGCAGTAGTGAAGTTATGGTCGCTTACAATAATTCTATCTCTGGAGCGGGTAGTGGGAATCGAACCCACATGGCCAGCTTGGAAGGCTGGAACTTTACCACTAAGCTATACCCGCAATTAGAATTATAATAACACGCAACATATCACTGCCGCAATATATTTTTTAGAATTAACACAAAATAACTTAAATTTCAGAAAAGTGTAATAAGCCGCTTTCCATATGTTTCAAGGTCATTGTCCTTCACCCGATGCAGAGTGTTAGCACCTTGTCAGCGACTGGCAAGGAATGAGTTAGAATTGATGGAATCCCTCTTTTATAAGACTCATGGTAATGAGATTGAAATATTCTGGGAAATTTGATCTTTAATAAAAATTAACAGATTTGAGGAATTTTATTGACGAACCCATCAAACTTTTGTTGATGAGACATATCATAGTCTGTCACGATTCTACCGTGAGTTCTGCGGACGACCTGAGTTTGCACGTTGGCAGAAAAGTTGCTTCAAAGAAATAAGAAGCATTCCGGTTAATCCTATGCTAGCTTGCCAACCCCCTCGTCGCAGAGGGGAAAAGAAAAGTAAAATTGTACCGTACTAACATTTGTAATGTCTAACATGGAACTCGACGGAGGTATTAAAATCTACCTGCGAGAGATCGGCAAGACTGACTTGCTGACTCCCGATCAGGAGGTGGATCTTGCCGAGCGTATCAAGCGCGGCGATCCAGAAGCGCGCTCACACATGATCAGGGCGAACCTTCGACTTGTAGTCAAGATCGCTCAGGACTATGCCAACTATGGGTTGCCTCTTCTTGACCTGATTTCAGAAGGAAACATCGGTCTCATGAAGGCCGTCGAACGCTTCGATCCCAACAAAGGGGGCAAACTATCGACCTATGCAGCTTGGTGGATCAAGCAGTCCATCAAACGAGCACTGGCCAATCAGTCCAAGACGATTCGACTTCCAGTTCACATGGTGGACAAGATCAGCAAGATGCGTCGTGTGGCCATGGCAATGTCCGAGGAACTCGGTCGTGAGCCAACCGATGATGAACTGTCTGAGGAAATCGGAATTGATCGCGCCAAGCTTAGCCAACTCAAGGTCGCTTCGATGCGTCCCGCGTCACTTGATGCGCCGATCAGTGATGATGACAGCACTGAGTTTGGAGAAATTGTCGGTGATGAAAATGCTCAGACGCCTTTCGATCTTCTCAGCCACAAGAACATGCACAGCCAGCTCGACGGTCTTCTGACCGTCCTGGATGAGCGTGAGCGCAAAATCATTGATGCTCGTTTCGGCTTAGCGGGTCAAAAACCCCGCACACTGGAGGAAGTTGGGCAAGAGTTCGGCGTTACACGTGAGCGCATTCGGCAGCTTCAAAATATTGCCCTTCGGAAACTGCGTCGTGCGCTTCAGAAGAAAGAAGATCCTATTCCGAAAGCCCTGCGCAATGCCGGTGCCAAGAAGAAAAAGAAAGCCGCCGCTGAAGAGAAGGCTGCTAAGTAATCTTTGCTAAATTCTTAAATTGAAAAAGGCAGGTCAATCCGACCTGCCTTTTTCATGCAACCAATCAGTCGGAGTATTCGCATTCGAAAAGTAGAAACTTTCCTGCGGCTCAATGGACCTCACACAGGCAAGCTCAACCTCCGTACATTCTAAAACGAATTGCTGTAGGCTTAATCTCCCCTCTTCAAGACAGCGGTTCATTCTTTGCAGCATCAGAGGCGCATAGATTGCGGCCATTGGTTCCGGTCCGCGTTCTGTAGTAATAAAAAAACCTTTCTGATGCATTGCCGAACAGAGCAGTTCTGCACGCATGAAATCAGTCGTCATCCGAGGCATATCCACCGCCAAAACCAATAGCGGCATCTGAACAGCATCCAAGGCGCGACGTATCGCGCCCATGGGACCTGATTCATCATTTGGCGGATCAAATAGCCAATCGATATCCAAATCAGCGCCTAGGCGCTGTTCTTCCCGGCACGCGATAAGCAATCTCTCTGGACGCAGCGCCCTCAGTTTTGCCACCTGCACTCGCCATAGCGGTTGACCCTGCCATTCGAGTAAAGCCTTGTCGCGACCCATGCGCTGGGATTTTCCTCCGGCTAGCAGTAGTGCGGCAAAAGATCCATTTATCATGTATGACCATGCTTTGATCAGCAGGTCAACGCAACCCAAGGCAACCATTTGTGTAGCTACATTTGAGGCCCTCGCGCAATTCCGGCGTGTCTAGTAGCAACCCATGGCCGAAAGGTGACATCTTCCGTGCCGTAGTCTGCACAAACCAACCATTGTGAAGCTTAACCTTTTCCTGTTCTGCATGCTGCCAGCGTTTCTGCTGGCAGAGGATGAGTATGAGCAGGCTCCGATCCGCTATTCAGATACGCAGCCAAAAGATGCCGCCTATGCATTGGAGAAGCTGATGAATACAGGTGAGGTTAAAATCGATCGCAGCAATGCCTGGACAGTGCTCAAGGGCTTACTCAAGCAATTCCATATTCCTATAGAGTCGCAGGTGTTAGTCTTCTCTAAAACGAGTAAACAGAATGATCGTATCAGCCCTCAAACACCTCGTGTGATCTACTTTGGAGATGACACGTATGTTGGTTATTCGGTTGGTGGATCGATTGAAGTTACGTCGATTGATCCTTTGTTAGGTCCGATTTTCTACCTACTCGACCCCGAGGTGGCAGACTCACAGCCGCTACGCTTCGAGCGAGATCAAAGTTGCCTCAGTTGTCATGGCGGTCCCTTCACGCCTGAAATCCCCGGCGTACTTGTTCGCTCAGTCTTTCCCAGCGCAGAGGGCCATCCGATCATGAGTCAGGGAAGCACGGTCGTTGATACGACCACACCTTTCAGTGATCGTTGGGGCGGCTGGTATGTCACAGGTAAGCATGGTGACTTGCTGCATCGCGGAAATGTCATTGCTACCGAGAATTCAGATAACACCTGCGACATGCCTTTTGAGAAAGGTGCCAACATCACAGATCTATCCGCCCTCTTCGACACATCGCCTTATCCTCGAAAGCAAAGTGACATTGTCGCCCTCATGGTGCTAGAGCATCAGACCTTCGTTCAGAATGTACTGACTAAGGCCAACCACACCTCCATGCGTGCCATGCACATGCAGACTAGCCTTCAAAAAGAGCTGGGTGAGATTGTGCAAAAGGAACCCACAGGCACGGCTCGTCGCATCATCGACCACTGCGCTGACGATGTGATCGAAGCCTTGTTTTTTAAAGACGAGGCCGCACTGCCTGAGGGCGGCATCGAGGGAGATGCCGCTTTCCCTATGGCATTTAGCAAGCGGGCACCACGCACGACAGATGGGCGCTCATTAAAGGACCTCCAACTGCTCACACGACTCTTTAAGTATCGTTGCAGCTACATGGTTTATTCTCTCACGTTCAGGAGTCTGACAGCGCCGTTGAAACAAACAGTGCTGGCACGCATGAAGTCAGTCCTGGCAGGCCAGGACCGCACTGGAGTATTCGACTACTTGGGCGCGAGTGAGCGGCAGAGCGTCTCTCGTATTCTTGATGAAACGAGAGTCTTCGAAGGATCGTGAGAAAGAGGCGCGCTGGGCGCGTTCTTTGCTTTGATGCACCGCACCTTTCTTCTGACACTTTTACTGATCGCTCCCCTGCATGGCCAGGATCTCGATGTGGAGAGATTGTTTGAGGAGCGTAACCTCGGGCCTGCAAAGGAGTTACTCGCCAAAGGCAATGACGAACTCGCGGCGCGCATCTGTGAAGCCGCCATTCAGCGAGGCATGAAATCCCCTGAGTGGCGGATGATCCGTGTGCAATCACTCATGCATCTGGGCCGCGACACTGAGGCGCGGGATGAAGTCCAACTCGCCGTGAAGACTTTTCCAGATTCTCTGGAGATGCTCATGCTACAGCATGAAAACGCGATGCGAATCGGACGCGGCGACATCGCTAAAGAAGCCTTGAAAGCCATCAACAAAGTCGCCCTGATCAAGCTGCCCAAGGATCGAACATCTGGTGAATGGATTGCTCTTGGCCAAGCGGCCTTAGTTTTGGGTGCGGATGCCAAAAAAGTAATTCAACAGTATTTCCAGGTCGCTCAGAAGAAGGACCCGAAGCTCGAGATCGCTTACTTGGCAGAAGGCCATCTAGCTCTAACCAAGAATGACGCCACGCGCGCTGCGGATGTCTTTCGTGCCGGACTCAAGGCTCATGGGGAAACAGCTGACCTGCGGGCTGGACTCGCGCTGGCTTATGCCAATGGCGATCGTCAAAAGCAGCAGGAAAACATCACCCGAGCCTTGGAGATCAATCCCGTCCATGCTGGCGCGCTGCTGAGTCAGGCCGAGTTGCTAATCAGCGCAGAAAAGTTTCTCGAAGCCGAGGCCGCTATTCAAAAAGTGCTCGCCGTGTGTGAGAGCAGTCCTGAAGCCTGGGCACTGCGCGCAGCAGTTGCAGAGCTAAGCCTCAATGATCCCGCCAAGGTGGCTTCTGCGCGTGCTCAGGGCTTGCAGCGTTGGGACAAAAATCCACAGGTCGATCACATCCGCGGACGTGTCTTGTCACGAGCCTATCGTTTCACTGAAGGAGCCGTATCTCAGCGCAGAGCGCTTGAATTCGACTCCGCCTTTCTTCCCGCCAAAGTGCAGCTCTGCCATGACTTGCTGCGTCTCGGTGAAGAAGATGAAGCCTGGAAACTCGCCGCAACCATTCGTGAAAAGGACGGCTACAATACGCAGGCTCATAACATCGGCCTGCTTGAGCAGGAAATGCGCGGCTACACCACGCAAAGCGATGAGGATTTCGTCCTCAAAATGCCAAAGCGTGATTGGCCGATCTATGGCGAGCGGGCACTAGCTTTATTGAGGGAGGGTAAGTCCGTCTTAACCGCCAAGTATGGCTTGGAATTAAAGCGGCCCGTCATGGTCGAATTCTTCGGAGCACAGCAGGACTTCGCCATTCGCACCTTTGGCAGTCTCGGTGGGCAGGGTTTGTTAGGCGTCTGCTTTGGCACTGTCGTCACCATGAACAGTCCAGGCAGCCTAGCGCATGGCAGGAACAATTGGGAATCCACCCTGTGGCATGAATTCTGTCATGTGATCACCCTCACACTGACGCAAAACAAAATGCCCCGCTGGCTAAGTGAAGGCATCAGCGTGCATGAGGAAAGCCAGCGCGATCCCGCTTGGGGCATGGCGATGAATGCGGATTTCCGCCGAATGATTTTAGACGAAAAGGCGACCACGCCCGTCGGTCAGCTCAGCAGTGCTTTCTTGAATCCAAAGAGCCAAGATCATCTGATGTTTGCCTACTTCCAATCCAGCCAAGTGGTGGCCTATTTACTGGAGAAGTATGGAAGTGAAAGGCTACAGGGCGTCTTGCGCGACCTCGCTTCTGGCAAGCGCATCAATGATGCCCTCGAATCTAATACCGCCGCCCTGGGTCAATTGGAGAAGGATTTTGAAAAGCGGCTCATTTCTAAAGCTGAAGCTTTTGGTTCGGCGGCTGATTGGGAAGAGCCAGAACCCGAAAAGGTGAATCCGCTGGATGCAGAATCACTAGCGGCATTTGCCAAGAAGCATCCCAAGAACCTCTGGGCCATTCATCAGCAAGCTGATGCATTCATCGAGCAGGAGAAATGGGAGCCTGTGCTCTCCCTCGCTGACAAACTCATCCAGCTCGTTCCCGAAGATGTGAGCAGCGATAGCGGCTATCAGATGAAAGCCATGGGACTTCGAAAACTAAACCGCACTGAAGAAGAGTCTGCTGTGTTACGCCTCGTTGCTGAGCGCGAATCAAGTGCCATGACCATCTTCCTCCGACTCATTGAGTTGGACCTATCACGCAAAGACTGGGCACAGGTCCAAGCAAACGCCCAACGGGCCATCGCTTTGAATCCATTTCTTCGAGCACCACAACAAGCACTCGCAGAGTCATCAGAAGCTCTTGGACAAAAAGCCGATGCCATCGCCGCTCACCGACGAGTCCTCATCCTAGATCCAGGCGGTGCAGCGATGACGCATTACTGCCTTGCCAAATTGCTACGCGATACCGACGCCGAAGAGTCCAAAAAACATTTGCTCGATTCCCTCTCCTTAGCACCGCGTTTTCGTGAAGGTCACGCGCTACTCGGGGAATGGAAATGATCGTGGTCAAATCAAAGCTCTTTTCAGAGCATTCGCGGTGATCTGCTGCACGCGTTCATCAGGACCGTGCGGCCTTGAGTAATGACTCCAGGGGATCATGTGACCGGGAGGATCGCTCAGGCCCTGGCTCCAGAAGATGGTGGTGGCGTTGAAGACGATGTTTTTCTTCGGGCCTTCAAAAACGGTGGCGGCGTATTTGCCGAGGCGCACGCCGCTAGCCCAGACATTGCCTTCGGCGATGACTTCGAGACCGGGACGTGCGGTGTCGGGATCGCCGTGGAATTCCCAGCCGACGAGGCCGGGGATGCTGTCACCTTGTTTCATGCCGGTGCCTTCAAAAAGCCAGTGATCGGGCTTCGCGCAGGTCCAGTCGCCGCCGCCGTTGAAGGGGACGATGGTGCGCGCGCCGATGATGTCGCGCTCGTCGGGACCGGGATTTTCAAAGGGGCCGAGGACCTTTGAGTAGGCTTCTTTTTCTTCCTCGCGGAATTCACCGTAGCAGGTCTCGCGGGTGAGACGGCGGTTGGCATCGCCTTTGGCACTCGGGGTGAAGGGCGTGACCATGTACACGTCGTTGGCGGAGAGCCAGAGCACGCTGAGGCCCTCGGCGATGGCCTGCTTGACGTTTTGATACTGGCGTACGTCCCAGTATTCGTCGTGGCCGATGCTGATCATCGTTTTGGCGCGAGCGAGATTGGCGGGTTCGAGGTTATCGACGTTCGAGCAGTAGGTGACGTCGTAGCCTTCCTTTTCGAGCCAGTAGCAGAGCGGAAACTCCCACAGCAGGAACTCGCCGCTGCCCATGCTCTGCGGGTTGTCGAAGATCTGCACATACTTGCCATAAGGCCGGTCAAAGCTGCCGCTAACGCCGGGAGCGTGTGCAGCGCGTGGATCGGTGTAGAGCGATTCATTCACCGGCCAGCGATTGTAAGCCTGCCAGGTGTTGTCGCTGCATTGGAAGAGGATGTCGGCAGGACGGTCGTCTTTGACGATGAAGATGATGTAGCTCTGCCAGTAAGGTTTGTCGGCGGCCTCAGGCACGGTCGTCAGTCGTCCGAGATACACGCCACTGGGCCAGTCGGCGGGAATGGTGAGTGAGGTAGAGGCTTCCCACTGGCACTCGCGCAGACGTTTGTCGCCCATCTCGGGAACGGGTTGTTCTTTGCCCTCGAAAGGCCCGAGCGTGGTCATCAAGCGCGAACCCGCGCCGCCGTAGTAGCCCATGCGGAAGATGTCGATGGTGAACTTCGATGTGGGCTTGGTGCTGACGAAGATGTCGAGTTTTTCACCCGCCTTGATCGACTGGCTCGAGCAGTATCCTTCGATGAGCGAGGTGCGGTAGGACTTCGCATTGTCCGGCATCATGCGCGTGAGCTGGAAGCTGGCACCGGGTTTGGCGTTCTCGGTTTTGATGAGATCGGACTGACGTTTGGCGGGTGGTGCGGACTTGAGCTTCCGTGCTCCTGTCATTGCAGCGGCGGCAGTGGTGGTCTTGATGAAATCGCGGCGGTCCATGATGGAGCAATACGGGTGTGAAGCCGCGCGTATAGCAAGCCATGCCGATTCATCTCACTTCACGCCGTCAGTTCCTCACGCAGCTAGGGGCCACTGCCGTGCTATTGCGAGTGGATGTGTTTGCTGCGGAAGTGGATGAGGATCTCATCGCGATCCTGAATGACACGCACATCGGCGCGCAGCATCCGGCGAGTGCTTCGATCCCTACGAATCTGCGAAACGCCATCTCCTACCTGCTGGCGCTGCCGAAGCGACCTGCGGCGGTGATCATCAATGGCGATCTCGCTCTGAGAGATGGCAAGCGCGGCGATTACGAGCACTTCGCGAAGCTGATTGCTCCATTGCGAGACGCGGGAGTGCCTCTGCATCTGACGATGGGCAATCATGATGATCGCGCGGTGTTTTATGACGTGCTGAAGAGTGACAAACCGGAGTCGCCTGCCGTCGAGTCGAAGCATGTCGGCGTGGTGAAGCTCGCCGGAGCGAATCTCTTCCTGCTCGACTCACTGAAGGCCACGATGGTCACGCAGGGTCTCATCGGCGAGGCGCAGATGACTTGGCTGACGAAGCTGCTCGATGCACAAGCGGACAAGCCTGCGTTGCTTTTTGCGCATCACAATCCGCGTCTCGGTGGTGATCCACTGCACTTCCCCGGTGGGTTGGAGGATTCAGAGGCACTCTGGCATGAACTGGTGAAGCGTCCGCAGGTCAAAGCCTACATCCACGGGCATATCCATCATCGAGACTTCAATGCGCACGAAGGCATTCACATCCTGAATACACCCGCGACATCCTATGTGGCGGACAAGAAGACCTCTACGACGGGCTGGACGATGGCAAAGCTGAGCGCGACTGGCGGCAGCTTCACAACACATACTCATCTGACCGATCATGAATGGAATGGGATCAAGGTGGATCTGAAGTGGCGGAGCTGAGCAAGATCATCTCTGCGGCATCGTAGGTTTGCCGCGATGGCTTCCATGCTTCCAGAGATTCGCCTAACTAGGCGCAGTGTGCTTCATGCCGGCGGCATGGGGATGCTGAATTTTGGATTGAGCCAGCTCACGGCACTCGGTGCTCCATCCAAGCCCAGCAGCATCGGTTTGGGCAAGGCGAAGTCGGTGATCCTCATCTTCAACGGCGGTGCCCCGAGTCACATCGACCTCTGGGACCCGAAGCCGGACGCACCGCCGGAGATTCGCGGCGAGTTCAAGACGATCAAAACGAACGTGCCCGGCATCCACATCACGGAGTTGCTGCCGCAGATGGCAAAGCGCATGGACAAGCTGGCGCTGATCCGCAGCGTGCATCACGGGCACAGCAGCCACAATGGCGGCATGCACTGGGCCACCACGGGCAGGCCGTATCGCGTGGACAGCACGCTCATCAATCCAAGCCCCTCCGATCTGCCCGGCGTCGGCACGCTCTGCGGCTGGTTGGCGCAGCGCGATGGATTCAGCAAAGGCGTGCCGCCTTATGTGATCACGCCGTTTCCACATTGCGACAGCAAGGTGTAC
Organism: uncultured Prosthecobacter sp.; assembly: GCA_964583255.1. Lineage (GTDB taxonomy): Bacteria > Verrucomicrobiota > Verrucomicrobiia > Verrucomicrobiales > Verrucomicrobiaceae > Prosthecobacter. Next base: position 88,992 of record CAZOVY010000001.1, read on the forward strand.
CTCACGCCCGGTCAATTCGGCGGCTGTCTCGGCAAGCGCTATGATCCTTATGTGCTCGATGACGATCCCAATGCAGCCGCCTTCCGCGTGCGCAACATGGGACTCGATGCCAGCCTGACGCCCGTGCGTTTTCAGGAGCGGCTTCAATTGCTGAATCAACTCGGCATCGCCTCGACTCCCATCGCATCATCGCAGGCGGGTGAAATGGACATCTTCAATCATCAGGCGGCGCAACTGCTGCAATCTGGCAAAGCTGCGGAGGCCTTTGATTTGACCAAAGAGCCCGATAAGATGCGCGAACGCTACGGCAGACATAGCTGGGGTCAGTCGCATTTATTGGCACGGCGCTTGATTGAATCGGGTACACGTTTTGTCACGACGGTGAATGGACCGAGCATCACCTGGGACACGCATAAGGACAATTTTAACAGCCTGAAGAACCGCCTGGTGCCGCCGATGGAGCAGGCCTATGCGGCGCTGCTCGATGATCTCGAAGAACGCGGCCTACTGGAGAGCACGCTGGTCGTGTGGATGGGCGAGTTTGGCCGCACGCCGAAGATCAACACCGACACGGGCCGTGATCACTGGCCCGGCTGCTACAGTGTGCTGCTCGCCGGTGGCGGCGTGCGCGGCGGGCAGGTCATCGGAAGCAGCGATGCGACAGGCGCTTATCCGAAAGAGCGGCCCATCTCGCCAGCGGACATCCACGCCAGTATCTACTCGGCGCTCGGCTACGACTACCGCGAGATCAGCTATCACTCCTCCGATGGTCGCCCCGTGGCGCTGACGGAAGGCACGACCATTGGTGAATTGTTCTGAGTTGTGTCGTCGTACACGACACATGCGCTTTATTGCACTTTCCGCATCGTTCCTCCTCGTCATCGCAGGCTTTTCGCAAGAGCCTATCAAGGTCGTCCTCGCGGGAGATTCCACCGTGGCGACGGTGACAAATCCGCCGAAAGACCGGCCTGACCTTGCGGGCTGGGGGCAGATGATGGGAGAGTTTTTGCCGGAGGCGAAGGTGGTGAATCACGCGCGCTCGGGGACGAGCACGCTGAGCTTTCGCACACTTGGATTGTGGGATCGGGTGTTGAAGGAAAAGGGGCAGTGGGTGCTGATCCAGTTCGGGCACAATGACCAGCCGGGGAAAGGGCCGGAGCGCGAGACGGATGCGGCGACAAGTTACCGCGAGAATTTACGCGGATTCGTCAGCGAGGTGCGCGCAGGCGGCGGGAAGCCAGTGCTCATCACCTCGGTGGCGCGACGTGTGTATGCCGATGGCAGGATGACCTCCACACTCGGACCCTATGTGGAGGCGGTGCAGGCGGTTGGCAAAGAACTCAAGGTGCCGGTGATTGATCTGCACCGGGCAAGCTTCGCGCTGTTTCAGCAGATGGGAGAGAAGTTCTGCCAGCTCTATGCGCCTTCGGAGACAGACCGTACGCACTTCTCTCAGGAAGGTGCGCGGATGATCGCGCGACTGGTGGCCGAGGGATTGGAGCGAGAAGTGCCAGAACTACGGACTTCTCTCCAACTCGTGCCGCCGCCACCTGCCGGGCTGCCGTTTGAAGTGAAGCTGACGACGGTGTCGAAAGGCTACGATGGCAAGACCTGCTGGGTGCATCCGCGAGCGGGGGCGATCCCCGGCAAAACGCCGAGTGTGGTGATGACGATGCAGAAACTGCTGCTCACGGGCAGCGATGTGTTTTATGCGCTCAATGACACACGCACAGATGATCTCGGCGCGACGTGGAGTCCGATCACTGAGCACACGAAAACATTAGGCCGACGCAACGAACCTGATGGCACCATCGTGGCGGCGTGCGACTTCACACCGAAGTGGCACGCGAAGTCGGGCAAGCTGCTCGGCATCGGCCACACGGTGCTTTATCGCGACGACAAGGTGGTGGAGAACCGGAAGCGCGAGGCGAGCTATGCGGTGTATGACGACAAGACGCGCACTTGGTCGGCCTGGACGACGCTGGTGATGCCGAATGAAGCGAAGTTCTTCAACGCGGGTGCAGGCTGTGTGCAGCGCTTCGATCTGGAGAATGGCGACATCCTTTTGCCCATCTATTTCAAGGCGAAGGAGGACAAGTTTTATCGCGTGACCGTACTGCGTTGCTCGTTTGATGGCACGGCGCTGAAGTTCATCGAACAAGGGAACGACATCACGCTGGAGTCGGGGCGCGGGGTGTATGAGCCGTCACTCACGCGCTGTGCGGGGCGCTTTTATCTGACGCTGCGCAATGACACTGCGGGCTACATTTGCACAAGCGATGACGGGCTGCACTTCGGGCCGATCAAGCCGTGGCAGTTCGATGACGGGAGCGATCTGGGGAACTACAACACGCAGCAGCACTGGGTCACGCATGGTGAGAATTTGTATCTCGTCTATACCCGCAAGGGTGCGCACAATGACCATGTGTTCCGGCACCGCGCGCCACTGTTCATGGCAGAGGTAGATCAGAAGATGCTCGCCGTGAAGCGTGCTACTGAGTGCATCCTCGTTCCCGAGCACGGTGCTCGACTCGGCAACTTTGCCATCACGGAAGTCAGCGAGAACGAGACGTGGGTGACGGTGGCGGAGTGGATGCAGACGTGGTCGCCGAACATTGTCATCACGCCGGAGAATGCCTTTGGTGCGGACAACAGCGTGTATGCAGCGCGGATTCTATGGAAGCACTGATCAGTCGCGGCTGCGCAGCTTCGAGAGAAGACGGAGCATTTCGATGTAGAGCCAGACGAGTGTGACGAGCAGTCCGAGTGCGGCCTGCCATTCCATGTATTTTGGTGCGCCATGAGCGACTCCGTTTTCGATGAAGTCGAAGTCGAGCACAAGATTCAGCGCGGCGATGACAACGACGACGAGACTGAAGCCGATGCCGACCATGCCACTCTGATGGATGAGCGGGATCTGAATGCCGAACATGCTGAGCACAATGCTAGCGAGATAAACGAGGGCGATGCCGCCAGTGGCAGCGACGAGGCCGAGCTTGAAATTCTCCGTGGCTTTGATGAGGCGTGACTGATAGGCGAACAGCAGCGCAAAAAGGATGCCGAGGGTGAGCAGTGCTGCCTGAAGCACGATGCCGTTGTAGAGCGCGGCATAGCGAGCGGAGATGACTCCGACAAAGACGCCTTCGATCACACCATAGGCTGGAGCGATCGTTGGTGACCACGTCGGCTTGAAGGAGGAAACCATGACGAGAACAAATCCGACTAGAGCACTGCCGATGCTGAGCAGTCCGCTCACTCCAGGATTCGCCTGCACATACTGCCAACTGAAGCCGCCCGAAACGACCATGAGCATGGTGAGGATGAAGGTCTTGTTCACCACGCCTTGAAGCGTCATGGTCTGGCTACCTACTGTGGCAGGTGCATTGGCGAAGACTTGATCGTTGAGTGTCGGGTTAGCGGTGCGCATGTGTCTGGTACTACGACTACAGTGGTGAGCTGGAAAGGAGGAATGTGATTTACAGAAGCCCAGCAGTGATTTCCTTCGCGGTCTCGTAACCCTCATCCACGAGCAGGCTCGCGGACTTTGTGGCGGCGACGGCGATCTCGTCACAGCGGTTGTTGTTGGGGTTTGAGGCATGACCTTTGACCCAGACGAGCTTGACCTTGTGCTTGGCTAACTGATCCAAAGCAAGCGCCCAGAGGTCAGCATTCATGGCGGGCTGTTTGTCGGCTTTTTTCCAGCCGCGCGCCTTCCAGCTTTTGGCCCAGCCTTTCTCGATAGCATCCACCACGTAGCGCGAATCTGAATACAGCGTGACTTCACAGGCGCGAGTGAGGATGTGCAGCGAGGCGATCACGGCCATCAACTCCATGCGGTTGTTGGTGGTTCTGCGGTAGCCTTGGGAAAGTTCCCGTGAGTGCTTGCCGCTTTGCAAAATGGCACCGTAACCGCCAGGGCCAGGATTGCCGCTGCAAGCGCCGTCGGTGTAGATGATGACTTGAGACATGCGTGGAGCGCCCTGCTGTAGAGCGTCACTCTGTTTTCAGCGAGTGATTTTCACGGCTTTGAATCCGGCGCTGTCACCGAAGACGAGAAAATTGAGGGCAGTCTTTGGCTCGCCAAGAGTGGGGTGATGGGCGCTGATGATAGTGTCGTTCACTTGCACGGTGGCCCCGCTGCCTGTGAAGGTGATGCGCACGGGATACCAGAGATTCGCTTTCAGATCGAGGGGCTTGCGGGCCAGGGGTTCGGTCTTGGTTTTGTCTTCGCCTGCATTTGGGTTCTTGGTGATGCCGACATAGCTGCGGCTGAGTTCAATGCGGAAGCTTCCTGATTTATCTCCTGTCTCGATGCGCAGGCTGTGGCGGTTGGCTCCGCGAAACTGGATCATGTAGTCGATGCTGCCATCCGTGAATTTGCTGGGCACGCGCAGGGTTGCGCCCTGATCGGCAGTGCCTTTTTGCAGGCCCCAAAGACCGCCATCGTGTGCGGTCCAGTCGCCACGAGTGGCTGCCCATGGCTTGGCGGGCATTTGATCCAAAGCCGCTGCCATCACGATCTCACCACTAAGTGCAGGGAGCGTGGCGGCTTGATCCGGCTTCTTCTCGACGATGGGCGGCAGCTCGCGGCTGTAGCCGCCGTCACGATAGCGATTGAGGAGCGCGGAGAGTTCCTTCACGACATCAGGGTGCGCGGCGCTGACGTCTTTCGTCTCGGCTGGATCTTCCTTCAGGTTGTAGAGCTGTGGCTTGAACTCGTCGGCATGGGTCTTGCGCACCCCGGATTTGATGTCATCGACCGGCACGCCTTCGATCCATTTCCACGGCCCCTTGCGGATGGCAAAGACACCGTCGGAGCTGTGGACAAACATGTCGCTGCGCGCGGGTGGCGCATCTTGGCCGAGGATGGCGGGCAGAACATTGAAACTGTCTTCAGCGCCCACTCTGGCAGCAGGTAGTTTTTCACCGACGATGGCCGCTGTAGTAGCGAGCAGGTCGGCGAGACTGATCATCTCACTGCACACTGTTCCCGCAGGCACATGGCCGGGCCAGCGCACGAGGAAAGGCACCTTGAAGCCGCCTTCCCAGACGTTGTGTTTGCCGCCGCGCAGGCTGCCATTCACTTTGAGGCCGGCTCTAAAAGCCTCCGTCTGTACACTCTCTCGCTCGGGCTTGAAGACACCGCCATTGTCGCTGCTGAAAATGATGAGCGTGTTCTCAGCGAGACCCTTTTGGTCGAGCACATCAAGGATGCCGCCGACACTGCGATCCAGCTCGTGAATCCAGTCGCCATAAATGCCAGCCTTGCTTTTCCCAGTGAGATCTTTGTCAGGTGTCACGGGATTGTGGACAGCGACAGGCGTGTAGTAGAGAAAGAAGGGCGTGTCGGATTTCTGCTTCCCGATCCACTCGGTGGCCTTCTTCGTGAGCTGTGGCATGACGCGCTCATTCACGCGGCGCGGTGCATCGAGTTCGAGGATGGTGCTCTTGCCGTTCTCCGTGTCTTCCGGGCCATAGGTGGCTTTGAAGTTCGGATCATCGGAGTCGGGTCCGGGCAGCTTCATGCCAGCCGGAATTTTGCCTGAGCGTAGGCCATAAACAAAACGGTTCTCGACAAACACGCCCGTGAGATCGCCGTGATTGCTCGGCACGCCGAAATGGTAGTCGAAGCCGATGTCGAGCGGCCCTGGCGAGAGTTCGGCGGTGTAGTCGGTGCGCCATTTTGGTGAGTCATCAGCCGTGCCATAGCCGAGATGCCATTTGCCGATGGCGGCGTTTTGATAGCCATGCTTTTTCAAAAGAGACGCCATGGTGAGCCTCGTGGTTTCGATGTGCAGCGGCGAGAAGGTGCCGAGCACTTCATGCGTCAAAGTCGTGCGCCAACAGTAGCGCCCGGTCATGACCGAGTAACGCGTGGGCGAACAAACAGATGAGGTCGTGTTTGCATCCGTGAAGCGTCGTCCTTCTTTGGCGAGGCGGTCGAGATTCGGCGTCTGGATGAGCTTCCCATCAGCTCCGTAAGCGCCGGTGCTGCCGAAACCAAAATCATCACTGAGGATGACGATGATGTTGGGTCGGTCCGCCGCAGAAAGTAGAGAACAGATGGCGGAGAATGTGAAGGTAAAGAAGAAGGCGCGCATGATGAGTGCGCGCCTAAACGATTGAGAACATGCCGGCATTTCTTCAAACCATCACGGCCTGCCGATGAAGCTGAAGCCTGACAGAGTGGCCGATGTTGCTGTCGTTCCAGGCAGCAGGAAGAAACCGTAGGCCTCGGAGTCGTTAAGCGGATTGGCCGGCAAGATGAGTCCCTCGATCTTGGCCTTGCGTGTCCCCACGGCAAATTCTCCGGAAAAGAAACCGGTGAGCGGCGTGAAGGTCAGTTTGATGGTATTGGCATTCGGCGTGATCGCAGTCACGAGATTGGCTGTGGAGACGGTGAGCGCGGGATTGATCGAAGTGACGAGCCCGCCGCTGGTGAGATTGAGATGAATAGAGTCATGAGTTGCAAGCGTGCCCAGATCCAGCACGCGCGCGCCTTTTAGCGGAGCGACATACACACCGCCGGTGGAGTCCACCTGAGTTGAGAAGCCTTTCTTGTAAACGATCCCGGTCGTGGCGGATGGACGAGTCCAAAGAAGGCTGCCCGTGACATCATTATCAGTCACCAAGTCTTCGGCGAAACCCGTGCCGAACATGAGCGTGCCAGTGAGGCTGCCCTTGCCTGTGTAGAGAGGCACGAAAAGCGGCACCTGCCCATCGGGCCAGAAGATGGTCGAAGCAGTGACCGTGGTGCCATCAGCGAGCTTGCCCGCGATGCTCGCCTTGCCCAGACGATCAGCGGTGATTCGTGCGTAGCTCACACCCTGCGGGTAATCCACATCGGTGGCATGAGCAGTATCGAGGAAGAAGGCGGTGTTGTAGGTGGAGCCGAGTGCGTCAGCAAAGAACGCGGCGGGCAGTGTCTTGCTCCAGACCTCACGGAAGGCGCTGATCGTGTCGGTCACTATGCCGTCACCGAGCGTGCCGGTGATGCGTCCACGATTGGTGGAGGTGGTGGCGAGATCGAGAGCGAGATTGATGGTGAGGTTTGTCGTAAAAGGAGTCTTGCGAAGAATCGTGATGGCAGGCGCGATGCCTGTCAGACCATTGAAGCTGCCCGCAAAACTGTACTTTAGCGCACCTACTGTTAATGTGCCGGTAAAGCCGCCTGTGCTGGTGGTCTTCAACACCCATGAGCCACCGAGTCCACCATTGATGGCGGAGTCTGGCAGGATACCTGAGAACTGCCCGGCGAGCCCAAAACCATCTTCAATGAGCCCGAACGAATTGCTCACATGAATCATCAGCGTCACCGGCGCATTGGCCCCAAGCGAAGTAGTGGCGCTGAGTTCCACGCGGTAAACACCCGCTGTCGTGGGTGTCCCATAAATCACGCCCGGATTGCGTCCATCCGCATTGACCTTGATGGTGAGGTTGGACTTCAAGCCAGCTGGCAAACCTTTGATGGCGTAGCTCTTGATGACCGCCGGACGGGTGAGCGTGATGGCGTAGTCGGGCATGGCGCTGCCGACGGTCAGCAACAGCGGCTGGCTGACCACGATGGACGGCGGTGCAGCGTTGCGTGTGACGATGCTGAGGATGTTGCCCACTTCATCATAAGTGAACGTGGCCTGACGACCGTCGGCATGGTTCACCTGAGTGACGCGATTGTTCAGATCGTAGGCAAACGATGATGGTGCGGCGGAGGCGAGCTGCGCCGTGTTGAGTAGCAGGAGAGGAAGAAAAAGCAGTTTGAGTTTCATGGCAGTATTCAGGTTAAAGGTTGCCGTGGTTGCATCATTCGTTGCCGCCCCAGTTGAGGTCTGAGTCGTCGTCTCCTTCAGGGGCGTTGGATTGAGCAGCAGGCTGCTCCCCTTCCTGTGACTCCTTGATCAGCACCGCCGCAGATTCGCCATAGGCCTGGCCGACGGCATCAGCGGTGGCGATGTTGTTTAATGTGTTGAGCACATTCGTTTGAGGGATATTCCAGCGGGCACCATTGGCAGCCATGTCCACCACTGAGCCGACTCCAGCGCCTACTTTCATGTTCGCGTCCAATTCCTTGGGATCAATATGGCCTCCATTGACCATCGCCTTCATGCCTGTGGCAATGGCTCCTGCACCCGTACCGAGAATCTTACCAAAACTGTCCACCTGATCCAGCGCCTCACCAGTTTTCACATCATTCGGACTGGTGGTGGCGATGAGGACGTTACAAATGCCGGCTGAACCACTGAAAACCGTATTTATGGCAGCCACCGCAGCCAATGTCCCGGCAACCGGTCCGCTGATCGGCGCTGTGACAGCGACCAGACCGATGCCTACGCCTGCGATGGCAAGTTGCTTGATGCCTTTGGTGAAGCGAGCCCAGTTGACGTCCCAGGTGCCTGCTGGGTCCACCGAGTTCACCGGATTGCCCGCCGCATACGCATAGAGATTGATGCCACCCTCGAAGCCCGCCGGGTCTTTTTGCAGGAAGCGTCCCGTTTGCGCATCATAGAAGCGCTGGCGCATGTAGTAGAGGCCCGCGCCTTCATCGAGCACACCGAGTCCGCCCACGAAGGTGAAGGGATTGTCATCGACAAAACCGACCTGCCGGACCTGCCGTGCGCATTGGCCGAGCGGGTCATAAGAATAGGTGGCCAACATGGTGCCAGCAGCATCTGTCAATCCGACGACACTCATCAGGCGACCGGTCAGATAATGCTGAAGGCCACTGGTCAAAGAGGAGCCTTTGACGGCAGCAACGAGTCCGCGATCACTCCACACATACAGGGTGAGCACTGTGCCAGCGCCATCTGTGGTGAAGAGCAATCGGCTGCCTGGGCCGTAGTGGTAATGTATGGTTTCCGTGTCGATCTGTCTGCGCACTCTCATCCCGCTGCCATCATAGAGATGATTGCTGATTTCAGTCTCCGTACCAATTTTACGCTGGATGGTGAGCGGGCGGTTTTCACTCGTGTAAGTCGCCTGGAAAAGGCCGCCTGCGACAGTGGTCAGATTACCATCGGCATCATAGGTGTGGGCCACGCCTGCACGGGTCTTGATGCGGCCTCCGAGATCATAGGTGAAGGCGGCGGGAACGGGCAGCAGCGGCAGGGAGTTCGCATCGCCTTCATGGGTTTCCGTGATGACGTTGCCCACTGCGTCATAACTCAACTGCCAGTCAAAGGCGGTGCCTGCGGGCAGATCATGCTTCATCCGCGTCGGCCTGCCCAGAGCATCATAAGTGTAGGTGCTGTGAATGCTGTTGGCACTGGCAGGAAGCAGCATGCGACTGACATCCACAAGCCGGCCCGCATCGTCATGCTGAAAGGTGAGCTGCGCCGTCTCGCTGTTCAAAGCCAAAGCCATGCCGGTCACATTGCTGGTCGCTTCCCTGGCTCCAATGACTTCATTGCCGCTGCGGAACACAGACGGGATCTTCTGCCGGTTGAAGGCGTCATAAGTATAAGTCACGACCAGCCCGCCGGGGTAGGTGATGCTGGCGATCTGTCCGGTGGCGGTGTAGGTGAACTGGGCGCTTTTGCCTCCTGGATAGGCGATGGAGGTAGCTCGGTTGCTGGCGTCATAAGTCCACGTGGCGGTGCCCCAGGCATCTGTCCGTGTGACGATGTTATTGTTATCATCGAGTGAAGTGCTTGCCACGTCCGTAAAGACAGCGCCAGATGTCGCGGCTTTGGTCTCCTTCTTGGTCACGCGGCCATCTTCATCATAGGTCACGCGGATCTGCTCACCGCGTGCATTGGTCGTCGTGGTCACTCGGCCCAGTGCATCACGCGCATGCTGTACCTTTTTGCCAAGCGGATCGGTCATGGTCACCAGCCGGTCATTGTCATCATAAGTGAATGTCGTGGCTGCTTTGCGCGCATCCGTCAGCTTTGTCAGGCCGCCCTGCGCATTGTATTCGCGGGTCGTGATGCGGCCCAGCGGGTCGGTCAGTTTGATCGGTCTGCCATCAGCGTCATAGGCTGTGCTCGTCAGCCGCCCGAGTGGATCAGTCACACGTTCCGGCAGGTTTTCGGGATTGTATTCCGTCTGCGTCAGATTGCCCAAAGCATCTGTGATGCGAGTGATGTAGCCAAAGTCGTTGCGGGCGATGGCAGTAATGTTCCCCAACTCATCCGTGAAGCCTATCTGGCCAAAGGCATCATAGCCAAAGAGACGTTCCGGCGAGCCCGCAGCCGAGGTGTATCGAATGCGGGTGATGCGGTCATTGGCATCATACTGGATGCTCTTGCTCCGTCCGGCGCGGTCCGTCATGGCGGTGCAGCGGCTCACGCCATCATAGGCAAAGGTGGCCGTATGGCCTGAGGCATCCGTCTGGTTGGTGAGGTCGCCTTGAGCGTTGTAAAAATTCACGGACTGCCCCGAACGCGCATCCGTGGTTTTCCAAAGACGGCCATTCGGGTGGTAGTCGTATTGAGTGACATGATTCAACGGGGAGCGTGTGGTGCTCAGATTGTCATTGGCGTCATAGGTGAACTGCCAGAGCCGCCCAAGCGGGTCCGTGCGCGCCGTGAGATTGCCACCGGCATCATAAGTGAAGTGGGTTTGGTTTCCCAAAGCATCTTCCACGAGCACGGGACTGCCATCATCGTCGAACTCCACTTCCGTCACGTTCCCGAGTTCGTCCGTGAAACTGGCAGGCAGCTTCTGCTCGTTGAAGGTGACTTTCGTGCGTGTGCCTTTCGGATTCGTGATCCCTGTGGTGCGGCCTTCCGCGCTGTTAAACACAGTCGCCATGCCACGGGCGTCCGTGCGCTTCACGCCAACATCAGCGAGCAGTTCATACTTGATCACACTGCCGGTGCTGGTGGTGACAGTGGAGATGATCATGTCACCCGCATTGTCCTGCGCCGAGGTTTTGTCCTCATAACCAGGCCGCGCTTTCCAGGCGAAACGATTGACGCGGCCTTCGGTATTCATGCGCTTCAGAAAGCCCGTTTCATCATAGGTGTAGAAGGCCTGATAACCCATCATGTCCGTGATCGAACTCAGGTTATGATGACTGTCATAAGTGAAGACGAGGCTCCTTCCATCCTCTGTCATGAGGCCCACGCAGCGACCCGCGCTGTATTTGAATGTGAGCTGCCGCCCTGCCGGATCGGTGACCGAGTTGAGGCGTCCGCCCACAGCATCTGTGGTCACGTTCAGAACCATAGCGTTGCCATTGCGATCTTCAATGCGAGTGAGAAACCAGAGCGCATCACCAGGCCCGCCCTTGGCCCCATAATGATAGGTCATGCGCGTGGCGCGTGTGACAAGTTTGAAGCCCGTCGTCGAGCCATAGTAAGTCAGTTGATCCTGGCTGCCTTCTGGACTCGTCAGCATCAAACTGCCCGTGGTGATGGTGCTCAAATCTTCTCCATCTGGCGTGGTGAAGAGCAGCGAATTTCCAGCGCCTGTGACCAATCGAACCTCTTGCCCGAAACTGCCCAGCATCGACTCATAAGAAGAGCGCCAGTTTTTCCCGAAGGGTCCAATGGAGGCATCATCATCCTCGACAGGACTGCTGGTGTAGCTCAGGCGGAAACTCATCGCCGCGCTTAATGTCGGCATGTGAAACAGAGTCGCCTCCAGATGCAGGTTCAGAGACGACGTGTTCACGCGATACTCCGGCAGAGCGATCTTCTTTGGCGGACTGTCTTCCGCATCGAAAGCCGTGAAGGGATGATCCCATGGACCGCCGATCCGTGCACGCAGCCAAGGTGGAGAGGCCCAGGCCACGCCATACTTCAGGGTATAATCAGCACCGGCGGCGAGAAAGCCGCGTTTGCCAGCGGCCACCGCCCACATGTCAGGATCACCGCCAGCGCCTCGCCATTGCTGTACCTGACGACCACTCTCAGAGGTCCAGATGTCTCCGTAATCGGTGACCGCTACAAAGAGTCCATCAGCAAAGACGCAACTGCGCACATCATCGAAGCTACTCCCCACTCCATGCCCAGTCGCGCGCGTTACATCATTCCAAGTGGTTCCATTGCTCGACCAGTACATTTTGTCGTTCCAAAGATCCGTGACGAACCAACGATTGTTACCGTAGCAGACATCACGCATGCCCTTGGTCGTGGAGACGTCGGTCCAGGTGGCACCGCCATCCGTGGAGCGCATGATGCGATTGTAGCCACCTGCCATCCAAGTGCCCTTGGCATAACCCACGGCATAAAGTCCCGGCCAGGATTGCCCAGCTCCTGCCACAACGCGATGCCATGTGAGTCCGTTATCCCAAGAGCGCGTCATCTGGCCGGTTAATCCACCTACTGCCACAAGATTACCCGAACCATCTGCGATCACCGCGTGCAGTCCCTGTCCGATCGCATCTCCACTGACATCGGTGTTTCTAAACTTCCAAGTGTTACCACCATCCGCAGAAACCCAAATCTTAGCACCTGCGCCAATATCAGGTGCTTTGCACACCGCAATGAACTGCCCGCTGGAGTAGCATACATCATTGAAGTCGCGGGTGATGCCTGCGGATTTTTTTGCCCACTTCACACCATCAAGTGAAGTGGCGATGTAGCCGCCCTGGCCCACGGCCACCCATTTCCCGTCACCATAAGCGACGCCGCTGACGAATAGTTTCGCGGGCTTGCCTACATCCACCGTTGGCCATGTCCCGAGTGATGCCGCATGCGCTGGTGCGTGAAATGCCGCGATTACAAACGGGGCGATCAGGCACGCTGTGAGTGTGTGTATTTTCATGGGGAATGGAGTTCTTCATTGGTCAGAACGCCTCTCCCGGACTCTTGCTCGGTTGTTCGCAAGCACTGCCCACAGGTTAGCAAGTACAGCACAGTACGAGCCTGCCGAGCACGAAAAAGGCGCGCATCGGTGAGGTGCGCGCCTTGGGAATGAGAGCTGGCGTCGTTACTTCTTCCGCCGGGAAACACGCACACCCATCTTACCCTGCACGGGCGATGCGGACTGCTGCCCATGCATGTAGTAAACCGCGCCTGGCTCATCAGGTTTTGCATTGCGATCCAGCAAGCCTGGAGGGCCGTCTTCAGAGCCTGTGAGAGCGCTGAGGAGGCCGTCTGACTCGACGGTCTTCTTCTGCGCGGGTGCAGCTTCTGAACCCGGCACCTTCACGCGCTTATAGGTGATACCCATCTTGCCTTGAATAGGTGATGGACTGGAGTTGGCATACTTGCGTCCGTCGGTTTCGGAGCTGCTACAACTGCTGAGCATGGTGGCGCTAACCAGCAAGAGGGCGGTGACGAGTTGATTCATAAGTGGCATGATAGGGGGACAGTTTTAGGGCAACAGGGCGTGTGGTGAGTCCACAAAGAAGTCGGTCAGTTCGTCCTCTGGCGCGTTGTTGCGAATGCCTTCCAGACGGCGGCGGCTGCCGCGGGCCGTGCTTGGGCGGTTGGCCGTGCGCTGCACGAGATCCGTGATCACCGGCGCGGCGATCGCGGCGCTGGCGGCCAGCAGGGTCAGGGCGATGATATTCGAGGAACTGCGGCTCATACCACGGCCAAATAAAATGCCCAAGGCGCAACCTGCGGCTGCGGGGGCGATTACAGTGGCATAGTTCTCGTATCGGCTTTCGGCGGTGCTTTCAGTCATGGCGGGCCTAGCATAGCATCTTCAAAGATTCTCCAAAGAGGAATTTGCTCCCTGTCGCGATTGCGACACTGTCCGCCGATGAATCCCCCTGGCACCAACTCCCGATACGCTCTCATTCTAGCCGGAGGCAGCGGACAGCGCTTTTGGCCGATCAGCCGCGATGCGCTGCCAAAGCAATTGCTCAAGCTCTTTGGTGACAAGACGCTGCTGGAGATGACGGTCGAACGTCTCGAAGGACTGGTGCCCAATGAGAACATCGTCATCCTCACCAACAAGCAGCAAGAGGCCGCTGTGCGGAAGCTGCTGCCGCAATTGCCGAAGGAAAACATCATCGCTGAGCCTGAGAAGCGCGACACAGCTCCAGCGATTGCATTGGGCGTCGGTTGGGTAGTGGCGCGTGATCCTTCGGCGACTATGATGGTGCTGCCTGCGGACCATTTGATCAAAGATCAGAAAGAGTTTCAGCGCGTGCTGACCAATGCGATGAAGGCCGCAGAAGTCGGCCAAAGCCTCGTCACTATCGGCATCAAACCCACCTGGGCCTGCCCGAGCTATGGCTATGTCGAGCGTGGTCGCCGGGCCTCTCTGCCGGGAGTCGATGACCAAGCTGTCTATGAAGTCGCGCGTTTCCGTGAGAAGCCCAACCCCGACCTCGCTGAGCACTTCCTGAGCCACGGTAATTTTGCTTGGAATGCGGGCATGTTCATTTGGACGATTCCCGCCATTTTCAGCGAACTCAGCCGCCACTGCCCAGCGCTTGCAGACTTTGTTTCTGAGTTGCGGAACTCAAAGGATTTTAACGCCACGGTCAGCAAGCAGTTCAACAAGATGCCGAAGCTCTCCATCGACTACGCCCTCATGGAGCGCGCCTCCCGGGTGCTGAATATCGAGGCCACTTTTGATTGGGATGACGTGGGTAACTGGACCAGCGTGGGGCGCTATCTAAAGTCCGACAAAGATGGCAACCAGCACAACTGCGCGCTCTCTCAGCTCGATAGCGCGAGCAACCTCATCTTCTCCCAGACCGGCCAACATGTGGCCCTGCTCGGCGTGCAGGATCTCATCATTGTCTCCTCTAAAGACGCGCTGCTCGTCACCAGCCGAGCGCACGCTGAAAACATCAAAAAGCTCGCGGATCAGTTGCCCAAAGTGTTGCACTGACCTGCATATTCGCGCTTGTCAGTGAATGCGGCAGTTCCCACACTGCGCGCATGTCCCACACTCGCCGTCATTTCATCGCAGGCCTCAGCACTGCTGTCGCTTCTACTTGGACTCAGAAACTCCGCGCGGCACCTGATCCGAAGAAGGATGTCGTCATCGGCCACGGCACGCATCGCTACAAAGTGAACAAGGAGTGGGTGCCTGCGGGTCAGGGTCGCTTTCACCCGATCCTGAATTGCCATGAGATGGCGCAGGTCAAAGATGGCCGCATCTTCATGGTCGGCGATCATTGGGATAATCAAATGCTCGTCTTCAAGCCTGATGGCACGATCCTCGACTCCTGGGGCAGCGCCTGGCCCGGAGGCCATGGCCTGACTTTGAGCAATGAGAACGGCGAGGAGGTTCTCTTTCTCACCGACAGCGGTCTTTGGAAAAGTGGTGGTGGTGGCTATCGCCAAACTGGGCGCGTAACGAAGATGGATCTCACGGGCAAAGAGATCTTTAGCCTGAGCCATCCCATGATGGTCGGCGCGTATGAACCAGACATGGTTTTCAATCCCACCGAAGTCGCCATCGCACCGAATGGCGACATCTATGTGGTGGACGGCTACGGCTCGCAGTTCGTGCTGCGCTATGATAACAATGGCAAGTTCATTAGCCGCTTTGGCGGCAAAGATGGCGTTCCACTGGAAGAGCGACTGAACAACGCGCACGGCATCGCCATCGACACACGTCAGGGCGCAGATAAGGCGACGGTGATCGTCACCTCGCGTGCGGACAATTGCTTCCGCCGCTTCACGCTGGATGGCAAGTATATTGAAACCCTTGAAGTGCCCGGCGCGATGGTTTGTCGCCCGGTTATCTCCGGCCAGGAACTGTATGCTGGCGTGTGCTGGAGCAAGACGCCTGAGATCAATAAGCTGCCGCAGAATCCCTCCGGCTTCACCGTCGTACTGAGTGCAGAAAATAAAGTCATCAGCGTCCCCGGCGGCACGGAGCCAGTGTATGAAAACGGCAAACTCAAGCCCCTGATGCAGGCTGAGCGTGTCTTCGATCATGGGCACGACGTCTGCGTGCTGGAGAATGGTGACCTCATCGTTTGTCAGTGGAACGCATTTCAGACCTACCCGATCAAGCTGGAGCGCGTATGATGGCATGAATCTCGCGCGCCTCTCTCATTCCCATGTCTGAAAAATCCCCCCAAGTCGTCATCGTCGGCGCAGGCCCTGCTGGTTGCACGCTCGCAGGCTTGTTGGCCAAACGTGGCATTTCTTGCCTCGTGTTTGATGATGACAAACGACCCGACCTACTCGTGGGCGAATCGCTCATCCCCGGCGTCGTCCCGGTCTTCCGCCAGCTCGGTATCGAAGATCGTGTAGCAGCCATGGCCACTCGTAAACCGGGTGCCTCCTTCTTTGTCACGGATGGCGGTCCGCGCCTCCACTTCAGCTTCAAGAATGTCGAAGGCCACCTGCCGACCTACGCCTACAACACACCGCGCCCTGAGTTTGATAACCTGCTGCGCACTCGTGCCGAAGAACTCGGTGCCAAGTTTGTCCACGCCCGCGCAGAGCTGGAGCCTAGTGTCACGAATGGCGAACCAACGATCCAACTCAGCGCACGCAGTCGTGAGGTCGCCGGACTGGCCGACGACACCAAGCCGCTGCTCGTTGATTGCACAGGCCGCACGCGCGCTTTTGCCCGTGCGATGAACCTTCCCGCAGAGAAAGGCGAGCGCGACGACATCGCCTACTTTGCTCACTTCGAGGACTTTGATCACGATGAAGTCGAACCCGGCCAAGTCATCATCTCCGTGCTGCGCGCTGGCTGGAGCTGGCGCATCCCGCTTCCGGGGCGTTTGTCTGTCGGCATTGTCGTTTCCAAAGAGCACGCCAAAACGCTAGGCAGCACGGCGGAAGAGCGATTGGAAAATGCCATCCGTCAGGAGCCACTTCTCGCCGAGAAAGCCACCCGCGCACGCCGCATCACACCCGTGATGACGTATTCAAACTACCAGCTTCTCGCGGATCGTGGTCATGGCCCCGGCTGGGTGCTGTGTGGTGATGCCTTTGGCTTTGTCGATCCCATGCTCTCGCCCGGACTCTTCATGTCGCTCGTCGGCGCGCAGCAGCTCGACTCATGTGTGTTTGCGCATGGGGCGGATATTTTGAATCAGCCTGAAAAACTGGCCAAGGTGCTGGACAAATACTCCGCCCGAATCATCGACTGGCATCGCTCCTGGCAGGAGTTGGTGCGCTACTTTTATGATGGCCGCATCTTCCGCATCCATCTCGCGGGCAAGCACCTCGCCATGAAGCCCTCGCCCTTCAATCTCGCGAGCCGCATGGAGCAGCACTCCACGCGCCACATCGCCAGCATGGCCTCCGGCGGCTGGACACGCTCACGCTACAGTCGTGGCCTCATGAAGATGCTTTCGCGCTACCTCGTGTGGGATGTGCCAGCGGCAGAAAATTTTGCCGTGCGCTCGAACATAGCCGAACAACCATTGGCAAAAGCCGCATGATCTTTTCGCGTCGTGGATTACAAAACCGAGTCCAATTTCGCGTTCACCTTTCCTGTTACATCAACGAGAACACAGCCCGCAACTTATGAACTCTGAATCCGCTCCACCACCCGCCTCCACTGAAACCTTCCTCTGGAAAGGCCACACCTCACAGTGGGTCCACTTCTGGTATTATTTCTTCTGCCTCCTGCTCGCAGGCGCGGCGATTGGCGGCATTCCCTTCACGTTAGGCATGTCGGCCATCGGACTCGTGGTGCCCGTGGTCATGTGGTTGATCCGCTGGTGGATCACCAAATGCACCTCCTATGAACTGACCACGCAACGTCTGAAGATCACTAGCGGAATCCTCAATCGTAAGCTCGACGAGCTGGAGCTCTTCCGCGTGAAAGACTACGCCATGGATCAGCCACTTTTCCTCCGCATGGTCGGCCTGGGAAATCTCAACCTCGTCACCTCCGACATCAGCACCCCAACCCTCGCCATCCGCGCCATCCCAAAGGTCGAAGAAGTTCGTGAATTGCTACGCAACGCCATTCAGACCGAGCGTGATCGCAAGCGCGTCCGCGAAATGGATGTGGACAGCCATGATGGCGGTGTCGGCATCGCTTGATGTCTGGCCTCAGTGCTGTGTAGAGAATGGCGTGAGCCTTCCTCTGAGGACACTGAAATCTCACGCCGCAAGAGCTGGGATAGCCGCAGAGAAAACCCTTCTGCCCAGACCTCTGCGGCGTTCCAATCACTGCGGTGCAAATCTTCTGACTCAGTGATTGGGCGTCAGGTGAAAAGCCGTCCGAGTAGAGGATGGCGTGAGCCTTTCCGCTTGGCATCAAGCGTGTCACCTCCAGCAACTAACGCCAGCGAGAAGGCGTACGAAAGAAGGCAAGGCTAGGGCTTCCATCACGCAGCAGGTGCATTACAGAGTGTCTAAATACTGGAATCTTGCCATTTGAATCGCCTGACCCCGGTCACGTCGTCAGCCGCCCGCGACGTGCAGACGAATTCGGATCGGTGGCGAGCAGTTCAAACATCTGGTTGGGCAGGAAAAAGGGCGCGGAGTGTGGAGGCGACGCCTCCCAGTGTCAAAAGACACTTCCGCTGCGTTTGGAGTGTCGTCTTTCGGTGGAGTCAGTGGGTTTCGATAACTCACCTGAGCGGAGGGAGAAGGTGCCGCGCCCCCGAGTCCAGAATCGCAATCGCGGTGTCGTGTCTAAATGTCTTGTCAGATCTGGGGGTGATTGATAGCATCTAATGCATGAGAATGTCAGTATGGATACTTTTAGCGATGCTTTCCATGCATGCTGACAACTCGGCCACATGGACGGAGAAGGGCAGACAGCAGGACTTTCACCCACTCAAAGCCAGGGCGGAGTCCACGGAGGGGAAGGTGTCTGTGAGCGTGCCGCTGGGTGATTCGCTGCTGCTCCAAGTGCATGGGCTGAAAATGGAATGGAATGAGCTGGCCGCACAAAAAACGGCGGTAGTTGAGTTGATCCCGCAGGGCGCGGCACCGACCTTTTCTGGCAGCGCAGCACAGGCCTCCGAATGGCGCGTGGAGTCGCGCACGAAGGGAACTTTGAAGGACGGTTTCAAACTCTGGTTCAATGGCAGACTGAAGGCCGGAGACGCCGCAGGCACGCTGGAAGCTGTGCTGGTGGTGCCACCGCCTGAAATCCGTCCGCCGCAGGAGCCGCTTCAATCCCCTGCTGAAAATTGACCCTCTGCTAAAGCCTCTATGAAAACACGCCTCGCCATCCTTGCACTCGTACTCAGCGGTATCACCTCCGTTGTCCTACTCATATCAAGCTCTGACCAAGTTGAGCTAAAACCACCAGCTACGTCTGTGAAGGCCGCCGCTGCAAAGTCAGGTAATGCTGCGGTCGCGTCACAAACACGCCCAGGCTCCAAGGTCGCTGCTGCCTCTGGACCGACTTCGTCGCCCGCGCAGCCAGGGAAACCGCCGTCTCTCACATCTGCACCTGCCTCTCAGGGCGCAGCAAGCACCAACGCCACGTCGGTACCGCCGGTGGTCGCACTCGTGGCGCAGTCGCGCAGCATGGACAGCTTTGATCCGGCAAAGGCGGCGGCGAGCGGCGTCTGGTATCACCCCGACCTGCCGGAAAACGAAGTGCGGGCACGCATGGTGCGGTTCTTCGCAGAACAGGCAGCCAAAGACAAGCAACGTGCCGTGAACTGGGCGATCGAACGAGGGCTGCCGGTGCGTGAGGAAAAACCAGATGGGACGGTGGTGGAGATTATGTCGCTGGATGAGCAAAATCGGCCTGTCTTTTATGCCTCCACGAATGTCGAGGCGGCGAAGAGCACGGCGGCTGATCTCATTCGCAACACCACGCCGTACAACGTCAATGGCACCAACGGCAAGCTGGCCTTCAATATTGGCGAGTGGGATGGCGGCTCGGTCCGTGCCACGCACCAGGAGTTTACCGGCTCGCGCATCACCAACAAGAACTCCACCGTTGCGATCAATGACCACTCAACGCATGTGGCCGGGACCATGGTGGCTCGCGGTGCGGACAGCAAGGCGTTGGGCATGGCACCTTCTGCCAATGTGCTGGCCTATGATTTCAACAGCGACATCAGTGAGATGACTTTGGAGGCGGCTACCAGTTCGGTGTTCGGCAGCAAGGTCCTGGTATCGAACCACTCCTATGGACTCAACACGGGCTGGAATGGCACGGACTTCTCCGGCGTATTGGGCGACCGTGAGGACAGAGGATTCGGCCAGTATAGCAGCAAGGCCAGCCAGCTCGATGGTGTGTGCTTCAACTCGCCTTACTATCTGCCTTTTTGGGCGGCGGGAAATGACCGGGACGACACGCCGCCCTCCAATGGCAACTCCTTCCGCTACATAGGTACTGGCGGGGATGGAAAGAGCTACTGGTTCACACTCACCTACAACTCGGCCACGCACCCGTTTGCGGATGGTGCCAAAGGTGGTTACGACACCGTTGTGGGCGCTCAGACTGCCAAGAATGTAATGACGGTGGGGGCTGTCAATTCAGCGGTGGATGACAAGGGCGTGCGCGACCTCAGCAAGGCGACAATGTCGTCCTTCAGCGGCTGGGGCCCCACGGATGATGGGCGCATCAAGCCCGATGTGGTGGCGAAAGGAGTGGGCGTTTACTCCGCCGCCTCCAGCGGCGACAAAAACTACACGACAAAGAGCGGCACCAGCATGGCGACCCCGAACGCCTGCGGCTCCGCCATGCTACTGCAAGAGCTTTACGCGGACAACTTCTCCGGTGAGGCGATGCGCGCCGCCACGCTGAAGGCGCTGATCATCCACACGGCGGATGATCTTTTCAATCCTGGCCCGGACTACCAAAGCGGCTGGGGCATGGTGAATGTGAAGACCGCGTCTGATCTCATCCTCGGATACAAAAACGTTCCAGCGAACAAGCACATGGTCGAGAGCGTGCTCACGAGCAGTTCAGCCAGCGAACAGTTCACCTTTGCCTGGGACGGTGCCGGTCCAATGCGTGTGACCCTTTGCTGGACTGATCCGTTGGGCACGGCGCAGACAGGGTTGAATGCCGCCACCTCAGTTCTGGTGAATGACCTCGATGTGCGCATCAGCGGGCCCGGTGGCATCGTGCAGCCTTACATCCTGAATCCAGCCAGTCCGACCAACAATGCCACGACAGGTGACAACGTGCGTGACAATGTGGAGCAGATCTACATCGCCGCGCCAGTGGCGGGGAGTTACACCGTGACGGTGAATCACAAAGGCACGTTGAGCGGCGGACAGCAGGCTTACTCATTGATCCAGTCAGGTCTGCGCTCAGACTCGCCGGTGATCGCGCTTTCGCCTGTTTCCGTCGGTGTCATCACAGCCGCTGCCACGAATGCGGCCAGCACGACCTTCACCATTCGCAACTCAGGCGCGCGGACACTGGCCTACACCATCACGGACGATGCCTCGTGGATGAGTGTCAGCCCTGCCACCGGCAGCGCCACGACGGAGACGGACACGATCAATCTGAACTTCAGCACCACTTCACTTCTAGCGGGACTCTATGTCGGGCGCATCCGCGTGACCGCACCGGGTGCCGCACCGCAGGAGTTGATCGTGCGGCTGAAAATCACCGGCAGCTCAGTGCCGCTGGCTAAGGCTGTGGATCTGCCTGCGATCACAATGACGAATGCTGGCAGTGCCTGGTTTGGACAGACCGCAGACTCTTATGACAGCGTCCATGCCGGACGCAGCGGCCCGGTCGGCAACAATCAAGAATCCACTTTCTTCTTCAATGTCACCGGGCCGGGCACCGTGTCCTTCTGGTGGCGCACGGACTCGGAGGCGAACGCTGATTATCTCAAGTTCGAGATTGATGGCGTGATGAACCAGCAGATCAGCGGCAACACAAGCTGGGCTCAGGTGAACCTGCCCATCGCCGATGGTGTACACAAGCTGGGCTGGAAGTACAAAAAAGATCCCGCCCTCGCCGTGGGTGGAGATGCGGGCTTCGTGGACCAGATCATGTTTGTGCAAAGCTCCCCCAGTCTAGAAATCAGCACCAATGAGATCGCGATCGCGGCGGATCTCGGTGTGAATCCGCCCACCCAGTCCTTCGAGGTCTGGAACGAAGGTGGTGGTGTCCTCAACTACACTGCCACTGAAGCCAGCACCTGGATGAGCATCGCGCCTGCCAGTGGATCAAGCAGCGGCGAGTTTGATCCCATCACGATCACTTTTAATGTCACGGGACTGAAGGCTGGCACCTACACGGGTCGGGTCACCGTAACGCCCACGAAAGGCACGCCCCGCTATGTCGATGTGCGTCTGGTGGTGCTGGGAAACACCACGTTGCTGCTGGCCACGGCTCTGGACTACACACCCACTGGTGGCTGGAACACCAACACATTGCCCGCGACACAAGGCTGGTTCGGGCAGGCGGCTGACGCTTTTGACAAAACGGACTGCGCGCGCAGCGGCACCGTCACGCCAGATGGTCAGAACAGCTCGCTCATCGCCACCATCAACGGGCCGGCGACGATCAGCTTCTACTGGCGTGTGGATTGTGAGGCGGGCTATGACAAGCTCATCTTCCGCGACGGTGCCACGGACATCGCGTCCATTTCCGGCCAGAACCAGCCCTGGCAGCAGTACACCTATTCACTGAGCGCCGGGCCGCACACACTGTTCTGGAAGTACAGCAAGGATGCCAACGAGGCGCGCGGACTGGACTGCGGCTTCATCGACAAGGTGGTGGTCGGCCCGGCGACTCCGCAACTGAGTGTGACACCCGGCTCGCTCGTGCTGAACTCCACCGGCGGTGCCAGCCCCGCGCCGGAAGTTTTACAGATCAGCAACACAGGCGGCGGCACACTTACCTATACCCTGAGCAGCAACCAGGGCTGGTGTTTCATCTCGAACAACAAGGGCACTGCCAAGACCGAGACGGACAACATCAGCATCAACTTTGACACGCGCGCCCTCGCCGCAGGTGACTATGCAGCGAACATCAGGGTCGATGCCGGCACGGGTGGCGTGGTCAATGTGCCCGTCACGCTCACCGTTCTTCCCGGCAACTTCACGGTGGCGACGATTCCCGGCGGAGGCACCTACACGCAAAGCTTCACCGCCACCACGCTGCCGACTGCCGCGAATGGCTGGAGCTTTTACAGCAGCAACGAGGGCCGCGTGGCCGTCGTAGCTGGAGCTCTGCGCATGGATGATCGTGTGTCCGCCAATTTCTTCTCCCTCAATGAGGCCACGCTGCATGCGAACCTACAGGGACTGACCGGAGTGACACTGAGCTTTAAAAATCGCGAGTCCGGCGATGAAAACGACCGGCTGTCCGACACCTTTACCGGCCACACGGCGGGCGATGGTGTGAGCATCAGCGCCGATGGAGTGAACTGGCACACGGTGGACTTTTTGGACAATGCAGACGGCACCTGGACGACCGCATCGATTGATCTCGATGACGCCATCGCCGCCGCCTCCATCAGTTTCACCTCGGACTTCCAGATCAAGTTCCAGCAATACGATGACTCCTCGTGGCCTAACGATGGATTTGAATTTGACGACATCTCACTCTCGCTCGCCACAGCGGTGGATGATCACGGCAACTCCATCACCGCCGCCACGCCGGTGAACCCCACGGACAGTAAGGCAGGCAAACTCGAAGTCGTGGGTGACCAGGATTTCTTCCGCTTCAGCATCCCTGCGGCGACGACCATCAGCATCTACACCACCGGTGCATTGGATGCCATGGGCGATCTCTTTGATGCCAATGGTAACCTGCTCCTAACCAACAATGACGGTTTCGGAGTCGGCAAAAACTTCCTCATGCAAGCCAAACTGGAGGCGGGCACCTACTACGTCCGCGTGCGCGGCTGGAACAATGCCAAAGGCACCTACACACTGCTCACGTCCGCGACATCCAGCGTGCCGCTTGTCACGCTCGCGCGCCCTGCGGTGGACTGGGTGCCGCTCGCTTACACCTCGTTTGTTCCTGTCGGTTATTTTGCCGAGATGAGCGGGCTGCTCAAACAGGGGCAGGGGCCCTCGCTGCGTGTGCTGGGCCACATGAGCTTCAAAGGCACGCACACCGGTCCCTTCACCGGAAAAGTATATTGGGATGGCGTGTCTTATCCCTTCGCGGGCACGTTCGCAGGCGGCGCCTACACCGGCTCAGTCACGCGCACAGGCAAGCCGCCGCTCAGTGTGTCTCTCGGCTTCTTTTACAACGGTGCCTCTCCCGAAACCGGCGAGTGGCGTGTGCATGGGCAGGTCAGTGATGGCGTGAATACTGCCGATGCGGTCATTCTCGAAAACTTTGACTGGAGTGCCACGAATCACATGGGCACCTACACCATCGCTATTCCAGGTGAGGACAATGGCAGCCCCACCGAGCCACAAGGCAGCGCCTATGGTAGTCTCGTGATCAATAGCAAAGGTGACGGCACTTTGAAACTCACTCTGCCTGACGGCACTCCTACCGTATCGCTGCCCGTGTACCTCTCCAACCAGCCCACTGGGGGACCAGAGTGCGCCTTCTACATCCCTATCGGCACCGGCTTCATCGCGGGTGAGTTTCGTCTTCGCGATGAAGCGGGTGTGAGCGATCTCGACGGTTATGTGAACTGGCGCAAGCTGCCCGCCACCACGGGCTCCTACTACATCGGCGGTTTCAATCTCAACCGCAGCATCCTCGGCTGTCGTTTCGCCACGCTGGTAAACCTGCCAGATCTTCCCGGCGTGCTGACCACCGCCCAGGCGCAGTTCTTCGGCGGCAATCTCTCCTATGTTCCAGGCTCCCGGCTCTTCAGTTGGAGTTCTCTCGATAAACTCGCCGGACTCAACCCAGGTGAAACCTGGACCTTCTCCGTCAGCGCTGCGACTACCGCCATCACCGGCACCTACAAGCACACCGCCACTGGCAGCACCTTCAAGTTTGGAGGCAGCATCTTCCAGAAGCAGAGCAAGGTCGCCGGCCACCTGCTGGGCGTGCAGCAGTCAGGCAGCATGTCGATGACGCCGTAAACTTCATGCCATGCTGTTGCTGAGTCATTCGTCGCACCTGTACAAAACGAAAAGTCCCGTGCCTTTGCGGGCACGGGACGGTGAGATGAACAAAGTTTGTGCGATGGCCTCTGTCCCCACCATTTATTTCGTCCGCACCACGAGCACGCGGCGGTCCTGCTGCATTTCGGCTTCGTTGCCCTGGGGATACATGGGGAAGTTCTCACCATAGCCGTGGGCGCTCAGCACGCTGGCTGGTACGCTGTAGCGTTGGGTAAGTTCATCATACACGCGCTGGGCGCGCGCTGCTGACAGCGTCACGTTGTATTCACTCGTGCCATCCGTGCTCGTATGGCCTTCGATGTCAAAGACGGTGCCGGCCTCTGTCTTGGTGATCGCGAGAATCACGCCTGCCACTTGTTGTAGTGCGTTGCGTGATTCTTCGTCGAGCAGCTCCGCCGTCTCTTTCACAAAGAGAACCGGGAGTGTCACATAGGGAAGCTCGCGGCTTTGCCCCTGGTCTTCCACCAGCACGACACTGCGCTCTGAATTATAAACACGGCGCGGCTGGCCGGGAGTGTCCACGACAGTGGTCGTCTTGGTGGTTTTCACCGCCGTCTGTGGGGCGGGCGTCACGATCACCACCTTGGGTGCCAGTGACAACTGGCGCTGCACAACGGCGGAATCGAGCGTGCGCACCACGATGGAAGGTTGCGCCACGATCTGAACCCCGGGTTGTACCACGACGACACTTGGTGTTGCCGGTGATGCGGGAACGACGGTAACTTGCGCGTGCAAGGGAAGCTGCACGAGGCAGAGAACAGGGAGTAGAAACAGCGGGGTCTTCATGAGATTTTGGTAGGTGGTGGTTTTGGTTGACGCATCCACGCCTCGCCGCTCGCCCGTCCTGAGGCCATGGGGTGAAACCCGACTTTGAGTTGCCCGGCGTGTTGCGCCGGCAAAGTGGGGTTAGACCCCATGGCGATATTTCGCCCCGGCTCATAGCCTCAGGTCCCATGAAAAACACACTCTTCAAATCATATGGCGCCCTGCTGTTCATAGCAACGCTCACCACGGCCGGCATCACTCACGCTCAGAATATCGAAGCCACGGCAACCACCACCACTTCTGAGGGAACCGTCAGCGAGTTTGGCCCGCAGGGGCTCATCATCAAAACGGTCGCAGGCAGCCAGCCAGTGCGCTACATCTCCACTGACACGACAAACTATGTGGATGAAAACGGCAACGCCGTTTCCGCTAGGCTCGTGACTTCAGGGCTTCCGGTCACCGTGTATTACACCAAGGTGGGGGACACACTGATCGCCTCCAAGATCATGGTGAAGACAGGCGTCGTCGCACCCATAGCCACTGTCGCGCCCGTCGTCACCGTGGCTACTGTTTCACCCGTCCAAACAACTCAGACCACGACCATGTCCATGGGAACCATCAGCGAGTTCGGGCCGCAGCGGATTATCCTGCGGACAGAATCATCTCCTGAACCCCTTCCATACACCTATAGCAAGACGACGACTTATGTGGATGAAAGCGGAGCTCCGGTTTCCATCGAGACGGTGAAGTCCGGCCTCCCTGTCACGGTGTATTACACCAAGGTTGGAGACACCTTTATGGCCAACAAAGTCATCGTGAGAAAGTCCTTGGTCATCCCGACTCCGGTCATAGAAACCAAGAAAACCACGACCACCACCACCAGGAACAATTAACGCTTCATCACACATTCATCAGAGTGAGAGTCACATGGGAAGCACTCACACCCGCCATTCAAACTCCAGTAACTACCTGCCATGAAAACACACATCATCCTTGCTGCGATCGCAGCCTTGCTTGTCGCTTGCGACGCCCGTGTCACCACCTCCACTCCAGAGAGAGTGATCGAGAAGAACACCACGATCGTCACCCCTCCGAACAAGGTGGAAAGCAAAACGATCATCGTCAATCCGCCGGGGCCTACGACCACCGAGGAAAAGAAGACCACGACCACCACCACCGAAACAAAAAAATAACCACTCAAAACAGTACCACGACTATGAACAAACTGCTCCTCACCCTCCTGGCATCCGCCAGCCTTCTGTGCCTCTCCAACTGCGAGACTTATGACGACGACGATGATGATGACGATCACCGCCACAATCGCGGCACCACCACCACGACAACGACGGAAGAAACCACGGTAAGATCACCGTCTTCACTCGTCCCAATGTCCACCACAGTGGAAACCCAGACCTCGCGCAATTATTAGACTGGGGCCCGTACAAGAACCCTCACGAAAGCGGTCTCGCGAAAGTCAGGCCGCTTTTTCATTGATTGGATCCTAATCACGGAACTGTCGTGCCAGTGACCGCAGGCTCGCCTTTCAACTCGGTGACGACTCGTTCGATGCAGGTCTTCGCAAAGCAGGTGTGGCGGGTTTTGAGGTTAAAAGGGGCAGCCACTGCTTGAACGTCAAACCCATGCTCAAGAACTCTACCG
The DNA here is from genome assembly GCA_964583255.1 of uncultured Prosthecobacter sp. GTDB lineage: Bacteria > Verrucomicrobiota > Verrucomicrobiia > Verrucomicrobiales > Verrucomicrobiaceae > Prosthecobacter. Next base: position 116,225 of record CAZOVY010000001.1, read on the forward strand.
GAAGGTGTCAGGTGACTCATATTGCTGAATTCCAAAAATTCAGGCGTCATCTCTACGGGTATCTTCCGGTAGAGTTTGCTCAGGTTCTTCTCTCAAGGCAAAAGCTTTGCCATAGCACCGACCTCATGACTCAATGTGCTGAGCCTTCTAGGTTGATACTTGGGGCCGTGCTAGTTCAAATCTGAAGCGAGCACGGAGTTCGCTGCGCGCTTGGCCAGATCTTTGGCCTGAGCGACGACTCGAATGGCAGTGGCGTCAAAGCGATAGGCGTGGCAACTCGGGCAGGTCACGGCGCGCACAACGACGATCGAGCCACAACCTTCGCAGACTTTGTACTGCTCGGGATGGGTGGTGATCTTTTCGGCCTGCTTCAGGCGGTTGTCGCTGCTCGGTTCGGGGGCGCTCATGTTTTCGTTGCTGCACAGATGCTACGCTTGTCAGTGGTCGTGTAAAACGAGTTTTATCTAGCAGGGTAAAAGAACCAGACTCGTCGTGCGATTCTTGGCCGCTTGATGATCAAGTGACATCAATCAAAAGGCTGTCGCAACGAAGGCTCACTTGGTACTGAAGAAGGCATGCTTCGGATCGCCTTTACTCAGGAGGTAGGCGAGGAGGTCGAGGATGTCGTTTTCCTTGAGCATGTTGACCAGTCCGGCCGGCATCATGCTGATCTTGCTCGGGTTGATGCTGTCGATGTCTCCACGTTTTAGGGTCTGGATAGCGTTGGGGTCGAGCATGTTGATGTTCACCATCAGCGTGTCCTCTTTGAGATTCATGATGCGACCCACGACGAGGCTGCCGTCCTTCATCTTGAAGTCCATGCTGCCGTATTGATCGCTGATTTCTTTGCTTGGTTCGATGATGGACTCCAGCAGATCGCGCGGGCCGAATTTGCCGCTGACGCTGGTGAGATCGGGGCCGACGGCACCGCCTTCAAAGTTGAACCGATGGCAGGCAAAGCAGCCGATGGCGCCGAAGCTGTTGCGGCCATTTTCAAAGTTGCGCCCGCCTTCGAGTCCGACATTTAGCAGTCCTTCGAGATCTTTGACGATCCACTGTTTGACGTAGCCGAGTTGCTTGGCTCCAAAGGATGGGCCTTTGGCTTCGGGCTTGGCATCGAGGATGGGCTTGAGCGCTAATTTATCAGCATCACTTAGACCCGCGAGGCTGTCGCGTTTGATATCTTCAATGAACATGCCAAAGCTGGCACCGCCAGTGAAGGTGGAGGCGCGAGTAAACCACTTGAAGAAGTCCTCACGCAGGGGTGGCGTCCAACCAACTTTGGCGAGGCGCAGACTTTTGGCGTAGCCGATTTGTTCTTCCTGTGTGGGTGCGCCGTTCACCAGTGGCACAGCTTTGGCGATGACTCCTTCATCACCCAGATACACAAGCATCTCACAGAGGTCCAGACTGAGGCCTACGTCCTTGTGTGGGAAAAGCGGTGCGAAGCGCGCGATGGTGCTCTTCTTTTGTTCGGGTGTTGGTTCGCCGAGGCGAAGGAACGCGAGTGTGTAGTTCCGCAGAAGAGTCGTCTGACTTAGCAGGTCTAGTCCACTGAACGAAATCTTATCAAGCGCGGCGATGACCGCCTTTTGATCCGCTGCACTGGTGTGACGAATGAGCGCCATGAGTGCCGTTAATGCGGTGCGTGGGTTTGTTTCTGCGAGAGCTTTTTCCTTCCATGTAGCCACGGGTTGATGCTCGATGGCGATGCGTGCTGCATTGCGGATGAGGCGGTCGGAGTGAGCGAGGTGTGGCCAAGCTGTCTCCACGGCGGAGGGATCTTTTGTTCCGTGGAAGGCTTCTAAACTGCGGCGTAGTTCGTGCAGCGTTTTCTCCTCGCCTTCGAGCTTCATGGGCTGCGGGGCGGTGGACTCACTGCCGATGTAGGTGACGCGATAAAGCGCTGACTGTGTCTTGCGGCCACCGATGCTGACATACATGGCTCCGTCCTTTGGATTGATGACGAGATCGGTAAGCGGCAGTGGTTGTGCGCTCATGAATTCCTCAAAGTCAGCGGCATAGCCCGCGCCATCAGGGCGGAGATGGACGGCATACATTTTGCCGTAGCTCCAGTCGCAGATGAAGTAGGCCTCTTGGTATTTCACGGGAAACTTCGCCCCATAGCCAAACTGCGTGCCCGTGGGTGAGCCGGGGCCGATGTCCTGCACTGGCGGCACGCTATCCTCCCAGCGTACGGGCCATTTCCCGCTGCCATTACGCCAGCCAAATTCACTGCCACTGAGCACCTGGCAAACACGCGTGGGGCGATACCATGGCAGGCTCATGTCCCACTCCATGTCGGCATCGAAGGTGAAGAGATCGCCCTCATGATTGAAGGCTGCGCCGTATTCATTGCGGAAGCCGGTGGTGATGAGTTCCCAGTCCTTGCCATCGAGGCTGACCTTTGCCACCCAGCCACGCGGAGCCAGCGCGTCCTTCATGAAGCCACGGCCATAGATGCGCGGCAGAAGCAGATCTTCCTGCCACACCGCAGGCACGCGATTCTTTGTGTATTCGGTCAGTGGTGTTTGATTGCCGACGATGACATAAATGCTCTCTCCATCCGGTCCCGGCACGACGTAGTGCGGCCCATGCTCACCCGCGCGCTCGGTGTAGCCGCGCATGAGATCGACCTTATCAAAGGTGTCGTCTCCATTGGTGTCGCTGACTTTGTACAAACCACGCCCTTGGAACTCGTCGCCATTGACCTGGAGATAGATGCTGCCTTTGACGAAAGCCATGCCCTGTGCAGCGCCGATGGGCAGGTCGATCTTCTCGATCTTCGTGTCAGCAGTACTGCCAATCGCTGGCGGCGTGATACGATACAATGCGCCGTATTGGTCAGAGGCGATGAGGCGACCTTTGTCATCGAGGCACATGCTTACCCATGAACCTTGATCGCCCTTTGGCACGGTGTAGAGCAGCTCGACTTTGAAGTCTTTCTTGATCTTGATCTGATCGACGGGTGTGGCGGCTTCATCCGCAAAGAGGGACGCGGAGACGAGCAGGACGAGGGGCAATAGTCGGCGGATCATAGTCATAGGTTGGCGTTAGCAGGCGATGGGGTGGCGCAGTACGGCGGCTTGGTCAAATGCCAGATTCATAGAGCAAACCAGCACTGGAACGTTCGCAAACAGCACGCATATCTTTTCCGCACAATGTCCGCCGCTACATCCATCCGCTACTTCCGCTATACTGCACTCGCGGAAGCTATTTCCTACCTGCTGCTCCTCGGCGTGGCGATGCCGCTGAAGTATGTCTGGGGTCAGCCACTGGCGGTGAAGATCGTCGGCGGCATTCACGGCGGGTTGTTCATGATCTTCTGCCTCACGCTCGCCCTCGCGATGCGAGCAGGCCGATGGTCGCTGGTGCGGGCGGCAGGTTTGTTTCTTGCCTCACTCGTGCCGCTGCTCCCGTTTTGGCTGGATGCCCGGTTGCGGGCCTGGGAGGCCGATGCAGATCCGCATTAACCAAGCCCTCAAAACAGAGATGAAACAGGCTCTTGATCGCGTATGTGCAGTCCCATCATGAAGCCTAATCTGCTCCTCGCTTTCCTTGTCACTCTCAGCTCCGCACAGGCTGCGGTGAAGCTGCCGTCCATCTTCACCGATCACATGGTGCTCCAGCGTGACAAAGCGGTGCCGGTTTGGGGCAAGGCAGCGCCGGGTGAGGAAGTCACCGTCGAGTTCGCTGGGCAAAAGAAGACCGCAAAGGCGGATGCGGCTGGCAAGTGGATGGTGAAGCTGGATGCCATGCCCGCGACTGCCGAACCGCAGGTGCTGAAAGCAGGCAACGTGGCCGTGCAGGATGTGCTCGTCGGTGAAGTGTGGCTCGCGTCTGGCCAATCAAACATGGAGTGGGAGATGCAGATGAAACCGGACTCGAAGGCCGACATCCCAAACTCCACGCATCCAAACCTGCGCCTCATCGAAGTGCCGAAGACCGTGGCGCTCACTCCGCAGGACGATGTGCCTGCCGCATGGGCACGTAGCTCGCCAGAAAGTGCGGCTTCGTTTTCGGCCATCGGCTATTACTTTGGACTGAAGTTGCATGAAGAACTGAAGGTGCCCGTCGGCATCGTGCTCAGCGCATGGGGTGGCACACGCATCGAGCCATGGACCAGCATTGAAGGCTTCGACACGGTACCAGAATTGAAAGCATTCACCGCTGACACCCGCGCCAAAATCCCCGGCAGCGATAGCTACCGCGCCGCGAATGAAAAGCACCTCGTCGCCATCGAGACTTGGAGCAAAGCCGCGCGCGAGGCTTTGGCGAAAAAACTGCCCGTCCCTGCCATGCCAGCGCAACCGTCCGCACTCACAGCCGGTGCAGGCACACCGACGGCGCTCTACAACGCGATGATCCACCCGCTTGTCCCCTTCGCCATGCGCGGGGCCATCTGGTATCAGGGCGAGTCGAATCACGGCGAAGGCTTTGTCTATACCGACAAGAAGAAAGCCCTGCTCGCCTCCTGGCGCAGCGTCTTCCAGCAGCCGGATTTGCCCTTCTACTTCGTGCAGATCGCGCCCTACCAATACGGCACGGAGGATGTGGAGATCCTCGCCCAGTTCTGGCAGGCGCAGCGCGAGTGCCTCAAAATTCCGCACACCGGTATGGCTGCCATCTCCGACATAGGTGAGGTGCCTGACATCCATCCGGCAAAGAAAAAAGAAGTCGCCCGCCGCCTCTCACTCTGGGCGCTTGCGAAGACCTATGGCCGCAGCGAGATCGACCCGAACGGCCCGCTCTATGCCAGCTACGCTGTCGAAGGCTCGGCCATTCGCGTGAAGTTCGATCACGCTGCCAGCGGCCTCGCCTCGCGCGATGGCAAACCGCTCACGCACTTTGAACTCGCCGGACGCGATGGCATCTTCCACGCCGCTGAGGCAAAGATTGATGGCGACAGCGTGCTCATCACTTCGACCAAAGTACCTGAGCCCCGTCGCGCGCGATTCGCCTGGAGCAAGCTCGCCATCGCTAATCTCATGGACAAAGACGGCCTGCCTGCCACCGCCTTTCACACGCACTGGCCCGTCGATCCTGATCTCGGCAGCAACTTCGCACGTGATTGCCAGTGGGTGAGCAGCGACAAGAACATCTACGGCGTGGATACCGGACTGACCAACGGCTCCTGGGCATCCGGTGCTCCCAACGTCTACGCCACAGGCAACACGGACAAATTCCCCAAGTACGTCACCATTGATCTCAAGCAGCCGCGGAAGCTTAATCTCATTTGCCTCGGCGCGCCTGAGATCGGCTCCACGAAAACCGTCGCGGTCTCGATCAGCCTAGATGGCAAAGACTTCCGCGAAGTCGGCAAACACATCTTCACGCTCGCCAAGTCCGAGCGTGCCGCCATCTCCTTCCCCGACTCCGAAGCCCGCTACGTCCGCCTCACTTACCTGGACCATCACGCGCAGCAGGCTGGCGGTTTTCCCAACACCTTCGCCTTCACGACCGAAGTGGAGGCCTATCGAGTGAAGTAAATGGCTCGCGTCTTCAGCCTCGAGGATCGCGCGCGTTTTTTATTTGTGCTGGTAAAGCGTCGTCGCATCCACTGACGCTAGCTCGATCAGGTAGCTGGCAAACTTTTCCGTCAGACGCTGGAAATACTGAGCGCCTTTGTCTGCCGTGGAGTGTTGTGGGTCGCCAGAGCCGGTGTCGTTCGTCGCCTGCGTCCAGGGGCGCTGTGCCCAGGCCCATTTCTCGCGCAGGGCTTTGAGCTTGGGCAGATTGTCAGTGCCTTCACCCCATTCGCTTTTTGGCAAAACGAGATCGGGATGCAAATGCATGACGAGACTCGTTTCACGCTCATCGGCGTGATCACCGACAATCGTGAAAATGTCTTTACCTGCATCCATGTGAAACCAGTTCACTAGGCTGAGATGGATGCGTGGATGCTTGGCTTGCAACTCGCGCAGCATTTGGCGGAAGTCATTGCCACCATGTCCGTTGAAGATCACAAATTTCGGCACGCCCACTCCTTCTAGCGATGAGATGATGTCCTCCAGCACGGCCATCTGCGTGCTCGGGTTCATATTGATGCAGAAAGGGATGTCGAGCTGACCCGTCTGCACGCCAAAGGGGATGTTTGGTAGGATCGCTACCTTGGCCCCGGCCTCCCACGCGATGCGGCCTGACTCGGCGACCATAGCTTCGTTTTGCAGACTGTCGGTGGCATAGGGCAGGTGCCAGTTATGGGCCTCAGTCGCGCCCCATGGTAGTACCGCGACTTCATAGCGCGTGGCTTTGACATGCTTCCAGTTCGTTTCGGCGATCAGCCAGGGGCGGGGTGCGTTCATGAGGGATGAATACAGCACGCGGCGGCTTCTTTTGCCAAGCCTCATGATTGAATTCCAATAAAAGGGCAGGGGACCACGCCCGATGAACAGGCAATGATGAAAACTGCTCGCGCACCTTCATGAAAGTTAGCCGACAGGTCTTCTCCACGTCTGCGTTTTGGACAGATGAACATCTTCCTAATCGCTTGATTTCCGTCATCCTGTCCCGACTATGCGCGCCCTCTAACCATCCCTGCCGCAGAACGACCGATGAAATTTGCCCTATTTGGAGACATCCACGCCAACCTTGAGGCGCTCCAGACCGTGTTGTGGGATGCCCAAGAGCAGGGCTGCTCAAATTACGTCTGTCTGGGTGACATCGTTGGCTATGCCGCTAATCCGTCCGAGTGCCTCGAAACCGTGCGCCAGATGGGCTGCCCCGTCGTCCGTGGTAATCACGATGAAGGTGCTGCCAGTACGAGTAATCTCGAAGAGCTGAACCCTCTGGCTCAGGCCGCCCTGCTCTGGACCCGTGAGCAGCTCAGTGAAGATCAGCGCCAATGGCTGCGTGATTTAAAACTCGTCCGTCAGGTGCGCGACTTCACCGTCGTCCATGCCACGCTCGATTCGCCTGGAAGTTGGGGCTACGTAACGAACCGGTTCGATGCCATGGCCAGCTTTAGCTACCAGTTCACCCAGGTTTGCTTTTACGGTCATACGCATGTGCCGCGCATCTTTGAAAAAGACGACTCCGTCCGTGCCGCTCGCGGAAACGACGTGCAACTCCAGCGCGGCGTGAAGTATTTTGTCAACGTCGGCAGTGTCGGTCAGCCGCGCGATGGCGACTGGCGTGCTGCCTACGCCATCTATGATGTGCAGGCCCAGACCATCTCCATTCGCCGCCTGGAGTATGATATCCAGGGCGCGCAGGATAAGATCCGCGCGGCTGGCCTGCCTTCCCTGCTGGCAGATCGCCTCTCGCTGGGCAAGTGACCCATGAGCGCAACCGCGTTGCCATCTCTCGCGGGCTTCCGATCAGCCTTGATCGTGAAACCCAGTTCGCTGGGCGACATCGTGCACACCCTGCCTGCCGTTCATGCGATCCATCAGGCCTATCCAAATTTAAAGCTGCGCTGGCTTGCTAACACTGAGTGGACTCCGCTGCTAGAGGGCACGCCTTGGTTGGGTGAAGTCATTCCTTTTCCCCGCAAAAGCTTTCGTGGGGCCACCGCCATCTTCAAAGCTAGACGCTGGGCGCAGCAGGCACTTCCCTCACGCGATGGCCCCGAGATCGTGCTCGACTTTCAGGGCCTCTTCCGCAGCGCCATGCTCTCACGCGCCAGTGGCTCGCGTCGCATCATAGGCCTCTCTGACTCACGCGAAGGCGCGCGCTTTTTGCACGATCATGTCATTCAGGTCGATGCTGCCGCTCATGCCGTCGATCGTTACCTCGCCCTGCCGCGTGCTTTTGGTATTGAGGTGAATGCCGACACGCTCAGCTTCCCGCTAGCTCCAGGTCAGGCGCCGAAAAATTGGCCGCAGCGTGATGATCTCATCGTCATCCATCCCTGGTCACGCGGCGTCGGTAAATCTCTTTCAAACGAAGCCCTGCAAGCCCTCTGTGATTCACTTTCTCCGCAGCCCATCGTCCTCGTCGGTATGAGCGATGACCAAACGCGGCCTGTCGGCGCACACATCACCGACTTCAGTCACCGCACTAGTTTGGCAGAACTCATCTGGGTACTTCGGACTGCCCGTTGGGTCATCAGTGTGGACAGCGGCCCTATGCACATCGCCGCCGCAGTGAATGATCAAACGTTAGGCCTCCACACCTGGAGTGATCCGCGCAAAGTCGGCCCCTACAATCCCCGCGCCTGGGTTTGGAAAGCTGGACGCATCGCCCATCGCCCAGAGTTCACTCCCGCCGAGTGCCTTACAGAGTCACAAATCAAAGCTGTGGATGCTGGGCAAATCGCATCTTTAATACGCAAGTCCTGACCGCCTCATGAATAGCCAATCATCACCGCGCTTACTGCCTCTGTTTGCTTTCACCGCTGCCTACATGCTCGCCGCTGTGGCTGGCTCGATGGCACAGGGTAACAAAGAGTTCATCTTTTACATCGTCGTCATGCTCGTGCTCATCGCTGTGGTGACGTTGGTGCATCGCGCTGTGAATTTGACGACGGCATTGCTATGGGCGCTTTCCATCTGGGGGCTGCTGCACATGGCGGGAGGGCTGGTGCCGCTACCAAAGGGCTGGCCTTTCAATGGCGATCAGGCCGTGCTCTACAGTTGGTGGATCATCCCGCAGAAGTTGAAGTATGATCAAATCGTCCACGCCTACGGTTTCGGCGTCACCACCTGGGTGTGCTGGCACTGCCTGAAGTCAGCCATGCAGCGTGGGTTCGGCATTCAGTTGAGACCGACCTTTGGCCTACTGGTTTTAAGTGCCGCCGCAGGCGTTGGCTTCGGTGCATTGAATGAAGTCGTCGAATTCATCGCCGTGCTGACGATCCCGAACACGAACGTCGGTGGCTATGAAAATACCGGCTGGGATCTCGTGGCGAATCTGATCGGGGCCACATTGGCGGCCTTGAGCATCCGGCTCCGTGGCGCTTCCTGACTTTAGCCTATGGATTGATTGGGGTCGGCTTGTGTTGGTGCTCCGGCTCCATCAACGGCAAACCCGTGCCCTCAGCCAACTTTCGTGCCGCAGTGTGGAAGCCAGAAGCCTTAGTCTGCTGGGCTGAATCCGCGATCAGCGGCAGGAGACTTCCGTCCGCCATACGGACATAGAAGCAGCAGTAATCATTAGCATGTCGGAGCAGATTACCCCTTGTTCGGACTTTATGCCTCACCACTTGCAAAGCGAATCCTGTGAAATGAGAAGATTGGATCTCCAAACCGGCCAAAGGCGCACGCAAGACATCGGCAGAAACATCGAACTCGATCACGACATCACGAGCATTACCACGAGAAATAGCCCAAAATACAAACTCAATGAGCGCACCCACGACGATCACGATCGTCACTCTATGCCCTAGAGACTCATTTGCCGTGAAGAATAGGACAAACGCTGCGAAGAGCAGATGCGGAAGCAGCCGCTGCACCACCGTCAGCTTTAGCCGCACACGGTGCCACTCGTTGCGCCGATCCAGACTCACTATCACATGACGGCAAAAAGGCATCTGCATGCATTTGCTGATGAGATGGTAATGGGCCTGACGTTCTTCTTCATTCATGGGAAAAGACGAGCAAGATGAATCATGCCACCGCCCATGAAAAGCCTGAAAGCATCGAAGCCGGTGATATTCGCAGCGATAGATGGGCACTCACGGTCACGATACTTGACCTGCCATGAACCGCCGCACCCTACTCTCTCAAACCACTGCGCTAGGCCTCACTGCCGCGCTTTCTTCACTGCCAAAACTGCGCGCCGCTGACAAGGCGGGTAAGAAGCTCAAAGTCGCCGTCGTCGCCCTCGGTCGTGGCATGGGGCATGTGCAGGCGCTACTCACGATGCCAGATGTGGAGATCGCCTACCTCGCAGAAACCGACGCCGGTCGGCTCGACAAAGGTCTGAAAGTTGTTGCCGACAAGCAGGCCACGTCCTGCCAGGGCGTGCGCGACTTCCGCAAGATCCTCGAAGACAAAAGCGTCGATGCCGTCTTCATCGCCACGCCGAATTTCTGGCATACGCCCATGGCCATCCTGGCCCTGCAAGCGGGCAAGAACGTCTATGTCGAAAAGCCCGGCAGTCAGAACCCTGGCGAATCGGAAGCGCTCGTCGCTGCCATGAAAAAGTCCGGCAAGCTCGTGCAGATGGGCAATCAACGCCGCACCTGGATGAAGGAAGCCATCGCCGCCTTGCATGGCGGAGTCATCGGCGAGACGCGCTTTGCTCGCGGTGCCTATTACAACTCACGCAAAGAAGTCGGCCAGCTCGCACTGCCACCTTCCTCTGATCTCGACTGGAACATGTGGCAGGGCCCCGTGACCGATGACCCAAAGCACGACATGAAAAAGTTCGCCCACTACGACTGGCATTGGCTCTGGCATTGGGGCAATGGCGAACTCGGCAACAACGGCATCCACACGCTCGACATCATGCGCTGGGGCTTGAAAGGCGAGTATCCGCTCAAGGTCACCTACAACGGCGGGCGTTACTTTTACAAAGACGAGCAGGAGACGCCCGATACCGGCACCGCTGTGTACGATTTCGGTCACGCTGGCTGTGAATGGCTGCAAAGCTCATGCCATCCTCGAGCTGCTGAGAAGCCGCTCGGTGAGGTCACTTTCTATGGCGACAACGGCACCATGGCCATCGCACGCGATTCGTGGACGATCTATGATCCAAAGGGCGCAGAAATCAGTAAAAGCAAAGGTGCCGGCGGTGGCGACCCCGCCCATATGGGCAACTTCCTCGAAGCCATCCGAGGCAATGCCAAGCTGAATAGCCCCATCGACGAAGGCCAGAAGAGCACCATGATGTGCCACCTCGGCAACATCGCCTACCGCACCAACACCGTCGTTCGCTGTGACCCCAAGACCGGCAAAATGATCGACAATCCCGAAGGCGAAAAACTCTGGAAACGCTCCGCCTATCGTGAGGGCTGGGGAATCTGAGGAGAGTGAATTTATTTCCGCATTTAGGCGGAAATAATTCGACTGTGAAGACTCAGTTTTCGCCGGGCACGTAGGTGGGCATGCCATTTTGCCACTCCAAGTGTTCAAGGGCTCCGTCGATCTCTTCTTGGCTGAGCTGAGTGAGACGGAAGAGTCGGTCTTTGAAGGTGCCGACCGTGCCCTTGCGTCCTTCGATGAGGTTTTGGATCGTGCTTTCCATGTCGCCAACAATGACGACACTTGCTCCAGCGGCGGTGGCTCCCATGGCTAGAGCGGTGATCTCTTGAGCATTGCGGCGATCACGCACTTTCAGCATGACTTCCCGATGGTAGCCCCCGAGATAGGCGAGTGCCATGGCTGAAAAGGCTCCGATGATGGCGACGACAATCAGCGCTTCCACGAGGCTAAAGCCGCAGAGGCGAATCGGTGATCGGGAGGCGGATGTTTGGGTCTTCAACTCGTGAAGAATAACGGATAAGTGTGTTTTGGCTCGGTGAATTTTGATGGAATCAGGCGGAGCGTCTCCTGCCAAATAAAAACCCCGGCCTGCTTTTCAGCGGGCCGGGGTTGATGATTAGATTAACGCTTAGCGTTAGACGATTTCCACGCCTGGCTTACCGGGGATGGCGACAGGATAGGCACCATTGGCATCAGGCTTGACCGGGGGTTCGGTTTCAGCGGTGACGATGGCAGGCATGTGTTGAACTTTGGAGTTCAGCACTTCGTCCCACTTGAGTTCTTTGCCCGAGTAGGTGGCCATGCGACCCATGATGGAGGTCATAGTGGACTCGGCACCGTAGTAGGCGTTGTTCAGCGGTTTGTTTTCGCGGATCGCGGCCTGGAGGGTGTCGTGCTCGACCTGATATGGATCAGGATCGCTGCCACGGCGGGCCTTCTTGCCTTTGGCTTCGCCTTCGGGGGCACCAGCGGCTTCACCACTTGGGCGGTATTTCCAGATGGTGTTGCCCTTGTGATCGACGGCGTAGCAGGCTCCGCTGTTGATGAGGTAAATTTTGCCTTTGGTGCCGGTGAACTCTTCGCGCACGGCATTGTAAACGCCGGACTGGTGGCGGCACTGGCTGTTCACTCGGACGCCGTTGGCATAGGTGTACTCGACGTAGTGATGGTCATAAATTTGACCAAACTTAGCCTCGGTGCGCTGCTCGCGGCCACCCATGCCCTGCGCGCTGATGGGGTGTCCGCCGAGGAACCAGTTGGCCACGTCGATGTTGTGGATGTGCTGTTCGTTGATGTGGTCACCGCAGAGCCACGTGAAGAAGTACCAGTTGTTGATCTGATACATGAGTTCGGACTGGCCGGGCTGCTTGTCACGGAACCAGATGCCGCCGCCATTCCAATAAACTTGGCCGGAAACGATGTCGCCGATGATGCCCTTTTCCTTCACTTCTTTGAGAGCCTCAATGTAGCAATTCTGGTAACGGCGCTGAAGACCGACGACGACTTTGAGGTTCTTTTCATCAGCGATCTTGGCCATCTCTTGGACCTTGCGGATGCCGGGGCTGTCCACAGCGACCGGCTTCTCCATGAAGATGTTTTTTCCTGCATTCACTGCGGCTTCAAAGTGATACGGGCGGAAGCCAGGAGGTGTGGTGAGGATGACGAGGTCACAGGAGTCGATGACTTTCTTGTAGCCATCCAGACCGGTAAAGATGCGTGAGTCATCGACCTGCACTTTTTCGGCGTGCTTGGCGCGCAGGTTGGAGAGGGCACCATCGGCCTTCTCTTTAAATGCATCGGCGACGGCGTGAAGGACGACGCCTTCCTGCTTGGTGCTTAGCGCTTGATTGGCCGCGCCTGATCCGCGACCGCCGCAGCCGATGAGGCCGACTTTGATCTTGTCGCTACCAGCGACGTTGGCGGATTGAGCGACGGTGAGGCCAGTGCTCGCAACGGTGGCGGCAGTGGTGCCGATGAATTGTCGGCGTGTGGTTGGGGTAGTTTCGATACTCATGGGATGACTGGGTTGGTGGTGAGATTATTTGTTCCAAGCTTTACGGATCACCTCGATGCCTTCGAGATAGACCTGATCTGGACTCGGGAAGAAGTCGCGCCAGACGCGCGTGGCGGCGGCGAGGTCGGGGAGGGAGCCACCGAAGGCTTCGATCGTCATCCAGCCGTCATAGCCGATCTTTTTCAGATGCTGGATTTGCTCGGTGATGTTGATGTGGCCGCGCCCTGGTGTGCCGCGGTCGTTCTCGGAGATGTGGACGTGATTAAGTTTGCCAGAGGCAAAAACGGTGTCGATGGCGGTGAAGGGATTCTTCTCTTCGATGTTCGCGTGGAAGGTGTCGTACATCGTGCCGAAGTTCGGGTGATTGACGCGCTTCACGTAGCTGGCTGCCTGCTCCATGGTGTTGAGCAGATGGGCTTCGAAGCGGTTCAGCGCCTCGATGGCGCACTTTACGCCAGCAGCCTCAGCCACAGGGGCGATGGTGCGATGCACTTCCGCAGCGCCATCGAGTTCAGCCTCACTCGGATACTTGCCGGTGAAGTTGCCGAGCACTTGGTAATACGGGCCGCAGAGCGTCTGCACACCGGCTGCGTGCGCACATTCGAGCACACGTTTGAGATGGTCGATAGCACCCTGGCGATTGGCGGCGACTGGGCTGATGGCGTTGTGCGCTTCATCAGGCAAAACGGTCACGGCAGTGGCTTCGAGGCCATTGTCTTTCAGCACGCGGCCGATGTCGGCGAAGTGTGCAGGATTACTGACATCAAAGATCGGGATCTCGACACCGTCATAGCCGGCAGCCTTGAGTTTTTCGATCACGGGGAAGTTTTCGTCGGTCACGTGACCGGTCCAGAGGAGTAGATTAAAGCCAATTTTCATGAAGGGGACTGCGAGACTAGGGATGTCCGATGGAAATCGCAAGACCTGCGTGAAGCGATTTCGGGGACTGGGCGAATGGGAACGCTGGCCGCGAGTCCGAATTATCAGCCATGGCATTTCAGGTTGAACAAATCTCTGCGGAAAACCATACTCGCGCTGTCTTAACCAATCCAAGCACCCCTTAGAACCCTCATGCATCTGATTCCCACCGCCCGTCTCCTGACGTTGATCTCGCTCACTCTCGGCCTCGTCTCTTGTGAAAATGGGCAGAATCCTTTCAACAAGTCAGCCAGCACGCAGAGCGACCCCTATGTGGCGAATTATGCGAACGACGGTGGCTATCATCCCTATCCAGGCCAGCCCGGTCAGGTAGCTGGCGGTTCCGCGCCGACCTACACGGCACCTCCGGCTCCGATTGAAGCCGATCCGTATGCTTTCAATGCACCGACGAGTACGAAGCCAAAGACGACGACCAGCTCGGGTAGCAGCAGTACGCCAAAGAAGTCCACAGCCTCGACAAAGCCCAAGACCAGCTCGTCGAAGTCCAAGAGCACCGCCAAGAAGTCTAGCGGCAGCTACAAAGTGGTGTCGGGTGACTCACTCTATGCCATCGCTCGCAAGCGCGGCACAACAGTGGCTAAGATCAAAGCAGCCAACAGCCTCAAGTCGGATCTGATCCGTCCAGGCCAAGCTCTGAAGATCCCGTGAGTGGTCAGGTCCCCAGTCCACCCACGACGCTGATTGAGTTGGAAGACCGACTCAGTGAGCCGATGGAATCCGTGGTGGAGATGATGCAGCGATTGCAGGGAGACATTCTCATTCTCGGCGTCGCTGGTAAAATGGGGCCGTCACTGGCCCGCATGGCGAAACGTGCGAGCGATGAAGCTGGCACCACGAGACGCATCATCGGTGTCTCACGTTTTCGCGATGCGGCTGCGCGGACTGAGTTGGAAAAAAACGGTGTCGAAACCATCATCTGCGACCTGCTCGATGAACGCGCTTTGGCAGCGCTGCCAGATGCGCCGAACATCATCTACATGGCCGGGATGAAATTTGGCGCGACAGGCCAGGAGCCGCTGACCTGGGCCATGAACGCGTTGCTGCCCGGCCTCGTCTGTCAGCGCTTTCCACACAGCCGTATCGCCGCTTTTTCCACCGGCAACGTCTATGGCCTCGTGCCGACCAGCGGCAGTGGTAGTCGTGAAATCGACACGCCCAATCCAGCTGGCGAATACGCGCAGAGTTGTCTCGGCAGGGAGCGCATCTTCGAGCACTTCGCACTCGCTCACGGCACACCCGTTTCTCTCATCCGCCTGAATTACGCCTGTGATCTGCGTTACGGCGTGCTCGTGGACATCGCCCAGAAAGTCTGGCGTGGCGAGCCCGTGGATCTGACAATGGGCCACTTCAACACCATCTGGCAGGGCGATGCGAATGCGCTCTCACTGCTCACTCTCGAACACGCCTCCACGCCTGCCTTCAAGATCAATCTTACCGGCTCCGTGACCCTCCATGTGCGTGTCGCGGCGGAACAGTTCGCCAAGTCCTTTGGCAAAGTAGCGCGGTTCACCGGAACTGAGTCGCCCGATGCCTTACTCAGTGATGCTAGCTTTTGCTTTGAAAGCTTGGATCAAGCGAGACTCTCTGAAGCGGACCTCATCGATTGGGTCGGATCATGGATTCAAAGCGGCGGCGTTTCGCTCAACAAGCCCACTCACTTCGAGAGCCGTGATGGCAAGTTTTGAAACCAAGCCGCTTGTGCCCCTCCACGGCCTGCGGCAGTCTCGGCGCACCGCATGAAGGACACCCTCGAAGATCTCGAGCAATACATCATCGACGTCATTATCCACAATCGACGTGGGGTTCGCGCGTCGTTGTTGCGCACTGTGTTCTGGTTCCTGTCGGGTATCTACAAAGGCGCGGTGAAGCTACGGCTCTACCTCTACCGCGAGCGCTACATCCATGATCATCACCTCGGCGTGCCGGTCATCAGTGTGGGGAATATCACCGTCGGCGGCACGGGCAAAACACCGGTCGTCGAGCTGCTCGCCAAGTCGCTCCGGGATCGCGGGCGTCGTGTGGCCATTCTCAGTCGTGGTTATAAAAGCAAGCGCCAGCGCAAAGCCCCGCTGAGCTGGCGAATCGCCGCGAAGCTCGGCCTCGCTCGCAAACCGAAAGGCCTGCCTCCGCGCGTCGTCTCAGATGGTGAAAAAGTGCTGCTCGACTCGTACACCGCTGGTGACGAGCCCTTCATGCTCGCGCACAACTGCCCCGGCGTGCCAGTCGTCGTGGATCGCAACCGCGTGAAGGCCGGCGCACATGCCATTCGCAGGTTTGGCTCAGATGTTTTGATCCTCGATGACGGCCTGCAATACCTTAAGCTCAAGCATCGCCACGACATCGTGCTCGTGGACAAGACGGCTCCGTTTGGCACTGGCTACATGCTGCCACGCGGCACTCTGCGTGAGCCGCCGAAAAGCCTGCGTCGGGCCAGCTACATCTTCCTCACCAAGTCCGATGGCGACAGTGATGAAGTCATCCAGCAGATCCGCCGCTACAACGCCGTCGCCGAGATCATCGAGTGCCGGCACCGGCCCGTTTATTTCCAGGACATTCATACTGGCGAGCGACTGCCGCTGGATGCTTTTCGTGGCAAATATGTCGGTGCCTTATCCGGCATCGCCGTGCCGGAGAGTTTTGAAAATGGCTGCCGCAAACTCGGTGCCAAAGTTCATTGGACAGTGCGCTTCACGGACCACCATCGCTTTCAGGAAAAGGAGATCACTCAGTTCATCGACCGCTGCGTGAAGGCCGATGCGCACGCCATCCTCACCACCGAGAAAGACTACGTGCGCTTTCCCAAACTCGCGGCTGGTGAGATCCCGATCTACTTCCTCCGCGTCGAGATCGAAATCACACGCGGCAAAGACATCTTCGAGCGGCTTGTCGATCTCATCGCCCAGCCGCGTCATGTGACGCAGGGTATCGTGAGCGCCGAATTGGTGGAGGCCTCGGAGTGAGCAAGCTCGTCATCAATCAAGAGACCTATCAGGCGGTGCTCCAGGAGATCGTGCCAGCCGCGAAGAAACTGCTCTGGCTTGTCACCGCCGATCTCAAAGATCTGCACGTCAGCAGCGGCAGGAAATTCGTCCCCTTCCTTCAAGTGCTCGCTGGCAAAATCAGCGAAGGCGTCGAAGTCCGCCTCATCCACGCCAAGGAGCCAGGCCCGCGATTCCGCGCCGACTTCGACCGCTTCCACGAACTCATCGAGAGCGATCTCTTCAGCCGCATCCTCTGTCCGCGCATGCACATGAAGTGCATCATCGCCGATGGCCGCATCGCCTACATCGGCTCCGCCAACCTCACCGGCGCAGGCCTTGGCGCGAAGAGCGATCACCGCCGCAACTTCGAAGCCGGCATCGTCACCGAAGACCGCGAAGTCATCGGCCAGCTCATGACCTTCCTCGACACCTTCTACCTCGGTGACCACTGCCTTAAATGTCAGCGCCGCGAATTTTGTCCCGACCCGATTGTGTGAAGAGCGCAGCTAGCGAAAATTATTGTTTACAAATGTAGCCGTTTCTGACTACAACTGTAAACATGAGCAAAAAAGCCGCCAATAAATCATCCCGCGCCGCGAAAGCCTCGGTCGCCATCACGGACGCAGAGTGGGACATCATGGAACTGCTTTGGGAGCATTCGCCACGCACTTCACAGGAGATTGTCTCACTGCTTGAGGAAGGCCGCGGCTGGAAGCGTGCGACGGTGGTGACGCTGCTCGCCAGACTCACCGCCAAGGGCGCGCTCGCCACGGAGCCGCAGGGCAATCGCTTTCTCTACACACCCATCGTCCAGCGCAGCGCCTGTGTGGCTGAGGAGACGTGCAGCTTCCTGGACCGCATGTTCGGCGGCACGCTTCAGCCGCTGGTGGCTCATGTGGCCGAGCATCATTCGCTGACGAAGAAGGACATCGCCGAACTGAAAGCACTGCTCGACCAGATCAACCCCAAAGCCTGATCCCACCATGAACTCGCTGTTCGAAACCACCGGACCTTTGCTGCACGCCATCACTGCGCTTTCATGGAAAGGCGCACTGCTCACACTGGCCATCTGGCTCGCTCTCTTGTTGCTGCGCAGGCACATCTCCCCGGCATGGCGGCATGGCTTGTGGCTGTTGGTCATCCTGCGCTTCACTGTTCCAGACATCGGCATTTCCTCCGTCTCACTGTCACGGATGGCGGAAGTCCCGGCTCGGCTTTCGCGAGAGGCCGTGAAGCTGCCGGAGCGGATTTCATCTCCCGCAGAGCCTCGTGAAACTGTGCCTGTAGTCGAGACGGAGACGCTTGTTGAAATGGTGTCAAGCACGGCACCTGCTACCATGCAGCCCCCGTCACACATCCCATGGACCCTTGCCCAAAAATTGACTTTCGTCTGGCTCCTCGGAGTCGTCGCTGTGCTCGGCGTCATGCTCCTCCTGCATCTGCGGCTGCTCAGGAAACTCCAACGCGATGCAGACACCGCATCACCTGAAACAGTAGCCGTCTTCCGAGAAGCCTGCTGCCTCGCGCAGGTCCGCTGGGCACCTCGGCTCATCATCACCGATGCGGTCGCAGCACCATCGCTCTTCGGCATCCTGCGACCCGCCATTCTTCTGCCGCGGCAGGTCGCCATGGAAAGTGACGCCACCTCATTAAAACTCATCCTGCTCCATGAACTCGCTCATCTGCGACGCTGCGACTTGTGGGCGCAGCTCGTCGCCTCAATCGTGATCGCCCTGCATTGGTTCAATCCACTCGTCTGGATCGCCGCCCGCCGTCTCCGCACCGAGGCCGAGATGGCCGCTGATGCCCACGCTCTGCGCAGCACTGATGCCTATGACGCACATCGTTTTGGTGAGCTGCTCCTCAGCTTCGCCAATCGTGCCGCCGCCGGTTGGATGCTCGCCCTCACCTCCGCCACTCTGCTCGGCATCTGCGAAAACAAACACGACCTCCGCCGCCGCATCGAAGCGCTCATGGACATCGCCAAAGGTCGCCGCACGCGCTGGCTACTCGGGCTGCTTGTCTTCCTCACCGCCGTGCTCGTCGGCCTGACCAACGCCCCTGCCGAAGAGACGAAGAAGCCGACGCTTCAAGGAGCAAAGAAGATCACCATGAAGGTCACAGTGAGCGGCACCATCACTCGCAAAAGCGATGGCAAGCCCATCAAGGATGCCGTGGTCAGTGTCGGCACCGATTTTGGTATCAGGGTGGGAGATTCCCCCAGCATTCCGCTCTTTATCTCTGCTTCACGCGGGACGGCCAAGACAGACGACTCCGGCCATTACAGCGTCACCGCCAGCATTCTTGGGACCAGAATGAAAAGCATCTTGATGATCAATGCTCCTGGCATGGCAATCGTCACCGCAGGATTCAGCTCGGATGGCGAGGACGTGAAGATGGATCACGCGTTGGAGCCAGACGAAGGCATCACAGGCTCCGTGGTGAATGCCGCTGGGCAGCCCGTTGTTTCGGCGCGGGTGTCCTTTGAAAGTAGGCGCACCATGCTCGACTCTTCCGCGAAAATAACGTCGGGTGAATTCCATCGCTCCTTGTCGGGCTACTGGATCGGACCCGCAGAAACAGATCAAAAG
>CAZOVY010000002.1:0-123352 GCA_964583255.1 uncultured Prosthecobacter sp.
TCCTGCCTCACTCCTGCCTCACTCCTGCCTCACTCCTGCCTCACTCCTGCCTCACTCCTGCCTCACCCCTGCACCGACTTCGGATCGAGTGCATCGCGCAGGGCGTCACCGAGCAAATTAAGGGCGAGCAAAGTGGCGCTGAAGAAGATGCTGGGACCGATGAGCATCCAGGGATAGACGGCCATGCTGGCGGCACCTTCGCTGATCAGCACGCCCCAGCTTGCATCGGGTGGCTGAATCCCGAGTCCGAGGAAGCTGAGCGTGGCCTCCAGCAGCATGACACCGGGCACGGTCAGACTGGCGTAGATGATGACAGGACCCATGACGTTTGGCAGCATGTGCTTTATCAAGATATGCCAGAAACCTGCGCCCGCCGCGCGTGCGGCGAGCACGAATTCGAGATCCTTCAAAGCCAGCACCTGACCGCGCACCACACGCGCCATCGTCAGCCACTCCACCGCGCCGATAGCGACAAAGATGAGCCAGAACGCCCGCCCAAAAATGACGACGAGGATGATGACGAAGGTGATGAATGGGAAGGCATACAGCACATCCACGAGACGCATCATCGCCGCATCCGTGCGCCTGCCTGCCAGCCCGGCGATGAGTCCGTAACCGACACCGATCACTGACGCCACACCCGTAGCCAGGATGCCCACAAGCAACGAGATGCGCCCACCATGCAAGATGCGTGTGGCGAGATCGCGCCCCAGCGGATCGGTTCCCAGCCAGTGCGCGGCGCTTGGAGCCGTGGCCTTGAGTTCCAGATCCTGATCATTCGGGCCATACGATGAAAAAAACGGCCCGGCGCAGCAGAGCAAAACGAGCACTGCCAGCAGGATCATCGCCGCCACCGTGACCGGATTCCGCACGAGACGCTGCCAGGCCTTGCGCCATGGAGACTGGGAGGAAACGCTGCTCATTCTTTGAATCCGATGCGGGGGTTCAGCAGCGCTTGGAGGATGTCCACCAGCAGATTGAAACCAACAATGAGCAGCGCGTAGAAGGCCGCAGTGGCCATGGCCAATTCGTAGTTTCGATTCACTGCTGCACCGACGAAATGCTGACCGAGCCCCGGCAGTTGAAACACGCTCTCGGTGATGATGGAGCCCGTCATCAAACCTGCCGCTGTGGGGCCGAGGTAGTTCAGCACCGGCAGACACGCGAGCTTGAAGGAATGACGAAACACGATGGCCAGTTCAGATGCTCCTTTGGCGCGCGCCGTGCGGATGAATTCCTGAGCCAATGTCTCGCGCAAACCACCGCGCGTGAGCCGCGCGATCGAGGCGCTGTAGATGAAGCCCAGCGTCGCCGCAGGCAGCACCCAGTCATCGGCATCATACCAGCCAGAGGCATTGAACCAGCGCAGCTTCAAACCAAACACGAGCGCCAGCAGAGGCCCCAGAACCATGCTCGGTGTACAGATGCCCAGCGTGGCCGCCACCGTGCTGGCCCGATCCTCCAACGTGTTCGGACGCAGCGCCGCCAAGGCCCCGATGGGAATACCAATCGCCAGAGCAATGGCCAAAGCTGCCAGTCCCACTTGAGCCGACACGGGAAAAGCCTGAGCGATAATTTCCTCCACGCCGCGCCCTGGTGATTTGGGTGATGGCGGAAAATTGAACGTGGCAAAACTCACGATGTGATTCCACAACTGAATGAGCACCGGCTTGTCCATCCCATACATCACCCTCTGCTGCTGGCGGATGTGCTCCGGCACATCACGCTCACTTTGAAAAGGTCCGCCCGGTGCCAGCCTCAGCAGTCCGAACGTGATGCAAAGCACGCCGAGGATGACGGCGAGTCCTTGCAAGGTGCGGCTGAGGATGAATCGAAGCATGAAGTTAGAAAAGACTTACTGCGGCATGCGCAGTTCATCGTTGTGAATCTGCACGATCTTCCAGTCCCATGGCCAGCGCCCTTTCTTGTGCCAGTGAAAAAACCACGGCGTCGTGAGGTTGTTCACCTGCGCGGCGACCACTTCACTGATTCCCAATCCTTTGCCCTCCATCTGAATTTTGAGCTTCACCATCGCCAGATTTGGCGTGGCCTGCACCTGCACGAGTTCCGTCTTCACGGTGAGCATGATGAAGCCGCCCAGTGCAGTACTGGCATCATCGACAGCACTCTCGCGATCATGTCCATAATCGTCCGCATAGTCGTCAGTGAGCGTGGGCTTCACTTCATCCCAATCACGATCCTCCACCGCCGCGATAAATGCCGCCTGCCGCGCCAACACCTGATCTCTGGGTGACCTGCCAAAAGCCCACCATCCAAACCAGGCCAGCAAGGCGAGCAAAAGACCGGCAATGATGAGATAGAGCGAGCGCATGATTCAAAGAAGGGCCATTTGCTGATGACTCACTAGACCGCTGCTCACCGCCAGACTCACCCGCCGCCGCGCCACTTCGAGTGTCGGTGTCGGCTTGCGGCGCTCGGCACAAATCACGCGGGTGTCTTTAACTCCGACCCGGTGCAGCGACTCCTGCATCCGCTTCACCACGCGGTCGGGATCATTGCAGTCGTCGCTGAGATGACCGAGCACGACGTGATGCAATCCTGGATGCGCGATGGCTTCGAGCAACTCAGCGGCCTGATCATTCGAGAGATGCCCGTGATGTGAGCTGATGCGCTGCTTCGTGGCCCATGGGCGTTTCGTGTCGGCTTCTAAAAGTTGTGCATCATAGTTGGCCTCGACAAACAAACTGTCAGAGCCACGCAGGCGGTCCTTGATGAGGTTCGTCACGAAACCCACGTCGCTGAGCACGCCGAGACGCGACTCTTCATCAGCAATCACAAAGCCCACTGGGTCCACCGCATCATGCGTCACCGGGAAGCACTCGATGCGCAGATCCTGGAAGTCGAAAGCACTGCCCGTGTTCATGAGCTTCCATGCAGGAGCGCCACGGAATGTTAAATTTCCCAGCAGCGTCTCCTGCGTAAGCGGCGTGGCATAGAGGCAGAGCTTGTGTTTGCCACTTAGCACCTCCAGCCCGCCTGTGTGATCCTGATGCTCATGCGTGAGCAGGATGCCATCGAGCTGCTCCAGCGAGTAGCCCGCCGACTCCAGCCGTAGGCAGATTTGCTTCGCACTCAATCCAGCATCGATCAGCAATGTCGTACGACCCGTAGACACGACGGCGCAGTTACCTGAACTGCCGCTGCCGAGAACTGTGAGTCGTACCATGCGCACTGTTTTAGCGTCGCAGGCGCGAGGGGCAAGATGGATTTCAGTCTCATGGCGAAAGTCTGCTTCCAGGCTTGTATCCTGAAACGATTTCGGGACACAGTGACGTCATGAAAATCGCCCACTGTCAGTTTGAATCCTGGTGCGGAGACTTTGATCACAACTTGAAACGTTTTGAGGAAGGCTTGAAGCGTGCTGATGAGGAGCGCGCAGTCATCGTCAGCTTTCCTGAGTGTTTTCTCACCGGCTATCCCGATACCGAGGAAGGCGCGCGGAAGGGTGCCTTTGCCAATGACTCAGACGAAATGATGCGAGTGCTGGACGTGACCAGTCGCTATGAGGCTCTAAGCATCGTTGGTTACAACGAAAAGCGCGGCACTGACATTTATAACACCGTCGTGGTGGCGCATCGCGGGCATCTACTCGGCACCTACAGCAAGTGCGCAGCCTATCAGCCGTTTCACAAGCAGGGTCGCAGCTTCCCTATTTGGGAGCATCATGGGCTGAAGTTCGGCGTGCTCATCTGTGCTGACGGCGGCTACATCGAACCCGCTCGCATCCTGGCTCTCAAAGGGGCGCGGGTGATCTTTGCGCCGCATTTTAATTACATCTCCGACAAGGGACTGATCTCCCACTTCATGAAAGTGCGTGCCGATCACACGGCGCGAGCCATCGAGAACAGTGTCTATTTTGTGCGGGGTAACAACGTCGTGCTCGACCCCGTAAAAAGTGGCATCACACGCAATGAAGGCATCGGCTATGGCGACAGCTATGTGATTGATCCAGGCGGCGAGATTCTTGTGCGCAGCAGGCGACAGATCGAGGATTTCATCACGGCTGAGATTGATCCAATCGCACCAAAAGGCGAGTCTTGGGGCATGAGCAAATCGGCGTGGAGTTACCGTGAGTTTCATTCTTTCGTGGAAGAAGCCATGAGCGAGCGCTAAGAGAAACAATGGCCCTCAAGGCAACCATCTACAAAGCCAGCGTCCAGTTCTCCGACCTCGACCGCAACATTTACAGCGATCATAACCTCACGATTGCGCGTCATCCCTCAGAGACGGATGAGCGCATGATGGTGCGTGTGCTCGCTTATGTTCTAAACGCACCGACGAACCACGACCTCGGCACACTGGAGTTCGGTAAAGACATGTGGGAACCGGACGAACCTGCCATGTGGCAAAAAGATCTCACTGGCCTGCTCATGCATTGGATCGAGGTAGGTCAGCCCGACGAAAAACGCATCAGCCGCGCCAGCAGTCGTGGGAAGAAAATCAGCGTGTACAGTTTTAACTCAGCCACATCCACCTGGTGGAGTGGCTTGTCGGGTAAAGTCACGCGCCTGAGCAATCTGATCGTCTGGCAGATCCCTGCAGAGCAGAGTCAGCAGCTCGGCGCGCTCGCTCAGCGCTCGATGAATCTCCAGATCACCCTGCAAGACAGCGCGCTATGGATTGGTGAAGGCGAACGCTCGGTGGAGATCACGCCGACGTGTTTGTTTGGCGGAGCGAGCTTGTGATTGCCATCACTTGGCCGGAGCCAGAAGATGACTGATCAAAAACTCCGTGGGATTTGTCTTCGGTTCAGGCTGATCCTGAATCACGATGCATGAGACACCATCAGCGATGCACTCTTTATGGACCTCACGCGCGTGGTGAATGCAATGCAGCCACTCACCGCGATTGGTCGGCGCTTCGACAACCTGAGAGTTGCTCACCAACAGCGGTGGATCATCTTTAGTTATCCATGAAAGCATGTCACACTCCAGCAGCGTGGCCTTACCAGAGTCAGTCTTAAAGGCCTCAATGGAAGGCAGGCGGTAAAACATCGCGGCCTCTTCTTCGCTCGTGCGGAACTCGGGCTTGGCCGTGCCCATAAAAGATTCCCAGCGCGAGACATCATAGGTAGCCTGAGTACTGTTGCACACAGCACAGACGAGGCGCGTGGACTCGCGCAGGATTGGATCACTTGCCTCCGGATCAGCCAGATCATCGCGAGTCGCCAGCCACAGAGACGTGCCTGCACCAGCCGAGCCGCCTGTGGCCGCAAAGCGTGTCTTGTCGAGATTCCACTCCCCTGCCCTAGCACGCAGAAACTGCACTGAGCGCGCACATTCATGGAGGATTTCTTGAATCGGCATCACGTCCAGAAAAGGATAATTGATCGCTGCACAAGAGATGCCCTTCGCCAGTAGCTCGCCAGTCATCTTGTCATTGCCCCAGCGGCTCTTGTCGCCATTGCGAAAGCCACCGCCATGAATCATCACGACCAGCGGAGTCGGCTGCTTGGCGTTCTTTGCCAGATAGAGATCCAGCTTGTTCCGCTCATGCGTCCCATAGGCCACGTCGATCACATCTGGCTTCAGCGCGCCTGCCTTAGTTTCCGTCTTTGGAGCCTTCTTCTTTTTGAGGAAAGCCGTCCCCTCCTCCATCGTCAGCACGCCATCTTTGTTCGTGTCAGCAGCGGGATATTGCTTCAGCCCCTCGCGCAGTCGGTCATTGTTTTCAGAAGTGACTTGGGCGTGAGCGTGTAGTCCAAGGGACGCGAGGATAAAGCAGAGCAAGTGGCGTTTCATAGGATATGTGGCGGCTGTAAACGCCGGTTATGTGTGAAGGTTGCAGGCTCACTTTTACCATCTCTTCACAAATCTCAGGCTCTGACGACATACTTCCTTAACACAGGTCGGGTCTGTTGTGTGTGTGACAACGCTGGTTCGTGCCAGCAACGCCACGCTCCAAAATCAAAACCACAGCAGACCATGAAAACGAACAGCAACCGATTCGTGAACCGCATCCTACCAGCGGCAGCAGCCCTCGCGCTCAGCGGGGTCACAGGTACAGTCTCAGCTCAGCAACCACCACCTCCTGGAGGTGCCAAACCTCCGATGGGGGCGAATCCGAACGGGGCCGCACCGATCCCGCGCATGGACCCAGGTAAGCCACCAGGCCAGCCGCCTCAGGGGCAGCAGCCACCGACGACAGGCTCACGCCCGCCACTACCAACGAATACCGGAGCACCACGGCCACCGAGTTTGCCGTCTTCATTCATCCTGCCATCGGAGTTTCGAAGCGCGGATGGTACGATCAACAATGCCGCGAATGGTGATTGGGGTTCAGGGGGTAAGCCTTTCATCCGCCTAGCTCCGAATGCGTATGCGGATGGCATCAGCGAGCCTGCTGGGGCGACTCGTCCAAGCGCTCGCGTCATCAGCAATGCGGTGGCGAAGCAGCAGAACCTGCGGCCAAACCGCCGTGGAGCCAGCGACTTCCTCTGGCAGTGGGGCCAGTTCCTGGATCATGATTTGGATGAAACTCCCGCTGCTGATCCAGCCGAGTCATTCCCTATCGCCGTGCCGACGGGTGATCCTTCTTTTGATCCGACCAGCACAGGCACTGTGACCATGGGACTGAACCGCAGTGCTCATGAAACCGTGCTCGGAGTGCGCGAGCAAAAGAGCGCTATCACAGCATGGATCGACGGCTCACATATTTATGGCTCCGATGCCGCGCGTGCCGCTGCACTGCGTGCCAATGATGGCACGGGTCGTCTGCGGACAAGTGCGAGCGCTCACGGAGATCTACTGCCTGTGCATTCCGCTGCACTCGCCGCGTTGCCGCCTGCTCCAGGCTTCTTCGTGGCAGGTGACATCCGCGTGAATGAGCAGACGGGCCTCATCGCCATTCAGACTCTATTCATGCGTGAGCACAACTTCTGGGCGGATCTCTACCGCACGGCGAACGCTGATGCGGCAGATGAAGAGATCTATCAATTTGCCCGCTTGATCGTGGGTGCAGAAATGCAGGCCATCTCATATCGGGAATTCCTTCCCGTGCTGCTCGGACCTAATGCGCTGGCCCCTTATCGGGGCTACAAAGCCACGGTGAATCCGACAATCTCAAATGAATTTGCCACAGCCGCCTATCGCCTCGGACACAGCCTACTTTCCCCCACGCTGCTTCGTTTAGATGCCACGGGCGCAGAGATCCCAGCCGGCAATCTGTCGCTCGCCGACTCGTTCTTCCAGCCTCAGAAGATCACAGATGATGGCATCGACTCAGTGCTGCGCGGTCTCGCCCTGGGCCGTGCGCAGGAGCTTGATGAATGGATCATCGACGACGTGCGCGACTTCTTGTTCGGCGCTCCAGGCGCTGGTGGTCTCGATCTCGCTTCGCTGAATATCCAACGTGGTCGCGACCATGGCCTACCGACCTTTGCCGCCATGCGTACCGCTTTGAAACTGCGCCCAGTGACTCGTTTTCAGGATGTGAATCCAAACCGCCAAGTCACGCAGGAACTCGACAATGCATATGAAAGCCCCGCTGACATTGATCTCTGGATCGGTGGCCTTGCAGAGGCAGATCGGCCCGGCTCCATGGTGGGTGAAGTGTTCCACCGCATCCTCGTCGATCAGTTCACGCGGGTGCGCGATGCCGACCGCTTCTGGTATGAGAAAACACTGTCGGCTGAAATGGTCCGCATGGTAAACGCGCAGACCCTGAGTGTGATCCTCCGCCGCAACACCGAGATCGGTGCCGAGATTCCTAACAATGCCTTCATCAGCCCACCACCACGCAGGCCTGCGCCGCCTACTGGCAACAAATCACCCACAGGTGGCAAGCCACCAGCCGGTGGCCCACCCACAGGCGGTAAGCCCCCAGCAGGCGGACCTCCTGCCCGTTAAACGCTGATCCTGATAATTCCCCCCGAAGTCCTCATGCTGCGCGAGTGGCATGGGGACTTTGTTTGACGCTGCGCATTGACCCGCCGCCTGGGCATGATAGCCATGAATCATGCGTCTCATCTCAGGCAGCGCGGGTGGTATCCCGCTGGAAGTCCCAAAATCCGTCACCCGACCCACTCAGGATCGCGTACGGCAGGCCGTCTTTAACATGCTCGGTGAGTTGATCGAGGGCGCGCGCGTGCTGGATGTCTTCGCGGGTTCAGGTGCCTTTGGTCTGGAATGCTTGAGCCGTAGTGCGAGCAGCGCACTGCTGATAGATCAGGATCGCGGTGCCTGTGATGTGATGAAGAAAAACGTCGCTAAGACCCGGCTCGAAGGGGCCACCATTCGTCAGGGTGATGTCTTTAAAGTGCTGCCTCAACTCGTCACCACGGGGGCACAGTTCGATCTCGTTTTTGCCGATCCACCCTACGCTCACAAGCTCGACGACATCGATCTTAGCGCCAAGCTCGCCACCGATGCCGACTTCTACCGACTCATCGCACCCGGTGGCAGCGTGGTTCTGGAAAGCCGAGTGACAAAGGGCGGAAGCGCTTCATGGTCGCCCTGGGAGGTGATGCGGGATCGCGAGTATGGTTCCACACGCATCCTGTGGTTGCGCAAGTCTGTTCATGTCGAAATTCCTCAGTCTTCTCCTTTATAATTTACTGCTCCCCGTGGGGCTGGTCTTCATGCTGCCGGGTGCGCTGAGGAAAATGCGGGCACGCGGCGGGCGCTGGCAAGACATGGCTCAGCGGTTTGGGTTTCTGTCAGAGGCAAAGCGTGACGCACTCTCGAAACTACCCAAAGGCAAGCAGCGCCTCTGGATGCACGCCGTCAGTGTCGGCGAAGTCGGCATCGCCACGAAACTCATCACCAGACTGCTGAAGGATGCGCCACGAACCAGCATCGTGCTCACCACGACCACACCGACGGGCTATGCCCTGGCAGAGGAGTATGCGCAGAAGACAGGCGGATCAAAATCAGGGCCACAGGTCATCGTGCTCTATTCACCCGTCGATTTACCGATGGTTGGCGCACGCTTTCTGGATCTGATCCAGCCCACGCAGATCGTGCTCGTCGAGGCTGAGGTTTGGCCAAATCTCGTCGCCGCAGCGCAGCGCTGCCGCATCCCAGTTTCCATGGTCAATGCACGGCTCTCAGCGCGATCCGAGGCGCGCTTCAAGCAATTCGGATTCTTCATTCGGCCTGTGTTCGCCATGCTCGATCAGGTGCTAGTGCAGGAAGAGAGCGATGTAGCGCGCTTCACCGCACTCGGCGTCGATCCAGCACGAATCAAGCACACCGGCAGCATCAAGTTTGATCCGCAGGGAGCCGATGCGGATGAGAAACAGCTCAAGCAATTGCGCACTGCTTTAAATCAGGCAGGCATTGCCGAAAGCCAGTCCATCCTGCTACTCGCCAGCACTCACAATGGGGAAGAAGTGCTGCTGGCTGAAGTCTATCTCAAGCTCCAGGCCAAGTTTCCCGATTTGGCGTTGCTCGTCGTGCCGCGTCATGTCGAGCGTGCTGCTGAAATCATTGCAGCCCTTCAAGTTCTAGGCATCACGGCACAACGTCGTAGTCAGATGCATTCGTCATTCGTCATTCCTCATTCGGCATTCCCAACCCTGCTGATCGACACCACGGGCGAGCTGCGCGCCTGGCAGTGCCTGGCCACCGTCGTCGTCGTCGGAAAAAGCTTCTTGGCAGAAGGTGGTCAAAACCCCGCCGAAGCCGTGATGGCGCAAAAGCCCGTGCTCTTTGGCCCGCACATGGAGAACTTTGAAGCACTCGTCGATCTGCTGCTCAAGCATGAAGGCGCCATCCAAGTCCCGACCACCGCCCGGCTCGAGGTCGAGCTCTCACGACTGCTACTCGACCCCGTCCTGCGCGACCACTATGGCCAGGCCGGCCACGCCGCCCTGGCCGTCCACGAGGGAGCCACCGCAAAGACCGTCGCGCTTCTGCTTCCGGGCAAAAAGCCTGCAAAGTAAACTTCTTCAATCTTGCCTGTCAGGTTGGACTTCGATATGCTTTAGCTATTAAACAGGCAGCGCCTTTGCAGCACTGCCCTTGCTCTTTGAAATCCTTTCGCGGTGGCTGGTATCAGCTCCAGCACCGTACCCCTTTCCTGCAGTGTTCGTTTATCAAACTGTCAGTGGCCCGGCCCGTTTTTATGACACCGGCGGCTGGTGACCTGGAATGTCTTGTCATGCCTTCACTGGAAGACAGCACCCTTGTTCATCGGCCCCCACCTCGTCGCCCTTGGGATACGAGGCCCTCAGTTCGGACGGCACAGGTGGGAACTCAAAGCGCCCCGGCTTCGTCCGGGGCGCTTTCTTTTTGGCAAAACGAGTTTCCCGAATCGACCACCACCAATACCTCGACAATGATCAGGGATCATTTGTGCTGAGTATCGGATGTAAACTTCACCCACGCTTCATCTCCAAGCCCGTCAGCGTCCCGGTGCTTGTGCCGAACTTGTCGGTCTCGATGCCGAGGCGTTGGAGCATGTTGACGTAGAGATTGCACAGCGGTGGCGGATTGTTGGCATCGAAGGGCAGATGCTGGCCGTGCTGAAAACCACCACCCGCGAGGAGCACGGGCAGGTTCTTGGTGGAGTGGCTGCTGCCATCGCCAAGATTGCTGCCGAGGAAGACGGTGGTGCGGTCGAGTAGATTGGAATCACCTTCTTGCGATTGCTTGAGCTTGGACAGCAGGTCGCGCACGGTCTTCATGGTTTCCTCTTCGACGATCTTGAGCTGCGCGAGCTTGCCCGGGTCTTTTCCGTGATGTGAGAGGTCGTGATGGCCGAGTGACACACCCTTGATCGGCGGCGCAAAGGTAGAACCGGCGAGCATGATGGTGATCAGTCGTGTGGAGTCGGTTTGCAGCGCGAGATGGCTGAGATCAAAGAGCAGTCGAGTGCGGCCGATGAGGTCAGCGGCGTTGGGGATATCTTTCGGTGGCTCGACACTGACCTTGGGCTTCGGTTTCTTGGCCCAGCTTTCATCATTGACCATGCGTTGCTCCAGTTCGCGGACACTGGTGAGGTATTCGTCGAGCTTGTCGCGGTCTTCACTGCCGAGATTGGTGCGCAGCGACTTTGCTTGAGCGCTGACATCATCGAGAATGCTGCGCCCATCTTCGAGGCGGTTCAGTTGGTTCTGAACATCGTCCGATTGGCCTTCAAGGAACAAGCGGGCGAAGACTCGGGAAGGCGAATTGTCCGCGGCGATCAATGCCCCGGTGCGAGTCCAAGACAGACCGCCAGAGCCCTCACCGGACAAGGCGAGACTGGGAAAACGTGTCTGCGTGCCGATGTGGTCGGCGGCGAGCTGATCGAGCGAGATCGCATTGCGAAAGCCAGGTCTCCCAGCACCCGGCGCACCCGTGAGGAAGCTGGCTGAGGCCTGATGCGCAAAGCTGGAACCCATGCCAGCATGAGCCAGACCTGAGATGACCGTGAACTCATCGCGAAAGTCCTTGAGGATGTCGAGGTAAGGCGAGAGCGCGTAATCCTTGCCAGATTGCGTTGGGAAAAAGTTGTCCGGATGCAATCCGAGCGGCGCACAGACGCAGATCATGCGACGCGGCGGCTGCTGGGCGTTTGAAGCACGCTTGGAGTCCTCTGCGAAGATGTCGAGCCAAGGAAGAGCAAGCGAGATGCCCGTGGAGCGAATGAAATGGCGGCGATGGATGCTCATGATGGGTTTTGGATTGCCTTGAGTCTTGTTTAAGAAATCCCGCATTATGAAGGAGGTATAAAAAAGACTTTTCTGCGGTCGTGAGTGTTGAATTCACTGACAATTTTCGACAACCACTCCTTTTCGGATTCGGATGCCTTAAACATCACTGGTGTATTGAGAAGCTTCTCAGGAAGACAAAGTCTCAGGCACTCAAGACAGGCACGAACAATTTGCTCACGTGGATGATCGAATCTTTTGGGGATCGCAAAGTCAGTAGCATCAAGCGTCAACTCACGAGTCGCATCGATGTCACCACAGCCAAATCGGAAACCACAGACTGAAGCCAAGTTTAGGTTCTCCGTAGCTTCCTTCGGATTGTTCGTTGGCGGGACATTCGGTGCTGATATCAGGCTAATGGCTGTGGGCTGACCGCTATGCGAATACCAGTCATGGCAGGCAACCTGTGAAATGATGATCGCGCCAGACCCGAGACCGTCCAGCGGCTGATAAGTTGTGGTCAACGACGACTCTCCGCCTAATAGCAATTGGGGTATGACAATGAGCAGTGAAATGGAGATGAAGCGCTGCATGGAATGTGTGGATTACTTACTTTGAAAAAGGGCACTCTGCACGACTCCGTGGATCAACGTTTTGAAACCGAAACTCTTGTCGCGGAGGTTACTGATGATGGATTCGATCTGGGGCTTGTCGGCGTGTGTGGGGGCTGCGCCGGTGCCGTAGGTGAGGAGTTTTTCGGCGAGGTTGCGGGCGAGTTGGTCTTTGTCTTCGAGGATGAGTTTCTTGTAGTCGTCGATGTCGCGGAAACGGCGCCCGTCGAGCAGTGCGTCGCCGGGATCGACGGCAGGGCCGCGTTTCACGCGACGGCCTGAGGCATCTTTTTCGCCGCCGTTGGTGAGGGCGCGGTAGTGGTCACGCCAGCCGCCGATGACATCAAAGCTTTCCAGCGCGAAGCCGGGTGGATCGATCTTACGATGGCAGGTGGCACAGCTTTCGACGTTGCGATGCTTGGCAAGTTGCTCACGGATCGTGGTGGCTCCGCGAATGTCAGGCTCGATGGCTTCGACATCGGCAGGCGGCTTCGGTGGTGGCGTGCCGAGGATGCGCTCAAGCACCCAGGAGCCGCGAATGATGGGCGATGTCGTGGTGCCGTTGGCGGTGACTTTGAGCACGCTGCCCATCGTGAGCAGTCCACCACGATGACTATCGGCAGGCAGCGTGACCTTGCGCATGTCCATTCCTTCGATGCCGGGGATGCCGTAGTGCTTGGCCAGGCGTGCGTTGAGAAAGGTGAAGTCGGAACTGACGAAGTGGGTCAAGGGCAGATCGTTTTTCAGCACTTCGTCGAAGAACAACGACGTTTCCTTGAGCATCGACGTCTTCAGGATATCGTCATACTCGGGGTAGAGCGTGCGGTCGGGCAATGTGGCATCAATGGCGCGGAGGCTGAGCCATTGGCCGGTGAAGTTGGTGTTGAAGGCCTTGGCCTTGGGGTCGCTGAGCAAGCGCTCGACTTGCTGACGAAGCACATTGGTTTCATGCAGCTTGTTTGCGGCGGCGAGTTTGAAGAGCGTCTCATCAGGCATCGAACTCCACAGAAAATACGAGAGGCGGCTGGCGAGGGCGAAGTCATCGAGCTTCGGCCCTTTTTCGCGCAGAAAGAGGAAGTCGGGCGAAACGAGAATGCCTTTGAGTCCAACGCGCATCGCCTGCTCAAAGGTGGACTTTTGATCCAGCTTCGACATCACGCGTGCGAGGAAGGGCTTGAGGTCCTCATCGCTGACGTTGCGACGAAAGGCACGGCGTGCGAACTCGCGAAGGATGCGCTCGGCATCGATCATCGGCTGCTGTGAGGTGACCTCGTAGCGTTCGGGCGAGAGGCGTGTCTGTTTGAGGTCACCAAAGATCGCCTTGTGACTCGGCGGTGGCCAGGACTCCAGAATGGGGCCTTCCACATCCACCCACTGGATCACGAGTCCGGGGCCGGTGTATTTGTCAGCGCCGATTTTTTCAACCGTGGGCGGCGTCGCGGGTAAGTCTTCAGCGAGGATGCGAATGCGATTTTCAGGCTCAAGCTGTTCGGTGAACTCGATCACTGTCGGTTTGTCGGCAGGCACGGCGAAGTAGTCGATAAGATGCTCTTCAGTCACTTCTTTGAGCGTGCCTGCGGTGACGCGGAAGGTGATGGGTTTGCCTTCGCTTTGAAAACCATAACCGGAGATGCGGAAGCGATACTTGCCACGCACGTGGCTGCGGAAATTCCACATCGTCACGCGGATGTTCGCCGACTCCCACGTCGCGAAGATGGCCACGCCGTCGTCGGTATGTCGGTAAACGCTGCCAGTGGCTTTGACGGTCCGCTCTTCCCTGATGTCGAAGCGCTTTTTTTGAATCCACGGCTCCGGTTCGTTCGCGATGGCTTCATCGAGCACGCGATCCGCCGCATCGAGGTAATTGCGCAATAAAAATGACGAAGTGTGTAGTAGCTCGGCGTTGTTATCGAAGCCGTTCGTCGAGGTATCGGGCGGCAGCAAATCAGACAAATCCACTTCGACGCCAAGCAGGTCGCGCACGGTGTTCGCATACTCCGCACGATTCAGCCTGCGCATCACCACGCGGCCTTCCTTTTCCCTGTAGTCGGTCTCCGCTTTGGCAACTCGTGTGTTGATCCACTCCTTCACGGTTTCCACCTCCTTGGTTGGCGGACGCGGCTTCTCTTTCGGCGGCATGTCACCGTTCTTGAGTTGCTGCAGCACGGCAAGCCAATGCTCGCGGATTTTCTTGTCGGAGAAGTCGTCCGACAAACTCTCGATGGCAAAGTGGCCTTTCGGCTTGGCCCCCGAGTGGCATTTCTCACAGTGCTGCGCGAGCAACACCTGCGCCAGATTTTCGGCCTTAGTTGCTGGGATGACAAACATCATCCCCATGATGAACACGGTCATCCATGGCATCCGATCAGGCCGGTATTTCGAATAGCGAAGATGGATCAGGTTCGAGGACATGGATGCGCGATCAAATACATACGCCGCTACCGTTGATCAGATTTACGACTTCATGCGATCAGGCGACTACTTCTTGGCAGGATGGGCCGTGAGTTGTGCGGCCGCCTGCTTCAGCTTTTCATGCTCAGCGGGATCAGCAGGTAAAGGTTCCGAACGAAAAGCTGGCAGGATTTTGCTCCACACTAGGTCCAATTCGGTCTGCATCTGCCCTGTCTGAGCGGTGATGGCGATCACGGCATCGTGTTCCGGCATCACGAGGCAGATCTGCCCGTCACGGCCATCGCCGCGATAGGCGTTGTGCTGGCAGCGCCAGAATTGAAAGCCGTAACCTTGCTGCCAGTCCGAGGTTCTGCCGCTCGGGGCCTTGCTGTTGTCCACATGCTTGGCGGTGGCCTGCTCGACCCACTTCTCCGGCAGCAGTTGCTTGCCGTTCCACTTACCCTTCTGCAAATAGAGCTGACCAAACTTGGCGATGTCCTCGGTGCGGGTGAAGAGTCCGTAGCCACCCAGGCTGTAACCTTCAGCCGTAGCGCCCCAGTCGGGATTCTCGATGCCGAGCGGCTCAAACAAGCGCGGCTTCAAGAAGTCGAGCACGCTCTGCCCGGTGGCCTTGGTGACGATGGCGGAGAGCATGTAGCTGCCCGGTGTGTTGTAGCGAAACCAAGTGCCCGGCTTGTGCATGACCGGATGCGCCAGAAAGCCTTTCACCGACGGCCCTTGATCGATCACAAACTTCGGTTCGACATCATGCCCACCGCTCATGGAGAGCAAATCGCGGACGCGCATCGCTTTGAGGTTCTCGCTCGGTTCCGCAGGCGCCTCGTCTTTGAAAAACTTCAGCACGGGATCTTCCAGACTGAGTTTCCCTTCCGCTTCCGCCAGCCCGACTGCCGTGGAGGTGAAGCTCTTGCTAAGTGACCACATGACATGCTTTTTGTCCGCCGACTCCGGCTTCCACCAAGCCTCCGCCACCACCTGACCATGCCTCACGAGCATGAAGCTATGCAGGGTGTTGATTTCTTTGTCAGCGGCCTCGACAAAGGCACGAATCGCCGCCGAGGAGATGCCCTGAGCCTCCGGTGTGCTTCGCGGCAGCGGTTGATCAGCACCATGAGCCTGCCAACTGGAGGCAACAAGCAGTGATAAGACGAATAGACGGAGTGTGGAAGGTAGTTTCATGAGGGAATGATTTCGCGCTGAATCATGAACGCCGACAAAGCAACGGGCTAGCATTTCGCTCCACACTTTCACCATCACGACTCACCGAACCATCCGCCATGTCAACTCGATGCCCATGCCCAGCGGCAATGGCGTCACGGGGCCAGCGGGTGTTTCGAGCAACACGGATTTTGATGCTGCCTTTTCCATCTGGAAACGCTGCGTGGAGGCTGGAAAGCCGTAGAAGGCGGGACCGTTGAGGCTGAGGAAGCGCTCGAAGAGGTCCTTGCCATCCGCAGAGGCCAAACCGACTCCAGCTTCTTCAAAGGCCATCGCATAAAGCTGCGGCGCACAACCTCCGGTGAAGCAACCAGCCGCACAGCCGCAGGAGGTGGCCTTGGTGGTGTGCGGAGCGCTATCCGTGCCAGCGAAGAACTTCGATTGACCCGCTTTTGTCACCGCAGCGCGCAGCGCCGTGCGATCATCCTGAAACTTCACGATGGGCAGGCAGTAGAGATGATACTTCAGCCCCTGAATGAGATGCCCAAGTGTGTAGAGCAGATGCTGCGGCGTGATCGTCGCTCCGATATGCTCTGGCGCATTCGCCACGAACTCCGCCGCGGTGCGCGTGGTGATGTGCTCGCAGACGATGCGCAGCTTTGGGTGCGCAGCGAGGAGACGCGGCATGCGATCCGTGTAGAATCGCGTTTCCGCATTCTGCTGCGCGTCGATGTAATCCGGCCCGCTCAGTGCGTGCTGCTCACCGTGAATACAGAGCACGATGCCGCACTCCTCCATCGCACGGAATACCTCGCCACCGATGAGATCATCCATCGGCATGCCGTGCTCCGAGTTCGTCGTGCCATGCGGCGGGTAGTATTTGCAGGCCCGCAGCAGCCCTGAGGCTGCGCCTTCACTAATCATCGCCGCCGTGGTCTGCCGCGTGAGGTAAAGCGGCACGATGAGTTGCTCAAAAGCCGCCGCGCCTGCCGCTCGCAGCTCCGCTGAGTAGCTCTCGATGCTCCAGCCATCGCTTTGAGCCGCACCTGAGATCCGCGAAACTGGCGGCTGCGTGTTTGGCATCGCCAAAGCGCCTGCGCAGCCCATATCGAGATGCGCTTGGACATACGAAGCCATCGCCGGGCCTTGGCGGAAGTGCGTGTGAAGATCGAACCACTTGGGAAGCGTGAGGGTCATGGATGCTCGTTAGCGAGAGGCGGCACTTGATCAATCGAGATGGCGCTTTGCGGAGCAAAAGTGCCCTCAAATCGGCAGCGCATTCGGTCGGCTCCACTTCACGCGGGCGAGCTGGAATTCGCCGTCGTTATTCTTCGGGCACCAGGAGGCGTCGGTCACCCAGGATTCGGTGGGGGTGACGTTGCAGACACCGAAGTTGCCCATGATCGGCACGAGGTCAGCGGCGTTCACGCCATCGCCCATGAGAGGCAGCACCACGCGCTCGGTGGCGCGGATGAGGCGCAGCGTGGCGGGATCGACCTGCGCCACCCACAGCGGGGCACGCCAGCGGATAACTTTTTCGTTCGTGGCATCCCGCCGCGTATAGACTAGGAAGAGAGCATCCGAATGCGTGA
Source organism: uncultured Prosthecobacter sp. (assembly GCA_964583255.1). Classification (GTDB taxonomy): domain Bacteria; phylum Verrucomicrobiota; class Verrucomicrobiia; order Verrucomicrobiales; family Verrucomicrobiaceae; genus Prosthecobacter. Next base: position 17,370 of record CAZOVY010000002.1, read on the forward strand.
GCCAATGCTGCTGCGTGCTGTTCGTCATGAGCGGCTCGCCATTGTCCCAGGTCCATTCCTTCTTCGGCTCAAAGTTCATACCGTCATCACTCACCGCCACATAGCCGCGACGGTCCTCGGCTCGCATGGTGAGGTAGAAGCGCCCCTTGAACTCCGTGAGCGAGGGCTCCAGCAGACCACGGCCTTTATTGATCGTGAACTCGGTGCCCGTCTTCTTGATGACGAGCTCCTGGCCGTCAAAGGAACACAGCACGGGACAAACGATGCGGGTTTGGTCTTTCGCTCCAAAGGTGAAACTCATCAGCACATCTCCATCCGGCAGCATGACGCGCTGGCCGCAATTGTTCGAGTAGATGGCGCTGCCGCGTGGATCATCCCACACGAGTTTGCGGCGCGGCCCCCACTCACCGTCCTTCCACACCGCGTAGATCGGCCAGCGCGGCGGTTGGTCGCGGTAGAAGCCTTTGGTCTTGTAATACACGTTGTGGCCAAGCGCGAGCACGCTGCCCGTTTTCGGATGCAGGCTCGGCGTCACATCACACACGGCCTCATTGTTGCCATCAGGTAAGGGCACCCAGCCAAAGGGTGACGCTGGCTTAAAAGGACTCCACGTCTTGCCGAAGTCATCTGATGTGGCCCATTGCACCGGCCCGAAGTAGTCCGAGCCCATGATCGGCTGCACCGTCATGAGGGCCCTCAGGCCCACCATGCACGCCCTCGGGCCAAACCACGCGCTCTTCGCGAATGGCGGCACCGGCAGCACGACTTTTTCGATCGACTCGATCAACGGCACCTCCGCCGCCCTCGCAGTCGCTTGTGAATGAACCAGTGCAAGGCTTGCGGCCTGGATGAAGTGACGGCGTGAGGTGATCATGATGGAGCTTTTTCTATACGCGACCTACATGGCGTTCTCTCAAGTAGGCAAGAATGGCGAAAAGCCCCTTTCCCGCTTCAGTCACAGCTCATTGCTTCACGCCTGCATAGGCATAGTTCGACACCGTATCCCACGCCAGCTTCTGCAAAATCTTGTGCTGCTCCGGCGTGATGCTGCGCTCGGACACCGAATGGCCTTCCGGGCTCATGTGGTAGACGGCCACGAAATCGCAGTAGGCAGCCAGTGCCATGACATGACCCTGCCCGTGACCGATCGGATCACGGAACAACTTGGCCTGCTGAGTGATGCCAGGGAATTGCCCAGCCTGCACCATCGCGCGCAGCTTAACCACCGCATCACCCACTGGCACGAGGAATGAGACGATTTTCTTCATAGAGGACAACTCCTATGGGTTCACAAAGAGACAGAAGTGCGTGTGAAGATCGAACCACTTGGGAAGCGTGAGGGTCATGCATTCCGTTAGCTTGGACTGACGCTGGATCAATCATGAGGTGCGGCGTTTAAGCCGCGAAAGAGGCGAGCGCTCTACTGGCGAGGCGACTCCAATTGCGAGCGCAACCATTTCTCTAACACTTCTCCAGCGAAGCTTTTGCCACAAGGCTGACCGCTGCTCAGCCACACCGATCTGAGTGCTTGAAATAAACTTCGCGATGAAAATCATTGTCTCCAGCGAGCGAGTTCCATATTCTGTCGGCCTATGGGATATTTATCTTGGATTATTGTTGGCCTCATCGGTGGCGCTCTGGGCAAAGTTCTCCATCCGGGTGATGACTCGAATGGCCTCTTCCGTACGATCATTCTAGGCATCCTCGGGGGTGTTCTGGGCAACGTCATCGCCACCAAAGTACTTGGATGGGGTTCGATGACAGGGATTGATTTTCGCAGCATCGGCATCGCTGCCGTTGGATCATTGGCGTTGCTGCTGATTCTGCGTGTGTTTAAAAAGAAGTGACGCCGTAAGCTGCAAGCTAAGCTGAAAAAAGAGTTTGCCGCGATGCAGGGTTTACCCTGTAATCGCGGCTTCTTTTTGACCCCATGAAATCCCCTTCCTCTTCCGCAGTTCAGCAGCCTGACATGAAATTGTTCTGGGCCTGCTTCGTCGCACTCGTCGCTACCTCTTTTGTTTTTGGGGTGCGTGCGAACACGATTGGTCTGCTGCAAGATGGCTTCAATCTCTCTGAGCAGCAGAAAGGATCTATCAATGGCGCAGGCATGTGGCCTTTCGCGATCAGCATCATTTTCTTCAGTCTTATCATCGACTACGTGGGTTACAAAACGGTCGCCCTGTTTGCTATCGTCTGTCATGTCGTTTCACTCGTGCTCACACTGCGGGCTTCGGGTTATCAGGACTTCTATTGGAGCACGCTGCTTATCGCCGTCGCGAACGGCACAGTTGAGTCGTTCATCAATCCTGTCGTTGCCACGGTCTTCAGTAAACAGAAGGCCAAATGGCTGAACATCCTGCACGCAGGTTGGCCCGCAGGCTTGGCGCTGGGCGCGCTGTTTTGTGGGTTGTTGCCTGACACCAAGCTCTTCTTCGGAGCTGTCTGGCAGTTCCGCTTTGCGCTCTGTTTTATCCCGGTTGTGATCTACGCGCTGCTCATTCTGCCACGCACTTTCCCGGTCAATGAACGCGTCGCCGCCGGCGTGAGCTACCGTGATATGCTGAAGGAAGTCGGGGCCATCGGCTTCTTCATGATCACCGCACTTGTCGTCCCTGCTTTCGCCCAGATGCTCAATCAAGAAGCCTCTTGGACACTCGTCTTCAGCATCGCTGCGGTGGTGAGCGTGCTGGCTGGTATTTATACTCGCTCGCTTGGAAATTGGCTCTTTCTCGTGGTGCTCATTATCATTGGCCCGCTTGCGACCACCGAGCTTGGGACTGATGGCTGGATGCCCGAGTTGCTGAAACTCAGCGGCCCCGATTTCCCAAACTTTGCCACCTGGATTTTTGTCTATGTTTCCGTCATCATGACCGTGCTGCGCTTTTACGCGGGCCCCATCGTTCACCGATTTTCAGCTATCGGTCTGTTGGTCATCAGTTCTGCGATTGCGATCACCGGATTACTGCTGCTTTCCAATGCCACAGGCTGGGCAATCCTGGGTGCAGCAACCATCTATGCGGTGGGTAAAACTTTCCTCTGGAGCACGACACTGGGTCTCACTTCTGAACAGTTCCCGAAAGGCGGCGCACTCACACTCAATGGTGTCTCTGCCGTCGGCGTGCTTTTCCTCGGCGTGCTCGGCAGTCCCTACATCGGCTACAAGCAGGATCTCGACATGGAGAAGCGCCTCAACACGGCTGATCACAGCGCACTCTATGCTCAGGTGAACGGCGTGCCTAAACCCGGTATCTTTGGCAGCGCACCCACACTCGATCAGGAGAAAATCAAAGCGCTGCCTGCTGAGAAAACTAAAGAACTCGAACTCGTGCAAGCCGCCAGCAAGCGCAGTGTGTTCACCACCATCGCTATCCTACCCAGCTTCATGCTTGTTTGCTACATCGGTCTCTTTCTCTGGTTCCGCAGCCGAGGTGGCTACAGACCTGTCGAGATCGGCGAGCATTGATTGACGCGCATTTGGGATTCATTCGCCCGAATGAATCCCAGCCCTCCGCTCAATACCTGAGCAACTGCCGCAGGGCGCTGCTGATGTTGGCAGTGGTTGGGCGGTGGGACTTCCAGAGATTCGGATGGTATGGAATCGGTGTGTCCTTTGAGTTGAGGCGCATGGGTGGGGCATCGAGCAAATGAAAGGCCTCACTGGACACACGGGCGATCACTTCGGCGGTGACGCCACCCCAAGGGAAGGATTCACCGACAGCGAGCAAGCGCCCTGTCCTCGCCACAGAGGCCAGGATGGTGTCCGTATCCATGGGCTTCACGGAGCGCAGATCGACGACCTCGACCTCGTAGCCATCGATTCTTAGCTCTTCAGCCGCACGCAGGGACTCGTGCAGCATAGCGCTGTAGGTGACAATGGTGGCATCACGACCAGGCCGGGCAATGCGGGCTTTGCCGATGGGCATTGGCTCGCCGAAACCTTCTGCTTTGAGGTGGTAGTAGAGAAACTTATGCTCACAGAAGATGACCGGGTCATCGAGCTTCACGCTTTCCAAAAGCATCCAGTAGGCATCCTCCACAGTCGCAGGTGCGAGGATCACCAAGCCCGGATAGTGAGCATAGATGCTCTCCATGCTTTGGCTGTGAAATGGGCCACTGCCAGGAGTGCCGCCCGAGGGCAGGCGGATGGTGATGGGGCAGGTGGTATTGGTGCGCCAGAAGAGTGTGGCGGCCTGATTGACGATCTGATTGAAGCCAACAGAGGAGAAGTCGGCGAACTGCATTTCCACGATCGGCCTCGCGCCCTCGATGGCAGCACCGATGGCCATGCCGATCATGGCATCTTCACTGATGGGCGCGTCGAAAACACGTCCAGGAAACTCGCGGCTAAGATTCTTCGTGGCTTTGAAAGCGCCGCCGAAAGTGCTGATGTCCTGCCCGTAGAGAAACACATTCGGATTCTCCCGCAGGGCTTCAAACTGGGCCTCACGAATGGCCTCCAGATAAGTGATACTCATTCGTTCATGCCCTCCACCAACTCTTGAGTCGAAAGTGCGTGCCAGTTTTCCCGGTAGGGGTCTGGGGTTGGCTCTTTGCTCGCTTGCGCCTGGGCCTTGTCCACCTCACGGCGCGCATTCTTGTGCCACTCTTCGATCTCGGTTGCCGTGGCCCAGCCTAGCTCAATGGCCTGCCGCTGGGCCACGATGAGGCAGTCGCGTCCTTCGTGTTCGTTCTTTTTGATATCCGGCACATAGGAGGCATCATCATGCTCACCATGACCGCCCAGGCGCAGCAGTCGGCCTACCACCATCTGGGGTCCCTGCCCAGCACGTGCATTTTCAAAAGCCGTGCGGAAGACCTGCATACACGCCAGTAAATCCGTGCCATCCACGCTGTGACCCGCCACGCCGTAGCCGACTGCGCGGTCCACCAGATTCTCACAAGCATACTGGCGTGATGTCGGTGTGGAGTAGGCGAACTGATTGTTGGCCACACTGACCACCAGCGGCAGTTTTTCCACCGCCGCCATGTTCAGGCCTTCGTGAAAAGCACCCGTCGATGTGCCACCATCACCGATGCTCGTCGCACCCGCCGTGTCACCCAGTCTGCCTTGCAGACGCCGGGCGAAAAGCGCACCAGCCACCACAGAAAGCAAGCTGCCGAGATGCGAGATCATGGCCATGTAGCCCTTTTGTGGTTGGCCGCGGTGGATGTTGCCATCGCGGCCACGCATCGGTCCGGTGACGGCGCCGAGATAAGTCCGCATCGTGTCCAGGATCGGCTCACCGTAGGCGATTCGGCCCGCCTGATCACGGATCAGCGGACCATAGATGTCCTTTCCCCAGCGCAAATGAATGCCAGCCGCCGCGCTAAACGCCTCCTGCCCGCGCCCCAGATAAACGCCGCCAACGATGCGGCCACCTGCGCGGTATAGACTGCCCAGCTTCTCTTCCAGCGTGCGGGAGAGGATCATGCAACGCAGCGTTTTGAGATAGTCGTCACGCAGCTCCGACTGCGGGGCAGTGGCAATGGTGGGACTGGTTTCGGTAACTGGCACGGTTTGGAGAGGAAAGAACGCTGTCAGTGAAAACGCGCGGGAGCGTGAGACGATGGTTTCACAGTCGCCTGAAATTGTCCAGAGAGGAATCGCCGCAGCAGAGAAGTCCATTGTCATCCATGCCAAAGACGCCATGTTCTCCGCATGAAAGCGAAGGCCTTTGAATTTCGGCTCGACGGAGTGCGTGGACTGCCGCGTGTGCTCCTATTGGCACTGATAACGGCGGTGATTATTGGAGTCGTCGCCTTGGTCGTGATGGTTGGCGTAGCAGTGACCGTGGTAGGACTTGTGGTTTCTGGCCTTGCCTTGGCCTGGTATGCCGTGCGTCGCGCATTACTGCCGGGACTCAGCAGTCCAGAATCATCAAATCTTCGCCAAAGTGATGTTCGAGCCACAGAGACGACCATGATTGAGGCGATCGATGTCGAGGTAGAAGTGCTGCCAGTCGATGAGCGTCCCGCTAGGACGAATGATCCCAAATTTGGGAGCAAATGAAGCGAGATTGTTTCTCGATCCGCAAGAAAGCTCCAGCTCCGTTGCCTCCTGTTCAAAACGCCCCGTCCCGGCAGCCCAGCCTTTTCACAGGAGAAAACAGAGGTGACAGAGCCAAGAGCGCCGTGCTTTTGCAACTGGCTCCATTTTCCCCCTCCATCTTTCTGCCTTCAAGACCAGCGGCTAGATGACACTCCATGTCTGGCATATTTTCACCAGTTCTACATTTCCACCTTCAGGAGTTGGCATTGGCTCGTCGGGGCGCGGCCTGGCGCATCTGGGCGAGAGCGATCAAGGCCTTGTCCTTATCGAAGAACGCGAGCACTTGCTCGCGGTTCATGGACTGCGTTTTCTGTGCGACGTCGGCTTTCCATCGGCGTGATTCTAGCACGGCATCAAAGGTCTTGGGCTTCATAGGATTACTCGGCTTCATCGGGTTCATTGAGCAGTTGCAACGGGGTAAGGATACGGATTTGCGGGTAGCCTTGCAACAGATTGACGGCATTAAATCCGGCCTCGCGCTTGATGTTGGCAAGGTGCTTGAAGTTCCAGCTCACCACCAGCGGTAACGCATTGACGGTGGCAACGGCGATGTGCCGGGCATCCTCAGCCGCCACGGCATTATCATGGGCGGATGTAGCTCACGATTTCCTCGACATCATTCACCGCCACGGGATTAAAGACGACGAACTTCATGCATGCTTTTGGCGCAGCTTCGAGAGAGATGCGCTCGCCTGTGTGAGTGAGAGCCTCATCCAGCAGTGATTCGAGAGCCTTCGAAGCGCGGTGGCCAAAAACCGTTTTCACAGCTGCCTACAAAGCGTCATCAACACTCGTGAACTGACCCTTGGCGACCTGTTCGCGGAGCAGTGCCTCAACGGGTGCTGTAAGTGTGGCTGTCATAGTTCAAATCGTATTCCTTCCGCTCACACGGGCAAGCCGCAAATTTGACGCTCATTCCCAAACTCCTCCCATCTCTGTTACCTCCGTTCCCTCCTGTTCAAAACTCCGCGTCCCAGCAGCCCAGCCTTTTCACAGGAGAAAACAGAGGGAACAGAGCCAAGAGTGCCGTGGTTTTGCAAGTGGCTCCGTTTTCTGCCTTCGTGACTAGCGGCTAGGACGCTGACAAGACGCCACTGCTAAATTATTCAGATTAAAAAAGCTCAATGGCTTCTTCCAGAGGTGAAACCTCCCCGAGTAGATTTAGCTCGCCGTCAACCCACAGACCAACAGCATGAAAATTTTGCAAAGCCATTTACAAATTGTCTCCAATGCACCCGGTAGTCCTATCAGACTGATAATAAGTCCGATGATTGAAATCCATGAGGCTATTTTAACAACAGTGTCTGGATGGCTATTCATGAAACTGATACAATTCCACCAGTTTGCAGGCGTCATCTTCAGGTCGAGCTTTTCTTCAGTACTCTCTATGAGATCTCGTTTGGTCAGTTGTAGCCAAGCAAAGTAATCAAGGACAATGGTGCTTTTGCCGCTCTCCTTGCTGAACGTCACTTTTTTGTAGTTTGTGAAGATCATATAACGATAAACACAGGCCCCGTTCTGAGCGTTGGTGATCTTCCAGAGCTTGTGTGTCCACTGTCTTCGACTCGCTATATCATCGAGAGCATCTATGGAGAGGCTTATCCAACCGAGAGGAATAATACCACCCGCTAGTTTTGTGGTAGCAGGCTTAAGTCTTGTGGCTTGTTGCAGCTCAATTACTGGGTCCATGATTATTTTTGAAGTCCAGAAGCCAATCCATGTATAGGCCCCTTATTATCAGCGGGCAGGTCATGTGCCAAAACACCAGAGATACTTAAAGACTCACTTTTTCATTTCTGCCCCCGTAAGTATGTGTTTGCTAAAAAAACCGGTTCCAAAATCCTCTATCGTGGCTCTGAATTTGATCTGCGCCCCTTTTTCGAGCTTATCCACAAGATGGTTAAAAGAAACCTCTGCAAATTCGCCCGAATCAAGTTCCACTTTGAGAGTCTTCTCATCAGTCACGTCTTGAACTTCACCTTCAAAGTCAAAAGTCTTACCCTTGTTGGCTTCTATGTGCCGCTCTTTTTGAAGTGTGGTTCCTTTATCAGCATCAGTGATAATTCGATTTCCCTCCGCTATGCTGGATGAAGGACGATCTGATGATGATTTGCTGTCCGTACTGCCAACAGCGAGGACTAGGAGAACAGCAAGACAAAGCATGCTGAGTAAATTTTTGTTATGCGGTTTCATCGTGAATAGAGAGTGAGTGTTTCTGTGTTTTTTGGTGTCATTCGGATCGTAAAAAGAATGGCCAGAACGGACGCACACAAACATGTCAAAAGATCCATCTGATCAAAGCAACCTGGGACGACTCTGAAATACTGACCAAACTCGCCACCAACTGCCAGAAGTGGAATTAGGCATACCCAGCACCACTTTAAGATAGTTTTTTCTGCGCGCCAGATGACACAAAAAATAACGGTGCCGGTAAAAGTCCATGCACCATCAGGGACGGAGTATAAAACCCAGGGCGAAGGTTCAAGGTGCCGAATTAAATCCCTTAAATTAGCAAGACTGCCGCCAAGTCCAATAACATCAATCCAATCAAACATCCTGAGCGTAGGCGAGCGCCAAAATATATAAATTGAGCCTCCTAGAATCAAAGAGATTCCTGAAACTACCAAGCAAATCCCAGTGCTCATGAATTGAAATACAGCAATGAAATACCCCACATTAGAATAAAAAGCCCAATCCAGAAAAAGATTATGAGAACAATGCACAGCGTGATGGGCATAAACCAGCCCAGCCGTTTATAGTCTGATCCAAAATTTTTGGACACGTAGTGCATTTGATCTTTTGCTGCGTTCAGATACCAGAAAACTAACATGAACACTGAGAATGATAGACCAATCACAGGATCCAGTGAAGGAACACCCGACATCAGAACTGCCACAACAAATGTCACGCAGAGCAACCAAAACCAGACAAAATTCCGCCGGGCTTCGAGTTCCCGTCCAAGTATTTTTGCATTACGATAGTGAAGATACGCACCCAACGGCAGGAAGAAGACGCTCCAATTCGCCGCTGCAGTCGGGTTCCAGATTTCGGGAGCATCCATAACCGCTTTATTTCTCGCAGTAGATCCATCCAAGAGCTCACCACAATGTTTACATTTTTTTGCTACTGCGAGGATCTGCTCACCGCACATCGGGCAAGGCTTCGTTTGGTCGATGCGCGACAATTGCGGCTGGTTGGGCACTGCTGGGGTTGCTGGTATAGCACCAGCAGGAGCTTGGACTAAGGTTGATAGTGGACGCCATGACTGCGTTCCTTCAGCGCAAACCTGAGTCTCTTGGGAGAGCTTACCTTCACCACAGAGTCTTTTCAGCTCCATTAGAGAACACGGACCTTCGACAGCCCCTTCGTTGATAGAATAATAGTAATTCATTGAGTTATAATGTGCTGACGTTGAGTACACGGTCACATGCCATCAGTGCTGGTGAACTCAATTTTGAAAACTTCCATTGGAGGTGTCCCAACCTTACCAACAGGGCTAATATCATCTGGCAAGATTATGAATGGCCTGCTTGCTTGAGATGTGCCCACCATCACTTTGCATTGGCTTCCTGCTGGGTTGCCATACCGCCCAATCAATGATGCAGAAGTTATCAAATAGTGAATGGCATCAGGATTGCAGTAAGATGGAAAGCTGATCAAAAAGCCGGGGGAATTAGAACTTCCGTCAGAAGGTATTTGGCAGTGCTGAATCATAGTATTGTGAGTGAATGCTTCGGTTTGCTGTTTGCTGAGTTTGAGCGGGAGCCTTGCGGCTCCCGCTCGGTGTTTTCGGTTAGGTGATGACGGCGATTCTTAACCACCCACGGTCACGCTGACCTCGGCACTCCAGACGCCGACTTGGGCGTCGCCGACGCGGTAGATGCCACGGTATTTCCAGGTGGTGAGGGTGGCTGGGAAGGCTTGGGTGTCGGTGTAGCCGGGCGTGGTGTCGTAGGCGAGGTCGATGTAGCCTGCGCCGCGATCGACCTGGAGCTGGATCATGTCGAGGAAGGCTCCGTTGCCATCCCAGCCCCAGTCGATGAAGTTGTGTCCGCCGATGGTCTTCACAGTGAAGACGGGCTGGATGGTGGCCATGTCTGGTCCGGTGGCCACGGTGCCGACGGTGCCCAGATCGGTGGCGAGGGCCTCACTGTAGCCTGCTGATTCCTGCATGATTTGCACGAGGCTGAAGAGGCGGGTGAGAGCACCGGGTAGCACAGGGACGACGGCGGGCAGACCTGCGCCGACATCTGCCCCTGGCAGTGGCGGTGCGTTGAAGGCGGGCAGGGTCATGACGACCGTGCCTGTGCCGGTTTGTGCGTCACGCACCATGTCGGTATTGGATCTACCCCAGGTGCGCTGTGAGGGCAGGTAGGTGCCGAGCAGGTAGATGAGCCAGCGCGCATCCGCCACGGCAGCGGCGCAGATGAGCGCAGAAACGTTGAGCGCCGGAGCGTGCCCGATGAGCTTGTTGAAGAAATTGGTCAGCCAGATGATCTGCTCCGGCGCATTGGTTGGGTAGAACGAGTTGTGTTTCACTTTGTTTTTAGGTTTGGTTGGATGTTGAACTGAAATCTGTGGTGGCGGCACATAGCCTGGATCGCCGGGTTCCCTGACCCCATCCCACGTGACGTTCGGGTTGGGTGAGTCCCAGGTGTATTTCTGGCCGGTAAAAGGATCCAGCTCATCGGAGTCCCAAAAAATTGGTTTCATGGTATTGCGTTCGTTGTTCACGCTTTAGCGTGGGAGGTGCGGAAGCGAATAAGATGACACGCTGAAGCGTGAACAACGTACCTTGAAGCGGCGGCGTGCTAGGGCGCAAGTTTCGGTCAAATCCTTGATCCTGAAGCCTTAGAAAGCTCTCCTCGATTACCTGGAGGCGAAACTCCTGCTCTTGGAGGTGATTTTTCTGCTCTTGGAGGCGTCTCCGGCGTGCCTGGAGGCGCACCTCCAACGACGGGAGGCGTACCTCCAAGAACGAGAGTTGCTTCACCAACGACGGGAGGCATACCTCCAACAGCAGGAGTTGCTTCACCAACGACAGGAGGCGTACCTCCAAGAGCGGGAGTTGCGTCACCAACGACGGGAGGCGCTCCTCCAAAGTCGGGAGGTGCGCCTCTAATGACGCAGCAAGACAGCGAAAGGTCGGGAGGCGTGCCTCCAGCGCCACCGCCGTGCTCCGAAGGAGATGGAGGCGCAACTCCAACGATCTCGCCGTGCTCTGGGCGGATAGGAGAACCACCTCCTGCATCTCAAAAAGGTGGCTGCGTGATGCCATGGCACTCATCCAGCGCACCTCCGTGCTGTAAAGGATACTCGCTCTACCGTGCCGCTCTGCTTGAACACCCATGCAAATGTGCCCGCTGCACACGGGCCGTAAGACGTTGAGTTTCGGAGGGAGACGGCGCACAACATATTAAAATTCTAGGGGAACGATTGGATCACAACAAGATTTATTTTACAGCTTTCTACAAAACCTAATGTCATTCGTGTGATCCGTGTGCTGATGTCTAAATAGCTCGCGCTCCTTAGATGCCGTTCTGCACTTACGATTTGAGTGCGGTCAGCAAAAACCAAGCGCTTCTCTCAATCCCTTCTCTTTGCGATCTAGGCGCTCCTTTGCGGCCATCCCCGTTCCCCGGATTTGGGTTTAATTTCGGCGGGAGCTTGCTCTGGGGGGAAAGCTCGTTTTGATCGGGGCTTCTCATGCCATCTGCCCCTGCTTTTGCCCCTCGTCACATCGGCCCTTCTGCCAAGGAGACGGCCTCGATGCTCAAGACTCTCGGTGTTTCCAGCCTCGATGATTTGATCGATCAAGTCGTGCCTGAGGGCATCAGACAACACAGTGAGCTGAGTTTGCCTGAGCCGCTGAGTGAAGCGCACGCGCTACGCCGCCTGCGCCAGATCATGGAGCGAAATAAGGTGCTGCGCTCCTTCATCGGCCTGGGCTATCACGACACGTTCACGCCGCCGGTCATTCAGCGGAATATTTTAGAAAACCCAGGCTGGTACACCGCTTACACGCCCTATCAGCCGGAGATCAGTCAGGGACGGCTAGAGGCGTTGATCAATTTCCAGACGATGATTTGTGATCTGACGGGACTCGATGTTTCCAATGCATCTCTGCTCGATGAAGGCACGGCCTGCGCCGAGGCGCTGACGATGGCGGCGGCTCAGGTGAGTGGCTCAACGCGCGTCTTTGTCTCGAAGCATTGCCACCCGCAAACCATCGCGGTGGTGAAGACGCGGCTGCATGCTTTGGGCCTGAGTGTGGTCGTGGGTGACACGCTGGGCTGGCGTAAGCAGGATGGGCCTCTGGGTTATGCTGCGGTCTTGGTTCAGTATCCTGACACACTCGGCGTGATCCATGATTACAGCGTGCTGGCGAATGAAGTGCATGAGGCGGGTGCGCTGCTGGTGGTAGCGGCTGATTTGCTCTCGCTAACATTGCTCAAAGCACCGGGGGAGTTCGGCGCAGACATCTGTGTGGGAAATAGTCAGCGCTTCGGTGTGCCGTTTGGTTTTGGTGGTCCGCATGCAGCATTTATGGCTGTGAAAGATCCGCTCAAGCGGCGTATGCCGGGACGGCTGATCGGTGTGTCAAAAGATGCTGAGGGCAACCCCGCGTATCGACTTTCACTGCAAACGCGCGAGCAGCATATCCGCCGTGAAAAGGCCACGAGCAACATCTGCACTGCGCAGGTGCTGCTGGCGGTGATGGCCAGCATGTATGCGGTTTATCATGGGCCAGAGGGGCTGAAAAAGATCGCTCTTCGCGTGCACGGTGCGGCGGTTTGGTTGGCGCGTGAGGTGATGTGGGCGGGCCTAGACATCGCTAGTGATGATTTCTTTGATACGCTCACGGTGCGTGTGCACAACGCGGATGATGTCTTGAAATCTGCGCTGCTGTTTGGTTTCAATCTCCGCCGGATCGACGGCACGCATGTCGGGATCGCGCTGGATGAACGGGTGACTGATGATGAACTCATCAAGCTCGCCGCTGCTCTCGGCATCAAGAAGGTGCGGCAGAATCCAGATCTGGATGATGATGTGGAGTCGCACTTCTCAGCGCTGTATCAGCGCGCATCGGAATTCCTCACGCATCCAGTTTTTAATAGCCATCACTCCGAGACGAACATGATGCGCTACCTGCATCGACTGGAGGCTAAAGACATCGCTCTTAATCGCAGCATGATCCCATTGGGCTCATGCACGATGAAACTCAATGCAGCGGCTGAGATGATGCCGATGAGCTGGCCGGAAGTGAATGCGATCCATCCCTTTGCGCCAGCGGATCAGACGGAAGGTTACCGAGCAATGTTCGCCGAACTAGAGACTTGGTTAGCCGAGTGTACGGGCTTTGATGCCGTATCGCTTCAGCCCAATGCAGGCTCTCAGGGCGAGTATGCTGGCCTGCTGGCCATCAAGCGCTTCCATGAATCTCGTGGTGAAGGCCACCGTGATGTCTGCATCATACCGACCAGCGCGCATGGCACCAATCCTGCCAGTGCGGTGATGTGCGCTTTCAAAGTCGTGGCCGTCGCATGTGATGATCATGGCAACATTTCTCTCGATGACTTGAAGGTGAAATTGGCAGCCCATGTCGGCAAAGTGGCCGCGCTGATGGTGACCTATCCTTCCACTCACGGTGTCTTTGAAGAAAGCATCAGTGAGATCTGCCAACTCACCCATGAGCACGGTGGACAGGTGTACATGGATGGAGCAAACATGAATGCCCAAGTCGGCCTGACATCGCCTGGCAAGATCGGTGCGGATGTGTGCCATTTGAATCTGCACAAGACCTTCTGCATCCCGCACGGCGGCGGTGGTCCAGGTGTTGGACCGATCGCTGTCGGGGCGCATTTGCGGGCGCATCTTCCTGGTCATATTTCATGGGCTGACAAAGCTGAAGGTGCTGTCTGCTCCGCCCCCTGGGGCAGCGCGAGCATCTGCACGATCTCATGGATGTACGTCGCCATGATGGGCACCAAACTCACAGATGCGACGAAGTATGCGATCCTCGGTGCTAACTACATTTCCAAGAAGCTGGCTCCGTGTTTTCCCACGCTCTACAAGGGCAAGAATGGGTTCGTGGCGCATGAGTGCATTCTGGATTTCCGCCACTTTCATCACGTCACGGTTGAGGATGTGGCGAAGCGACTCATGGACTTCGGCTATCACGCTCCGACCATGAGTTGGCCCGTCGGTGGCACACTGATGATCGAGCCTACCGAGAGTGAAAGTCAGGCTGAGATGGATCGCTTCTGCGATGCGATGACCTGCATTCACGCAGAGATTCTAGGCGTCGAAAATGGCACCTATCACGCCACTGATAACACGCTCAAGCGCGCGCCACACACCGCTGAGTTTGTGACCAAAAACGAATGGCCACATGCTTACACCCGTGAAGACGCTGCCTATCCTCTAAGCTGGGTGCGTGAATCCAAATACTGGCCGCCAGTGGCCCGAGTGGACAATGTCTATGGGGACCGCAATCTGATCTGCTCCTGCATCAGTGTGGAAGAAGCGGCGCAGTGAAGTCATAAAAAAAGCGCAGCGCCCAAAGAAGGACGCTGCGCTCGTTTGAAACCCAATGATCAATGCTTTGCAGGCGCGCCCTGAACTGCGGGAGCCGCGCCTCCACCGGTGTTGGATGGCGCATATTTAGCGACGAGGAAAGCGCCGCCGACTGCGAGCAGGCAACCAAGGATGAAAGGCACGGGCAGACTTTTCAATCCACCCTCAGGCGGATGAACCAGCATGGCGGTGATCGTATTGATCACCGGCGCACCGGCGAAGACGATCGGCATGACCGCAGCAGCCGCAGCACCTTTATAAATTGGGGCGGCAGCGCCGAGTGCTAGCACGAGTGTCAATGCACCCAGAGCACCCGCGACACCAGCGATGAGACTCCACGAGATGCCCGTGCTTGAGAAGGTGAAGTTGGACCCGCGCGCCTTCAGCACAAAAGCCGAGATGACACCAATCAACGCATAGGCGATGCAGACAAAGAGGAAGGCTTTTAAACCCGCATGGGGCGTTTCAGGCCCCATCGGCATGAAGCCGCGGCCTTTGTGAAGAAGTACGCCATAAACGCCCCAGGAGAGCACGGTGAGAAGGGCGAAAGTAAGCCAGGTCATATTGGATTTTTTGGGTGGGGGATTCACGTCGGGATAGGGAAACGTTATGGGCTGCCTCTTTGGTCAGGAAATGTTTATGAACAAGGATTTCTCTATTCTTGTTCTGCCGAGGCGGCGGCTGCTTCCACGGCGGTCATTCGGCGGAAGTGAAGCTGCTGAACTCGGCGCAGGTCCGCTTTGGTGGTGGTGACTTCGAAGTCTTCAATAGTCACTTTCTCTCCGACTTTCGGCAGACGTCCCAGCAGATGAGTGACATATCCACCGATGGTGGTGACCTCATCACTCTCGATCTCCAAAGCTGTGTGCTCAGCGATCTCATAAAGATTCAGCGTACCTTCGACGACGAATTCATCATCGCTGATGCGGCGGAACTCGCTGGTTTCGTGATCGAACTCGTCCTGAATATCACCGACGATTTCCTCAAGCACATTGTCGAGAGTGACGACACCGACCGCTCCGCCATACTCGTCCACAGCGAGTGCGAAATGGGCGTGTTTATCGAGGAAGAAGCGCAGCAATTTATCAATCGGCAGCATCTCAGGCACCATCGGTAGGTCGCGTCGAATGCTACGCAGATCAGCCTTTGGCAAGCCGACCAAGGCGATGAGATCCTTGATGTGAATCATACCCAGGCTGTGATCGAGGTGGCCTTCGACAAGCGGGTAGCGCGTGTGCTTGGCGTCGATAGCGGCCTTGAGATTGGCTTCAAACGAATCGTCAGCATCCAGTGACACGACTTGATTGCGTGGGGTCATGACATCTCTCACACAGCGGTCATTGAGAGCTAGAGCATTGAGTAGAATGTCCTTCTCCGTTTCGGTCACTTCTTTGGACCGCTGGCTTTCCGCTACGATGTGCCGCAGCTCTTCTTCTGAGTGAGCAAGTTCACTTTCTGATACGGGTTCGATACGAAAGAGAAAACGTAAAGCGAAGTTCGTGCTGCTATTGAGGATGAAGATTGCAGGCTTCAAAACCAGATAGAAGAGGTGCAAAGGCCGCGCGATGAAGAGGGCCGTGGTCAACGACTTGCGGATGGCGAAGACCTTCGGGGTCTGCTCACCCAACACGACATGCAGGTAGGTGACGACCGCATAAGCGATGCCGACGGAAACCCAGCGTATGACTGTCTCATTCACCACGCCGAGTTTAAACATCATGGGCTGCACCACGACTGATACAAAAGGTTCACCAAAGATCCCAAGCGCGATGCTGGTCATGGTGATGCCGAGTTGGCCGGCTGACAAATAGGCGTCCAGATTGCGCGTCACATGCTGGGCAAATTTGGCACCGCTCACGCCATCCTCGATGGCCGCCTGAAGCTGACTATCGCGAACTTTGACGATGGCAAACTCGGCAGCCACGAAGAATGCGTTTAGCAGCACGATCGCCAGAACGATGACCGTTTGCCAGAAAAGCTCGTTAGGCGTGAAGCTCCATTCACGAACGAGTTCGGCGGTGGCATTGGCTAAGAGCAGAATCATGGAGCGGATAGGGTCACTCGATCACAGCTTCTCGTAGTTCCCATCACATCTCTTTTCGAGGATGGTGAAACCGGCCTTCTTGGCGTCTGAGACAGACAGAGGTTTGGTGACCTTGGGTGTGTTGAAGCTACTGATGAGCTTCTTCACGGGTCTCCGACACAGCGGGCAATGCGTGAGGGGTGTGCGATCCATAGGTCGGCGCAGATCAAAGCCGCGTCGGCAAGAGGCACAACTCTGCTCAGGGTTCTCAGCGATGTAAGAATACGTGGGCATAGATGAATGGAGTCCATGCCTCCCCGTGAGCATGTCCGGAAAGACTTTCCCCGGACTCTGAACTGGAATTACCAGCTCGATTTGGTCACGCCTGGGAGGAAACCAGCGCAGGCCATTTCACGGAAGGTCAGACGGGACATCTGGAAGCGACGAATGAAAGCACGACGACGACCGGTAACGCGGCAGCGGTTCGTGAGACGTGTTGGGCTTGCGTCACGGGGCAAAAGGGTCAAGCCGACATAGTCGCCTTTTGCCTTCAGCTCAGCACGAAGCTTTGCGTATTTTTCAACAGTCTTTGTTTTGCGCTTCTCGCGCTCTAGCCAACAAGTTTTTGCCATAGGGGCGGCGAAGTTGCCCGCTTTGCTTCTTTTTGCAACGAGAAATTTCTACTGGATCGCAGGAACATTTTCGATTACTGCCCGCGCACTATGGTCACAGGAATGCTCATCGCCGCCTTTTTTCTCTTCATTGGAGTGCTCGTCTTCGCTTTTTTGCAGAAAGCTTGATCGGTATCCAGCAGATTTTAGTCTGCTCAATCATCCCCGTCTGCACGGGAGATACCTGCGTAGAGTTCTGGAAAACGCCGCTCCAAGGTCTTGGGGGTAATGTGCCCAATCAATTGCGCCTCACTCCAATCGGCCAGCCCCCAGTAAGCTGTGGGAATCGCCATGAGAACCGCTGTGCAGGTCGGCATTTTAGAGACATGCTCCCGAGCAAGGATGCGCTCGACAAACTCGTGCATTCCAGGGTTATGACCGAAGAGAATGACGTGACGCCAGCCCTCATCAAACCCGCGCACTAACTCGAGAATTTTTGCTGCCTCGGCCAAGTATAGCTGAGAATCTAAGAGCAGCGCCTCTGTGGGTAGGCCCATGATCTCACGCATGATTTGGGCTGTGCCGAGTGCACGCAGCGCCGTGCTACTGATCAGACGGTCTGGCCTTGGCAAAAGGATCGGCGTTTCAGCTCCGCCAAAGTAAGTCTTATTGATGAAAGTAGCCACGGCAGGAGCTGCATGGCGTCCGCGCTCATTGAGCGGTCGGTCGTGATCCGCCAGCCCGGATTGGTCCCAGCTGGATTTGGCGTGGCGGACGATCGTGAGATACTTCATCTGGCGGCGTAAAAGCGCGCTCTGTCGCATCAAGCCCCGCAAGTGTCAATGCGGGAGCGCTCGGGTGTTGTTGGAACAAATCAAAAGTTCGATTCTCGAAAAGAGAGAATCCTTCGCCCTTGCTCGGTCACACATACGATTATAGATTCTCTAATAACTGATGATCATTTGTCTCGAATCCTCTCTCCTCGGCGGCTATCTCACCAATGAAGTGCCTGGTCTTGTGACGGGCCTGTTGCATTTGGCCGGGGTAAACCAGCCGATGCGGGTGGAAATGGTGGGTAATTTCATGCGGGATATCGCCGGTTGCCGAGTCGATTTTCACAATCCCCTGCCCAATGGCGATCTGGATGATGTGGCATGGCTGAGCCAGACGCAGACGGGCTTCACCGGAGTGATGACCGCCTCCAATCGAGTGGCCAAGCTTCCGCGCCGTCGGCGTAGCAGTGATCAGCTTTTGCCAGATCCATCAGGTCTGAAAAACCTGCTTTTTTTCGAGTGGTTCAATCAGCAGTCACAGCGCATCTTGATCCAATCTTGGCACCTACAACTCCGAGTCAGTGCTCCGCGCTGGCAACTGAGTTCCGAGGAGGAATCAGTCCAATTGCGCCAAGCTCGTGCTCGCCGGAAACATTTCCTGCTCGCTGATCGCCATCAATCTCAGGATACGACCACCGCTCTGCACGCCCCTGGCATGGCTGACCCTTTCGAGCCGCAGGAGGTCACGGGGAATCCCTTCACTCAACTCGATGAGCCAAAAAAACGCCCCGCCACCTCAGACGGAGATCTCAAAGAGTCCCAGCTAGATACGACCAAACGCGCAGCGGCACTGGCTCAGGAACTGCGCCGCTTTGAGCGCTTGCTCGCTTTCACGAGCGAGGTGCGGAATCGTCCTGCCGTCGTGCGTCTGCTCTCCACGGTGGCTGATTTGGCAGCACATCTGATCCATGTGCTGCGCCAATTTTCGGACAAAGACAAGGCCGGCTGGCATTACCTCGTCGTCGATCTGGAGCAGTCACTGCCACTCTTCAGTGCCGCTTTAAATGCGACTGATAAACTGATGCAGCACGCTACGCCTGGCACGGATCAACAATGGCTCGGCAATGTGCAGACGAGCCTGCTCAATATCGAGTTAAGGATGCGCGAACTGCTCACGCAGTTGCGCTGATTTCACAGGCTTGCCAGAGCCTTACGACCTCGATCCTTGGTCTCTGGATCGTCGATCTCTGTGTCCGGCATCGCCAGTCCTTTGATCAATAGCCGTCTAGCCTCATCCTTCTTGCCCATTTGTGCGTAAGTGCGGCCTAGTTCGATGTGATGAATCAACCGGTCGGGTCGCAGTTCGATGGCCTTGCTAAAATACTTCGCGGCGTCTTCATTCGAGGCAGGCGGTATATCGCCATAGATAATCCGAGCCAAGCCGATCATGAAACTGTTGGCACCTGCTAGACCCTGGTGCCAGCGCGCGAGCATGTGCCAAGCATAATCATTACGTGGATCAAGTTTCACAGCTCTCTCGGCCGACTCTTTGATGAGCCGCGACGCGGCCACTTTCTCCCGATTGCCCTGAAGCTGAATGATGCGCCCCAAACAAAGAGCGACCCCCAAATGAGCCTCACAGAAATTCGGTGCCTTTTCCACCGCACGCTCCGCGTAACCCAATGCCGTCTGAGCAGAAATTAATTTTGCGTCAATCGTCGTCAGCTTCGGCATGCGAGTGATGTACTGACGGGCAATTTTAATCAGTAAATCTGCCTTTGTTGGCGCTAACTTTTCGGCGGGTAGATAATATTGAAGAGCTTCATCAGCCTGACACTTCAGGTCGTGAATATCCCCCTGATGGATCAATGAGGCGAGATCCTGTGAGCAGGAGATTGTGGCGGTGAATAGAAGCAGGAGAAGTGCCTTCATGATCAACTAGGGGAGTGGTTTCACAAACCGGTAGTGCGAGACGATCCATTCCTCGCCATCGCGGTAGCCCCACAGTTCAGCGCAGGCCATATAGAAGATGCGCCAGTAGGCCCACCATTTCACGGCTTGGTCTGTGCCATAAGTGTCACAGAAAAGCGGCATGATCTCAGCCTTGTTGGCATCCATTTTCGACAGCCAAGCTTCTGATGTACGGCTGTAATGAGTGCCGCTCACATTCCAGTGATCCTCGATCTTTAGATGCTCCTGGAAATACAAAAGCAGATCATCGCTAGGCATCTGGCCACCTGTGAAAAAGTACTTCGACATCCAATCATCGTCACTCAAAACTTCAAAATGATAGGCATACTCTCGGTGAGTGAAAATGTGGACGAAGAGCTTGCCGCCTGGCTTCAGCCAGGTCGAAATACGGCGCAACAGTTCTTGGTAATTCTTCATGTGCTCAAACATCTCCACTGACACGCAGCGGTCGAAGATGTTTTCGCCCAGACCTTCAAAGTGAATCATGTTCGCCGTGATGATCGTCAGGTTCTTCAGGCCACGGCGGCTTGCTTCAGCATCAATGTATTCCTTCTGAGTGCGGGAGTTCGACACACTGGTGATCTGCGCATTGGGGTAGTTCTCTGCCATCCAGAGCGAGAGTGATCCCCAGCCGCAGCCGAGTTCCAGAATGCGCTGCCCATGTGCCAGCTCAGCACGCTCGCAGGTCATCTTGAGCATGATCGACTCAGACTCATCAAACGTTGTGCTATCGGTCGGCCAGTAACCCGAACTGTATTTCAGGTGCTTGCCCAGACAGAGCTGGTAAAAGCGCGTCGGCACCTCGTAGTGCTGCTCATTCGCCTCGACTGTAGCAATGGCGATCGGACTCGCTTTAAGACCTTCGATATACTTGAGCAGCGCTGCCTTCTGCGATTCAACATCTGGCTGTTTGTGCTTTCGCAGCGTGGCCGCTAAACGCTGACGAATGCCGAAACGAATCGCCACATCAGGCAGGATGTCTTTGGCGAGGAGATCATTGAGATTGAGCATAGGACTGAGTGCTAATGCGGTTCTGAAGCGCCCTTGGA
Source organism: uncultured Prosthecobacter sp. (assembly GCA_964583255.1). GTDB lineage: Bacteria > Verrucomicrobiota > Verrucomicrobiia > Verrucomicrobiales > Verrucomicrobiaceae > Prosthecobacter. Next base: position 38,423 of record CAZOVY010000002.1, read on the forward strand.
TTCATCTTTTCCAGAATCAAGAAATCTCTCGCGTCGCCAGACGTGAGATAGCAGAATGCGCTTATGCCCCCCACCGCCTCCGATCTCATCTTTGCGCCTCTAGCGCAGCAGGTGGCGCGTCGTGTCGGCTTGCGGCGCTGGCTCGGCAGTCTAGGCCACAGTCTGTGGCCTACCGTGGCTGTGCTGATTGTCTTGGTTGCGCTGGCCGCGATCACCGGACTGACTGCGCTAGCTAGCCTCGCATGGATTGTGCTCGCAGCGTGGCTGCTTGTTCCACTCGGTCTGACCCTGTGGCGCAAGCCGGGGCACTACAGCACATTGGCGCTGTGGGACAGTGCTGCAGAGCGCCGCGAAGCCTTTGCCAGCGCCTGGTGGTTTGAGCAGCAGCCCACGCTAACCAATGCCCAGCGCGCCCATGTGGAGGCTCAAAAAGCCGTGCTTCCCCAGGCGCTACAGGCACTCGCCAGTGACCTACCCTTGCAGCCGCATCGCTGGCTCTGCCTGCCGCTCGTCGTTGCACTAGCAGGCATGTTTGTTTCTCAAATTTTCCATCCATTGCCTGAAGTGACGACGCTCGATGAGGCCATGCAGCAAATCGTCAGAAACGAGGCAAAACAGATCGCACAAACCGACTGGCAAAAGAAGAAACTCGAAGGCCTGAATGCCGAAGAGCAGGCCGCTTTGGAAAAGCTCAAAGCCAGCCTCAAGCAAACCGCCGAAGATCTGGAAAAATCTGCTGGCAAAGACGCACGCGACGTCATGTCCGACCTCGAACGCCGTGCTCGCGAGGCCGAGAAGCTCGCTGAAAAACTCAGTGCGGATAAGGATGCCTGGGCTTCGGACAAGCTTGTGCAATCACTGCGCGAACATGCCGATACCGCCGATCTGGGAGATGCCGTAGCCGCCAAGAATGCCTCACAAACTGCTAAAGCCGCCGAAGCACTCGCACAGCAACTCAAGTCGCCACAGCTAACGAATGATACTCGTGAGCGCTTCAATGAAACGCTCAAAGACACCAAGCAGCAGTCCGAAAAAGAGGACCAGCAACGCACCGTCGGGCAGCATGTTTTAAAAGCTGGGGATCGTCTCCAAGAAACCAAGCCCGCAGAAGCTGGGGCCGAGTTTGAAAAGCTGGCAGAAAAGATGAGCGACATGGCACGACGCGAGCAGGCCAAAGAAGAACTCGAAAAGCTGGCCCAACAACTCCGAGATGCAGGCAGTAACATCTCGGGTCAAAATCAAGCCGGAGGCATGCAGCAAATGGCCGCCGCCCCACAGCAGGCCAACTCGCCGCAAGCGACGCCACAAGTCGGCCAAGCCCAGCCACAGCAGTCAGGGCAGCAAGGCCAGCAGCAGCTTCAGCCTCCAGGACTCAATCAAATGGGTCAGCCCGGCGAACAACAAATGCTTCAGCAAAACCCCGTGCCCGGCACAGGCAAGCCACAGCAGATGATGATGGCTCAGGGAAAACCAGGCGAAGGGCAGCCCATGCTCATGGCCCCTGTGCCCGGTCAAAAGCCCGGCGACAAACCCGACGCTTTCATGCTCGGCCCACTAGGCGAAAAGCCCGGCGACGGCCCGACCATGATGCTGAGCATGCCGGGCGGCAAGCAGGCGGGTGTTGGCAAAGCCGAGCTCAATGCCGATCCCACAGCAAAGCAGGACACAGCGAATCAGGCCGTCGTCGCGGCTCAGCAAAATAACGACGGTCAGTCGAGCGTGCGCAGCATCGAAGGTGGTGCTCGCAAAGAACAGGCAGGCCGCAGTGCCAGTCAGATCGCCAGTGAAGCCATTGCTGCTGAAGAAGAGGCTCTTGATGAAGCCGCCCTGCCTCCCGCTCGCCGCGAGCAAGTCCGCCGCTATTTCACTGAACTGCGGAAACGTTTCGAGAAGTAAGCGTCACCGAGCACAGCCATGAGAGATTGCAGGGGAACTCGCGTTCAAAGGACTTCATGAGTTCGCCAGACTTCCTTCATTTAAATCGCCGAGCCTTTATCAGGAACGGTGGACTTGGCCTCGGATCAGCGGCGTTAAGCTCACTTCTTGCCAATGATCTGCCGGTGATCGGCGCAGACCCAGCAGCGCGTCCTGGACCTCATTTCGCGCCAAAGGCCAAGCATATCATTTATCTGCACATGATCGGCGCGCCTTCGCATCTCGATCTCTTTGATTACAAACCAGCACTGCAAAAGCACGACGGTGAAAAGTGCCCGGATGAGCTTCTCAAAGGTAAACGATTCGCCTTCATCGGCGGTGAGATGACCCTCGCCGGTTCAGCTTACAAGTTCGCCAAACATGGCCGTAGTGGCGCAGAAATGTCTGAGCTTCTGCCACATCTGGCGACCGTGGCCGATGACATTTGCATCCTCAGAGGGCTGCACACGAACGAGATCAATCACGCACCGGCGCAGATGTTTTTACACACCGGCTTCGGTCAGGGCGGAAGGCCTAGCATGGGTGCATGGGTGACGTATGGTCTCGGCAGTGAGAATCGTGATCTGCCGAGCTACGTCGTACTGCTCTCTGGCCCTCCGGGTGGTGCTGGCACGTCGCTCTGGAGCACGGGTTTCCTGCCCAGCGTGTATCAGGGCGTGCAGTTCCGCAGCAGTGGTGATCCGGTACTTTTCCTGAGCAATCCCGAAGGCCAGGGCCGCAATGATCGCCGCCAAGTGCTCGATGCTGTTCGCTCGCTCAATGAGCAGAACTTGGGCATCGTGGGTGATCCCGAAATCGCTACTCGCATCAGCCAATACGAGATGGCTTTTCGGATGCAAGCCAGCGTGCCTGAACTCATGGATCTCAAGGAAGAGTCGCAAGCCACACTCGACATGTATGGAGCCACTCCAGGCAAAAGCTCCTTTGCCAATAATTGTTTGTTAGCTCGCCGACTCATCGAACGCGGTACCCGCATGGTGCAGCTCTATGATTCCGACTGGGATCATCATGGCGCCCTCGACAAACGCCTGCGCGCAAAAACGAAGGACGTGGATCAGGGCATGGCCGCTCTCGTCCGTGATTTAAAACAGCGCGGCCTTCTCGATGAAACCCTGGTCATCTGGGGTGGCGAATTTGGCCGCACACCGCTGCGTCAGGGTGCTGCGGGAAATAAAGCCGCTGCTGGTCGCGACCACCACAAAGACGCCTACACCATGTGGATGGCCGGTGGTGGCGTGAAAGCTGGCATCACGCATGGCAAGACCGACGACTTTGGTTTCAATGTCATCGAAGACGGCGTCCACACGCACGATCTGAATGCCACCGTGCTGCATCTGCTCGGCCTCGATCACGAGCGCCTCACCTTCCGCTATCAAGGCCGCGACTTCCGCCTCACCGATGTGCATGGCGAGATCGTGATGCCGATCCTAGCGTAAACCAATGCAGGTCGGATTTGTTTGGCGCGCAAATTCACAACCTACTTGCGGAGGAACTTCCCGGTAGGACTTTCTGCCACTTGCATCACCTCTTTCGGCACGCCAGACGCTACGATGTAACCACCTTCATTGCCACCACCGGGACCGAGATCGATGACCCAGTCGGCGCAGCGGATGACATCCAGATGATGCTCGATGACGATGAGCGTGTTGCCTGCATCACGCAGTCGGAAGAGCACTTGCAGCAGCGTTTGGATGTCGGCGAAATGCAGGCCGGTTGTTGGTTCATCCAGCACATACAAGGTGCGGCCGGTGGCTTTGCGTGAGAGTTCGGCAGCGAGCTTGATTCGCTGGGCTTCGCCACCCGAAAGTGTGTTGCCTGCCTGACCGAGGCGGATGTAGCCGAGGCCGCATTCTTCCATCGTGATCACCTTGGCTGCGATGGCGCTGGCTTTACCAAAGAAGCGCGCGGCTTCACCGACGGTCATCTCCAGCACTTCGGCGATGTTGCGTCCCTTGAACGTGATCTCCAGCGTCTCGGCGTTGTAGCGTTTCCCGTGGCAGTGATCGCAGGTCACATAGACATCAGCGAGGAAGTGCATGTCGATTTTGATTTGTCCATCGCCCTGGCATTTCTCACAGCGACCACCGGGTGTGTTGAAGCTGAAACGCCCGACATCATAACCACGCACGCGGGCCAGTGGCAGTTGGGAGAACAGTTCGCGGATCGGTCCAAAGGCTCCTGTGTATGTCGCGGGATTGCTGCGCGGACTGCGACCGATGGGTGATTGATCAATCAGGACGACTTTATCAAAGGCATCGAGTCCCGTGATGGACCCGTGCTTTCCAGGCTCATCCTTCGAGTGGTAAAAATGCCGCAGCAAGGCGCGCATGAGCACGCGATTGACCAGCGTCGATTTACCACTGCCTGAGGGTCCGCTAACGCAGGTCAGCAGACCGATGGGAAAGGCTGCTGTGACGCTGCGCAAATTGTGCTCAGTGGCCTGATGAACGGTGAGCCAGTCACTCGGCGCGCAATCAGGGCGAGGCGTTTCGACTCCGATTTTCAAACTGCCGCTGAGATACGCGCCTGTCACACTTTCCTTCGCTGCCATGACTTCAGCAGGCGTGCCCTGTGCCATGAGGCGACCGCCATTCACACCGGCGGCAGGCCCCAGTTCGATGACATGATCAGCGGCGCGCATCATCGCCTCATCATGCTCGACGACGAGCACCGTGTTCCCGAGATCACGCAGTCTTAGCAGTGTGCGGATCAGCCGCTCGGTGTCGGATGGATGCAGGCCGATGCTTGGTTCATCCAGCACATAGAGCACGCCCGACAAACCTGCACCGATCTGCGTGGCCAGCCTGATGCGCTGCATCTCACCGCCGGAAAGCGTGCCGCTCTCGCGATTCAAACCCAGGTAGCCAAGCCCCACTTGCTCCAAGAATTCCAGCCGCTTCAGGATCTCTTTTTGCAGCTCCGCGACATACACACGCTGGTGCTCAGTCATCTCCAAGCCGCGCATCCAGTCCAGTGCATCGCGGATGGGCAGGGCGCAGAGTGCGTGGATGGAGAGTGGTCCGCACAGAGGACTGTGCGGACCACTTTGCAGCGTCACCGCGAGCGACTCCTTCCTCAATCTCTTCCCGCCACACGCCGGGCAGGGCAGAGGGTTCATGAAGCGTGTGAGCTGTGTCTTCAGCGCATCACTCTCGGCGCTTTCATGCAGACGCTTGGCTTCATTGAGGAGTCCTTCATAGCTCTCACACATGCCGTAAAAAAGCGCGTCTTTAAATGTCTGAGGCAGGTCTTTGAATGGCACATCCAGTGCCACAGCGAAGCGCTTGGCTAGTGCCTCGACACCGCGCTGCTGAATGATCTTCAGTTTCGGGTTCCGCGCCCACCAGGATTTCACCGCGCCGTCTTTGAGTGAAAGCGATGTGTCAGGCACGATCATGCCCGAATCTGGTGCCATGAGCGCGCCGACGCCTTCACAGGTCGGACACGCGCCGATGTGAGTGTTGAAGGAAAAATGCTGCGGCGTCAGCTTCTCTAATAGATACCCAGTGCGTGGGTTCGCGTACGAGGTGGTGAAGCTCAGCACCTCATCGTTTCCGTCGGCTTGAATGAGGAACTGCACCTCACGCTCATTCCAGTGCAGAGCGGCTTCAATGGACTCCATGAGCCGCTGCCGCACGCCTTCACGGATCACCAGTCGGTCCACCACGACCTCGACACGATGCTCCATGCCACGCTCAGGATTGAGTGAGTCATCCAGCTCCACGATCTCGCCATCCATGCGCACGCGGACAAAACCCTGACGACGCAATTTCTCAAACGTCGTGCGCAGTGCCGTCGTGTCCTGCGGCTCCAGCGGCGCGAGCACCATGCAGCGTGTGCCTTCACCCAATGCGAGAAGCCGATCACCAATCTCGGCAGGTGTATTTTTTACCAGTGCCTCACCTGTCTCGGGATCATGTGGATGACCAGCCACAGCATACAGCACGCGCAGGTAATCATAGATCTCCGTCACCGTGGCGATGGTGCTGCGCGGATTCGGCGAACGATGCACCTGCTCGATGGCAACGGCTGGTGACAGGCCCTCGATGAAGTCCACATCCGGCTTCTCAAGCTGATCGAGAAACTGCCGCGCATAGGCCGAAAGGCTCTGCACATAGCGCCTCTGCCCTTCCGCATAGAGCGTGTCAAAAGCCAGCGACGACTTGCCACTGCCACTGACGCCTGTGAGCACGACAAGACGATGACGCGGGATGTCCACGTCGATGTTCTTGAGGTTGTGCTGCCGCGCGCCGCGCACGCGAATGAAGTCCTGCGCCATGACGCGGCATCAAGACGCGGCCCTGTGCTGGTGCAAGCCGGAATGCAAGGCAGTCATGCGCGTCGCGATCCAAACGGCAGACGTAAATTCGCGACATGTCAGACACATCACGCACTTGGTTGATCACAGGCTGCTCCAGCGGCTTCGGGCAGAGCATCGCAGAGGCAGCGCTGATGGCCGGAGATCACGTCATCGCCACGGCGCGGAAGCTCGCTGATCTGGAGACACTGGAGCATCTCGGTGCTGGGCGCTGTCACATCCTCGCGCTCGACATCACCGATGCAGCGCAGGTCAAAGCAGTGATCGCAGAAGCAGTCACGATCACTGGCCGACTCGATGTCGTCGTCAACAATGCTGGCTACGGATTGATCGGAGCTGTCGAAGAATGCAGCGAAGAACAAACAAGGCGAAATTTTGAAACAAACTTCTTCGGCACGCTCAATGTCATCCGCGCTTTGCTGCCAGTGCTGCGGGTGCAAAAGAGCGGTCACATCGTGAACATCAGCGCGGCGGCGGCCATCGCGAACTACCCCGGCTTTGGCGTCTATGGCGCGGCGAAAGCGGCGGTGGAATCATTGAGCGAAAGCCTGCGCGCCGAGCTGGCTCCGCACGGCATCAAAATCACGCTGGTGCAGCCCGGTCCCTTCCGCACCGCCTTCATCGAGCGCGGTCTCGATCACGCGGAGCCGATGCCCGACTATGCTGGCACGGCGGGCAAGTTCGCCGCCTTCCTGAAAAACGTGGATGGCAAGCAGCCCGGCGATCCCGAGCGCGCCGCCGCACTGATCGTGAAGATGGTCCACGATGGCCAGTCCCCGCTGCGCCTGCCTCTTGGCAAATACGCCGTCAAAAAGATCCGCGACACCGCGAGCGCACGACTGCGCGAGCTGGAAACCTGGGAGCAAGCGGCCAAAGAGACCGACTTCCCGGTGGGTTAAAGGTCATGAATTAATTATGGCATTTATATTCAATGCAGCTAAAATAGGTGAATGCCGCTCTCGCCCAGCCTTTACCGCAATTCTCAGCGCCTGTCGTTGGTGGCGGCTTTGTGCCTCGGCTGGGCGGATTTGAGCCGTGGAATCGTTCTCTATGACACGGACAATGCTCTCGCGAACACCTCTGCGCCGACGGGTGATTATGCGAACAGTGGCTGGGCCTATGAAGGCAAGTATGGCGGTTTTTTGGGCACGATGATCGGGCCGCAGTATTTCATCACCGCGCAGCACTTCGGAGTGCAAGGCAGCACGTTTATCAGTTCGGCGGAGTTCAATGGCGTGGCGGATGTCACTTACACGATTGATGCCGCTGCAAATGGCGGGCAGGGATTCTGGGACATCGCCGGCACAGACATGCGCGTGCTGAAGATCAATGAAACCTTCTCCAGCTACGCCACGCTCTACACTGGCAGTGCTGAAGTCGGCTCGACACTGGTGACCTTTGGTCGCGGTGGACCACGAGGCACGGCGATCAATGTCAGCGGCAGTGACCACGGCTGGGAGCACACTGGCAGCGACGGCGTGGCGCGCTGGGGTGCCAATCAAGTGGATCAAATTTACTCCAGCGGTGTCGGCAATCTGATCAGGGCCGACTTTGATGCCATCTCCGGTCAGCATGAGTCCACTCTCTCCGCAGGCGACTCCGGCGGTGGCGTCTTCATCGAAGTGGCCGGCCAATGGTATCTTGCTGGCGTGAACTACGGTGTGGACGGTCTTTTTGACACCAACGCCGTCCCCAATGATTTTTCCGAGTTCCCAGGCGCAGCTCTCTACGACATGGGCGGTCTCTACATTGGCGCTGACCCTAGCTGGCAATTCATCACCGACACGGCACTCGATAAACCATCGAGCTTTTACGCCTCACGCATCTCAGACAGCGCCCTGGAAATTGCCAGCATCGTCAGCGTGCCTGAGCCGGGCAGTCTCGGGCTACTCATCGTCTCTGGCTGTGCTGTCATGAGGCGCAGGCGGCTCAGCGCTTCAGCTCCGCAAAGATAAGCCGCCCTGCTGAGGTCGGCAGTGCGCTGGAGATCACCACGTCCACCGTTTGGCCGACATGCGTCGCGGCCTGATTGACCACGATCATCGTGCCATCTGTCAGGTACCCCACGGCCTGATGCTTGTCCTTACCCTGTTTCATCAGGCTCAGAGAAAGCTCGTCACCAGGGTTGAGCTGCGGTTGCAGACTGATCGCGAGATCATTGAAACTGAGAACGATCAGACCACGCAGCCGAGCCACTTTAGCCAGGTTCTCATCATTGGTTAGCAATCGCGCATTCAGATCGCGCGCCAGATTCACGAGTCGTGCATCCACCGACATTTGGCGGTGATCCTCCCCGGGCGAATCCTCATGAATGGAAAGGCGCACGCCAGCCGCAGCGCGAAGAGTTTCCATCACCTCCAGACCACGTTTTCCGCGCAGCACCTTCTGTGAATCACCAGACTCCGTGAGCTGCTGCAACTCATCGAGCACAAAGCGTGGCACGACCAGCGCCCCGCTCAAAAAGCCTGTCGCCACCACCTGCTGGATGCGCCCGTCGATGATGATGTTTGTATCCAACAGCAGCGGCTCACCCTCCGAGCCATCACGGCGAAAACGCACGTAAGGGATGATGAAAGCAAACTGATCCCGATCACTGCGCAGACCAAAAGTCACACCAAAGAAAGCCAGTGAGACATAAATCAGGAACTCCGTGATGTTGCGGATGTCGTCCAAATTCTCCATGCGCTGGAAGACGCCGAGCTGGAAAATACCAATGCGCGTGACCAACCATGCGCAGAACAGACCGATGCCTAAACCGAAGGTGATGTGTGAGAAGTCGCGCAGACTGAATCGGGCAAAAAGCATGTCTAGCAGGATGAGCAGCCCCATCGCCGCGCCACCGATGACCGCTCCGAACCACCAAGGCTGCTCGATACTCAGCGACACCACGACACCAAGCACCATGAACAAGGCGAAAAAGAGCGCCCTAACGAGACGGATGGACCAGACAGAATTCATGCAGTGGAAAAGTAAGCGCACCCTAGCGGCTGCCCGTCTTTTTGACGAGAGCCAAATTTTCCCCTCGTTCACAACATTGGCCGATAATGAGAATGCGGACTGAAGTCCACCTCATATTGAGCGGGCTGAGGCTCACCCCACAATAGTTTACCTTACACTTTAGGCCTTCATGCCTTCTTGGCGCAGGAAGTTTTCGACCCAGGTGATGTCGTAGTTGCCGGTGTGGAAGTCACTGGTGGTGAGAACCTTACTTTGCAGAGGGATGGTGGTCTTGATGCCTTCGACGACGAATTCACCAAGGGCACGCCTCATGCGGCGGATGGCAATGTCGCGGGTGGCACCGGTGACGATGAGTTTGGCAATCATCGAGTCATAGTACGGCGGCACCTCATAGCCCGCATAAACGTGACTATCGACGCGGACTCCACGACCGCCGGAGGTGTACCAATGAACGATCTTGCCGGGGCTGGGGGCAAAATTGCGCGCAGGATCTTCGGCGTTGATGCGGCACTCGATGCTGTGACCACGGCGTTGGGCGTTGACGACGTGCTCGCTTAAAGGCAGGCCGGCTGCGATGCGGATCTGCTCCTTGATGAGATCGCAACCATAGACTTCTTCGGTGATAGGATGCTCGACCTGAATGCGCGTATTCATCTCCATGAAGTAGAAGTCTTCACGGTTGTTATCGACGAGGAATTCGATCGTGCCGCAGTTCTCGTAGCCGATCTCTTTGCAGATGCGGATGGTGGCGTCTCCCATGCGCTTGCGCAGAGATTCGGTCATCTTCGGGCTTGGGCACTCTTCGATGATCTTTTGGTTACGGCGCTGCATGGAGCAGTCGCGCTCACCGAGATGGACGACATTGCCCAAGCTATCAGCGACGATCTGAAATTCGATGTGATGGGGCTTATCGACGAGCTTTTCCATGTACATGGAGCCGTCGCCAAAGCACTTCATGGCTTCCATGGAGGCTGCCTGGAAGCTGGAGATGAGGGTGGCCTCGTTGAGCACGGGCCTCATGCCACGGCCACCGCCACCAGCGCTAGCCTTGATGATGACGGGATAACCAATTTTGCGAGCCCAGTGTAGCGCCTCTTCTTCGTTATGAATGAGGCCGTCTGATCCTGGAGTGACGGGGACACCAGCGGCGCGGGCAGTGGCACGGGCGACATTTTTGTCACCCATCATGGAGATGACGCGGGCAGAGGGACCGATGAATTTGATTTTGCACTGCTCGCAGACATCAGCGAACTCGGCCTTCTCAGAGAGGAATCCATAGCCGGGGTGGATGGCATCGACATTCGCGATCTCAGCAGCGCTGATGATGCGGCTCATCTTTAGATAACTCTCGCTGCTTGGGCCAGGGCCGATGCAGATCGCCTCATCAGCCATGTGAACATGCATGGAGTCCACATCCGCTTCGGAGTACACGGCGACGGTTTTAACATCGAGTTCTTTACACGCACGGATGATGCGAACGGCGATCTCACCACGATTGGCGACGAGTATTTTTTTAAACATGGGACGGTTGGGCGGGAGCTAAGGACGTGGGGCTAATAGGATCAAAACAAAGGCGCAAAAAAGAGACCGTGGAAAACACGAGGGATTCCAATTCTCCGACTCCGCCCCCGGGCACTAGGCCTTGAGTTCAAATAGTGGCTGGCCGTATTGAACAGGCTTGCCATCCTCGACCAAAATGCGGGCGATGGTGCCGCGTATCTCAGCTTTGATCTCGTTCATGACCTTCATCGCCTCAATGATGCAGACGGTGGTATTTTCATCCACTGAGTCGCCAATATTCGCGAACAACTTTTCACCTGGCCCGGCGGAGCGGTAAAACGTGCCGACCATGGGGCTATTGATGGTAGGGCCGACCGGACTACTCGCAGCGGCGGCAGTCGCTGCGGGGGCCGCTGCCACCGTCAGGGCAGGAGCCGGAGCCGCGACAGTGTAATTAGCCGGGGCAGAGGAACCCATGGGGAGGTGCTTCAGGAGTTCCTTGGCTGTCTGGAAGTCGGACCCTCGGCGGAGTTCGACTTTTGAGCCTTGGTTTTCAAAGTGAAAATAGCTCAGATCGTTCTCGGCCATGAGTGCGACGATCTGTTTGATCTGTTTAAGGTCCAAAGGTGTGGCCTCCTTGTCGTTCGTTTTATTGTCTTCCATTCGATACGGTGGGTGCTGATTTGCGAGCCGAGACTAGCGTCTTCGAGTGGGGTGGCAAGGATAAATCCACCTCTTGACTGATTGAGGCGCTGTTCGTGTGAGCAATGAAAAATCCAGAGCCTTGTGGCTAGCCGTCGCAGTTGTCCTTTTCACCCGGCCAGCTACCATCCCCTCCCCATGCCCCGAGTGTATATCAAAACCTACGGCTGCCAGATGAACGAGCGCGATACCGAGCAGGTATCTCAAATGTTCGTCGAGCGCGGCTACACCATGACGTCCACCGACACGGACGCCGATGTGGTCCTCATCAACACCTGCTCCGTGCGCGATCAGGCGGAGCAAAAGGCTCTCGGCAAGATGGGCATGGTGCGGCGGCGGAAGCTGCCGCTCGTCACCGGCTTCATGGGCTGCATGGCCCAGAGTCGCGGCTCCGAGCTGGTGCAGAAAGCCAAGGTCGATCTCGTCGTCGGCACGCAGAAGTATCACCGCGTCGTCGAGTATGTGGATGAAATCATCCGCACCAAAGAAGCGCAGCAGATGGATGACGAGCGCTTTTCCATCGTCGATATCGACGAAGAAACCGACAGCCAGAACACCATCCGCGACCACGCTTTAAAAGAGAATCAGGGCAGCGCCTTTGTCAGCATCATGCAGGGCTGCAACATGAAGTGTACCTTCTGCATCGTGCCCTACACACGCGGCAGCGAGCGGGGCAGACCGATCGCCGACATCGTCGAAGAAGTGCGCCGGCTCGCCGATCGCGGTGTGAAGGAGATCACCCTGCTCGGCCAGATCGTGAACCTCTATGGCCGCCATGAGTTCCCTGTCGTCGATGGCAAAAGCCCCTTTGTGCAACTCATCGAAGCCGTGCATGACGTGCCCGGCATCCAGCGCATACGTTTTACCAGCCCGCATCCCATTGGTTATAAAAAGGATCTCATCGAAGCCTTCACCTACCTGCCCAAGCTCGCCGAGCATGTTCACCTCCCGATCCAAAGCGGCAGCGACGAAATCCTCAAGCGGATGCACCGCCCCTACACCGCCGCAAAGTTCACCGACCTCGTCGAGCGCATTCGCGCCGCACGTCCCGGCATCGCCGTCACCACCGATGTCATCGTTGGTTTTCCTGGCGAGACCGAAGAGCACTATCAGGAAACCCGCGCGCTGTTTGATCGACTGGAGTTCGAGAACGCCTTCGTCTTCCGCTACTCCAAGCGCCGTGGCACGCCAGCGGCGGAGATGGATGTATCCATCCAAGTCTCCGAGCAGGTCAAAGAAGCCCGCAATCAAGACCTGCTCTCCCTGGTCAATCAGCACGCCTTCACCAAGTACGAAGAACTCGTCGGCCAGCGTGTCGAGATCCTCTGTGAAGGCACAAGCAAGACCAACGAAACCCGCCTCATGGGTCGCACGCGCACCAACAAGATCGTCGTCTTCGAAGGCAACCCCACCCGCCACATCGGCCAGATCTTCGACGTGAAAATCCACCACTACGAGAACTTCACGCTGTTTGGGGAAGTAGAACGAGCTTTCTAAATTGTTTAGCATCTCACGGTGTGAACTCCGGCACCACCGGCACGGTTTCCTTCGCCTCACCGCGCCGCTGTTCCGCCAGCGGACTCAGCCGCGCCCAGCGGAACTGCCACAGAGTGCCTAGCTTCGTCAGGCCACTCACCGTTGAGAGCAACATCAGCGGCCAGCCGGTGCGCAAACCCATCGCCAGCGCGAAGACGACCGTCGAGATGTCCTTCAGCAGAAAAAACTGATGCATCCGGATCGACACTGCCCCGGTGCGCCCTGATTGACGGATCAACACGATCTGATGCGTGTAGCCCTGCGCCAGGATCACCGTGGCAACGACGATCATCGCCTGCGAGATGCTGCGACACCAAACGGCGGCGTTTGCATTCCAAAGCAGCACACCCGGCAACACAAACAACAGCACCGAGCATAACGTAAAGCTCAACACAGCGCTCCACTCGCGCCGAGCGCGCATGATTTCCCAAAGCACCATCAAGGTCAGCAGTGATGCCGCGAGGCGTGTCCAAACGAGGTAGTGATTAAATCGCTCCAGACAGGCTCCGTAGAGGAAGAACGAAAAGAACGCCAGGTAGCTGCTGACAAATTGATTCAGCGACAGCACCGCCGTCGTGCCCTCCCCCAGCCTGCCCTCCCCCAGCCTGCCCTCACGCTGATCATGACCGCGCTGCCAGACAATTTTTAACTGCACCCACAACCCACCGATGGTCAGCAGGAAGATGATGGAATTAATAAAGCCAGTGACGTGATAGCCCATGCAGTTTTCCCATCATTCATCGTTTCTTGATCAAGGAAAGCGGATAGGCAACGGTGTGCAAAGTCATGCAAATGACTGAGCTGCTGACTTGCATTTCAATAGAAATCTCAAGAACGACATTTTTTTGAGTATCAATAGTCCTTTGTCATCTGCTAAAAATGGCGCCCCATGAAACTCCTCCTCGTCGAAGATGACCCCGAACTCGGCCGCCAGATGGCTGGGTGGATGATCGAGGCTGGACATGAATTGCATTGTGAGGAGATGGGTAAGCCAGCCCTGGCGTGGCTGAAAAGTCATGCCTGCGATGCCGCCATTCTAGATGTGGGGCTACCGGACATGGATGGCTTTAGCATCGTGGAAAGCCTTCGGCAGCAGGGCGTGCTCACACCAGTGCTCTTTCTCACAGCGCGCGCCAGTGTAGCCGACCGCGTGCGTGGCCTAGCTGCTGGCGGGGATGATTACCTGACGAAACCTTTTGCCGCTGAGGAACTGCTAGCTCGCCTGGATGCACTGCATCGGCGTGCCAGTCACACTCAGCCGACTCAAAGGAAGATCGGTAACTGCCGGCTCGATCCGGTGAAGCGCCGCATCACCTGTGGCACTCAGACCGTGGAGCTACAGCCGCGTGAATGGATGCTGCTGGAGGTGCTGATGAATCACGAGGGGCGCATCATGCCAAAGCAGTATCTCCTGGAGCAGGTGTGGGACATCCACTTTGATCCAGGCACCAATGTGGTGGATGCGATGATCTGCCGACTGCGCCGTAAACTGGAGATCCCAGACTGCGACATCCACATCGAAACCATCCGAGGCAAAGGCTATGTTTTCAAAAATATGGCCTGAACGGCTGCCCTCTCAGTGGCGACTAGCACTGCTGCTTGCACTCATCATCGGTAGCAGCATCGCGCTGACGCTTTTCTTTGTCCGTGCCGCAGTGAGCCGAGACTTACGGCGGGCAGATCAGGAGATCATCATGGACGATCTCGTGGAGTACGCCGCTATCTACCAGCACACAGGCGTGGCGGGCGTGAGAGAGATTTTTCCCGCTGGCCAACATGCCGAAAGCAATGCTCTGCGGATCATGGATGCCGACGGGAAACTGATCTATGAGACAGTCCCTGAAGAGATGAGTCTGTACCCGTGGCCGCCCCTGCCGCCCGAGGAGCTGCTCAAGAAGGGAGACACAGCCCTGACAGACATTGCTCTCACTGAGCACCCGTATCGGCTCAGTCTAGGAGCCATCCACCTGCATGATGGTAATACACTGTGGTTTGGCCGCTCCAGTGTAGAGGCCGAGCGGTACCTCACCAATATTCAACAGCATCTCTGGCTTGCAGGCATCATGGCAGCGCTCGTCGCCATGCTGCCAGTGCTCTGGTACTCGCATGATGTGCTCAATCCCATCAAGGCCTTCACAGCCAGTGCCAAGAATCTGCATCTACCTGAAGGTGAGGTGCGCCTCATCGCTCCGACTGCGATTCCTGAATTAAAGACACTGGCCTCAGTGATCAATGCCGGGCTGGACAAAATCCTCAGCCTGACACGCGAGCTTCAATCCACCAATGATCAGCTCGCGCATGAGCTGCGCACTCCGCTGGCACGCATTCGCGGCAATCTCGAATCCCTGCACGATCATACCGACAACGAGCAAGCCCAAGAAGCCGCAGCGCGCAGCCTGGAAGAGATCGACCGCGCCGCGCAACTTGTGCAGACCATCCTCACCGTGCGCGCAGGTGATCACGGTGCCCTGCGACTGCACCGCCAAGCCTCACCGATCCATGATTTGCTACAAAAGCTGGTCGAACTTTTTGGCCCCGCCGCAGAGGATCGCCACCTCACGCTCAGCATCGAACAGGGACTCGATCTAATGCTTAACGTGGACCGCGAGCTGCTGACTCAAGCCGTGGCCAACTTGCTCGACAACGCACTCGCATACACGCCGAAGGGCGGTGCCATCACCGTCCGCTGGCAGGCAGATGGCACCGGAGCCATCATCAGTGTGGACGACACCGGCCCTGGCGTACACCCAGCCGAGATGCAGAGCATCTGGGAGCGCTACAACCGCGGCTCCGCAGCCGTCTCACGGTCCCCCGGCATCGGACTCGGACTCAGCCTCGTCCGTGCCATCGCCACGGCCCACAGCGGCAGTGTCGGCGTAAACAATCGCGACACCGGCGGCGCCAGCTTCTGGATTCGGCTACCGCAGGGGTAATGATAAGCACATTCAGCGAGCGTGGTTCATGGCATCAGGTTCCCTGCCAGCCAGGCTTTCATCTCTGCCATGGCGCGCGCGCGATGACTGAGGCTATTTTTAACCTCGGCAGAAAGGACGCCGAATGTGTCCTCATAGCCCACAGGCTGGAAAAGAGCATCATAGCCAAAGCCGCCTGAGCCCTGCTCTTGCAGACGTAAAGATCCCTCAACAGCGCCATGCGTGGTCTTGAGCACTTGCCCATCTCTGACCAGCGCCAAGCAACAGCGAAAGCGTCCGAGAAAAGTCCGGCCTGGATTGCTTGCCTGCTTCCGCAGCTCGGCTTTGAGTTTGCGACGATTGTCAGCATCGGTGGCATCTACGCCAGCATAACGCGCGGAGTACACTCCGGGCTCGCCATTGAGTACATCGACTTCCAGGCCCGAATCGTCCGCTAAAATCAATAGGCCCGGCAGTGCCACACTAGCGCCCACTGCTTTGATGATGGCATTCGCTTCAAACGTGGTTCCCGTCTCTTCAGGCAAAGTGACGCCAGGATGCGCGCGCAAGCTCTGCACGCTCCAGACATCTCCCAGCATGGCGGCGACCTCTTGGGTTTTGTGAGCGTTGGATGTGGCAAAGATGATTTCAGGCATGGCGCTCAGGTTTGAACAGAAGGAGGTAGAGGCAACCATGATTTTAGTTTCCGGCTTTGATTCCTCTGTGAGCCCGTGATGGCACGTATCTGTCTTCTCATGCCACCGCTGATCACTGTCACCCACCGCCGAGGCATTTACTTGCCAGAGGCTGATCTGTGGCTGGACCCGCACTTCGGCGTAGAGCGTGCTTTTATCTCCCATGCCCACAGTGACCATGTAGCGCGGCATCAATCGACGTTCTGTTCAGAGCTCACTCTGCATCTGATGAGCGAGCGCTATGGCCTGAAGAAAAATGGCGTTTTCCATTCCTTACCGCTGCGGGTGGCACATGAGTGGGAAGGCTGGGAAATACGGCTTCTGCCCGCAGGCCACATTCTCGGCTCAGCGATGCTGCATCTGACGCGGAAGAGTGACGGCTCGACGCTGCTCTACACCGGCGATTATAAACTCCGCCAAGGATTGAGTTCCGAGAAATGTGAACTCCGCAAAGCGGACACGTTGATCATGGAGACCACGTTTGGTCTGCCCAAGTACATCATGCCGCCTATGAGTGGAGTCATCGCGCAACTACTGACTTTTGTGCATGAAACATTGGCCGCTGGTGGCATCCCCGTGTTGCTTGGCTACTCGCTTGGTAAAGCACAAGAGATTCTCTGTGCGCTCAAGAATGTCGGACATCCCGTGATGCTGCACCCATCAATCTGGAAACTGACGGAGTCCGTCAAATCTTTGCTCGGGGAACTGCCGAACTATCGCCTTTTCGACGAAGCGGAGGTAGCGGGACATGTGCTCATCTTTCCACCCAATGTGCGCCAATCATCCGCGCTGAAAAATCTCCCGTCGATTCGAACCGCCATGTTCACCGGCTGGGCTCTTCAGCCCCGTGCGCGCTATCGTTACCAAGTGGATGAGATTTTCCCACTCAGCGATCACGCGGACTATCCTGAACTGCTAGAGACCGTGGACAGGGTGAAGCCGCGCCGAATCTATTTGGTACATGGCTACACGCAGGAGTTCGCAGCGGATCTGCGTGCTCGAGGGCACGACGCCTGGACGCTAGAAAGAGATGATCAGCTTGAGCTCTCGTTTGGGACTGCTGAGAGCTAGCCGATCAGGCCATCTTCAGGGTCTTGGCACCTTCGTCGATGAGCTGCCAGAAGTTCTTGGACTGGCTCAGCGCTTCGTCTTCACCACCACCAGGGAGATTGCTGCGGTAAAGGAAGTCGGCAAAAGTGTTTTTGTGCAGCACCCGATGGACACGCACGTTGCCATCTTTAACACCAAAGTAGATGCGGTGGTCGCCAGCACGGCAGCGATAAAGTTTGCGGCCTGCCGAGCGCTCCAAGACACCGAATTTCTTGGCCAAAAGTGCTTCATCGAGATCACCGGGCTTAATGTCCATGGCCTCCAATAAATGAAACTGGATCTGCGTGGGCAGGCGGGACAGTTCGGCGGCACTGATGTCATTAAAAACGATTTGAAGCATGGGTGCTAGAGTAGAGATCGTGAACCGAAGCGCAAAGGAGAAAATACGCTTGGATTGTGCGTGCCTCCGCTGGGCGGCGTAGATAGGCTAGAGCAACGATGATGATGAAAAAATCCAGCCTCATGCAAACCGCGCTGTCATGCGCAGCGCTGGCGTTGACCTGTGTCGTAGCGCCCCTTGAGGCAGCGACACTGCAACTCGTCTTCAATCATCACGCGGGTGCCAATCCCCTGCTCTTAGATTCATTGCGATACCGCAATCAATCTGGAGAGGATTGGTCGGTCACACGGCTGAGTTATCTGATCAGCGGCGTGTCCCTCAAACGTGAGGACGGATCGTGGGTCAATGCTCCGAGTTCTGTGACGTGGATGAATGCGGCCACGCGGAGGCAAATGATGGGGCAGACTGAGATCCCAGAAGGCAAATACCAAGCGCTGCGTTTTCACATCGGCATCGACCCCAAGGACAATGCCACCGACCCATCAACGCGAGCCGCGGACCATCCGCTGAACCCCAATTTATGCGGACTGCACTGGAGCTGGCAGGGCGGATATATATTCATGGCGCTTGAGGGACTGCACCGAACTGGCAATGGCCAGCCGGAGGGGTACTCCTTTCATCTCGCTCGGGATCCCTTCCGCACGGAAGTAACGCTCAAGCTTGCACTCAATGTCCGGGGTGATCTGGTGATCCCAGTCGTCTTCGATGTCGCTGCCGTGCTCGACAGCGTGAAGAACATTTCATTTACCAAGGATGGAACGACGACCCACTCAAAAGATGGCGACCCGGTGGCGCTGGCACTCAAAGAGAATCTAGCGCGTGCATTTAGCATTGCTGAAGAGCCGCCACCGCCGGCAAATACACTGGCAGCACCGAAGCTAACGCCGCTTTATCTGCCGAAAAAATTCACGCCGTTTAAATTCACCATGGGCGCGCAATTCCCCATGCCGGCACTCCCGAACGACAACCCACTGATCGAGGAGCGAGTGGAGCTAGGGGGCTTGTTGTTTCATGAAAAAGCACTGTCTCGTGATGGGACAATTTCTTGTGCGTCCTGCCATGACCAGGCAGCAGCGCTGAGCGATCCCCGGCGCTTCAGTATCGGAGTTGCAGGTGGCATCGGAGACCGCAATGCCATGCCGCTCTTTAATCTCGCCTGGAAGCGTGAGTTCTTCTGGGATGGCCGCGCGCCGAGCCTGCGCACTCAGGTGCTTATCCCCATTCAGGATCATCGGGAGATGGATGAATCTCTGGACAATGTGGTAACGAAGCTGGCCAAGATAGAGGCGTATGGCCCAGCCTTTGAGCGCGCTTTTGGTTCGCCTGAAATCACGACAGAGAAGATCGGGCTGGCTGTAGAAAACTTCCTCCTCACGCTTACTTCACACGACTCCAAATTTGATCGCGCGATGCGCGGAGCAGAGAAACTTAGTGACGACGAGAAGCGAGGCTTTGAACTTTTCATGACCGAGCGCGAGCCACGCATGGGCAGCATGGGCGGTGATTGTTTTCACTGCCATGGCGGTGCCTTATTCACCGACCACCAATTCCGTAACAATGGGCTAGAGATCTCAGAGGCTGATTTGGGGCGCTCCAAAGTCACCCAAGCAAGTATCGACCGCGGTGCCTTTGCCACACCGAGCCTGCGTAACATTGCGCTCTCACCCCCCTACATGCACGATGGCCGCTTTACCACTCTGGAGGAAGTACTCGAACACTACAGTGTGGGCGTATCTCGTACCGATACACTCGATCCAAATCTGGCTAAGCATCCTAACGGTGGCCTACACCTAACGAAGGATGATAAAAGCGCTATCATCGCTTTCTTGAAGGCGCTAACCGACAGCCGATTTGCAGCGGCTCCACCTCCCGCAGTCAAGTAGTCTCAGTACAACCTAGGCACAGCCGTCTGCCTGTGGATCACTGATAACGGGGCCCGATCATTCGACCACGTTCACGCAGAATGGTACTGTGATCGTGCGGCCATCAATGCGAACTTGGCAGTAAAAGCGTACCAGTCCAGCGCGTGGCGGGTAGATTTTAAAACCTAGATAAGGACCGCCACGAAGATCCTCACGCAAGATGTCACCGCCGATGGGGTGCAGTCGGAGAACAGTCTGCTGGTCATCGTAAAAGCCGACGACTTGAGCAAAGGCATTCATGAGGGGTTCGAGTCGCTCCACAGGCTTCCCCGCTGAGTCGGTGGCCTTGATGCGCATGAGCTGGATTTGTCGCGCATGAGGTTGACCATCCGTGATCCCGGCAAAGGAGAGTTCAAACGTGAAACCTTCTATCGCAGTGGCTCGCACTTCCTTGGAATTTCTCTGTGCGGCGGGGGTGAAGACACCGCCGATGTCAGCAAAAGGCAACTCCTGCAAGCCAGTGGCAACTGGCACGATGTCCGCCCAGATTCGGCAGGGGCCATTCACTGATGGAGTGAATGAAAAGGTGTAATCACCCGCCACCCCAGCAGGGACTGGATGGACCGTCTGGAACACGCTAAGAGAAGGATTTGTGATGAACAGATGAATGGGCTTTGAGTGAACGATCAGAAGATCTGACTCTGAAACAGGCAGTCCGCTCGTGGTGCGGAGTTGCATTTGGATCTTTGTTTCCTGGCCTGCCACGAGGGGCGTGCTTGCGGTTAGGCTCAGCTTTAACGTCGGAGTGCCGGGCGCGACATATACAAAGCTGTAAGGGATGCGGCGGATGCGGAGTGGTGCCGCGCATTTTCGGCAGGTCACGCCCGCGTCCGGTGAGATGATTTCAGGGTGCGTGGCGCAGTAATAAATTTCTGCGCTCACGTCTGCGGCGTCAAAGACGGATGCAAGTTTGGCGAGCGCAGACTCAAGTTCGATAAAGCCTTTGTCTGCATCTAGCTGACTCCTGACCATGCAAGACTGAGCGATGCTATTGACGGAACTAAAGGCACGGGATGTTTGCTCATCGATCAACAGACGCTGCTCAGCCGAGACGGAGGCACGGGCAAGCAATCGAAGTGCAGGACTACACAGAGAGACTTGCTCAGGAACCTCAAAGACACGCTTTTCCTGAAGGAGTCTGGCAACATTGGCACGGCTGAGACGAATCGCATTCCACGCTTCAGCAGGCGTTTTGGGGTCCAGCACATTAGGCGGCAGTGGCACGTCAGCCAGCAATGCAGGGGCGAGGAGAATGACTGAAAGGAGTAAGGCGACGAGGCAGCGGCGGCACATGATCTGAGGATGGCACACGATGCACGCTTCACCTGCCAATGATGTCGTCCGAGGTGCCGAATTGTTTGTCCGCACCTGCGGAATGAATCTCCATGTCTGAGGCAGATTTTTGATGGAAAAAATACGCTGTTCCCCATGCGTCGATCAACTCGCCACGCGCATTGAGTTGCTGCCCATCTGGTGGCCCCAGCTTTGCCTGCTTGGGATTGCCGCCATTCACGGATTGAATGATTTCTGCATTGGTGCCGACCGGGTTTGATCCCATGAGGGTGCGATAGTCGCGGAACATGAGGCCAATTTTATCAATCCGAACGGCCGCATCAGCAACCAGATCAACACTCGGCTGCGTGGGCGGTGCGTCTCCTGAGGAAGGACTAGATGTGCCCTGAGGTGATGCTGCCATGGTGGCGATAGCTGGAGGTGGCGGCGGCGCTGGAGTCGCCGCCTGGATAATGGGACTCGGCTGAGGAGTCGGCGCTGGAGATGCGATTTTGACCGGAGCAGAAACCACAGGCTTGGGGGCGCGCGCACGGCTAGCGGGCGACACGTCGTCCCAGCCACCGAGCCAAGCGCCAATGATGATGGCCCCAAGCAAGGTGACAATGAGCACGACTGCGATGCGTATTTTCATGAGCAACCCAACCCCTGAATCTACGTCATGAATCCAAGATACCCGCCGCCATAGCTTCCTGAGAAGCGAGTGAGATTTGGGAAGACTGTGGCGATTTCACCCGCACCCACACCGAACCATTTTGCAAGCGTGGCTGCGTATTGATCGACCGAAGTGGTAGGAATCCAGCGCCCGGTACTGGTGTCATCTGGCCCACCGACGGCGAGTGTGGGGAAGGTTCCAAAGGTTCTCTGTCCATTCACAGCACCGCCGACGACGAGGTGATGGCTACCCCAGCCATGATCGCTACCAAGGCCATTGCACGGGAAGGTGCGGCCAAAGTCACTGGCGGTGAAGCAGGTGACACTGTTAACGAAGTCCGCTTTGCTCTGGGTGATGCCGATTTGCTTGATCGCTTTCATGAAGGACCAGAGACACTGACTGACTTCTGCGAGCAAGTTTGCCTGACTGCCGATGATGACATTGGCGGCGGTGGGTGTGGCACTCGCGGCATTGGTCTGGCCTGTGTGGGTATCATAACCGCCGACTTGAACAAAGAAGACTTGGCGCTTCATCCCCAGACCGTTGCTGACGCCTGCCGTGCGTGCTCCGGCCTCAATAATCTGAGCCACCATCTTGAGCTGCTGCATGAGACCTGAGGTGAAGGTCGATCCACCGTTTGGAGTGATGACTTGATGCGCCGTCGCCGTCTTGCTCCAATTGGCGACGGTGGTGTAATAGGTGGCCATCTGTGAACTGGAGAGAGCGGCGCTCAATCCAGCACCTGCTGCCAGGGTATTGTCCAAGGCTTTGGCATAGTTGTTGGTGAATGGGTTCACATGCAGCTTGTCGTCGGTGAGAATGCCTTTCAATGCGGCATCTCGTGCAACAGAGGCTGTTGATGGGTTGCTGGGATTGGCAAGGGCGACGACACCACCCGTGCCGACTGAGTATTGCTGCACTAAGTTGCCCACCTGGAAGGTGTTCGTGCCTGAGATGGTGATGCAGGTCGAGAGAATATCCAACGATCCATTCTTGGGATTGGCATCGTGCACAAGGTCGGCGATACGGCCACCCCAGCCTGAGGAGATGGGCTGATCGGGAAGCGAGGTCTGCCAATGAGTGACCTGATCGGCATGAGAGAAGAGCTGCGGCGGCTTCTTGATGGAATTGGCCACATACTGGGCTTTCGTCATTGGGAAAACGAGGGGGCCACTGTTGAGCACGGCGGCCACTTTACCCAGATCATTGTATCCAGAAGCTTGGTTAAACATCTGCGCCAGCTCAAACATGGCTGGATTAAGAGCGTAATCGCGCCCGTCAGAGTTCAATTTGCTCAAGGCCAGCGCTGTGGCGTTGTTCCCATTCACCGCATTCGGCAGCGCCAGCACGGGGGTGCGAATCGTGGCATAGCTGGCATACTCCGACGCGATGGTCGGGATGATCATGTTGTTTGAATCATTGCCACCAGCTAGGAAGACGCAGACGAGCGCCTTGTAACCTGTGGTATCAGCAGCCATGGCTGAATTGATCAGGTAGAGATCGCGAAAGCAGTTACTCATCGCGCTGGCACCGAGAGCGACTGGGGCTGAGCGCCGGAGGAAACTACGGCGGGAGATGTTGAAGTGTGGTTCCGTCTTCATATGTCGGGGACTATTTCTGAACTGCGAATTCGGCTGAGGTGATAATGAGGTGGATGATGGCCCGCACGCGGTCGCGCTTCTGAAGGTTGGTCGCTGTAGGCGTCGTATAGGGTAGATAGTCGAGAACGTTGCTGCCATTTTTGTGATTGACGAAGTTCACGATCCTAGCCTTGGGACCTGCATCCAGCGGCGCACCGATGAGCAGATTGGCCAGCTCATCGACCAAGGCAGAAATGCCAGCCTCACTGGTCTTGGCATTGGTCATGTAGGGTTCGATATTCATCACCACGGTGCCGCTGCCGTTGTTGAAACTGCTTAGCCCATTGAGATTTCCGTTACCACCGCCAGTTCCGATGATCATGTTGGTCAGGCTATTGGTCAGGTTCATCACGTTGGTGTCCGTGGTGAGCTGAAATTCGGGTGAATCCAGACCGTTATTCGCCAACGTTCCGGGGAACTTGTAGTCTGGGAAGAAGTAGTTAAACACCGTCGGCGCATTCAGTGGCGATTGGGTGATCGAGCCTTCAGTGGAGCCTAAATTGTAAGTACTCTGATTGATGACGACATTCCCTGCGCGCCCCAAAGGAGGAGCCACCAGCGGATAAACGGTGATGCCATTGTTTGATCCAGACGGATTGGGATAGGTTCCGCCATTGGTCGGATTGGGTGTTCTGGAAGTCGTGAAGTGATCTTCATCCGTGATCACGGAGACCGCATATTCAGCATCCGTCACTGGACTGCCGACCACCGGCACATCCACCCAAATTTTGTTCCCCACCAGCAGGTTGTGATTCACGTTAGTGTTGAAGTTAATATTCGTCCCGCTCGGAGTGTAACTGGTCGTGAACTTCGGTAGGAGAACATTGCCCGCGCGCGCCGCGACCGGCGCGTCCGCGGTGACAATCGCGAAGGAAGTCGTGCCATTGGCACTCAGCACCTCGAACACACCATCGGTTGGTATTGCAGCACCACCCGCAGTTGTCTGGGTGAGGAAAGCCAGATAGACCTTACTCCGAGTGAGCTTCGTCGTGGTGGTCGTTCCGGCGGTGTAGATCAGGGGAGCGACCGTGCAATCCACAGGCACGGTGAACGTCGTCGGTGAAGTGACCGTAGGCACCAAGTTGCCAGTGATTGCAGTACCAAAAGTTCCATCCGTGATACCTGCAATGGAGACTACTCCGCCACTGACGAGGTTATGCACGGCACTCGTCGTCACCGTGCAAGGATTGCCGGTGGAGATGCTGGTGATATTCACCGTCGTTCCCGGCACGGTCTGATTCGTCGGCGGTCCGCCTGTATTCACGGTCAGGATATTGCTACCAACAGACTGAGTGTAGCTCGCATTGGTCATGCCTGTGGCCGTGACTTCCATGGTGTTGGCACCGACGATGTTCCCCGTGTTCACGGTTGAGGGCGCGATTGAGCTAACCGCTGCGAGCGTGAAAGCAGAAGCACTGACCTCGCTCACGTCGAAAGTGCCGTTGATTGTCGGGCTAAAATTACCACCAGCGACACTGGAGATGGTCACACTGTCGCCGTTGGCTAATCCATGGGGTGTAACAGTCGTGACACGGACCGGATTGCTGGACTGCCGCCAAGTGGTGTAGCTGGTAGGCACGACCGTGCAGTTGACCGGCACGTCAGCACTGGTGGTGACTGTGAAGGTATTCGCACCTGTGTTTATCACTTTCATCGTGGTGCCATTGATCGCAGTGGAGAATGTTCCACCATTGACACCATTGATGGTGACGCCAGTTGTCGTTCCTGCAGGCAGGCCATGCGGCGCTGCGGTGGTGACGGTGCAAGGACTGCCGACGGAGACGGACGCTACCTGGAAGACGTAGTTCGTGCTGGCCACGACGGTGAAGGTGTTGGGTCCGGTGACCGTCGCCGTTTTTCCACCTGAGTTGATGCTGGCATCAGAGAATTTTCCTGACAGTCCAAACAACCAGATCGTCCTTGTCTGGCCATTCGCGCCCATGCCATGCGGCTGAGTGCAGGTCATTGTGGTTGGGGTCGTGCCTGCGGAGCTAATGGTGGAAATGTCGATGTGAGTGGCGGCGATCGCTGTCGTTGACCCGATGGAGTAATTGGTGCTCGTGGGGTTATTGGCAGGATTCGGAACGCTCGGCATCGGCGTCACATAGTTACCTCGGAAATCTAGAGAGACCGTGAATCCAGAACTGAAATCATTCGGGGCCGAAGTGACGATCCGTAGCTTATTGGAATTCACACCTGTTAGCTGCGTGTAAGTGCCAGTGTAATTCGCCGCTGGGAAGGCGCGAGCTGGAGCAGTGAGGCGGAGCATCGGCTCACGTTGTTTGCCAAAGGTCGTGGATGTCTGGGTGACACTGCTGCGGCGGGCTTCGCCATCGAGCAAGATCTGCGAAACGACGGCGGCTAAATCACCACGCACACCAGAGCCGTTGTTTTTAAACTTCTGCACCACGCGGTAAATGTACCCAGGGCTAGGATCACTGGTGACGAGCCGCTGGATCAACTGACGGCAGATGTAGGGAGGGACGTTGTCGTTGGTGACGATGTTGTCGATGGCTAGCTCCAGCTCCTTGAGCCCGTATTGGTCATAGGGGTGTGGGATGGTCGTGCCCACGCTATCAGCCTGAGAGCCAGTCACGGCTGCGATGCCGGCTGTACCAGAGATTGCTGCCGGGGTGACGGTGGCCCCTGTGACGGTCGCATTGGTATAAGTTGGGGTGCCCGCAGTCAGATTGATGGCGACCTTGAAGGAGTCGGCATCGACGATTTCTGTGACTTGATGAGAGGCATTGATCGGAGCACTGAAAGTGCCACTGGCCACGTTGGCGATCATGATGGTGTCCCCGACTTTCAGCC
This sequence comes from uncultured Prosthecobacter sp., assembly GCA_964583255.1. Lineage (GTDB taxonomy): Bacteria > Verrucomicrobiota > Verrucomicrobiia > Verrucomicrobiales > Verrucomicrobiaceae > Prosthecobacter. The sequence goes on from CAZOVY010000002.1 coordinate 64,750, forward strand.
CGTGAATCGTGGTAGTATTCACCGTGCATGGGGAGCCAGTTGAAACACTGGTAATGGCAACACGCGGCGTCCGACCCGTCGCTGCAGGACTGTTCACATTGTTCAGCAGGAACTTGGAAGAAAGCTCGTGCTGTCCAGGAACGAGGACCATGGGATTCAGATAATCTGCACCTGGTCCAAAGTTGGTCGGTAAGCGACCGTTCGATTGGTTTGGCTGCGCGTAGTTCCAACCCGTGAAGAGATTAGAGAGTCCAATGATCGACGGCTGTGTGTAGGTGGAGACAAGACCTGCATCTGAGCCGAGAACGAAGCGCCCGTCATCCCATGTGCGGTAGATGCCGACAGAGAAGAGCTGCATGATTTCACGGGCATAGTTTTCATTGGGGTGACGACCAATGGTGTCATCACCCTTTTGATTGGCGCGCATATCGAGATAAAGGCCCATCGCTGGAGTGAGTGTGACCTGCTTCAAAATCCCACGGAAGTTACCGCTGTCAGTCAGTCCGGCTGTCGGCAGGCAATAGTCCACCAATTGGTCATAATAATCTGCGAGGATGCGTCCGTTGCTTTGCAACGGGCCGGTATTATTGGCCCACGAGACGACCATGATCTCACTGAGGGCAAAGGCCAAGCGCTGGCGCAACTGATCCTGCCCAGTAATGGAATTTTTCCACCAAGCATCCGTGAAGAGGGATGATGGATAAGGCGTGTTGATGTCTGCGGTGAGGCCAGCGACCACATCGTTGGAGGTGAGACTTGCGGGCTTGCTAAGCTGACTCGTGATCCACGCCTGGAAGCTGCTACCCTGAATGGCAGCAACGTCGGTTGGACTCGCGCCGAAAGTCGCCTGATGCAGGAAGCGCGCTGCGTGGGCAGCATTGGTGGGATCATCTGTAGAGGCTGGTGCGGCATAAGTGGCTGCATCAGGTGGTGTTTGTGAGCCGTCGATCAGGCCAAACGTGCCGCGAATTTCACCATTCGGATAACTAACAGAGTGAATGTTGATATAGACCTTACCTTTGTGCAGTGCCTCTCTCAATTGCGTGGGGGAAAAGCTACCTACAGCTCTAAAATCCCAAATGTAGCCGCCATCACCCGTTTGTTCTGACGGGTTCTGATCTGCATCATCAATGTCATAGATGATCTCACCCTGCGGATGGACGGCGAGATCATCACCCGTGAAGCCATCGACGTGGAGATGATACGAAGTCTTCGGCGTTGTTAAATTCTGATAGGCAAAGCGTAGGATCGCCTCCGTTTCACCAGCATTGACCTGAATGTTAGCGGAACCACTGGCTGAAGTAATGGCGCTAGCTTGCGGGCCGATATTGCAGGCGTACAGGGAGCCTGTAGAAGGCGCGACTGCCGGATAATCATAGGGCTGGAAAATGTAGCCCGGCACCGTGCCACTGAGCGGGTAACCTTGAAGCGGACCGCCGCCATTGGGCAGTAAGGTCAGAGCGCCCGTTGCATTTGGCGCGCCGACAACGGCGGGCACTGTGCCGAGGTCATCCTGACACCAACCCATCGCCACATAGTCATCGACAACATCACCGCCAGTATTGTGCAGAACTTCGAAGTAATATCTTTCTCCTGCCACCAAAGACAACCAACCAGTCTGCTGGGTAGGCATTGTGTTCCACACTTTTTTGCCACTGCTCGCAGTCAAAGAGGCACGCTTGACTCGGTTGACATACTCCGAGTCGTTTGAGATCCAAAGCTCCGCTGCATTATTCGCGGCGATCCAGAAGTAGTAATTGCCAGTCTTTGGCGGGACGAGGTAACCACGCAGGCGCTCACCTGTGTTGTTCCCGTATTCAGCGTCGTCATCCACAGTTGAGATCGTGTCATTGGCCGGAGTCACCGATGGGGACGGAATCACAATGTCCGAAACATTAGGGCCACTGGCGGTGAGGATTTCACGACTGACGGCACCCACGGGATAGATGGTGATATTGACAATCGAACTCCCCATCACAGTGGCAGCTGCCACATTGGTGGCATCAATCGCCACATTGTAGATGCCAGCCGTGGTAGGCGTGCCAGTGATCGCCCCGGTGCTCGCGCTCAAACTCAGTCCTGGTGGGAGGGGGCCGCTGTTCACTGCCAGAGCGTAGCTTGTTCCGGCACCACCAATATTTGAGGAAGTGACGCTAAAATTAAATGGAGTACCGGCAAAACCAACAGCTGCGAGGGAAGAGGTGATCGCCGTAGTCTTTTCATTCGGCGTCGGAGCTGGGAAGAGGCGCACTTGTGGGATGATCTGCTTCACCTGACTGGCGCTCCACCAGTAGAGCTTGGCTTCAGCACTGCCGGTGGCGCTGTTGAAATATTCAATCTGGATGTCGTAAAGCGTACCAGCTTGGAGCGCGATGGTGTTGGCGTAATCCGCTGCCGACTGAGTCGTCCAACGGTCAATGAGTAGCACGCCATTGACCCAAACTTTTGCTCCATCATCACTGCGGAAGTCGATGGAGTAGTTCTCAGAAAACTGAGGTAGGATCTGCCCAGTCCAACGCACGGAGAACGCGCCGTTCGTGGAAAGCGGCGACAGTCCCGTCGGGCCACCGACAGCGCCCCAGCCATTTACACCGCTGGAGAAATCGACCGTCGCGTCGGTACGTGTCATTTCCACAGTGCCCGCATAGATGTCCAGTTGATCGTTGTTTACGCCTGCAACCGGGCCATACGTCGCGTGCGAGGTATTATGATAAACAGCGCTGAGTCCAGTACCATTCGCAATGCCTGCGGGATTGATCACCACACTGCCGCTGGTCTTGGTGCCAAGAGTGTAATTAAGAGTTCCCCCAGCGAGGGCTTTGACAATGGCCGTCACGTTTGTTTTCCGATTACTGTTGGCCTTGGGGTTGATGGCGAGCACCACCTCACTCACGCCAACAGGGAAAGTGACGGAGTTGGGCAAGGAATCGTAGTCTGTTCCTTCAGTCGCTGTACCCGATTTTTGAAGAGGTACCGTGATGCTGTGAAACTTCAGGGGACCACCTCGGGATATAGTGATTGAACCCGTCTCAATCGGTGCAAGACCAACCAATGGTTGAAGGGCGTTTGGCTTTGTCACGAACACGTTCACAACGTCCGAACTCGCAATTGCGGGTTCCAGCACCGCAGCACCACCGTCCACCGCGCTATTAGGATCGTATCCAGAGGTGATCTCAGCCCAGTCGCTTGCGCCATCAAGATCAGTGTCAACGTCCTGCACCAATATTCGGAAAAATTTATTTGCCTCTTTCGTGGCAACCAACGTCTGACTGGATGTGTCAGTCGCGGTCAAGGTTACCGCGAGGGATTGAAAGTTTGACAAACTGGGAGAGCCTTGAACCACATATTGCTTCCCCTGCAAAGCCGGGAAGGTCAATGACACAGTGGTCTCATCGCTTGTGATATCAGTGATCTTCACCACAGAACCTCCGACAAAAGGATTCGTGCCTGCGACGATTTCATCACCGTTTTTCACGCCGTCCCCATCGCTGTCGGAGGCAAGCCATCCGTTGGGACTAGCATCTTGAATCTGAGCATCGGTCACGCCATACTTCAGTTTCCATACGGTGTTGGTGATGTCGGCCATGTCCGCCTTTGCTGCGGAAACTCCAAATCCGATGGTGATGCCGAGCACTAGCAACTGAAAACCTGCTCGGGCAAAGAGACAGCATAGCCATGGGAGGGAAGGAATTTTATTCATGCGGGGTTGGGCGACGAAGTTAACATTTTGAGTGTGAATGATTTCAATGCCAATTGTCGAGCCTAAATTCTCAGTTCTTTGATCTTTTCTCCTGCCTACGCAATGCATAAGCCATTGGATGCTTCATTCGGCTCCACCTCGTTAAAGTGGGCTAGCTTGAACAGGGATTCAGCGCGCAATCACATCATCGATCGTCCAGAGTTTCATGTCTGGACCTGCGGAGCGTACTTCCATGTAATTGGCGGCGTTCTGATGAAAAAAGTAGGGCGTGCCCCAGGTGTCGATGAGTTCCCCTTGGTCGTTCAGGCACTTGAGTTCTGGGGGCAGATACGTTGCCCCCTTGGGATTGCCTCCGGTCATTTCCTTGACGATCTCGGCATTGGACCCGACCGGGTTCCCACCGAAACGCTGACTGTAATGGCGGATGTTCAGAGCGATTGCATCGGCCTCGATTTTGGCTGATGATTGCGGCTCTGGCCTAGGTCTCTGAGCACTTGGCTGCGCGCTGCCAGTAATAACTGGCGCCTCTTTTGCCACACCGGACATGGATTCCGCAGAATTGGGTGCCACTGACGGTGTTGATGCTGGAACCTGCGGCGAAGGTATTTTTGCCGCCCCTGGCAACGTTGATGCAGCGGGAGTAACAGGCTTCATGGGATTCGATCTGGCACCATACCAAAAGGTGGCCACCGTCGAAACCGCGAGAAAAAGGACAAGCCAGAGTTTTCGCCTCATGATTAGAGCATGAAGCCGAGATCCGAGGCAGAGAACCGGCTGAGATTGGGGAAAATATCTGCCATGGCGGAACCGACATCGACACCAAACCACTTGGCCAATGTAGCGGAAAATTGATCGACCGCAGTGGTCGGTATCCAACGCCCAAGGCCGGTGTCATCTGGGCCGTTAATGGCGAAGGTTGGTAGCTTGCCATAGGTCGCACCGCCTTTGACGGCACCTCCCATGATGAGATGGTGAGCGCCCCAACCGTGGTCACTGCCCTGACTGTTGGTGGGTAATGTGCGGGAGAAGTCGCTGGCGGTGAATGTCGTTACTTGATTGCTGAGGGTGAGTTGCTCCATGGCCCGCTGGAAAGCGAGCATGCAAGCACTCACCTCGTCGAGCAGCTTGTAATGGGCACCGTTCACATTGGTCGGTTGGTCGGTTCCGTTCACCGAGACCTGCGAAGTGTGGGTGTCATAGCCGCCCACACCGCAGAAAAAGATTTGGCGGTTCATGTTAAACTTGGTTGCTACCGGCGCGGTCGGTGCCTGAGCACCCCTTGCTTGGATGAGCCGAGCGACCATTTTCAGCTGACTACCCAGCGTTGTGTTTGGAAAGGGCACGGTCCAAAACGGTTGGAGTAATCGCTGAGTTAAGTAGATCGCCGACCGCGATCGCATTTTCGACCACATCGGCATACGCTGTGCGCTGAAGGTTCGAATCTGACAGAGCAAGGATATTCTTCAGCGCGCGGATGCGGGCGCTACCCGTCGCGGCTGAGTCAGCACCTGTCGCCGTTGTTACGGCACCGGTCGTAGCGACCTGATACTGTGAAATGAGGTTACCGATTTCAAAGGTATTCGCCCCGTTCAGAGAGACCGACATCGAGACGCTCCCATTCACGTTGGCAGTGGCGTCGAGAAGATCAGCGACACGTCCACCCCAACCCGTAGTCGGCGGCAGGTCAGGGATGGAGGTCTGCCACTGCGTCACCTGATCACTATGAGAGAAGAGTTGCGGCGGAGTGTAGAACTTTGTGTTGGCGAAATACTGCGCACGGGTAGTCGGGCGCACCAGGGTGCCGACGTTGAATAGCACGGCCAGCTTGTCCTCACCAAAGAGAGTCTGGAGTTCTGGGCAACTGGGATGGAACCCATAAGTATGTCCGGCTGCATCCGTGTATTGGGAACCCGATGTCCCCACATTGTAGAGTGGCAGCAACGAGCCTTGCGGGATGGCAAGATTCGCCCGAATCGCGTTGTAGCTATCATTCGTGGCTGTGTCCGTGGGCACGACCCAGTTGTTGGCGTCATTCCCACCACCGAGGAAGATGCAGACCAGTGCTTTGTAGCCCGACACCGTATTCGCCGCCATCGCGGAGTTGATCAGACGGAGATCAAGGACCGTATTGGCGATCGCCGTGGCCCCCAATCCTGCATAGGCGCTTCTTCGGAGAAAACTGCGGCGAGTCAGGTCGGATGGAGCTTTGAGGAAAGGATTCTTCATGGCGGTTATCTCTGGATGGTGTAGTTAGGACTGGTCAGGATGAGATGGATGATGGAGCGCAAACGGTCGCGTTTGTTGGTGACGTCACTCGTCGCTCCTTGATTATACGGGATCACCGAGACGTGGGCATCGGTCAGCCCCCCTACCGTCGGAACAACCGTGCAGCTTAAAGGAATGGTAAAGGTCGTCGAGGTTCCGTCCGTCAACCCTGTCACCGTGGCCACCCGCGTGGTGGTGGTGTTATTCAGGCTATTAGCGACCCCGCCAAAGGTTCCGTCGGTGACACCGCTAATGAGCACTGTGTCGCCACTGACTAATTTATGCGGAACGGCGGTCGTCACGACGCAGGCGGATGCATGTAGCCCGATGGAGGCAATCGGCGTGGCTAGAAAGTTCTTGATGACCGCCTTGGTCGTGGCGGAAACCTGACCCGCCGAGAGAAGCGTGCTGAGCTGGTCGATCAGAGTCGAGAGGTTCTGATTTTGCGTCCACGGCACTCCGGGAGTGGGAGCAACACCGAGGCCCAAGTTCCCTGCTGTCGCGATCAGCCACGGGCTGAAATCCAGAACCAGCGCGTTAGTCCCCGCCTTGAAACTGCTGATCCCCGTGGTGCTGGCGGGATTGAAGATACCACTGTAGAGGAAATTGGCTTGGCGAATAACCGTCGTTTCAGACGTGAGCTGGAACTCCGGAGTGGTGAGGCCCTGAGAGGCCAACGTGCCCGCGAACTTGTAGTCAGGCAGGAAGTAATTGAACACGGTGGCAGCATTGAGCGGCGTTTGCTGAAGATCCGTGTCCGTGTTGTCCATGGTGTAGGTTGAAGGACGTGCGTTGATCGTGCCGGCTCTGACGAGAGGTAGCGCCTTGAGCGGGAAGACGGTCACTTGGTTGTCACTGTTCATCGCTGCATTGGCCGCATCCCGCGCTTGGACGGTGAAGGTGTTCGCGTCTGGTACGCCACCGATGGTGTAGAGGAGGTCATTCTCGGTAGACGTTTCAACGCCCGAGGTCGTGTCGCGTGAGTTCATGAAATTAAGGAACACCGAATCACCCGCCAAGAGACTATGATCCGCCATCGTTCCAAAAGTGCCTGCACCGCCATAATTCGTATCGATCATGATGGTTCCCGCCCGCCCGGTGCAGGAGTAGCTTCCGGCGAACCGTGCGATCATGACGTTTCCACTCCGCGTCGCACTATCCAGCGCAGTGATCGTAAAGGTTGAGCCTGAGTAGTTTCCATCGACGCTTGGCAGAGTCTTGGTATTTCCAGCACCGCTAGGGATGTCGTATGAGGTGGTCGAAACGACCGTACGAACGGTTTGGTCGATGGCTGTGCCTTGCAAAGGACCACTGGTGAAATCAAAGTACGCCCGCCCCTCGTTGGCTGGTGCTAGGGCCTGCGCGCCACCGAAGACGTTCGCGTTGTCGCCCGGCAACCAATGTCCACCCATGGTAACCGTGATTGTCGTCCCGGACTGTGCGTAAGTGCCAGCCAGCCAACCGGGTGCTGCGATGGCATAAGTCATGACCGTCGGAGTCGGATTGGAAAGCACCGCGTAAGTCCCCGTAGGCGGCGCTGGTTTGGATGGATCAAGTGTGGTGTCGGTGAATTCAAGGAACACACTGTTAGCCGCCGAGAGCAGATGCGGCGTGCTGGTGGTGATCAAGATATAAGGCACGCCTGTGGAGTTCAGCAGCCCAGTCTGAGAGTAGCTGCCAGAGACATTCGCCGTCCGTAGCGCTCGCACTACATTTGTGACACGCTGGATAGGCTCGCGCTGCTTACCAAAGGAGGGTTTGGCTTTGTTTCCTGGTTGAACAACGGCGTCCTGATACATGTCGGGGCTGCGGGCTTCGTAGTCCAGCAGGATGGCCTTGATCACGGCCTTCATATCGCCGCGCTCGCCTGATCCGTTGTCGTTAAACTTCTGCACCACGCGGTATAGGTAATCACGAGACGGATTACTCGTCACCATGCGCTGAATAAGCTGACGGCAGATGAATGGCCCGGTGTTCGGGTGGTTGTGCATCATGTCATGCGCGGCATTGAGCTCCTGTGTCGGTAGCTCCTTGTAGGCTTGCTCGCTAAACTGGGTACTCAAGTGAGTGGCATAAGGATCGAGTGGAAGGCCAGCCAAAGCGGTCAATCCAGGCAGCACTTCATTGTTAAGCAGACGCTTCTGACCGGTGAAGTGCCGGGCTGGAACCACCCGCATCTGCCGGGTCCAGTCTGCCGCAGCACTGAAGCCAGTGCGGTCAACTCCATCGTATCCGTAATACCAACCCGTGAATACATGAGACAGCCCCACGATCTCGCGCTGCGTATAAGTGTCTATCGGCGAGTCTTTCGAGGTAAGCATCAGCGTGCCGTCCGGCCACATCCGGTAGAGACCGATCGAGAAGAGTTGCTTGATTTCGCGAGCGTAGTTCTCATTCGGAATCCGCCCGAGCGACAGATCTGGCTTATCATTGCCTAGCATGTCGAGATACCGCCCCATCGTCGGAGTCATAGTGGTATCGGTCAAGATGGTCTTAAAATTGCCAAATGCGTTCAGCGCCAGTTCGTCGTAAAAATAAGAGAGCGCACGGGAGTTATCCTCCAGCGGGCCCTGCCCAGAAACGACATGAATCTGGCTCAAGGCATAGGCGATGCGCTGCCGGAGTTGATCCGGTGCCGTGAGAGAGGTCTTCCACCACGTGTTGAATGCGATCTTCACATCAAACGCCCCAAACACGTCGGCAATCTCTCTCGCCAGCGTTTCCGGTAAATGCGGGGTCTGGGCTAAAAGGAACTGATTGTCGATCCACTTCTCATACCGGGAGTTGGTCGTGGTGCCTGCCGGGGAGAGTGCCTGCAAAGCCGTGATGTCAGCGATATTGGCCCCAAAGGTTGCCTGCGCCAGGAATCGGGCCGCTCCGTCATTCGTGTTACTGTCGTCCGCCCAAGCTTGCGGCGCGGGTGGCGGCGTGAACGTGCGCGTTCCGTTGGCCAGCGTGTAGTTGCCCCGGATTTCACCGTTGAGATACATGGTGGTGTGTAAATTAACGTAGGCCTTGCCCTGCTTGATGATTTCAATGATGTCCGCCTTGGCGAGAGTCCCCACTGGTAGGATCGTCCATTTGTAGGTTCCAGTTTGCGGATTCGCACCTGTGTAGTTTGGATCGCTCGTGTTGGTGATCAATCCATCCCCAAGCGTCACTGGCGCGTCGATGTCAAAGACGATCGTTGATGCATGAGCCAAATAAGGATCGGTGTGGATGTGCTCAGACGTGATCGGCCCGGTAAGCCCCGCATAGCTGCGCTTCATGTAGGCCGTGTTTTCATCTGGGCTCAGGAGCAGTGTCGAAGTGCCCACGCCATTGGTCACAGCACCATTCTGCGAGAGCATGGTCGAAAGATAGAGCGTCCCCGAAGTCGGTCCCGCCACGGGTGCCAAATAAGGCGACAGCACATAGCTGGGCACCACCTCACTCGGTGCAGCGGTAGCATCCCCTGGCTTGGCCCAGCCGACGGCGATGTTGTCAGCACCTATGAGAGCCTTGTGCAGGACCTCAAAGTAATACTTCTTGCCCTGCTCCAGGGCTAGCCATGCGGTTTTCTGGTTGGTTTCTGCACCCCAAGTTTGCGGCGTGGCACTGCCAGTGGTGACCGAGGCACGCTTGAAGATATTGACCGACTCATCGTCATTGGATATCCAAAGCTCTGCTGCATTGCTGGCGGCAATCCAGAAGTAATAATTGCCAGTCGTCGGTGCGGTGATGTAACCACGTATGCGACCACCGTAGTCGTCCCCCAAGTTTGATCCATCGAGTGAGGTCGGATTGCTCGTGCCACTCGGTGCGGTGCTGGTGGGGATATTGGCCAGATTGGTATAGATGCCGTTCCAGAACTCGCGCACCACGTTTCCAGCGTTCGCATCAATATGCAAATTTAGCACCGAGGTGCTGGTGCCTGCAGCATTGGTGATAGTGATAGTGACCTGGTAATCACCCGGAACCGTCGCATTGCCAGTGATCAAACCGGTGCCGCTATTGTAGGTTAGCCCTGGTGGTAGGCCCGTCACGCTGACCGCCCCGCCATTGCTGCCACCGACGAAGTATGAGTACTGCCCACCGACGAGTGCTGTCCCAGAGGTGGAGGCAACGTGGGTCGGCGGAGCCTGCGTCACGGTCGAAGGATAAAGCCGCTCAGCGGGGATGATCTGCTTCGGCTGGCTGGCGCTGAACCAGGCGAGTTGGCATTTGGAGTTGCTAGTGTTCTCATAATAATCGAGCTGAATGTCATACCTTGTGCCCCCGAGCATCGGGATGCGGACAAAACGCTCGCTACCATTGGAGGACCATTCTTTGAGGGATTTGCTGGCAAAGTCCGCGTTGATCGTGCCTGTGCTGTTGTCAGCATATTCAAAGTTTCCACTCCCTGGGCCATTGGTAGCCAGATTGACCATGAAGGCCGTGGTGGTGCTCGCAGCAATCGCACCATTCGAAGGAGCGACGATGAACATGTTGCCTGTCCCTGTGGTAAACACGCCGGCCACATTGACGTTAAAGGTGGTCGCGGTGACACCCGAGATCACATAAAAGGCGCTGGCCACCGCACTGATATTGCCACTGGTGGGATCTAGAACGATTTTTTGACCGTTGAAGAAGGTGCCAGCCGGTAGCCCCAGAGCCGTGTAGGTCACCAACGTATTTCCCGTGGTGCTGTCGTAGCTATAAGTTCCCGTGCCGGTTGCGTGAACAGAGGTAATGAGCGAGTTCCGCGTATCGTTGATATTGATGTTCCCTGATGCGTTGATCTGTCCAGTCCCCGCTGTGGCGGCAACCGTGCAGTTTGATGCCACCGTGAAGGTATTCAGCCCTGTGACCGTGATGGTGTAGAAGTCATTGATGGGCGCAGAAAAAGTCCCCCCGGTGACTCCGGTGATCCTCACCCTGGCACCCGAGGCCAATCCGTGATTCACCGTCGTGGTGATCTGCGCAGAAGCCCCTGTCGCGATGCTGGCAATATTCAATGTTGGCGTGAAAGTTAGCGGCCCAGTGTTGAAGGTGAACTTATTGTTCGGCGTGTCAGCAGCCGTGATCACGTAAGGCAAATTGCCCAGAGCACTGATACCACCGCTTGTGGGGTCCACTTCGACCGTTTCGCCAACAGCGTAGCTTCCCGCAAGTCGAGTGGCTCCCGGATTTGGCAAGCTGTTCGTTAGGCTTGTGTAATCGACCACCACATTGCCGGTCGTTGGATCGTAATCGTAGGTCGGCGAAGTCGTCGGAGCGTGGCTCAGATTCCCACCTGAAGGATCAATTCGAACTGTTTCACCGACGACAAAGCTACCCGCCTGGATGGTCGCAGTTGGATAAGTGACGAGCACATTGCCATTCGTCGCATCGTAGGTGTAAGAACCCACGCCAGTATTTGCCGAGGGCAGCACTTTGAGCGTCTGCAACTGCCCATTGATCCACAGTGAGCAACCATCATCCGCCGTGAGCGCAAACGTGTAATCTTCCGAAAACTGAGGCTGCACTTGGCCGGTCCAGCGGACGGAGAATGTGTCTTTCCCGAGGAGCATCGGGTCAGGCGTACCGCTGCCCCAAGTGCCGTTGTTGGCATTCGTAGCACCAGCGCCGACCACATTCACATATCCAGTAGGAGCCGTAAACGCCGTGTTAGTATAAATCTGGTTCAGCCAGCCCGTCGTCGTGCTTGTGGAGTCAGCCATCAATCCAGTGGTCGCCGCTTGATTAGCAGCGCCAGGAACATTGATCGTGAAGCTGGTGGTCGTAGGCGTCGTCTGGACCGTGTAGGCTCCGCTGTAATTGGCTGGCGGTGTGAACAGGGTGCCCGCAGTGAAATAAAGTGTGACGTTGGAGACTCCAGCCGTTAGCCCATGGGCAACGGCGGTATTGATCGTCGCCACTGACGAGGTGACCGAATAATTCGTCAGCGCACGGGTATGGCTGAAAACATTGGCCTGAGGAATATTGGCATACGCCGCACTGCCCAGACGCCACTGGAGTCGGCAGCGGGCATCACCCGTTGTTTCCACATGTTCGACACGGATTTTATAACGGGCCGCTGGCGTTCCTGGAGCGACGAGCGGGATGACTGCACTTGTCTTAAAGGTACCCACCACCTCAGCCGTCAGAATTCCATCAGCCGTGTCCCAGCCGTGTTCAATGACTTGCTCACCGACATCGAGGAAATCACCATCGATGTTCAAATCGATCAATACCCGTGCCTTGTCATCCGCATCGAGCTGGAACTGGTAATTGCCCGCCGTATTGGGGTGCAGATAGCCTTCAAAAACGGTCGAATAATTGTCCACCGGATTGTTCGGTGTGACCGCCACATCGTTCGGCGTGCCATAAACCCAGTCATTGTTCACCGTGGCATCCACACGCTGAATCACCGCCGGGTGCGGGAAGGATTGGATGCTGAAATTGCCCGTCGGGTTGTAAGTGGCAGGCAGAGTGGCCCCAGAAATGCCCACCGTGAAACTCACGCCTGGAGTCACTGCCGTGACACTGTAGTTCACATTGTCAAAGGTACTGCCATCAAGACCACCCGAGGTAAAACTCAGCCTCACCAGATGCCCGACCTGCAATGCCGGTGAGCCATTGTATGAGAACGGCACCACGATCGTGCTGGCAGTATAAGGAGAGGCACCGATGCGTGTATAAGTGAAGGTTCCCGATTGCCCAAAGTTCGCCCCATCTGCATACGTTCCGCTCGCCGTGTCATAATACCGCGCCAGCAACCCCGTGCCTGCGGCTGCGTTCGTATCACCGATGATCACCGTCGCGCTTGGATTGGCACCCAGCGCGACTGGAAACGAACTCACCGCCCCTGCGAGAGATAGCGCCGAAATCACCGACTTGCTGCCTTCGACCACATTCGTCGGCGCGTCCTGTTTCGGCGTCACCGTCAGCGTCTTTTTGTCCTCACCTGCGGCAAAAATCACCGTCGCAGGCAACACCTCATTATAATCCGTGCCACCAAAGGCTGTGCCACTGGTATTGAGTGTCACCGTGAGCGGATAAAGCTTATTGGTGCGAGTCACCTCAAAAGTCCCGGCAGTCGGACCGTCCTCAGAAGCAAAGGGACTAGCCGCCATGATATTGATCTGATAAGGCACCGTGAACAGCGGAGCGATGTAATCGCGATCATTCACCCCCAGGGTTTGTCGTCGCGCTATTAATATTCAGCCCCGTCTGAAGTTCCGCCCAGTCGCTCACACCATCGCCATCCGTATCGATATCCTGCACCAGCACGCGGAAGAAATTAAAGCTGTCCTTCGGACCCGACAGAATCTTCAGGTTCCCATCACCAGTGACATTGATCGCAGGGACCAAATCCACAAAACCACTCAACGTCGCCGAGCCCTGCATCACATACTTCTTACCCAAGAGCGTCGGGAAAGTCAGGTTGGCGTTCGTAGCCCCAACCGTGATCTCCGTGATCTTCACCACTTCTCCCGACACAAAGGGATTCGTGCCAAAGCCCAATTCAGACCCGTTCGACATACCGTCACCGTCCGAGTCAGCCAACAGCCAGTTCGCGTCGGACCATTGCGCAGCCGTGACACCATACTTTACCTTCCAGACTCCCACTGTAACTGCATCATCAATCACCGCATAGGCGGAACTCACACAGAACCCACTCAAACAGGCTATCAAGCCACCCCTCAAACCCCTGATAATATCAGGTAGCTTGGGCGCAAAAAGAGGACGTAAAGAAGCACGCATCGTCATAGAAGTTGGGGTTGGGCCATCTGAAACTCAGCCTCGTCAAAAAGGTTGTAGAAGCAGACAGCAGAGCGAGTTACCAGATAAAAAGCTTCAGCGTCAAGACTTTGCGACCCGCTACTGAAAAAATTAGCTGATAGCTAGGCCGAAGGAGAAATCGCCAAAAGCAGCTCGCCGCCACCCCTTCAAAGACTGATTTCATATCGACAAAGTCACTGAAAATCAGTAACGATAGTGCAAATTCGGGGTTATATCTCCTGACAGGAACACTCATCGACCATGAAAACACCCAAAATTCTCTGCTCTATCGCAGCCCTCGCAATCGCTCAGGGGTCTCTTTTTGCCATCAACACTGACCCTGTGGGGTTCGTGACTGTCACAGTTCCCGCTAATTCAGATGCAACTCTCGCCGTGCCTATGAACCGCGCTTCCGAGTTTAAGGGACTAACCAGTGCTCTCTCTGGCACATCAGGCACCGTTACCATCACTGTGGCTGGATCACCCGGCTGGGGCACTGATATCTTCGCGCCCCTTGCTACCGCTAACAAGACGTATGCTCTACAGTTCGCTTCCGGCGCAAAAGAAGGACTAACTTTGCCAATTATTGGCAACGGCACAAACACTGTGACAGTAACCGTTTCGGCCACAGACAATCTCGACGGTGTGGGAAATGGAGAACAGATCGACATTATGCCCTACTGGACTCCGGCGTCTCTCGTCGCATCTCCCCCCCTAGCAACCGCCATCCTCGGTTTCAATACTTCTGGTGCTGGCATTAATCGTGGCCCGGGTGAAATATACGCCTTTGATGGAACTAACTGGCAGAATGATGTGAATGGTGGTCCATCTGTTAACCATTTACCTTTGCCGTTTGGAAATACTTTCATTCTCCGGAACAACTCGGCCTCGCCATACAACCTTTCCTTGGTCGGATCGGTCCCGATGACCAAGTTTCGATTCCTGCTCGCTACCCTTCAAGCGAATACCGTCCAGGATAATCAAATCGGCTATATGTGCCCTATACCTGAATCACTGACTTCTCTCGAGTTTCCTGCCGTCGCGGGTGACTCTATTCTTGGTTTCGACAACTCAACATCTGGTATCAATAAAGGGCCCGTTTCTATTTATGCTTATGACGGCACTAAATGGGTTGATGACGTTCTTGGTGGAGATGTGCTACCGACAGTGAAACTTCAGCCCGGTTTTGGCTACATTTTCCGCAAGCATAAAACCGCTAGTCCCCAGACCCTCGTTTGGTCGCATCTTCCTGCCTACCTCCAGTGAGTTTGCATGGAAAAATTAAATCATGCAAAATGATCAAGCCCACGCTTCTACTCTCAGTGATTGCCGCACTCACAGTGTCGGCTAGTGCAACCACCACAATCCAATTTTCACAAACAGGTGTTGGAACTCTTTCAGGTCTGTCAGATCAGGTCGGGTCGGCTGGAGTTAACGGGATGCAATGGGGCATTGTTTATGACACCGCCGGAGACGGGTTTGGTGGGCTTACCTTCAATACTACAGGATATCTCTCGGGCGCTACTGGAACTACCGGATACAGCGTTTTTTCAAACACTGCTTCAGGCTTTCTCGCAGGTAATGCTTCGGCATTGAACGATTATTTTTATGTACCGGCCAGTGCTCCTACAACTCAATTGAGAAATCCTATTGGAGGTATTGACCCAGGTGGTGATGGGTCCGTGCTGGCCATCACTGAAGCATGGAACGGCTCAGATAGCAGTAGACCTTCTGGACTCACCACGGGTGACCGTTTTGCGCTTATTTGGTTCGCGGCAACTCCAGCGGTTGGAAGCTATTACGGCATGTTTTCACCAAGTTTCTTCTTAACTCCAGAGAGTGGAGGCACGATGTCTGTGGCATCCAATTTCACGAATGGCAATACAGCAGACACAATCCAGGCTGCATCTCTGCAGCTTGTTCCAGAGCCGTCGCGCATGATGCTTTTTGGTTTGGGTCTGCTCAGCCTTTTCTACCGCCGCCGCGCCACGGCTAGATAGCTCAGCTCAATAATTCTTTGCCGCATCATATTGAATACCCTGAGGCTGTTTTGGCTGAAAGTGGAGTTTTGAGTAAAGGGTTGAGTGTTCAAGGTTTCGAAGCCAACGGACTCAAATGACACGGCTACCGCTTTCCATTTCCATCATCTCACTCAATGAGGAGGCCAATCTCCGCCGTTGCCTCGCTAGCGTGGCGGGGCTGGCTGAGGAGATCGTGATCGTTGACTCAGGCTCCAAGGACCGCACGGCAGAGATCGCTACGGAGTTCGGCGCTCGCTTTGTCACTCAATCCTGGCTCGGCTACACAACGCAGAAAAATCACTGCCTGAGTCTCTGCACCCAGCCTTGGATTCTGGCGCTGGATTGTGATGAGGAACTCACTTCCGAGCTGCGCGCGTCAATCCAGCACTTCTTCAGCCAGGGTGATGAGGCCAAATTTGACGGAGCCTGGATGTCCCGCCTAGTCTGGTTCATGGGCCGCTGGATCAACCATGGGGACTGGTACCCCGACCGCAAAGTGCGCCTCTTTCGCCGCAGCAAAGGCCAGTGGCAGGCAGACGGAGGCGGGCAGGTGCATGAACAGTTAGTCGTCGATGGCCCCTGCACCACACTTAGTGGGGATCTGCTGCATTACTCGTTCAAGAACATCCAGCATTACCTCACCAAGCACATCCAGTACTCCGATGTCTTTTTGCAGACTCAGCAAAGCCAGGGTCGGCGCTGGTCTCTGCTGCACACCCTGTTCCGCCCCTGCTGGCGCTTATTTCGCGCCTACGTCTTAAAACGCGGTTTTCTCGACGGCTTCCCAGGACTCTGGATCGCAGTAGCCACTGCCTTCTTTACCTTTGATCGCTACAGCCGAGTCTTTGAGAACGAGAACGTGCCGAGTGATGCGCCAAGCTTAAAAGATAGCTGAAATGCCGTGAAGCAATCTTGCCATACAGCCCTCCTAAAAACCAATTCTCCCGCAGCTCTCTCACAGGTTCTGTGAGTTTGCGACATTTTGCGCGCCCGGCATCCCTGGCCTACTTCACAGTCAGCCAGATCTGAGAACTGCCATCCAGCAGTGATGTTCCGCGCAGGCTTTCGCCACGCAGCGGACCTTTGGCTGACTGCATCACGGCGGCTTCAGCCTTGGTCCAGGCGGTGATGCTGATAGCCTGACCACCAGCCGCAGCATTCGCTGCCGCCTGGAGTTTGATCTCTACTTCACCACCTTTATCAGGCACAGAAATCTCGGCAGTATGAACACCAGCGGGCAGATTGGCCACGCGAACCACGAGAGGTTCTTTGAAGCCATTGAGCAGCTTCACCGTGGCTTTGACGCTGATGGTCTTGCCTGCGGCGAGCGTGATTGGTTTGGCATCGGCCAAAGTCACCTCATAGGCTGGCGCAGGGGGCGTGATCTCCAATACATAGGCTTTGTCACTGCCACCTTGATGAAACAGATCCTCGACGATGACTTGATGAGCACCATCCACCGCCGCTGTCCACACGGCCTGAGGATCGGGCATCTGCTCGCTTTGATCATCAGCGCTAGTGATGAGCTTGCCATCCGGGCCTTCGATCTTCAGCAGCGCATCCAAAGGTAGGCCGAGACGTTTGGAAAGCACGCGAGCCTGGAGCTTGTCACCCTTCTTCATTGTGATGGCAAAACGATCCACATCAGCCTTGTCGCTAATGCGACCGCCGATGGCACCGGGCTGCATTGGCGTGGCTTGCTCCTTGGTATTGTTGGGCTCTTTTTCGACTGACGCAGGCTTGGCGGTGATCAGCGTCTGGATGGGCAGAATGAATCCAGGGGGTGTGATCAGGCCGATGTCCCCATCGCGTCGGATCTGCGCGGCATCGACGGTGTGCTTGAGCTTCTTGGGATCAAGTTTGTGCCCGATCAGTTCAACCTCTGTCTTACCAGTCGCTGCAACGGCAGCGGGATAGATCTGCGTCACGGCCGGGCCGCTCGTGAGATGCAGACGGTAAACGGTCGTTGCCGCACCTGCGAAGCGCACGTCCGCCAAGGGTGGATGGGCGAAGCCTGCGAGTTGCACCGTGTAGGTTCCGGCCTTGGCGGCCTTGAAGACGATGGAAGGATCAAGATTGCGTGAATCGCTGGCCGTATGCACACGCACACCCTGCTCATCCACAACGTGAGCGATCATGTCCACGCCGGATCCGATGCTATACGCCTCCACCATGCCGACGAGTGTCTGTCCAGACGCGAGCTTCACGGTGTAGCCGTCGATGTCGCCACTTTTGTCGAGACGTGCATTCACGCACACAGGTATTTTTTCCAAAGGCTGCCCTTTGCCA
This sequence comes from uncultured Prosthecobacter sp., assembly GCA_964583255.1. Classification (GTDB taxonomy): domain Bacteria; phylum Verrucomicrobiota; class Verrucomicrobiia; order Verrucomicrobiales; family Verrucomicrobiaceae; genus Prosthecobacter. The sequence continues at coordinate 82,750 of CAZOVY010000002.1, forward strand.
AGCTCATCGTTAGGCTCGGTCTCAGCGATTTCAGCAAACGCACCAACACTGAACCAGCGAGGCTCTGAAGCCCCGTCTGCATTGCTGGCATGGACGAGATAAACTCCAGGTTTAGCCTCTGCCGTGATGGTCGTCTGCCACTCGCGCTTTTTGCCGTTCGGCACCAAGAACACGCCGGGCGCATCTGTCCATAAATGCGCATCCGATTCGAGCTTGCCGCTGGCGCTCAGGACAAAGCTTGAACCAATCTGTCCACCTGCGGGAAACAGCGCTTCAAGTTTCGGTGCCTCGGCCGTAGCCGACTGCGCCAGTAGGTGACCGATGCAGAGAAGAGCCACGCCCTGGCGGGCGCGGCTACGAAAAAACATCTTCACGCGAACAACTCCTTGATCGGCTTGCCCCCGTTCACGAGTTGCATAGGGCGGCCCGTGTTCGTGTGCAGTACCTGATGCGGATCAATGCCGAGCTTGGTGTAAAGCGACACGGCGAAGTCCTCTGGGCAATAGATATTCTCGGCGGCGTAGTAGCCCTTGGGATCAGTCGCTCCAATGATCTGTCCTCCAGGGATGCCTGCACCCGCCATCAGCACACTCATCGCCCCAGGCCAGTGATCGCGACCCGCGTCTTTGTTCACCTTTGGCGTGCGGCCAAATTCCCCGAGGCAGATGACCAGTGTACTTTCCAACATGCCGCGCTGATCGAGATCAGTGATGAGTCCATTCAAGCCCTGATCGAGCTTGGCAGCGCGCCCATCTTTGAAGGACTTGAAGAGGCCGCGATGGTCATCCCAGCCACCCCAGTAGGCGACGGAAAAGGACACTCCTACTTCTGCCAAACGACGTGCGAGCAGCAGGCGCTGACCGAAATCATTCTCGCCATACAGCTTGCGTGTTGCTTCGGGTTCTTTGCTCAGATCAAAGGCTGCCTGTGCGGTGTCCGAAGTCACCAACTCCATGCCCTGCTGATAAAACTGATCAAAGCCCACCGTCGGATCTTCCGCTGCCTTGTCCGTGATACGCTTCATGTTATCGAGCGAGGCACGCAGGCTGTTGCGATTCATCGCGCGACCATCACTGATGTCCTGAGGAATGGCGACATCACGCACGCGGAATGATTTACTGCTCGGATCGCCACCGATCACAAACGGCGCATGCTGAGCGCCGAGGAAGTTTGGGCCACCAGAGCGGGATGCGCTGGGCATACTCATGTAGCCAGGCAAGCCACCACGCACGCCACGCTCATGCGATACCATGGAGCCAAAGGATGGATGGAAGCTCACGAAAGCGCCGCAACCCACCGGCACCGGCGTCGGTGTGCCCGTCATCATGTAATGATTGCCACCGCCGTGGTTGGGGTCTTTGTGGCAGATCGAGCGGACGACGGTGAACTTGTTAAAACTCTTCGCCAGCAGCGGCATCGTCTCACAAAAATGCACGCCGGGAACGCTGGTTGGGATGGATTTAAACTCACCGCGAATGTCCTGAGGAGCCGTCGGCTTCGGATCAAAAGTCTCGTAGTGCGAGGGGCCGCCATCAAGCCAGACAAGGATGCAGTTGATTTGATCAGGACTAGCCTTGCCGCGCGCCTGAGCCGCTTGCGCGCGCAATGCGAGGATGTCAGAAAACGCAACACCGCCCAGAGCGCCAAAGCCGACCTGGAGGAAGTCACGACGGCCAAGGCCGTTGCAGTTTTTGTGCATGGGGGATGTCACGTCGAAACCTACGGATGTAACAGCCAGGCTCTTGCGGCCTGATTGAGGTCAGGCTGCTCAATCAATGATTAAACACAAACTCAGCCGAGTTGATCAGCGCCCAGGCGAGGTCTTCGATGGCGGTCTGGCGTGTTGCTCCGGGGGTGCTGAAGAAGCGCAGGGATGTTTTTAATTCGTCGGCTTTGGGCAGGCGGTTGTAGGCAGTGAGATAGATCTCGGTGATCAGCTTGGGTTCGGGCGTGTCGCTCTTGGCCAGGGCGCTGATCTTGCCACTGCTGCTGCTCAGCTTGGTTTGCAGGCTGTTGGAATTCATGAGGTGCAGCGCCTGCACGACGCTGGATTTGCGCTCGCGCTCGCAGGGGCATTCCTGGCTGGCATTGGGGCGGCCAAATGCGTCGAGGAAATCACTTTCGAGCTTGTGGTTCCAGGTCTGCACAGCGCGCGCATTGGGTGGTAGGCCACTAAAAGTATCGCGAACGCCGGTGATGTCACACACGGCGTCCAGCAGCACCTCAGCACTCATGCGACGCTTCAGGCTGCGGGAGAAGTTTTTGTTATCCGATAGATTGTGCTCATTTGGCTGGGAGCTGAGCTGATAGGTGCGCGAGTTCACAATGGTGCGCATCAGGTGCTTCAAGTCGTAGTCGTTGGTGGAAAAGTCCTGCGCCAGCCAGTCGAGCAGAGCTTCATTCGTCGGTGGATTGGAAACACGGATGTCATCGACTGGATCAACGATACCGCGCCCGAGGAAATCGGACCAGATGCGGTTCACGATGGCTTTGGCAAAGAAAGGATTATCACTGCTGGCCATCCAATCGGTGAGCGCGACGCGTGGGTCCTGGCCTTCGACATAGGGCATCTCGGGGCCATCGGGTGGTTTCGGAGTCATTACCGCATCAGTCACAGGGTGCGTGACTTCGCCTTTGCCGCCATACCACCAGTACTCCGGCTCACCGGAAATCGGGGCGGAGATTCCCTGGCCTTTGCGCTTCATCTGTCCAAAGAAAGCGGCGAGCTGGAAGTAGTCCTCCTGCGTCCACTTCTCACTCGGGTGATGATGGCACTTCGCGCATTCGAGCCGCACGCCGAGGAAGATTTGACTGACGAATCCGCCGGTGTCCGCTGGCTCGCGTTTGTCGCGAAAAACGGCCACAGGTCCGTAGTCATGCGTGCTGCCCTGCGCGGTGAGAAGCTCGCGCACCATGAGGTTATAGGGCTTGTTTTGGCGGAAGCTGTCACGCAGCCAAGTGTCGAGCAGATACACGGGCTTCACGCCGACACGGGAGGGATTTGGCCGGATCAGATCACCCCACTTCACGGCCCAATGATCGGCGTAGTTGGGCTGCTCCAGCAGTTCGTCCACCAGCTTGGCGCGCTTGTCGGCGAGTGTGTCAGCGAGGAACTTCTTGGCCATCTCAGCGGTCGGCAGTTTGCCAATGAGATCAATGGAGGCACGGCGCAGGAACTCCTCATCCGTGCAAGTCACTGATGGCAGGATGCCGAGCTTTTGATGACGTTCATGCACGAGGCGGTCGATCTCGTTGTTCACCGGCAGTTTCGCATACAGCTCAGGCGGCAAAACTTTATCCGCAGGCACGGTGATGCGCGCGACATCGACCAATCCCATATAGCGTACGACGACCACACCTTCGCCGCTGATCGTGCCCACCTTCACCAGGCCATGTTCATCGACCGTGGCCATTTCTTTGTCCTGGGAAAGGTAGTCGGTGAGTGCCGTCACGTCCTTGGAGGTGCCGTTGGAGAATTTGGCGGTGACTTTGAGGGCCTGTGCAGCACCCTTTTTGTAGCTCTGCTCGCGTGGCTCCACGATCACCGCATCGAGCTTTGGCTCGCCTTCGATGGCGAAGGGCGCGCCCTGCTTGATCCAGGTGATGAGCATTGAATACACCGCGCCTTTTTTGTCGATGCGCGGTCCGCCTTCATGAGGCACATCCCCTGTCGCCTTCTTCAGCAGCAGGCTCTCTTCTGGCGCGGCGAAAAACAAACGCCGACCGCGGTCATCACGCACGATCTCGTTGTAATCATGCTTGGGATCGTAGCCGAAGACGGAGAGCTTGAAGTTGTTCTGCCCTTCAGGTTTCGCATGGCAATTGCCAGATGCGCAGCCTGCCTTCATCAGGTGCGGCATCACATCATGAATAAAGCTCACCGGCGCTTCTGCGGATAGAAGCGAACCCGCCAGAGAGAGGCAGGCGGCAAAGATCATCAGTTGGGGGGATGGCATCCGCTACCTACGGCTGGCAGCGGCGATTCTTGCCTCACTCTGGCACGCGTCCGTTGCGCTTCACCGCTTCAGTAAGCCAGGCGCACTCATCTTTCCACTGGCTCTCGTGGCACAATTACGTGAGTGTCGCGGGCATCCGGGCGCTCCAGTTCTGGCCGCTGGCGATGCCAGGGACGTTGAAGCGGTGACTTTGCTGTAGCTTGCATCCCCATGCACTTGATGGCTTCAGCCAAACAAGATTTTAGCGACAAATGGATCATAACACCTAAATATTGGAGCATTACGAATGAAGTCTGAAGATCAGCATGTGAGTACCAATCAAAGACTCCAGCGGGTTTTGTCAGCCCTTTGGTTGCTTATGGCGGTGATTGTAGGCTGGAAGATTTTTGAGGACTGCCGTCGCGTCGAAGGTCTGGGGTTGAAACCTATTCATGGGTTCTTTCAGGTCATGCCGAGCCTGCTCCTTGCTTGTTCTGCGGGATGGGTCTTGCGCAAGAGAGCCAAGATGTACTGGGCACTCAGCCTGTCCCTAATCGCAGCCTTCTTCTTGGTCATGCTCGTCTTTTTCGTCAACGGCATGACTGAAGCCACGAGATCAGTCACAGACCCAAAGCAGTATCATCGCACTTTGAATGATTATTGGAGGTCAGGTGCTCCCGGTATGGTGGCTCACTTCCCAGAACGCATTCCCGCAGATGCTCAGAACATTCAATTCTTGTTCACGCCTCATTTCTTAATGGGCGGAGCCCGGCTTTATCTGCTCTATCAAACCTCTGCAGAGGAAATGCAGCGTATTCGGAACGTTGCTGAAAAGTTGCGCAACTCAGGGTGCAATCTGCTTGGAAACACTGCCGGCATCCCTGAGATCAATGAGTTTCCAAAACCTCTCAACATCCAGGAGCCCATCCTGGGTGAGGAATTGCCCTCAGGTTTTGATCTCTATTTCTTCGATGCCACTTTTCCAGAAATGCGCCTGGAAGAGTGGTGCTGGAATCACGGCCGGACCCATGGCATTGCGATCGATGAGAAAAGCCAGCAGGTGCTTTTTTGGGCTGAATCTTGGTGAATATCGGAAACTTTATTCCAGATGTCGCCCCGTCCTCTTCACGGCTTCGGCTAGCCAGGTGCACTCATCTTTCCAGGGACTCTCATGGCATAGCTGGGTCAGCGTCGCGGGCATCCGGGCGCTCCAGTTTTGGCCGCTGGCGATGCCGGGCACGTTGAAGCGATCTTCCAGGGCAAAGAGATCTGGCAGCATGAAGGCGGCGTAGCGCGCGTTGCTGGCGAGCAGGGCCTCGATCAAAGCATGGCGGACATGATCATCATAGGCGGGCCAGTCGCCTTCACGCACAGGGAGTCCGGCGAACTCGGAGAGAGAGCGCAGCTCTTTGTTGCCCTGATAACGATCACCTTCGTCCTGGCTCTGGCTGTCGCGACGACGATGCTCCCAGTGGGTCTTCATCGGCTCATGATCGTGTGTCGCGTAGGTGGTGAAGGCGCAGTTGTCGTAATCGCGGCCTTGCTGCACATGGCCGCGACCGTCATCCTCCCAATGGCTGACTTTGAAACCGGGTACGTCGAGGCTGAGCAGATGCGGGCGCACATAATCCGGCACGTTGCCCAGATCTTCTGCCACCACTTCATACGGTGCGGCGGCAGCCACAATCATGCGCAGATACTTATCACCGGCGGCCAGATTTGCGGCCTTGTGCTCATCCGTGTCGTCACTGTGCTCCTTGTAATGTGGCAGATGTCCACCCGTGAGCGCCTTGGCTTCATCATCGCTGAGATGCAGAAATTCCGCATTTCGCTGCGGACGCCACGGGAAGCTGTAGATGCGGTAAAAACCGAGCACATGGTCGATGCGGAAGATGTCGAAGACCTCTGTGAGTTTCTTCACGCGCCGCTGCCACCAGCCGAAGCCATCGGCTTCCATTACATCCCAGCGATACAGCGGGATGCCCCAGTTCTGGCCCCAGCGCTGCACGAAGTGGTCGTCTTTGAAATAGGTCTCCGGTGGCGCGCCGCCGCACCACTCAAGGTTAAACTGCTCCGGCTCAAAAAACACATCTGAGCTGCACCAGGAGATGCCGAAAGGCACATCGCCCATCAGCTTGATCTGTTTCTCCGCCGCATAGGCACGCACCGCGCCCCATTGGCTGAAGCAGAGCCACTGCACATAGGCATGAAACTTCAGCTTCTCCTCGATCTCCGCCGACTGCGCGCTCAGCCAGACTCGGGCTTTGGCACCGCTGTTGGTTTCTTCAGGCCAGTTCGGCCAGTCTTCATGACCGTGAATGTCCATCAGCACGCGGAATAGACTGTAATCATCCAGCCAGCTCGCCTCGGCTTTGCAAAAGACCGCGAATTCTTTTGCGCGCTCCGGCTTCGTGGTCAGGCGACTGTAGGCATGACGCAGCAGGCTGGTCTTCAGCTTGCGCACCTTTTCATACTGAACAGGACCCTCGCGTAGTGCATCACCTCCGAGGAAGCGTAGCGTGGTGTGGAAGAATTTGTCTTCCAGTTCCGGGATCACCTTCGGTGTGATCTCCAGCGTCAGGTAATCCAGCGCGATGGAGCTGATGGCATTGTAGGGGCTGCTGTCTCCCCCCGTCGCGTTGATCGGCAAAAACTGCACAAAGCCCAGCCCGATATCCGCCGCCCAGTCGATGAGATCGCAAACGCCGCCGGTATCCCCGATGCCAAGATCGTCGGTAGTACGGATGGCAAAAACAGGAACAAGGATGCCGGCGCGGCGTGGCTGAATGGTGGGCATGAGTGCGAAGATGAATGGGGACGGATGGCCCGGTTTCAACGGTTCAATTCATCAATTGTCGCAGGGGCCGTGCCAGCATCGCGGAAGAGGTGACTTTCATTCCCCGAGCGTTCGAAAATGGCGTGCGAGATAGAGTTTCAGAGCCCTCATCTCCTCTTTCAAAGTTTCATCCGAGTGATCGGCCAGCACACGATCCACACGTTCGGTCAGTGAATCCTCAGTCTTCGCGTCGCCAGCTATAGCAAGCAGCGCTTGAATGCCCGCCACTCGCTGACGAGCCTCGTCGATCTTCGCCTGCGCGTCGGCCTCGGTGATTTCACCCAGCGCGAGCTTTTTGAGCTGGATGCATTCAAAGTGTCGGCAACGTGTCGGGCGCTGTGTGTAAATTGTGCAGGTACAGTCGTCGAGGAAACGGCAGGGCTGCTTGAAGTAAGGCTCCGTCTTCTTGCGGTTCACCTTCATGCCTAGCTTCTCCAGATCCCATATCGAGTCCTCCGGCTGAAGCTTCACAATCTCAAACAACACACCATTGCAACACATCCCGCAGGATGTGCAGAGGCGGGAGGCCGGGGAAGAATGACGAAATCCGAATGACGAATGACGAAGATCATCCTCAGCATCGACCTCGGGCTTTTCGTCATTCGTCATTCGAGCTTCGTCATTTCAGCTTTGCTTGCACGCCTTGATCGTGTTTGCCATTAGCATGGCGATGGTCATGGGGCCGACGCCACCGGGGACGGGCGTGATGGCGCGGCACTTTGGCGCGACTTCGTCATAGGCGACATCGCCGACGAGTTTGTAGCCCTTTTCCGTGCCGGGTGCTTCGACACGGTTGATGCCGACATCGATGACGACTGCGCCTTCCTTGACATGCTCCGCCGTGATAAAATGCGGACGACCAATCGCGGCGATGATGATGTCTGCCTGCCGTGTGATCGCTGGCAGATCGCGAGTGCGTGAATGGGCGACGGTCACGGTGGCATCACCGCCCACGCCTTTCGCCATGAGCAGCAGGGCCATCGGTTTGCCGACGATCATGCTGCGTCCGACGACGACGACATTCGCGCCGCTCGTTTCGATGCCTGCTTCGATCAACAAGCGCTGGCAGCCCAGCGGCGTGCAGGGAACAAAGCCGGTCGGATCTTCGAGTGCGAGCTTGGCGACATTCACGGGATGGAATCCATCCACATCCTTCGCCGGATCAATGGCACGCACGATGGCGGCTTCATCAATGTGCGGTGGAGGAGGACTCTGCACGAGGATGCCGTGGATGGCGGGGGCGTTGTTCAAAGCTTCGACATGGGCCAGCAGTTCCTCCTGCGTGGTCGTGACAGGCAGTTCGAGCTTCACCGAATGCAGCCCGAGATCGCGGCATTTCTTGTCCTTGGATCGAACATAAGCGCGTGACGCCGGATCATCGCCGATGAGCACCACCGCGAGGCCCGGCCTCTTTCCCACTGCCGCGAGCGCGGCGATGTCGCGGCGGCATTCTTCGAGTACTTTTTCAGCGACGGCGGTTCCGGAAATGATCTGCATAGGGAGTATGAAATGGAGCAACCACGGAATACACGGAACACGCGGAAAGGGAATGCGTAAGTTCTTAACTTCCACGATTGGCAATGGGGCACTCCATGCTTTAAGCTCCGCCGTCATGCGTCAGTACAGACCCACCATTGAGCAGCTCAAGAAGCGTTACTCCTCCGACATGGCTCGGCGGAAGATGCAGGAGCGTCGTGATGCCGCTCGTGATCCATCGGCGAAGCGAACCAAGATCCCAGACAACTCTGTGCCCTGGCTGCCACACCCCCCGCGCTCTGTGGCAGAGGCTATGTGGATTTCTGATCAAATCACCGCCGACATGCTCCGATGGAAACTCCTCTAGCAGCAGACCAATTCATTCATGCTCTCTCGGGGAGTCACCGAGTCATCTTGCTCGGAGGCATGGCCATCATCAGCCACGGATTGAGCCGCCGGACCAAGGATGTGGACATCTGGCTTGATCCGATGACTTCCAGTCAGCAATGGGCAGAAACTTTGATCACTGCAGCGGCTCAGTTTCCCGCTGCTCGCTTCTGGTCTCTGGCAGATCGTCGTGATCTACGTCCCGAAGAGATAGCCGACGACGCAGAAGCCTTCGGCGTCCTGCGCGTGTCGGGCTTTGATCGTGACATCGACATCTTTCGCCGCCCGAACGAGCTTGGTGTAGAATCCTTCGACGAAGTGTGGTTGCGAGCAGTTCGGGTACTCGAAGGCGGTGTTCGTTTGCCCGATCCATTGGATTTGCACATCAGCAAAGCGGACACCGGACGTGAGCATGATTTCAAAGACCAGCTCTTCCTCGAATCCCTCGTCAAAGCGCACTTTCGTGAGCGACTACCTATTTGCGATCCAGCGGAGGCCAAGTCTATGCTGGATCGTTTCCTGGACCCGGAGGTGCTGAAATACGCGCAAACCAATCCTCACGCTGAAGTCCGCGCGATGGCGCTAAAATATCTGCGTGAGTTTGAGGCTGAAGGCGATCCTTACTCCCGCGATATTCTTGCGACATGGAAGGAGTGCTGAGTCAGGCTCAAGCGACCTGAAGCACCAATCGCAGGGCATCCAAACGCAGGCGCGCGCTGCCGAGTGCTTCTTCTAGCGCGGTCATCTGGGCTTTCATGCCGTCGATTTCTTCGGGGCGGACGTGGTCGTTGATCTGGCGCAGATCTTCGAGTCGGTTGATCTCGACTTGGAGTTGCTGGCGCATGGTGTCCGTTGCTTTCTGGATGAGTTCTTGCATGGCTTCTTCAGCCAGCTTGCGTGCGGCGCTCATCATGGCGGGGAAGAGCTTGCGCTTCACGGCGGGCTTTTCGAGCAGCTTCACGGGATTGCCTTTCTCGATCTTGGCATGCATGAAGGCCGCGTCTTCGCGGCGATCCGTGTTGGCATGATCAACGACAATTCGGATAGGAATCGCCGTCAGGAATCGGTCCACATGCAGGGTCGCAGGGGCGATGCATTCGACGACGAAATGTGTCTCCAGCAGCAGTCCTTCACTGCCTGCGCCGCGCCACATGCCGAAGCTGCTGTTACCGCTTTCGCTGCCTAGCAGGAGATCCAGCGCGCCACGCACCATCGGGTGATCCGGGGTGAGGAAAGCCATGTTCTCCCGCGAAAGAGCACGGGTGCGATCAAAGGTGGCGAGCAATCCCTCATCTGGCAGCGCGGGGAATTTGTCCGTCGTCAAATGAGCGGGCATGAGCACGTAGCTGCGGTTTCCGTGCTCCTCGACATGCAAGCCGAAGTGATCGACGAGCTTGATGAAGAACTCTTCAAACTCCGTGTCAGCCTCCTGCTTGCGGATGGCGTCGATCACCGCGTCGGCACGTTCAGGCTTGCAGGAGTTCAGCTCAAGAAGGCGGTCGTGGCCGCGCTCGAGTTTCTCGGTGACTTGCTTGCGGAGTTCCTGTGTTTTTTTGAGGAAAGCAGTGAGCTTCTTGGCATCAAACTTCTCCAACAGCGGCGACAACGAATCCTTCAGGCCTTCAGCGATCTCGGTGGCTCCGTGCAGGTTCTTCTCGATGGCATTAAGTCCGTCGTGATACCAGCGGGCGAGCACTTCTTCACCCGTGCCTTTCACATACGGCACATGAATGTGGATGGTGCTGGTCTGGCCGATGCGGTCGAGACGACCGATGCGCTGCTCCAGCAGTTCGGGGTCAGGTGGCAGATCGAAAAGCACGAGGTGATGCGCGAACTGGAAGTTGCGGCCCTCACTACCGATCTCGGAGCAGAGCAGGATGCGCGCGCCTTCTTCATCGGCAAAGAACGCCGCCTGACGGTCGCGCTGCATGAGCGTGAGCCCTTCATGGAAAAGCGTGGCGGTGACATTGATCTCACGCAGCAGACGCTCATGGACTTCTTCAGCCAGCTTTCGCGTGCGGCAGATGAGCAGGACTTTTTCTTCGCCCAGTTTCTTGAGCAAAGTGGCGAGCCATTTGACCTTTGTTTCCAATGGATCATCACCCGCTTTCATCGGGGCCAGCAGGGCTTCACGTTCGGGGAAGCCGGTCAAAGCGGCGCGCGTGTTGCGGAACATAACGCGGCCTGTGCCGAATTCATCGAGCAGCGCGACGACGAGCTTTTCGCGCGCGCCTTCCGTGCCTGCTTTCATCGCCGCGAGATGCTCCTGCACATGCGGTGATTTTTTGGCGAAGAGCTGCTGATCGGCGGCGGTGAGGCTCTTGCCTGAAAGCACGCGATTCACGGCACCGGCGACTTCTTCGTAATGCTCCGACTCCTCCACAAACTGCGCGAGATCGCCGTAGCGATTCGCATCTAGCAAACGCAACCGGGCGAAGTGTCCCTCAGGTCCAAGCTGTTGTGGCGTGGCCGTGAGCAGGAGCAGGCCGGGGATTTTTGCGGTGAGTGTTTCGACCAGTGTGTAGGCGGGGCTGGCGGCCTCGCTGCTCCATTCCAGATGGTGCGCTTCATCGACGACGAGCAGATCCCAGCCTGCATCAAGCGCCTGCTGAGCACGCGATGCGGAGTTGGCGAGGAAAGAAGTGCTGCATAGCACGAGCTGACTTTCGAGGAAGGGATTGACGCCCTCTTCCTCAGTCTCCAGCACGTCGCAGCGCACTTCGTCATAGATCGAGAAGGTGAGATGGAATCGGCGATACAGCTCGACGAACCATTGATGCACCAGTGCGTCCGGGACGAGCACGAGCACGCGCTCGGCACGTCCGGTGAGGTGCAGGCGATGGAGGATCAGACTGGCTTCGATGGTCTTGCCCAGGCCCACTTCATCCGCCAGCAGCACGCGCGGCACGAGACGGCCTGCGACTTCGTTGGCGATGTACATTTGATGCGGCAGCAGATCCACGCGACCGCCCATGAAACCACGCACAGGCGACTGGCGGATCTCAGCGCGGCGCCTCAGTGCCTCGACGCGCAGGTCATAGGTGCGCAGGTCATCGGTCTGCGCGGCCATGAGGCGGTCCTCCGGCTTGCTGAAACTGATCGTGTCAGACAGTTCGGCTTCGCTGATCTCACAATCGCTGCCGATGTAATACAGGATGCCTTTACGCTCTTCGACAGACTCCACTTCGACAGATCTGTCATCATGCGACTTGATCGTATCTCCTGCGATGAAATGCACTCGGCGAAGCGGGGCTGTTTTCAGGGCATACTGGCGATGCTCGGTTGCCGCAGGAAAGAAGATTTCCAGTCGGCCAAACTCGGCCTTCATCACCACGCCGAGGCCGAGTTCAGGTTCGCTATCGCTGACCCAGCGTTGTCCAGGGAGGGGTTGTTCCATTGTATAAAAGAAAGGGGGGTTGCGATGTTAGAAGCGCAAGGCCCCTCTGCAAGCACGTTTCTATGCGGAATGTGCCGCCTCTTTTGGACTAAGCCAGCCTCACAAACCCGGTGGATGCCGTGCGACATAACCCTTGATCGGGCGAGAGCGCGTAGACCATTTGGGGCCTTCGTTTTCACCGTTGTAACCGGTATCCAGGCGCAGTCCGGCGATCACGATGAAGGTGTGGCCGTTCTTTGCATAGACGGTCATGTGCTTGCCCTCTCCCGAGCGGCCATATTTTCTCATGCCGCCCGAAGTGTCTGGCTCATCCAGCAATCCGGCCCCGTGGAGCGCATAACAAACAGTCCCCGAACAATCATAGCCAGAATCATCAAACGAGCGGTGTCCGCCACCATACTTGTAAGGCATCCCAACGATCTCGTTCCCGGCGCTGATCGCTCGCATCACTTCTTTGGGCAGTCCGGCTGGGGGCACCGCTTTTCCGCCCATGATCACCGACGTCTTACCGCGTGTGTACTTGTAGTCCCAGCGCTTTGGCTTGGAGGAGCAACTGCTCAATGCAAAGGCGAGAAGGAGAAGTGAAAATGTGAGACGGGGCGTCATGGAACTGAGGCTAAACCGAGTTGGCTCCCGACTGCAAGCTTCGGTAAGAAAGCGGGTTTGCAGATTTCTCGCAAATCTGGCAAATCGAAACCACAGGACGCTGGCAGTGTAGCCACTCCATTTTCAAAAGTGAGAACCAAAAAAGATCATTCTCCCATAAATTAAAGTTTACTAAACTATTTAAGATAGCTAAATGATTGAACATTTAGCGACCATGACTATCTCCCAAGACACCCTTCGCCCCGAGACACTCGCCGATCTGGAGTCCAGTCTCGACCAAATGAAGACGGCCAACTACTTTCTCCGAGTGGCCTTGGACCAAGTGCCGGAGGCGGTGCTGATGATCGAAGCAGAGGCCACTGGAGGCACAGGCCCCAAGGTGCTTTTTAGCAATGCCGCTGCGGCCATTCTCGTCGGTGTGGAGCCAGATAAAGGTCTGCGCGGCATGGGGCTGACTGACTTGGCTGTGGGCGATCTCGACGCGCGGACGCTGCTCCAGAGTCTGAATCTCGCCGTTGAAAATGGTGGCATGCATGAGTGTGAATGCCGAGTCCAAAACTTTTATGGTCACGAGCCGCAGCGCTGCCGCTGGCGCATCCGAGCTGTCTTTAATAGCATGCGCAAGCTGCTGAACTACACCCTGCTCGTCTCACCTGTGCCGGTCATTTCTGCCGTCTCGGCGAAGACGGTGCCACTCATCACCGACGATCTGGACACTCAGGCTGAGCAGCTCAAGCAGGACAACCTCGCAGCACTAGCTCAAGGCATCGCCCATGATGTGAACAATCTGCTGGGGCCAGTCACGGTGCGACTTTCCGATCTCGTCCAAAAAAGCTCTGATCAACCCGCACTGCATGAGGAACTTCAGCTCATCTTCGGCGGTCTGAAGCGCGCTCGGCAGTTCACTTCACAGGTCGTTTCTGCCTGTAAAGCGCGGCCTCATGATAAGCAGCCCGTCGATCTCAGCTCCATCATTGACGACACGGTAAAGTTCGCCAGCGCAGGCTCGAACGTTCATGTGCACGTCCGGCTCGGTGAGCATCTCCGTTGGCCCGTGGCAGATGGCGTCAAAGTCAGCCAAGTGCTGCAAAACCTTATTCTCAATGGCATTCAAGCCATGCCTCAGGGTGGCTACATGGATATTGAAGCGGAGAACATCGACCTCGCGCTCGGTCAGGATGCGGTGCTGAAGCCCGGCCCCTATGTGAGGCTCAGCGTGCGAGATCGCGGCTGTGGTATCTCACCAGAAAATTTGCAGCGACTCTTCCGCGAGACCTTTACCACCAAGGCTGGCGGGAACGGCATCGGGCTCACTACCTGCAAACGATTCATCAAAAGCAACGATGGCGACATCCGCGTCACCTCGCGTCTCAATGTGGGCACCGAGTTCAGCGTGCTGCTACCTGCCGTCGCGCCGCCAGCGAGGGAGCTGAATGCCGTCTCTAACTCGAATGCCTCATCCGCTCCAGTGCCGCTGAAACACGGTGCGGGCCGTGTGCTAATCGTCGATGACGAAGACGATCTGCGCAAAGTGGCACACATGATTTTGAAGCGCTGTGGCTATGAAGTCGTCGAGTGTGACAATGGCCAGGATGCCGTGAAGATTTATCAAAGCATGGCCCGAACAGGCACCGCTCCCGATGTCGTACTCATGGACCTCACCCTGCGTGGCGGCATGAATGGTGGTGAAACGGCGCAGGAGATCCTGCGCTTTGATCCTGATGCACGACTCGTCGTCACCAGTGGCAGCGTGAATGAAGACGTGCAGATGACCTTCCTCGAGAAAGGCTTTGTCGGTGTCCTACCGAAGCCCTACGAGGCCGGCGAACTGACCCAGATCGTGCATCGCGTGATCACGATGATGCGCCGGTGAGATTCCGCTCGTAATTCCGTCGCATATCCGTCATCTTCCGCTTATGAGCATGACCACAATTACTCCGACGGGCGCACGCGCAAATCTGTCAGGTTTGCTACGTCGCGCCCTCAAAGGGGACGACATCGGCATTGTATTCGATGGTAAGATTATCGCTCTCAGGCCCGTCGCCGTTGATTCCGCAGACTATGCGACTCGAGAATACGCGGTCACAGCGACCGAACTGAAAGCCTTTGAAGAGGGAACTCATGAAAAGATCAAAAAAGAGCGACAGACAGGCCGCCTCCATACCTTCAATGGAGACATCGAAGCCCTCGTTGCAGGCAAGAGTCGCCGATGATCTTCTCAAGCAACTTCATCTGCGCTCAAAGGCTGATCGCAAATTGATCGGTGCTGCGATGAATGCTGTCTTGGAGGCCTGGGGAAAGCCTCACTTGCATGGCGGCATTGGGATTCGACGACTGACCAAAAGTATCTTCGAATGCCGAATTGGCTTGGATGATCGACTGGCCTTCATCTTTATCGCCACGCCGCCTGAATTGGTGTTTTTCTTTCTTGGGAATCACGATGAAATCCAGAAACTCATCCGATCACAGCGCTAACGCCCTCAATCAATGCAGATAGAAAAACTCGTTCGCATTGAGCAGCACGTGGCAGAGATCAGCGATGGCTTCGCGGTTGGGATCTGATTTACCTTTCGGGGTGGCTGGGGCTGCGCTGGACTCCCATGTCCAGGCGGTCTTGAGCATCTCGGTGGCGTTATCAGCATTCACATCGACGACACACGATGCATCAGTAGCACCGGCCCAGGTCATGAGCTTACCAGCATCGAGATTGCCCTGATGAATGGAGACGCGGGCGATGGCTCCGTGCCAGAGGCTGGCCTTGTCTTTTTCACGGCCACCTACATAAAGCGCGCGCTCGGCATTCACATAACTACCGACGATCTGATGCGGCACCGTGATGTTCTGCATCGGTGCCGCAGGATCGCTGAGGTCGCGTGTGTAGAAGGTGACTGTACCGCCAAATTTCTGACCTTCACCAGGCACGTTGTTGATGGCTGCGGCGACGTAGTAGGGCTTGTTCAAAGGAATGCGCAAATCACTGGCGACGACCTCATAGGCTAGGCTTCCCTGGAAGTCTTCTCCACTGAGTTGAAGGATAAGGTTGTTCGGCTTGTAAGCTGACTTTTCGCTCGTCACGCCGAGTGCCCAGCCGCGCTGAGCTTTGTCGTTGTCCCAGCGTGAGGCGATGGTGCGGACGGACCCATTGGGATACAGACTGCTCAGTGTGACGACAGCCTCGATCGCGAACTGATTGCCTTCTACCTGGAGTGGTTTTTGGACACGCAGTTTTTCGTTTTTGCTGCCGGGTTCCATCCACAGAGTTTTCGTGGTTTTGGAGACTGCGGGTCCGAAGAACTTCTGAGCATCTGCAATAGCGGGGACTTCAGGTGCTGGCGGCGGCAGTTCTTTCTTCAAACGACTCCGCTGGGTGTTGAGGAAAGCGATGGCGGCCTTCTTTTCCGCGGCGGTGGGGTTGCGCGAGAAAGTAAGATCGTAGGCCTGATCGATGATCTGGGCATCACTAGTTGGTTTGCTGGCGACGAGGCGCGCAGCCATGGCTCGTGAGCGTTCGAGTGGCCAGTCGCCATTGATCATGAGCAGGCTCTGCGTGGCGGTGGTCGTGGCATCACGGGTGGGCATACTGGCGAATCCTGAGGGCGCATCGAGACTCTGCAAAAACTCATCCGGCGTGTTGCGGATTTTGCGTGTGTAGATGCTGCGGCGTGGCTTAGCGGCTTCGACGCCTTCTCCGCCCATTGTCGTATCAAGTTCACCACTGGCAGCGAGCACGGCATCGCGTGCCTGCTCGGCATCGAGACGGCGCGGTGGGAAGCGCCAGAGCAACTTGTTTTCAGGATCGGTGACCAGCTCCTCGGTTGAAGATTCACGGCGCGCGGTCTGCCGATAAACCTGACTCATCACGATCATCTTATGCATCGGCTTCATCTTCCATCCGCCCTGTACAAACTGAGTGGTGAGCCAGTCGAGTAGTTCAGGATGCGTTGGCTTCTCACCGAGATGACCAAAGTCACTCGGTGTGGCAACGATGCCGCGCCCGAAGTGATACTGCCAGATGCGGTTCACGATGACGCGGGTGGTGAGTGGATTCTCAGGACGAGTGAGCCAATTCGCGAGCACGGTCCGCCGTCCGCTGGTAGTCATGCCGGGCGTGGGTTCGGGAATGATGGCATCGCTCGGATCGAGAATGGTGAGGAAGCCCGGCTTGGCTTCTGCATCCCCCGTTTTGCGTGATTTGTAGGCGGCATCACGCGATTGCGGGCCAGTCTCACCGATTACAAAAGCAGTGAGCAATGGCTTGGGTTTGAGGTGATCAAATTCAGCGAGCTTGGTCTGCGCTTCTTTGAGCTGAGTGGCCTGCGGTTCCTTGAGCTTGTCGGTCTTCAGGCGATAGCGCTCATACTCGGCCTGACGCCAGGCGAGTTGGACGATCTGCTCTTCATACGGCGTGCGTTGCTCGCGCGTTTTGCGCCACATGACTTGCACTTCTTCGGGGAATTTCTCCATCGCGTTCTTTTGCGCACTGGCGACTTTGGGTTCGATGATGCCATCGATCACCGCGCGTGGCTCCGTGGTCGCGTCGAGCCAGATTTTCATCTGCGCAGCGTGCGTGGTCTTTTCAGCTTCGGTGGCCAGGACCTTATCTTCAGGCCAAGTGATGTTGGCCAGGAAGGATTGCAGCCGGTAGTAGTCCTTTTGCAAAATGGGGTCGAATTTGTGATCGTGACACTGAGCACACTGCACACTCATGCCCATGAAAACATCAGCCGTAACGTCGGTGACTTCATTGGTGATACCACGCCATTGGCTTTCACTATCCCGCTGATTGTACTCATAGATGGTGTGGCGCAGAAAGGCCGTCGCGATGGTCTTCTTCGGGTCATTGGGAGCGATCTCATCACCAGCGATCTGTTCGCGGACAAACTGGTCGTAAGGCTTGTCGTTGTTGAGCGAATCGATCACATAGTCGCGATAGGGCCAGACGTTTGGGCGGTAGGAATCGAGGCGGTAACCCTCACTCTCAGCGTAGCGAGTGAGGTCGAGCCAATGCTGTGCCCAGCGCTCGCCGTAGCGTGGTGAAGCGAGGAGCTTATCCACCCAGACTGAGAGAACCTGATCGGCACGAGTCTGTGAGGTGGGAATCTTGTCTGAAGCATCCTGCGACTTCGCAGCGCTAAATTCCTTCACAAATTGCGCCTCATCCTCAGGCTTTGGCGGCAGGCCATGGAGATCGAAGGTGACTCGACGAATGAGTTCTTGAGGCGACGCTTCTTTACTTCCCGTGAGACCGTTTTTGTTGAGCTCAGTTTGGATGAAAGCATCAACGGGTGTGGTGCCTGAGGCCGCTTTGGGCACGGGCGGGTTTTTCACCGGCACAAACGACCACCATTTTTTATCTTCAGGCGTCATGTCACCCGGTTTACGCGCTGGTTTGAAAGCAGCGACTTCGGCCTCAGGCCACGGCGCACCCATCAGGATCCATTGCTTCAGCGCGGCGATTTGTGCGTCTGAAAGTTTGCCATCAGGCGGCATTTCCATGTCAGGATCGGTGTAGCTGATCGCTTTCATCAGCAGTGATTTGTCTGGCTGGTGCGGCACCACAGCGGGGCCCGTGTGGCCGCCCTGGATGAGGTAAGGCAGATTATCCACACGCAGCTCACCTTTGTGTTTCTTGTCTGCGTGGCACTCATGGCAACTCTCCACAAGGATTGGCCGGATCTTCGACTCGAAAAACTTCAGCGCCTCAGGGCTTGGCGCAGCATGGCCTGCACTAGCGAGGAGCGTAGAGATCAGAAACAGTCTTGGGAGGAGCGTGGCGGTCATGTCAGTGGGTACAGGCGGCTAGCGCCATTTTTTGGACAGGAAACAAACGCGCTTGGTGTGCTAACCTGTCGTGTCGCCCAGCGGTTCTCTCTTCCAGCGGACTGGTGATCTCCCCACGCACCGTCACAAAGGAGCGCGAGTATGGCTTCAGCCTACTCGCCACTTTCATCACCCCCCGCTACCGCACCAACACCTCCAGCTCTATCTCGAGCACATCCTTGTACAAAAAAATGAGGGCGTTAAGCGCCTGATTCTGGGATGAGGCAGCTAGGCTTTTGTTCACCGCCAGATTGTTTAAAAGGCCGTGATCTCTTCCACGCGCTTTTCGGGTGCCGCATCTACGCATAGGAGTGTAAAACCATGTTCATTAGCACCACTCCCCGTACTTGTACTTTTCCCAGCGTCCGTCGGATATAAAGCTGCTGACAAACCTCACGATCTGTGAATGATCAACAAGTTAGGCGTTTCCTCGCATCTCCTGTGAACGAAACCGAATGAAACCCGCCCGATGCACGCAATCCTCGCCAACACGATTTGGGCACCGATCTTTGTGTATTGCTACGATTGGCCGTGGGCTCTGTCTTCCGTAGCGGTCGGCTTCATCGCAGAGTTCGGTGTCTTTCGATTCTACACTCGCACGCTTCTCTCAGCCGCCATTACACTCCGCAGGCTCCTGGCCGCCAATCTGGTTTCATTTGCTGCCGGATTCGTTCTCATGGCCCTTATGCCGTTCGGCGTCCGCAAGGACAGTCTTGCACAGACGGCCCTTGCATTCTTCATCGCCTACCTCATGACGCTGTCGATTGAGTTCTATACCCTTCGATCATTGCTCCCGCAGAACCGCCGCCTACTATTTCGCGGCGTTACGATGGCCAACTTCATCAGCTACGCCATTCTCTTCACCGGCTACTTTCTATGGTTTGCTGGCTGGCGTTATCTCCTCCGACAATGGACCGGAAACGCCTAACGACGAAACGGATGCAGGCAACGGCTCGTATGGCACCTGTCGTGTCATCGACGTTTCCCGCTCGCCGTCGCCTGATCAGAAACGTTAATCCTTACAATCTTGTGAATCCTGTAGCAATCAGCCCCTTATCCTTTTGATGCATAAGCCCTGATAGCGACTGCCAAGCTGTGGCAAAGCGGTTGCGCGGGGGCTGTGGCATGGCTAAACGCTGCGCATGATTCCCACCACACCGCGCCTCGGCATGTTGATCGTCGTCTCCGGCCCCTCGGGCACTGGGAAGACCACTCTCTGCCGCAAAGTCTGCGATGGTGAAAAGGCGGTGTTCTCCGTCTCCTGCACCACGCGCCCGCCGCGCCCAGGGGAGGTGGATGGGAAGGACTACTTTTTCCTCGATGAAGCTGATTTCCTGGCGCGCGTGGATCGTGGTGAGCTGTTTGAATATGCCCGAGTTCACAATCGCTGGTACGGCACACTGAAGAGCTATGTCTTTGAAAACCTGCGCCGTGGGGTGGACGTGTTTATGGACATCGACGTCCAGGGTGCGATCCAGGTGCGCGGCTGTGAGGATGACCTGGTCCGCCGCTGCCTGACGGACATCTTCGTCATGCCGCCGAGTCTAAATGAACTGCGCAACCGCCTCTCTGGCCGCGCGACTGAGAGTGACGAGGCGCTTGAGCTACGCATGAAAAATGCTGAGGCCGAGATGCAGCACTGGCGTGACTACCGCTACTGCCTGATCAGCGACACACGTGAGAGTGATGAGGCGCGCTTCAAAAGCCTGATCGAAGCCGAGCGGTTACGGAGCAGTCTTTACGAACTTTGAAGCCGTTCTTTTGAACGGCGCTCTTGTTTCACAACTTCAAGGCATGGCTTGATTCCTTTCCAGGAACACTGCATCTTTCGGGCCGCACCGGTCTGAAACTGCTGCGGATCAACCCACCATGACAACCAACCCAGGGCACGCCGCATGAGTCTGCCTGAGATCGCCGGACACGAATTACTGGACTTGATCGGCAGTGGCCGATGTGGGGCCGTCTATCGAGCCAACGCCAGCGGCAAGGCCCGCGCGGTGAAGGTCTTTTCTTCAATGGCCATCAACCGGAAGTCGCTGAGCACGGCCATCCGCGCTATGCAGCAGATGCCGCATCATCGGGGAGTATTAGCGGTAGAGGATTTTAATTTCGACAAAAGTCCCTACTTCATGGCCACGCCTCTGGTGGGTGTGATGACGAAGGACAGTCAAGGCCGCAGGCAATGGCAGACACCCACTCTCGAAACCGTCTGCCATGGCCTGTCGGCAGATAAAGCTTGGGGATTTATCTACCACATCGCCGACGCATTGGCATGGCTGCACAGGTATGGCATTCCGCATGGGAATCTACGCCCGTGCAATGTGCTGCTTGAAGATGATGCCGAGTCGAGCATTCGCCTCACCGACATCGCTCAGGGTTGGGTTGGCGGCATCCATCATCTGGAGCTCACGGATCACTTTGTGCATCTCTGCCCGGAGCAGGCAGAGAATCCAGACGGCGTCTTTGCCGGTTATGGTCAGTCTTGGGATGTGTATGCCTTTGGCGTGCTGTCTTATCGTCTACTCACGGGCAGGCTGCCGCGCGCTGAAAAAGCATGGGCAGATCAGGTCGCCCTCGTGCAGCAAAAAGCGGCCTCTGGTTTAGCCTATGGGATCGATAGCGCCGCACTGCTGGTGGCCGTGCGCGGTCAGCCAAAGATCGCCTGGCCCACGCCCGTGCAGTCCAAATGGGATGAGCGCCGGCGTAACATCATCGAACGCGCACTCGACCTAAACTCTGCGGCCCGCTGGTCAGATCTTCGGGAGGTGGTGCGCGAGTTTGAGGTGCTGGAGTCAGATTACTTGCTGGAAGAATCCCGCGAACAAACAGTGCAGGAGCGCAAGAAGCAGGCGCTAAAAGTCCGCACGCTTCAGACCATCGCCGCAGCGCTGCTCATCGGCCTTACCAGCGCCACGTTTTACGGGCTTTTTCAGCTACGGCGCGCGCAGAAGGATGAAGTCATCATCGCTCAAGGGGACGTCGTTCTCGCTCAGGAGAAAAAGACCCGCGATGACAAGATCACCCTTGTTACCCAACAACGTGACACCGCGATCAATGAGAAGCTGACCGCAGACGCGAACCTGCAACACTCACAGAATGCGGTGGATCAATTCCTCACGCAGCTCCTCCAATCACCGACGAATAATCAACTCGATGTCGAGTTTTCTAAAGACCAGCTCAAGGACGCGCTCGGCTTTTGCATGGCCGGCCTGACTGGGCTGGAGGGGAACCCCGCCCTCGGTGTCGAGCGACTCCGCTTCTATGGGAACATCGGCCAGATTCATCTGCGGCTTGGTGATTATGCGCAGGCCATGACCTACCTGCAAAAAGCTCGGGATCAGGCCGCGCAGTTACTGCAAAGCCAGAGCAGCTCAGCCCAGGCACCGCTTTATCAGCAATGGATGGGGCGCTACAGCCTACTGCTTTCAGACATTCATGATCACCGTGGTGAGCGTGAGGCCTCACTCGCGCTGCTGAAAGGTGCCACACTGGCCCTGACGGATGGCTTGGCGGCTGATCCTAAAAACCGACTGGCACGCAATGAGTGTGCGCGTGCCTGGATGGAGTATGGCCGCCGCACACTGCAAACCGGTGACTTGGCTGAGTCTGAAAAGGCACTGGCAAAAGTCCCTGAAGTTCTCGATCCCAAAATCATCGGCGCGGACCTCATCCCTGATGAGAAGTTTCTCCTCGCTCGCTCTAAGTTTACCAAAGGCCAGGCCCAGCGTGAGGCAGGTCAGCTTCAGGATGCACTCACCACTTTGATCGATGCCGTCACCGAGATGGGACAGCTCGTCATGGGTTCATCTCCGCGTAATCAAGAGCAAGCATTGCTGCTCGCCGAAGCCTACACCGAACTTGCGGAACTCATCAGCAAGAGCATCGGAGCCAAAGAGGCGCTTGAGGCCCATCAGCAGGCCATCCCCATTCTCCTGGAACTCAATCGCCTGCTGCCCGAGTGGGCAGACGTGAAGTATTTTCTCGCCCGCAATTACGGTGACATTTCACTGCTTGATCGGGATGCCGGTAAGCCGGGTGATGCCGTGAAGAAAAAGCAGGACGCCATCGAGCTGCTCAATGAAATCATCGCCGATGAAAAGGACAACGTTCGCTACGGTGTGCTGCTCGCGAAACTGCGTGGTGAGTATGCCGAACTCATGTCTGATATGGGCAAGCCCAACTCAGCTCTGCCCATCGTCAAGCAAGCCGTCGAGGCCATGGAGACACTGCTATCCAAAGAACCCAAGACCGCGATGACGCCAGAGCGCAAGCAGTGGCAGATCCAGCTCGCCCAGATGTATGGCGTGCTCGGCCACACCAGTCAGGCCATGACGAAGAAGGCCGACGCCAAAACCGCCTTCACCCAGGCCGCGCAGCTTTGGGAGACACTCGCCGCTGTGACCCCTGGAGATGAAGTCATCCAACAGGGCCTGACGTGGACAAAGGATCGACTGGCCAAGCTCAAGTAGCACACTCCACCGATGGCCAAAACATCCACCGCAAGCATCGTCGTTTTGGGTTCGCTCAATATCGACCTGATCACGCAGGTAGATCATTTACCAGCGCCCGGAGAAACCGTCGCCGCATCAGGATTGGAAAAACGCTTCGGCGGTAAAGGAGCCAATCAAGCTCTGGCTGCCACACGGCAAGGCGCACAGGTCACACTCATCGGCTGTCTGGGTGACGATCCTGATGGCCGCGATTATCGCAATCACCTGCGCCGTGAAGGCGTCAATTGCAGCTCGCTAAACACCGTGCGCGGAGGCACCGGCACAGCCTTCATCTCGGTGGATGCAAAAGGTGAAAATCAGATCGTCGTCATCCTCGGTGCGAATGCCGGACTGACGCCGCCATCCGTAAAAATGCAGCGCGCGCGCATCGCCGTGACGAAGCTGTTGCTACTCCAGCTTGAGCTCCCACTGGAGTCCGTTTTGGATGCCATCCACATCGCCAATGAAGCACGGGTGCCAGTCATTTTGAATGCCTCACCCGTCCGGGCTGATTTCCCTTGGGGAGAGGTCACCATAGACGTCCTCATTCTCAATGAAGCCGAAACCGCCAGCGTCTTTGGCAGCGCCGATCCCGAGCAGTGGAAAGACAGCCTCAGCGCCAAACGCATCCGTCATCTCATCACCACACGCGGCGGTAAATCCACGCTCATTGTTAGCAAGACAGCCGTGCATGAAGTGCCCGCCCATCTCGTGACACCGGTAGATACCGTCGGTGCTGGCGACACCTTTGCAGGAGCCTTCGCCGCCTATTATGGTGAAGGCATTGCCATCGAAGAAGCCGTCCGCTGGGCCAATACCGCCGCCGCATTATCCACGCTCAAATCCGGCGCTCAGGAAGGCGTGCCGCGCCGTGGTGATGTGCAGAGCGCGCTCACCGTCGCCGCCAACGCTGCGTGATTCAGCAGCGTGCCGTAGCGCTAGCTTCATCCGTTTGGCTAGAGACCCACAGCAGGTAGCCAAGCACCAGCAGACCACCGAAACCAAAGGTGAAACCCCAAGTGCGCAGATGCTCCAGCGGATAGATCACACGGTCGCCAATATCGGCCATCAAGCGCCAAGGGCGGGTCACAATGTCCCAGCTATTCCAGCGCAGAAAGCGGCCCAGATAAATGCCGAAACCCGTCAGGATCAGCGAACTCAAAGCAAAGCACCAACTGGCGATGCTGCCGTAGCGCTGCGACACCCAGTCCTGCATCAGCCGTAGTGATTGAAAGCCCATCCAGAGTGACACCAGTCCAAAGGATAGCAGCATCAGCAGATCCAGCCAGAACGGGGCATTGGACCGCTCACGCAGATGCATGAGATCGGTGAGTACATAGGGTGCATTGGGAAAGAAGAGCAGCCAGACAGGCACGACCATCACCGCCATCTTGGCCGAGCGGATGTAGGGCATCAGTAGGCTAAGACCCAAAGGAATCCCGGCTAGAAACAGATTCCAAATCATGAAGCGGAAGGAAAGATCACCCGCCGCATGGAAACGCACCATCAACACACCGCAGCACCACGCACAGGCCAGACTGGAAAGAAGAATTAAACGCATGGCAACACGAGACAAGGCCGCAGCAGGTCGCGCTCAATCTCTGAGACGCTATCACCAGAAATTAAGACACCCCTCACTGCGGTCCATATCCGCGCTGAAATGACCGAACTAAATTTGATCCAGCAAATGCTTGATCAGATCCGTCGAGGTCACGATGCCGACAAGCTTCGTGCCATGCACCACGGGGATAGAATGGAAATCACCTTTGGCCAGGATTTCGGCGGCATCACGCACACTTGCATTGTCTTCTAGTGTCACCGGGTTCTTCTGCATGAGCTGCTCGATGGTGAAAGTGTGATCGAGGGTCGCATCCACCGTACGCTGGTCGGCATTAAAGGTGTCTCCAAAGCTCACTCGCAGCATGTCCGACCAACTGATGATGCCCACGAGTTGATCACCATTCACGACTGGAATGTGATGAACGCTATGTTGGGTGGCCAGTTGGCGCACTTTCGAAACCGGATCGCCGTGATGAACGGTGACCAAGTGGGTGCTCATGATTTTGGAGATAGATTCGTGGCGCTTCATAGTTGTGGTTGTGTGGAGCCACAATCCTCCGCCATCACAGCCACCCAGGCTCTCCCTCGTTTGCTCATCACTGAGCGTGGCTTGCACCTGCGCGCTCCCAGATCGTCTTTGAGTTTCGTGTGAATATCCTCGACGACTTGGCCTGGGTCAGTGGCATCATTCCAGTGAGGTTCTATTCGTCTTCATTCCAACCTCTCAGATTGCTGAGAAAACGAACATTCAAAAGTACAGCCAGCCCATAGCCATTCGTTGCACTCATTCCATAAATTTACCAGATGGGCTCTGCGCCGGGAAATGGCGCGGCATCACCAGTTGTCGCCGGAAGCAGCTCAGTGGAAGTCCGTACAGGTCAATAAGGAGCAACAAGAAAACCCGAAGGGTGTGGATGATCAGATCGAGCGTGCGCGGCACAAGGCCTTGCTGTATTTCTCGCGGCTTACCGTTCACCGAAACGCAGTCAGTCAATTCACCCAAGGCATGTCCCCAGAAAAGGCAGCGCTTTTCGCGGAGCTGCTGGACAAGAAAACTCTGGAATACCTTCCCGGTTACGATGCACCGGGCTTTGCCGATCCAACCGAACCCGACTCAATCCGACCAGATCCAACCTCTTTTTCTGCGAAGGCTCCTCAAACTAAACTCCCATTCCAAGTGGCTGGTGAAATTGTCACATGAAAGCTGACATAAAGCTTCGCGAATTATTGAAATTATATTACAATTCGCAGGATTTTCACCGGCATGAACAAGACTCTCACCCTCCTTTTTGGTGCTGCGCTGGCGCTCATGGCGTCGCCAGTTCAAGCTCAGACGACGGGTGTGCTGCGGGAGGTTTGGAACAATCTGGACGGCAGCACGATCGCCGATTTGACGCTGTCGCCGGACTTTCCGTCGGCGCCGGTGCTGCGGACGGTGGACGCGAGTTTTGCCGCGCCGGTGAACTGGGCGGAGCGCTACGGACTGCGGATGCGCGCCTTTCTGACTCCGACCACGACAGGCAATCATACCTTCTGGGTCAGCGGCGATGACAACTGCGAGTTGTGGCTGAGCACAGACGATACAGCGGCTAACAAAGAGCGTATCGCGAAGGTGTCGTCCTACACGGAGGCGCTGAACTGGACGAAGTATGCGGAGCAGAAGTCGGTGTCGATCTCCCTGCAAGCGGGCCAGCGCTACTACATCGAGGCGCTGATGAAAGAAGGCTGGGGCGGTGACAGTCTGGCCGTGGCCTGGGCCTCCGCTCCATCAACGACGCCGCAAGTGATCCCCGGCGCGAACCTGACGCCCTTTGAAGTGCCGGCGACGATCCCCACCGGCGTGGTGGTGGAGGCGGGCAAAGCGGTGACGCAATATGCACCTAACTTCACCTATCATGCCGTGGCCCAGGCGATCAATGTGGCGAACGCGAACACGCCGCCCGCCATTCAATGGACGCAGGTGAGTGGCAAGACGGCGGTGATTGCAACCCCGACACTGGCGGCCACGCAGTTCACGATGCCGAGCGCGGGGGCCTATGTGTTCCGTGCCACTGGCACTTCCGGTAGCACAACGGGCACGGATGATCTGACGATCACGATTCTCCCGGCGCTGGCGGCGGATGCGGGGAAGGCTTTGTCAGAGTATTGGTTCGGCGTGGGCGGCATCACGATGGCTTCGCTGTCGAACAGCCTCGATTACCCGAAGTTCCCCCATGCGCATCGGTTGGTGACGACACTGACCTCCACGCAGTCGCTCGCGGATCAGTATGGCGAGCGCACGCGCGGCTTCATCCTGGTGCCAGCGACGGGCAGCTACCGGTTCTTCCTGGCGAGTGATGAGACGGCGGAGTTTTATCTGAGCCCTGACAGCTCACCCACCGGACTTCAGCTTCGGGCCTCGGTGACCAAGGCGGTGAACATCGCTGACTTCGCCAATCAAGGCACGCAGGCCTCGGCGGTGATCGCGCTGACCGCTGGTCAGAAGTATGCCTTTGAAATCCGCCACAAAGAGGAGTGGGGCAACGATCACTGCACGGTGATGTGGCAGCAGCCGGGGCAGGAATTCATGAGTGAGATCACAGGCTAGTATCTGGCTCCGCCCGCCGATGCCACAGCGGTGATGGCACGGGCGCAGCTCTTTGATCTGGCGGATGACTTTGCGCTGAATGCAGGCCGCGATGTGGCGCTCTACATGCCGCGCAATTCGACATCGCTCAGCGCCTATGAAAACCGCCGCATTTGGGGTCAGGACACGCCATCGAGACTGTGGTCGCAGGTCAGCGGCCCTCCGGGCGTGCTCTTCTCGACAGCGGACAAGGCGCAGACGCTGGCGACTTTCCCCAGAGCTGGGATCTATGTGCTGCGCTACAGCGTGACGACGACGCGGAACACCAGCACGGATGATGTGACGGTAGAAATCAAGGCTCCACTGAATACGCAGGTTGGCAGTCTGACTCGGCAGGTGTGGTGGAACCGCAGCTTCGCCAGTCTGGCGGCGGTGCGCGCTGATCCGGCTTTCCCGAATCAGCCGGACATTACCGACACGATTCCTGATCTGCGTCAGTTTAACAGTTGGGCCGACCGCTATGCCATGCGTGTGACCGGCATCCTCAACGTGCCGCCCGGCGGCAGTGATCCGATGGATTGCGTGTTCTATGTTTCAGGAGATGACCTCGCGGAATTTTCCATCAGCACCGACGCGACACCAGCCAATCTGCGCAAAGTCTGCTTCACCACTAAAGAGAGTGGTCGCGAAAACTGGACCAATGAAGCCTCGCAAACCTCCGCCCCGATCTCACTCAGGCCCGGTGGACGTTATTTTGTGGAGTTGTTGCATAAGGAAATCTGGAGCAGCGACCACTTCGCCGTGGCCTGGTCACGCGATGGTGATCGCCGTCCGCAGTTGATCGAAGGCACGCTGCTGGAGCCTGCGCAAAAGACCGCCGCCTTTGATCCGACGCTGACCTTTTATGCCAATGCCGGACGTGATCGTTTCTACTGGTGGCCGCATGATCGCGCACGCCTCGAGGGTTCGTGGATTCAGGTGCTGAGTTCGAGCAAGACGCCGACGGGACTGTGGAAACAAGTCTCGGGTCCGAAGGCGACAATACTGGAGCCGACGAGCCTAACCAGCGAAGTGATCTTCTCTGCGATCGGCACTTATGTTTTCGAACTCGCGATCAGCGAAGGTGCTTACACGCATCGCGATACGGTGACGATCACGATCAACAAAGCCTTCACCACGGGCACTGGGGCGATCACGCGCTCCGTGTGGCTCGATGTCCCCGGCGGGCAGCTTTCCGATTTGCTGACGTATGATGCCAAGCTTGCTTATCCACATTTCGAAGACCTGCTTCCCGGCGTGGAGCCACCGCAGAACTGGGCGGACTATTATGGCCAGCGACTCAAAGGCTCCCTCATCGTGCCTGTCGCGGGCCGCTACACGTTCTGGATTTCATCGGATGATGCTTCCGACTTCCAGATTGATCTAAAGGACGGGCTCGGGATGCGCCGCATCGCCTATATGGATCACGAGAATCATGCGCCGAGAAGCTGGGATGATCATCCGATTCAGAAATCACCTGAGGTCGAGCTTCAAGCCGGTGTGGCTTATCCGCTGCAAGTGCTGCACAAGGAGCGCGAGTGGAATGATCATCTCTCGGTCGCGATGAACGGACCTGCCACGAATGGCCGCGAAGTCATCAGCCGCGCCTTCCTCATCCCGGATCACGCCGCGCCTGTTTTCAATCCTGAGATCACCGTCGCGCTGGGCACGGATCGCACGCTGCTCTGGCCGCAGAGTCAGGTAGCCGTCGCCGCGCTCGTCTATGATTTGAAGCAGGGGCCGCAGCCGCTGAGCTACAAGTGGAGTTCGACTTCCACCAAGGTCAGCTTTGACAGCAGCACAGGACCAGTGGCGATGCTGAAGTTCACTGGCCCCGGCATTTATGAGATCAAGATGACCGCGACGGACGGCACGAACACTGGCACCGACACGATGCTCATCACGGTGCAGAATCCGCTCACTCCAAAGGCCGGCGGTCTGCTACGTGAAGCCTGGACGAATGTTCCCGGTTATCAGCTCGTGAATCTAACCAGTTCCACGGCTTACGCGGGCAAACCGAACTTCAGCGACATCCTGCCGAATCTGGAAACGCCAACCAACTGGGCGGAGAATTACGGGCAGCTTCTCACTGGTTTCCTGCAAGTGCCCGTCGAGGGCGATTACGTCTTCCTCATCGCCAGTGATGACGAAAGCGCGCTGTGGATGAACACGAGTGGTGAGCCTGCCGCAGGTGCGCAAAAAATCGCCTTCACCACCCAGGCCACGGGCCGCTATCAGTGGTCGCGCTATGCCACGCAGAAGTCGGTTTCGATTCATCTCGTGCCGGGCAAGCGCTACTACATCCAGGCTTTGCACAAAGAAGGCGGTAGTGATGATTACCTCGCCGTGGCTTATCGCCTCGCCACGCAAACCGATGCTCAAGCGCAGGTGATTCCCGGCGTGCTGCTGAGTCCACCTGATGGTGTGACGGCGGCGGCTTTTGATGGCGAGATCAATGTGAAGGCCGGCGAAAATCAGAGCAGCTTCTGGCCGAGTCGGCGCTTCACGCTGCGCGGCACAGCGGTGGATTACATCCCCGGTCCACAGGCGCTGGCCTATCGCTGGAGTGTGATCAGCGGTCCTGCTGGCAACACGGTCTTTGATACACCGACAGCTCTCACGACGGCGGTCGAATTCCCGGCGGCTGGCACTTATCAAATCCAGCTTACCGCCACTGATGGTATCAACTCGCGCACCGCGACGGTGAGCATCACCATCTCACCGCAGCTTGCTCCAGGCACGGGCTCGATCCTCGCGGAAACCTACACAGGCATCACGGGCAGTTGGGTCACGGATCTGGTGAAGTCACCCAAGTTCCCGAACAGCCCGGACCAGCGCGTGCAACTGCGCTCGGCGGAAATCGTCTCCAACACAGGCGACAATTATGGGATGCTGCTGCGCGGTTATCTTCATGCGCCGATGACTGGCATCTATCGTCTCAACCTCGCCTCCGATGAATGGAGCGAGGTGTTTGTGAGCACCGATCTCACGCCGGAGAAGAAGGAACTCGCCTGCTTTGTCCCTGCGGCCACAGATTACTATGAATGGCGCAAGTTCCCCGACTACCAGCTCTCGCGTCCGCTCTCGCTGACGAAAGGCAAGCCGGTGTACATCGAGATTCGCTTCAAGGAATCCGGCTGGCGTGATCACCTCGCCCTGGCTTGGCTCTGCCCTGGAAAGACAGCCTTTGAAGTGATCGACGGCGCTTTCCTCTCGCCCTTCCTGCTCACGGACAAACAACCGCCGACCATCACGCTCACCGGCGGATCAGATGTCACCATCGGCGTCGGCATGACCTTCACCGATCCAGGTGTCAGCGCTTTGGATCTGACGGATGGCGATGTCTCCAGCCGAGTGCGTGTTGAGGGCACGGTGGACACCTCCACACCGGGCAGTTACATCATTCGTTATGTCGTGACGGATGCTTCGGGCAATCAATCGACGGTTGCCACACGCCGCGTCACGGTCGCTGTCGCTGCTGGCACGGACCCTACCTATCCCGCTGATACAAGTGCCGCACATCCGACCACACCGTGGACACCGCCCGCCACGATCACGGATCTGGATGCCGCACGTTTCCTCAAGCAGGCCACCTTTGGCCCCTCTGAAGCCGACATCGCCCGCGTGAAGCAGATCGGCTACTCGAAGTGGATCGACGAACAGCTCGCGCTGCCCGTGACCTCACACCTCGCGCACTTGGATCGCATGGTGTTGTTTGATGGCGCGCAGGACAAGCTGCTGGCGCTCTCCCGCATGGCGAACACGCTCGGCCTGCCCGGTGCCGTGATGCCGACAACGAGCACGCCGTTGCAGACGGAAGATCGCCTTTACAGTTGGTGGACCATCGCCGCGACATCGCCGGATCAGCTTCGTCAAAGAGTCGCGCTCGCCCTGAGTGAGATACTGGTCATCTCCGACAAGTCCGGCGCGCTGCGCAACTATCCGCGCGGCTGCACCAACTACTACGATCTGCTCGTGCGCAGCATCGCCACAGGCACGAACTACCGGAAGCTGCTCGAAGACGTGACCTTCAATCCGATGATGGGTTCCTGGCTCACGATGGTGCGCAGCTCGAAAGCGCAGCCGGATGAAAACTATCCGCGCGAAATCATGCAACTCTTCAGCATCGGCTTAGAGCACCTGAACAAGGACGGCACTTTCAAACGCGATGGTTCCAGCAACGCCATCCCGACTTACAACCAGACGGAAATTCGCGAGCGATCCCGCGCCTTCACCGGCTGGACTTATAACAATTCACGCACCTTCACTTGGAGCGGCAACGCGACGGATGAAATCAATCCGATGATGTCTTTTGAAGAGCAGCATGATCGCGGACAGAAAGTCATCGTCAGCGGTGCCACCGTGCCTGCGGGACAGACGGCAATTCAGGATGTGCGCCGCTGCCTCGACCTGCTGGCGGCACACCCAAATGTCGGCCCGTTCATGGCCAAACGCCTCATCCAGCGCCTCGTCAGCAGCAATCCAAGTCCTGCCTATGTCTTCCGCGTTTCCAAAGCTTGGGACGACAATGGCAAAGGCGTGCGCGGTGATCTCTGTGCCGTGATCAAAGCCATCCTGCTCGATTCTGAAGCACGCACGGTGGGCACCGCTCCGGGCTCGGGCAAACTCAGCGAACCAATGCTCCGTCTGGCACGCCTGATCCGCGCTTTCCCGAAACCACCGAGCAGCAATCCACCGTTGCTGGGCCGCTACTTCATGTGGAACGCACTCGACGAACTTGGCCAGTGGCCGATGCAGGCTCCGACTGTGTTTAACTTCTTCACGCCCACCTACTCACCACCCGGCCCCGTACAGACCGCAGGCATCGTTTCACCTGAATTTGAAATCACCACCGAACTGACCGCCACCGACACCGCGAACTACTTCTTTGAAGGCGTGACCAACGGCTTCTACACGAACGTCGGCAACCGCATCAGTCTGGATCTCGTGCCGCTCACCTCACTCTGGAGCACGCCAGACGCTCTACTGATCAAACTCGAAACGATGCTTCTCGGTCGCACGATGTCTGCCGATCTGCGCGCCTCACTCCTCAGCCTGCACACGCTTCATGCCGCCAACGCCAGCAATGGTATCCGCGTCATGCTGCAACTCATCACCGCCTCGCCAGAGTTCTCGACCGAACGCTAAGCTTAACGCCCACATCCCATGACTGCCGACAATCTCCCCACGTTTCTCACGCGACGGAATTTCCTGGGCACCAGCGCCTGCTCAGCGATGTCCACGACCTGCTTGCTGAACACCATCCTCACGCTGCGTCACATGAACGCACAAGCTGCGGATGTGCTCGCGCCGGGCACTCCATACAAGGCCATCGTCTGCGTCTTTCTCTATGGCGGCAATGACTCCAACAATGTGGTCATTCCACGAGAAAGCGGTGCTCATGCAAAGTACACGACCAGCCGTTCTGTGCTCACTATTCCACAATCCAATGTGCTGGCGTTAAACACGCTCAATGACAACGGGCTTCAGCTCGGCCTGCATCCGTCGATGACCGGTTGTCGCGATCTCTACAATGCAGGCAAGCTCGCCCTGCTTACCAATGTCGGCACGCTCATCGCCCCGGCGACGATGACGGACTACCGCAACCGAACGGCGGCCATTCCTGACAATCTTTTCTCTCACAGCGATCAGCAGCTCCAGTGGCAAACCTCGGCCAGCACGATGAATGCAGCCTACAATCAGACAGGCTGGGGCGCGCGCATGGCGGAGGCTTTGGTCGGCACTCAGGCACGCACTTCCGTGTCGATGCTGGTGTCGCTGAGTGGCACCAATTTCTTCCAGGTCGGCAAGACGATGCTGCCTTTTCGTCCAGGCCCAGGTGGCACTCCCGTGTTTCGTCTCGGTCAAGGCAGCAGCACGCAGGACGTAACGCGCTACACGGCGTTCCGCAATATCCTCAATGCTGAATACGCGAATCTGATGGAGGACGCTTTTGCCGACCTCTCGAACAAGTCGATCATTGAGGCCGATACGATCAACGCGGCGCTGCAAGGCACCTCAAACTTCCCCACCATTCCGAACTCAGGTCTCGGCGAGCAACTACGCACCGTGGCAAAGATGATCCAAGCTCAGGGGCCCCTCGGCATCACCCGTCAGGTGTTCTTTGTCGCCACCGGCGGCTTCGACACGCACGGTCCGCAGCTTGGTGATCATGCCAATTTGCTCGGCGGTGTGAGTGCGGCGCTGAAGGGATTTCAAGATGGCTTGGACACGATTGGCATGGGCAACAGCGTCACCAGTTTCACGGCTTCCGATTTCAACCGCACCTTTGACTCCAACGGTCGCGGCTCCGATCACGGCTGGGGCGGACATCACCTCATCATGGGCGGCGATGTCGTCGGCCAGAAGGTCTATGGTTCGTTCCCTGATCCCGACATCTCCACCTCTGGTAATCCGCTCAACACAGGCCGCGGCAACTGGATTCCCACGACCGCCGTCGATCAATATGCCGCGACGATGGCCAAATGGTTTGGCCTTAGTGACACGCAGATCCGCGATGTGTTCCCAAACATCCAGAACTTCAATGCGGACCTGGGTTTCATTAAAGCCGCGTGATCTATCTGCACCTGCATTGTTACTGTTGATAGCTGCTGAGGATGGCTTTTGTTGAACCCGTCATGAATCTCCTTTCCCGCATCACTTCATCACCTGATATTTGCCACGGCAAACCATGCGTCCGAGGCTTGCGTTATCCGGTCGAATTTCTGCTGGAATTACTGAGCAGTGGCATGGGCCACCAAGATATTCTCGATGATTACGAAGATCTGGAACGGGATGACCTTCTGGCCGCCATCGCCTGGGCGGCAAAGCTGACGAGAACCAAGCGCATCGAACCTGTGCTGGCATGAAATTCATTGTGGATGCTCAGTTGCCACGTCGGCTTTCATGGGAGCTGAAGTCATGGGGTCACGATTCAATCCACACACTTGATCTGCCTGCCGCCAACCTTACCTCTGACTCAGCCATCACCGATATCGCAGATCGTGAAAGGCGAATCGTCGTGACCAAAGACAGCGACTTCGTAGACAGTTTTCTCCTGCATGGAGAACCTGCCAGGCTGCTCCTCATCAGCACTGGAAACATACCCAATCATGAATTGTTACATCTGCTTCGCACTAACTGGAGCCAGATCACCAGCATGTTCGACCAGGGTGACTTCGTGGAACTTAGCCGAAACTCGCTGACCCTTCATCAGTGACACTTTCTCATGTCGCGTTTTCTCCGACCTCTCGCTTTTGGTTTCCTGCTTCTGCTGGCGATTTTGTTTGGCCTTATACTCGGCAAGGGCGGCGGCGTGGCAGGTTTATGGGCGGATTTGAAGAGCCTCTTTGGACAGGAAACCTACCGCCTTGATCCGAACGATCCCGTGTTGAAAGCCGCGCTGCCTGTTCCTGATCCCGCCGCAGGACTGCCACCCAATCCACTCAATGATCTGCTAAAGCCAAACCTCACGCCAGAGCAGCAGACGGGCATCATCGGCCAAATGCTGATCGACTATTGGACCACGGTGCGCTCGCTGCCGAATGGCAACTGGGAAGATGTCTGCGCTCAGCTCGCTGGTGCCAACCGCAAGAAGCTCGCGCTAGTGCCACAAGAACACCCGGCACTCAAAGGCAACGCCTTCCACTCCACACCAGATTCGCCTGGCATCCGACTGCATGTCATCTCCAGCAGCGGCTGCGCATTCCAGCTCATCTACGACGGCCCGGATAAGCAGCCCTACACCGATGATGATCTGATCCGCAATTTCCCGCCAGATTTGAAGTTCTAAAGAGGCTTACCAGCCGCTGCGCACATTCCATTTTTCCATCAACTCAGGATCAAGCTCGGTGATGAAACGGCTGGGCTTCATGAGGATGTCGCCATCGCGGGCCTGGTGATTGAGCACGGGATAGGTGAGATAAAGTTCATCCTTGGCACGAGTGACCGTCACATAAAAAAGACGACGCTCTTCTTCAAGACCGAGGTCACTTTCCTCCACAGCACGGGCGTGAGGGAACATGCCATCAGCCATCCAGACAGCGAAGACGGTGTGCCATTCGAGACCTTTGGCCTGATGCGCTGTCGTAAGGGTGACCGCATCACGTTCTTCCTGGTCAGGCTTGTTATCCGTATCCACGCCGCTGAGCAGTGAGAGCTGACTCAGGAACTCCAGCGGATCGGTGAAGCGGCTGCTGTAATTGCTGAGCTGCTCCAGATCTTGCTCGCGCTGCTCGGCGTTCTTGAACTTGGCCTGCATGTACTCCTGATACACGCCTTCAAAAACGCTGCGAATCATCTCCGGCGGCGTGGCGACTTTACCATCGACGATCAGCTCATCCAACGTGTATGCGAACTGATCCCAGCTCTCGCGAGCCTTCTTTGGCACCGTCATGGGCAGCAGCAAGTCGCTGAACTTTCCAGTCATCACCTCAGCGCTCGCTGCTTCCGTTTTGAGCCAGGCATTCCACAACTTCGTGGCGCTACTGCCACCGATACCGGGGATGAGTTTGACCATGCGCATGAAGCTGACTTCATCCCGCCGATTCACGGCGAACTTCATGAAACAGGCCACGTCCTTCACATGCGCTTGCTCAAAGAAACGCAGGCCACTGGTGATCTTGAAGGGAATGCCACGACTCGTGAGTTCCATCTGAATCTCCATGCTGTGGAAATGCGCGCGATAGATGACGGCGATCTCATTCAGCTCAATGCCTTCCTCCTGCTGCTCCAAGATGCGCTGGGCCACGAAGGATGCCTGAGCGCTGCCACTATCGAGAGGAACGAGTGCGGGAAGCGTCCCCTTACCTTCACGAGCAGGCTGGAGGTTCTTGCGAATCTGCGCTCGGTTGTTCGCGATGCTTGCATTGGCCAAAGCGAGCACCTCAGGCACGCTGCGGTAGTTTACCTCAATCTTATGCGAACGCGCTCGCGGCCAGTGATCCGCAAATTTTAAGATGTTAGTCACATCTGCACCACGCCAGGAGTAGATCGACTGCGCGTCATCACCCACGACCATGAGATTGCCGTCCGCACCGGTGAGCATCTCGACGAACTCAGACTGAAGGCTGTTGGTGTCCTGATATTCATCCACGAGCACGAACTCGAACTGCCTGCGATACCGCTCCAGCAGGTCTTCGTTCTCCTTCAGCAAGCGCACGGACTGCGTGAGCAGATCGTCAAAGTCCATGCAGTTCGTCTCCACCTTCTTCGCCTGATACAGCTTCCGCAGACTGATGATGTGATCCAAGGCATGATCAAAATAGGGATAACGCGAGGCGACGATCTCCGGCAATGACAGGCAGGTATTGTTCGCCATCGAGTAGATGTCGCCCAGCACCTCGGCTTTGGGAAAGCGGAAACCTGCGGTGTCGATGCCACTATTGTTCACCACGGTCTCCAGCAGATCCTTCTGATCCTCACGATCCATGATGGAGTAACCTTTGCGATAGCCGAGACGCTCCGAGTTCCAGCGCAGCAGCTTGTTCCCGATACTGTGAAACGTACCACTCCACAGTCGCTGAATATCCACAGGCACCAGAGCTGTCACGCGATCCAGCATTTCGCGTGCGGCTTTGTTCGTGAAAGTCAGTAGCAGGATCTGATCCGGCAGCACGCCATTATCCAGTAGCCAAGCCACGCGATAGGTCAGCGTCCGCGTCTTTCCTGATCCAGCACCAGCAATGACTAAAGTCTGTCCCGGCGGCGCGGTCACAGCAGCGTACTGCTGCTCATTGAGCTCCGCTTTGTAATCAATGCGAGGGGCTGAGGAAGTTGAAGTGTGTAGCGTGTAGTCGCGGGCCATGAGCAATATCAAACGCTCAGTGCTCAGTGCAGAGCGTTCCGTCAACCGGGATGTGCGACAGCTTGACCATTCGCTCCGCAGCGCCATCTCTGGACCGTGGCTGACTTCTTCACTTTCGACCAACTTCATGACTTCCCTGCCCTGACTCCGCCTGCGCGGCTGGCAGTGATCGGCGATCCGATTGGACATTCCAAATCGCCGCAGATGCACAACCCGGCGCTGCAAGCCTGCGGCATCGACGCGCAGTATGTCCGCGTGCAGGTGCCCGTCGGTAGTGTGAAGGAAGCGTTCGGACTCTTTGTGAAACAAGGCTTCATCGGCGTGAACATCACAATCCCGCACAAATTTGAGGCACTCGATGCGGTGGATGTTGTCGATCAACTCGCTCAGCAACTCGGAGCAGTGAACACGTTGGCGATTCGCGATGGAAAGATGTTTGGCTACAACACGGACGGCCCAGGTTTCCTGCGCAGCGTGAAGGAAGCATTCGGGGCAGAGATCAAAGATCTGCGTGTGCTGATCCTCGGCGCAGGTGGTGGTGCTGGCCGTGCCGTGGCGGTGCAAAGTGTGCTCGCTGGCTGTCGTGATCTGGTGCTGGCGAATCGAACGGCGTCGAAACTCGGGCCACTGGTGGAGGAGCTTCGGGGAGCCACGCCTTGGCAGGCGCGGCTACAGACTTGCTCACTGGAATCGCATGATCTCGCTCAGCATGTAGCGAATGTGGATATCATCGTGAATGCGACCTCAGTGGGCATGAAGGCAGAGGACGCGCCGTTGCTGCCAGCGGGGTCACTGGAGTCACGCCATTTCGTCTATGACATGGTGTATCGCGCCAGTGGCCCAACGGATCTCATTCAGCAGGCCAACGCCGTTGGAGCCAAACATGCTGACGGCATGTGTCTGCTCCTGCATCAGGGCGCGATTTCGTTTGAGCATTGGTTTGACCGCGCCGCGCCACTTGATGCGATGCGTGCGGGTTTGATGAAGGCATGACGGAATTCGCGGTGAGCTTCCGTTAAGTTCCCATGCGAATCTGGGATCTACATTGTCATCTGAGCGGAGTCGCCGGGCTTACGCCGGAGGATCGACTGAGCGAACTGCTGCGCTATGCGGACCGCGTCGGCATCGAGCGACTGTGCATTTACATGGGGATGAAGTGGGCGCAGGACCCGACGCCCGATGATCTGGTAAAGCAGAATGACGAAGTACTCCGCGCGCTCGACAAGCATTCGGACCGTGCGTTTGGCTTTGTCTATCTAAGCGCCAAACACATTGAACGCAGCCTCTCGGAGCTGGAACGTTGTGTGGCAAATGGGCCGATGGTGGGCGTGAAGCTATGGGTGGCGCAGCACTGCAACGTGCCGGAGATCGATCCGATCATCGCGCGGGCGGCGGAGTTGAAGGCGGTGATTTTTCAGCACACCTGGTTCAAGACGAACGGCAACTACGTAGGGGAATCGACGCCTAATGATCTCGTCGCATTGGCCGAGCGTTTCCCAAAGGTACCGATTATCTGCGGGCACACCGGAGGCACCTGGGAGCTGGGACTGCGGGCGATCCGTGATCAGAAGAATCTCTTTGCCGATCTCGCGGGCAGTGACCCGACCTGGGGCATCACCGAGATGGCGGTGCGTGAACTCGGCGCGGACCGGATCATCTACGGCAGCGACAGCGGAGGGCGCAGCTTTGCCAGCCAGCTAGCGAAAGTTCACGGCGCGCAGATCAGCGAAGCGGACAAACAGAAGATTTTTTGCGACAACCTGCGCGGCCTGATGCTGCCGATCCTGAAAGCGAAAGGAATCAAGGCATGAATCGAAGACACTTTCTCGGACACACCGCCGCATTTGCCGCTGCGCCTTTAGTGGCTGCTGAAAAGCAAACGGGGATC
This sequence comes from uncultured Prosthecobacter sp., assembly GCA_964583255.1. Taxonomy (GTDB): domain Bacteria; phylum Verrucomicrobiota; class Verrucomicrobiia; order Verrucomicrobiales; family Verrucomicrobiaceae; genus Prosthecobacter. The sequence continues at coordinate 121,555 of CAZOVY010000002.1, forward strand.
ATCGACTGCAACCTCCATCTCGGTCGTCATCCCAATCGTGATCTACCACAGATCGACAGTGCTTTTCTCAGCAAGCACAACATCGATCAAGCCTGGGCCGGATCGTTTGAAGCGCTCCTGCATAGAGACATCGCCGCTGTGAACCAGCGGCTAGCAAACGCTTGCAAACAAGAGCCAAGACTGCGGCCTGCTGGCTCGATTCATCTGCTGCTGCCAGCTTGGAAAGATGACTTCAACCGCTGTGTCGAAACCCATGGCATGAAGATCCTGCGTCTGCACCCGAACCATCACGGCTACACGCTGGATGACCCGAGCTTCACTGAGTTGCTTGAGCTAGCCGCCGAACGAATGATCGTGCAAATCGTCACGCAGCTTGAGGATCAGCGCACTCAGCATCCGCTCACCCAAGTCGCGCCGGTTGATCTGAAGCCACTGACTGAGGCGCTGAAACGTGTACCGAATGCAAGAGTCATGATTCTCAATGCCAATGCGGCCATGGTGACCAAGACGCTGCAAGGCAGCACGAATCTCTGGCTCGACATGGCGATGATCGAAGGCGTGGGCGGCGTGGAGAACTTGCTCAAATCCTGGCCCGCCGAGAAGCTGTGCTTCGGCTCACACGCCCCGTTCTTTTACTGGGAGTCGAGTGCGCTCAAGTTGCAGGAGTCAGTGCTGACATCTGAGCAACTGGTGGCCGTGCAGCGGGGCAATGCACTAGCGTTGCTTTGAGGCTTGCGGGGGAATACGCCGGGGTGATAGCCTGCGGGCATGAAACCGATTCTGACTTTCTTCACGGCGCTGGCCTTGTTCTCACTGCCATGTCACGCACTTGATCTGACTCAGCATGCTTTCTTCAAGCACCTCATCGGTGAGTGGAAGGCTGAGGGGAAGCTCACGGGTGAAAACAACGCTGTCGTGACCATCACGGAAAGCTGGACGGGCAAGGTGGATGCTGCGGACTCTTTTTCCATCGAAGGCACACGCACGATGAATGGTGACACGCAGAAGTTTCATTGGGCCATGACTCACAACACGGCGACTGACAGCTATGAAGCGGTGCTCACGGGCAGTGATGGGCAGACGATCCGCTTTGAGGGAAGCGTGTCTGACATGTCGCTCGTCATGGATCTAAAAGCGATCACGGGGAATGGAAACGGCAGCATCGCCGTGCAGGACAAGCTTGAAGGCGCTGACAAAGAGACCATGAACTCCAAGGTGACTTTCACTGGTGATCAGGGGCAGACGACTCTGGAAGGCACGATCATTCACAAGCGGGTGAAGGTGCCTTGATTACGGCGCATCTTCCGCGTGCTCCGGCAGAGCGGTGCGCGGGAGGATGAAGAAGGCCTGGCCTGGTGACAGAAGTGTCTGCGCGCTTTGGTCGAGCTGTGTGGTGTCGTCTTCTTGAATCCAGGCGCTGCTGGTCGAACGCTGCTGGAGGAAGAAGTTGCGATAGGTACTGTCGCCGACATTGAAGTCGCCACTCCAGAGGCGCAGACGGTCAGCGGTGGCGGAGGAAGTGCCAGCAGTGAAGCCATTCGCGGTCGTGAATCCGAGTGTGCGTGGGCTATGGTCGAGCAAGAAGCCGGAGCCGATGAGCTGCGCTTTATCAGATAGCGGCTGTGCGAAGCGATTCATGCGGACAGCGCCCGTGGTGGTGAGTGTGATGGTGCCAGTGCGTGCATGGATGAGCAAGCCTTCCCCTGGAGTGATGATGCGTGTACCATCGCTGTCACCTGTCCAACCATTGTTGCTAAGCCATGAGGTGTGGAAGGCTGCGCCATCAAAGAACATGAGG
>CAZOVY010000003.1:0-123152 GCA_964583255.1 uncultured Prosthecobacter sp.
CCGCCGAAGAGGCGCTGTTTTAAATCGGAGAGCACGCTGGTGCGACCGCGCTGCTCAGGCACCGCCGGTTCGTAGGCGTGGCTGCGGCTGGAGTCATCCCGCACGATCCAGCCCTTGGCTTCGAGCCGCGTGAGCTGGGTTTGGAGCGTGTTGCGGGTCACCGGTTCGTCGCGGCCTAGGTTCACAGCCTCCAGCAGCTCCAAAACGGAGGCGGGATGCTTTTTCCAAAGGATGTCCATGAGTGCCTGCTCGGCGGCGGAGAGATGTGGGAGAGCTTTTTTCGCCATAATTTGCGAGTTTGCCGACAAGTGTCGGATTTGTCGAGAGAAATGTCCGACAGATGTCGGATAATGCAGCTCGCAGGAAGGCAGCGGACTTTGGGCATGACCCGCTTCAACGGTTCACTCACGTTTCGTCGGAATCGTGCTCGCATCCTTCGGTGGATTGCGGCCGATGAAGGGATGCTGCTCCAGATCGAAGACCTGGCCGCTGATGGGCCCGCATTCGTCGGCGAGGAGCCAGGCGGCGCAGGCGGCGATTTCTTCGGGCCAGAGGATGCGGCCCGCAGGCGCATAGACTTTCGGCAGATCGGCATACCAGTCCTCCTTGAGGCCGTGCTCACGTTTGCGCTTGGCTTCGTTCTCGGTGAGCACCCAGCCGGGGTTGATCTGATTCACGCGCACGCCGTCCTCGCGCATGAGCGTGTCGCCCAGATTGCGAGTGAGAGTCATGAGAGCGCCTTTGGAGACGCTGTAGGGCATCAAATTCGGTTCGCCGCTGTAAGCATTGACGCTGCCGATGTTAATGATGCTGCCGCGTGATTCGCGCAGATGTGGCAAAGCGGCGCGGATGAGGAGATAAGGCACCACGCAGTTGATCTCAAGCATGCGGCGGAACCATTTGGCATCCGTGTCGTGAATGTTGCCGAGGCCGACCTGCGCGGCGTTGTTCACCACGGCATCGAGTTTGCCAAAGGAGCTCACGGCCTTCTCAACGAGCATTTGCGGCGCATCCTCGTCGGAGAGGTCTTTGATGACGAGCGTGGCATTCGCGGTACCGAGTTCGGCGATGGTTTGATCACCGAGGTCTTGTTCGAGTCCGTGGATGAGGACGCGCGCACCTTCCGCGACGCAGCGCTTCGCGATGGCCTTGCCGATGCCAGTGACGCTGCCGGTGATGAGGATGACTTTGTTTTCGAGACGCATGTTAAGAATCGTTGGTGGGTTCATAGCCGAAGAATGGATAGTCATGCTCCGGCACGAAGTCAGGCTCGGCGAGAGGTTCTGTCGTTTCAGTGGCGGAAGCCGGCAGAATGGAAATCCCCAGACTGGCGAGCAAAGTCTGGCGCAGGGCGTCGCGGCGTGACAGTGAAGATGCGTCAGTTTCCGTTTTCATGATCATGCTTCGCTAAATGGACCTGCATTCTGTTTCGCGAGCGCTTCTCGGACTTTCACGCCATCGAAGGTGCCGACTTCGCTTTTCGCCTTCATCGCGAGAGCGGCAGCGGTTCCGGCGGCTTCGCCGAGGGCCATGGCCGTGGCGGTGACGCGACTGGATGCGCTGGCTTCGCTGCTGGCGCTGTGGCAGCGGCCAGCGACGAGGAGATTACTGACTTTTTGTGGCACCAGCGTGCGATAGCTGATGTCGTAAGGCTTCGGCTGGAAACCTGAGCCGGTGAAGGGCTTGTCGAGCGTGGTCTCGGGCGGATGGATGTCGAGGAACCAACAGCCGGTGGCGATGGCGTCGTCATGACGTGTGGTCTTTTGCAGATCGTCGAGCGTGAGAACGTTCAGGCCGACGATGCGTCGTGTGTCGCGCACGCCGATGTAGGGGCCGCTCATGATGTAGTAGCTGTTCTCAAAGCCCGGCACCTTCGTTTTCCATTCATTGAAAATGGTCCACGCATCCTTGCGCCCCTGAATCTCCGCGCGGGTGAAGTCGGCGGCGTCCGTGGCATCGGCAGGCACACGCGTGGCGTGGACGTAGCACTCGTCTTTCGCGAAGGCGAAGATGAGTCCGGGACCGTAGAAGTTCGGCAGGCGGCCTTCTTTGTGTGCTTCGATGAGCACCTTCTTCGCGGCGTCCCTCGTCTCTTTGACGGGCACCACATTACCGATGCGGAAATGCATCGTGAGTGGCATGAGCGGCGTGGATTTAATTGTCGGGCAACCGGCCCAATGCGCGATGTCGCCATCGCCCGTGCAGTCGATGACCTGACGAGCCTCCACGCGAGTGAGTCCATCTTTGTTCGCGATGATCACCGCCGCGATTCGACCTTCCTTCACTTCCACATCACAGGCCATGCTGTGATAGAGCACCTTCAAATGGTCGCTGTGCTTCAGGATGAGTTCATCGCTCAGCAGCTTGAACTCCTCGACATTTGGAATCCACACACTGCCCCAGTATTTGGTGATGAGGTCAGACCGCAGGTCGTCGATATGCTTCGCGCCATCCTTGGCCACACCGAGCTTCTGCAGCAGCTCCAGCGGGATGCCTTTCACGACGAAACGCCCGCTCGGTTTGTCGATCAAGCCATCGAAATACGGCAACCCAACCGTGGTGATGATGCCGCCTGAAAAACCTGCCCGTTCGATCAGCAAAGTCTTCGCACCATTGCGAGCCGACGAAAGCGCCGCCGCGATGCCGGCGCAGCCGCCGCCACAAACGAGGACGTCAGTTTGGATGGTTTTCATGAACTCGGAATGTTACGAGGCTTTTGGAGAGAGTGTGACGACAAAGGCTGTGTGAAATACGACTCCTCAGTTCTTCGGTTCCAATGCCTCGGCCCTTTCGCTGGTGAGTTGAAGCACGCGCCAGAGATGCTGTGCGCATTCGGCGCGGGTGAGGGGGAGGTCTTTGCGATCTGCGGCAGCAAGACCGGCATTGGCGGGCAGATCGAGCGCGGTGAGCCAGCGATGCAGTGTGCCCCAGGTGGTCGGGCGCTCGGGGGTGAAGGTGAGTTGTTGTTCGCCGAAGTTTCCCCACGCGATAATGGCTTCGATGCCATCGCGTTGTGGCGAGTCGGCGGGCACATCGGTGAAGCGTGAAGCCTTCTCTTGGGGCCAGTCTTTGGCTTTCGGGGTGGCGTGGTGCAAACGGGCGAGCAGGCAGGCGAGTTCGCCGCGTGTGACGATTCTTGCTGGCTGGAAGAACACGCTGTCGGCATCTGGCAGCCAGATGCGGCGAGTGGCGAGGAGATTGGCGGCTTCAAAATGCAGATCGTCGGTGGCGACATCCTGCCAGGGCCAGATGATCACGCCGGGGCCACCGTGACCGCACACGAGAAGCTGCTGCAGCTCACGCACCTTAGGCAAGGAGTTGGCGATCTCGCGCGGCGGCACGGTATCGCGCAGGGACATCCACGCGAGTGTCGCACTAGCCTGGCCAATCAGCATCATTTGATTGTGCAGACGCAGCGCGGACTGCACGACGCTGCTAACGCCGATGTTTTTGCCCGCGCCGAGCAATCCATTCATCTCAATGGGCACAAGGCCGCGCAGTGGGAAGGTGGCGCGGTCGGTATCCGTGTGCCAGCCGCGTGATGGCGTCTGAACATAGTGCCAGGGGCCACTGGGATCGCCGTCGAGGAATTTTCTGCGCGTCGGATGGAAATCGATGTTGAACTGAAAACCGAGGATCGAGTCGGTGGGCATCACTTTGGCCCATTTCGGTTCACGTGTGGTGGCGCGGATGTCGTTTTCGCTCAGCATCGACATCGCCTCGAGCCGCAGTCCTTCGCGGACGTAGGGTTTCGGCGGGAGCTTGTCAGATGTGCCGAATTCATCCGTGAGTTGCATGTATCGGAAGGACTGCGGGAAGTCGCCCACGCGATCATGCACCCTGGTTTGCAAGTGGTGTAGCAGGCCAAGCGTGTGTGCTTTGGCATCCGTAAAGATGATGCGGCGCTGTGCAGGCGTGAGATTGACAATGTTCTTCTTGGATGCACCGGGCTCAGTTTTCTCCAGCGCATCAATCACTCGCTGCGGAAGCTGACAGGTCGGATAATCCTGCACAGGCCAGTTTAAAAACGTGGCCTCGGTGCCCGGTGCAAAGCCATTGTGCCAGCGATCCACGAGCCGACGATGCGTGTAGATGCTCCAGCCGGACTTTGCGTAGATGCCCTCGCTCATGTCGCTGTCCACCCAAGGCGGTGTCTTGTCGAGAGCCGAGAACGAACGTGCATCATAACTGGCAGGCGCAGCAATCGTGGCATCCTTCCCACCCGATTCACGCAACACGACACACCACGAAATAGGATTCATCTCCTGCTCACCCGCATCGTCGAAGGTTTCCGGAGCGCTCGGTTCATTGAAACGTGATCGCAAATCGGGACCCGCGCCATACTTGGCTCCGCTGAGACGAATCACATCGCCCCAGTCGGAAGCGTCGATGGTGAGCTTAGCGTGAACAGTGAGGTCCTCTTTTTCCGATGGGTCAGTCGAACGAAAGGTTACTGCGCTGACACGGCCATCCTTCGTTGATACCTTTACGGGTTCGAAGTGATGAACTACTGCAAGTAGATGCGGCTTGATCTTGAATTCATAGATTAAGGCCCCTTCAAAACCAGCATCGAACAACCAGTTGCCAAAGATCTTGGCAGCTGCTTTTGGCTCGATGGTCTCCGTGCCGCAGTAAGCATTGCCTGGATTCGCCTTGCCATACTTCGCGGAGTTATAGGCGCGGATGCGCTGCACCATTTCGAGAAACAATCCGCTGCGCGGGAACCCCCCACGCTTACCGTTCACGGTGGTCCATTCATCCAGGCAACCCACGCCCTCGGCGCTGAACTGGCCACCAAGCCAGTCGATGTCATTCACGAGCACGATTTTCTTCACACCGAGCCGCGCTGCTTGCACCGCCGCCGCGCACGCCGATTCATTGCCGCCGACGATGAGGAGGTCGGTCTCAATGACCTCGGCTGTCGCGAGCAGTGGTAGAAAAAAGAGAGATGAAAAAATGGCGCGCATGAAGGGCTTTAGAATACGACGTTTAATGACAATCCACAAATGTCTCGAGTTTTCCTTCACCTGTCATTCGTCTGCCTGATCGTCACCACGATCTGCCATGCGGCTGCGCCGAGTATCGATGAGGGCAGGAAACATTGGGCGTTTCAGCCTTTGCTTAAAGTGCCGCTGCCTGATGTGAAACAGACAACTTGGCCGAAGAATGACATCGACCACTTCATCCTCGCACAGTTGGAGACTGCTGGATTGCAACCATCCGCTGAGGCAGATCGAACGACTTTGATCCGGCGAGTGACGTTGGATCTCATTGGCCTACCGCCGAGTCCTGCAGAAGTGGCGGACTTTATTCAGGATGAATCGCCGCGTGCTTATGAGGCGCTGATCGACGGACTGCTGGCGAGCCCACACTACGGAGAGCGCTGGGGCAGGCATTGGCTGGATCTTGCACGCTATGCGGACACGAGCGGCTTTCACAATGACCTCGACCGACCCTACGCGTGGAAGTATCGCGACTATGTCATCCGCAGCTTCAACGGGGACAAACCATACGCGCGATTCATCGCGGAGCAGATCGCGGGAGATGAAGTGGACGGCGCGAATGAGCAGACGCTTATCGCCACCGGTTTCTGCCGCAATGGATCAAGTAATGATGACAATATGGGTAAGACACCCGAGGCCATAGCCCAGTATAAAGCGGATCAGATGGACGATGTGATCTCCACCACGTCGTCGGTTTTCATTGGGCTGACGATTGGCTGTGCACGCTGTCATGATCACAAAACGGAACCGATTCTGGCGAAGGACTACTACAGCCTGATGGCCGTCTTCAACGGCACGGAGCGACTCGGACTGCCGAGCGGAGCCACGGATGCGAAGGATAAAAAAGTCAACGACGCGGCCAAGGTGATGGCGCTGGTCGAAACGAAGCCGGAAGTGGCAGCCACACACGTGCTGCTGCGCGGACTCGCGGCGAATAAAGGTGTTGAAGTCGCTGCCGCCATGCCTGCTGTGCTCACCGCTAGGCCCGTGAATTTCCCCAAGCCAACGGGCAAGACATCTCTCAGGCGCAGGACGTTGGCAGAGTGGATCAGTTCGCCAGAGAATCCCCTGACATGGCGTGTGATGGTGAACCGCGTGTGGCAGCATCATTTCGGCCAAGGATTAGTGACGACTCCCAGCAATTTCGGTGTTTCCGGCGCAGCACCGACCAATCCTGAGTTGCTCGATTTTCTCGCAACGCAATTCGTCGCAAATGGCGGGCTTTTGAAGCCGCTGCACAAAATGATGCTCATGTCTGCGGCCTATCGACAGCAGTCCAGCAGCCATGCAAAAGGCCAGCAGGTGGACCCGATGAATCACCGTCTCTGGCGCATGAACAAACAACGAATGGAAGCTGAAGTTTTGCGAGACAGCATCCTCACCGCAAGCGGACAACTCAACCGCACTGCTGGTGGTCCGGGCTTCAAGCCGCGCATCCGGCCTGATCTGCTGGATGCCAGCCAGCGCAACAAGTGGCCAGCGATCCAAGCCGAAGGCACTGAGCATTGGCGGCGCAGTGTTTACATCTATGTGAAACGGCAACTGCTGATGCCGAGCATGGAACTCTTTGATGCACCGACGACCACGGACAGTTGCGCGCTGCGAATGCAGAGCACGGTGCCGACTCAGGCGCTGGTGCTCATGAACGACGAGTTTGTGGAGGATCAGGCCGATCATCTGGCACGCCTTGCCAAAGTGGAGGCAGGAGATGAGTTGGCGAAGATCGTGGAGCAGATGTTCATGCTCACTTTGTCGCGCAAGCCCACGGAAGTGCGCATGAGCCAAGCGGTGGAGTTTCTAAAGTCACGGGAGCATTTCAGCGACCGCCACTCCGCACTGCGCGATCTGTCTCACGTCTTGCTTAACAGCAGCGAGTTTGTTTATATCGAATGATGCCGCCCCTCACACGCCGCCAGATTCTACAGCAAGCCGGTGCCGGATTTGGCTCGCTGGCGCTGCAATCGCTGCTGGGTGCGGACGGTCTTCTCAGCAGCACGAATCCAATGGCTCCGCGCGCGCCGCATTTTGCGCCGAAGGCGAAATCGGTGATCTTCCTCTTCATGTATGGCGGGCCCTCACATGTGGATTTGTTTGATCCAAAGCCGGCGCTGGCGAAGTATCATGGCAGGCCGATTCCATTGTGGAAAAAGGAAGACGCTTTCATGGGGGGAAAGACAAAGAACGTGGCGATGCAAAGCCCGTATCGCTTTACTAAACACGGGCAGGCGGGCATCGACATGGCAGAGGTGTATCCGAATCTCGCACGACATGCGGACAGCCTGTGCATGATCCGGTCCATGCACACGGAGAGCAATAATCACGCGCCCGCGCTTTTTCAGATGAACTCGGGCTTCGTCCAGCCCGGTCGGCCCAGCATGGGTTCATGGGTAACGTATGGCCTCGGCTCGGAGAGCGAGAATCTACCAGCCTTCGTGGTGCTCCTCGACAAGCTCGGCGCTCCGGTGAACGGTGCGTTGAATTGGTCGAACGGCTTCATGCCTGCTGCCTATCAAGGCGTGCCTTTTCGCAGCAGTGGCGAGCCCATCGCGTATCTGACGCCGCCGAAGAATGTGAGCGCCAGCCAGCAACGCGCGCGGCTGGATTTGCTCAGGCAGTGGAACACCGAATATGCCGAATCAAACCCGGCGGAGACCGCTCTCGCGGCACGACTGAATGCGTATGAGCTGGCCTATCGAATGCAGATGAGCGCCACTGAATGCACCGACTTGAAAGGTGAGTCAGCCGCCGTGCGTCAGATGTATGGACTCGATAATCCGACCACTGCGCACTTTGGAAAAAACTGCCTGCTCGCGCGTCGGCTCGTGGAACGTGGCGTGCGCTTCGTGCAGGTCTATAGCGGCGGCAATGAAGGCCCCAAGGCCTGGGACGCGCATGATGATCTGAAACGTAACCACGATCTGCATTGCGCGGAGACGGATGGCCCTATCGCCGCTTTGCTCGATGACCTGAAGATCAGCGGACTACTCGACACCACGCTGGTCGTCTGGGGCGGCGAGTTTGGCCGCTCGCCCGTGGCCGAGAACGGCAAAGGCCGCGACCATCATCCCAAGGGTTTCACCATGTGGATGGCAGGCGGCGGAATCAAAGGCGGCATGATCCACGGAGCGACTGATGAGTTCGGCTACGCGGCCATCGAGAACCGCGTCTCAGTGCCCGATCTGCATGCGACGATTCTCCATCAACTAGGCCTTGATCACGAGCAGCTAACCTATCGCTTCACCGGCCGTGACTACCGCCTCACTGACGTGAGCGGCGACGTGGTGAAGGCACTACTGGCGTGATTATTTGGCCACGCCTTTGATGCTGAAATCGTCGTAGTTCACATCAATGCGATTCGTGGTGAGGCTCACGACCGTCTTGTGATCATGCGCGACGCCGGGTGACTGGAAACTGCCGACGACCTTGCCGTCGATGCTGGTTTCGACCGTGTCGTTCGTCGTGCGCACGACGAGTGTGTGCCATTCTTTAAGCGAGACTGTGGTCGGCATCGACTTGGTCCACTTGATCATGTTCGCCTTGTCCTCGGCGGTCAGCGTGGGCGGTGTCGCCTTCTTGCGCGTGTAGATGTCGTTACTGAAAGTGCCTGCCTTCGCATCGGCCACGGCCACGGCCTTCGGATTCACTGAGATGCTGCAAATGTGTCCGGCGTGTGAACCTTTGTAGTCTTTGTCATCAAACCAAATATTGAAGCCCTTCGCCTGATCGCTCACGAACTGAAATTTCACAGAGACTTCCAAATCAAGCTCCGGTGCGATGCGGATCACATCCACCGCTGAATGATCCGACTCCGGTGCGGTGATGCCTTTCAGCACTCCGTCCTTCACGACACTGGCGCTTTTGTAGTGACCCCATGTTTTGCCAAAGCCATCAGCGGTGAAGTCGTCAGAGAAGATGACTCGCGGGTAGTCGGCGGCGAAAGTGGCTGAGGTGGCGAGCAGGAGGAGCGGAAGGATGAGTTTCATGCGACAAGTGGAACGCATCCGCGAGGCACAACTTGCGCGCGCACTTTGAGTCGTCGGCTTCAAAAGCTAAGGCCGCGAAACACGCAGGCGTCGGAAAAGTCTGTCCATGCCGCCGGGCGGTGCGCTGATATACCACTGACTCAAATCGCTCGACCACTCGGGAGTCAGCGTGACGTCACTAGCGAACGGGTTGGGCGTGTAGAGAAGTGTGCCATCAGCCAGGATGCTCAATGGCGACGGATTCGCCGCGTTTGGATTTCCTGAGAGGGCGTATTCGAGGAGGTTCACGAGGCCATCGAGATCAGGATCGGCAGTGTCGGCAGCGAGCGCGGCATTTTCATGCGTGCCGAAATGCGTGCGCCGCCAGGACTCACTTGCGCTCCATACGGGAGTGACGGCGGCGCAGGTTTCACCGAGGCGGAGTTCGTCGAAGCTGGCGCGATTGAAGTCGCCGGTGATGTCGATGCCGATGGTGCGGAAGACGATGTCGGTCGCGCCGGTGGTCTGCCATGTCGCATTCGCTGTGCCGAGTGCTGGCTCCACTACGGCAAGTGCGGGATTGATCCAAAGATGAAAGCGATCCTGCGCGCCAAACTGAATGCGTAGCACCAGCAATGCGCTTTGCCCGACGACGACGGGCACGTTGCTGCGGGTGATGTCGAAGTTGTTGTTGGCGGCATTGCGGGCGCTGAGTGACCACCAGCGCTGGCCGCTGGCATCGGACACGCCGCCGAAGAAGTAGCCGATGGCGGCCATGCCGTTGGTGATTTGGCCGTTCGACGCGCTGTTGTTGAAGGCAAGGAAGATACCTTGGCCATCATCGGTCTCTTTGCGCATGAGCACACTGACCCACAGCACCGTGCCGCCCTGGCCGATCACAGGCGGACCGCTGCCGACGACGGCCCGTGTGCCAAAGGCCGCCACATCGAGTGCGCGTGTGATGTCCGCGCCTTGATTGCCGCCGATGCCGTAGCTGCCGGTCTGGCGGAGTTGGCCGTAGCTTAAGGGCGTGGTGTTGAGGATGCGGAAACCTGTTGCCGGATAGTTCACGCCTGCGTTTTGCACCTGCCATGTCGCGCCCCATCCCGTGCCAGAATTTAAGTTTTGGAGGAACGGTGGAAACGGCTGCGCTGCGGGTGCGAAATCAAAGCTGTCGCTGGCATAGATCACGTCCTGCGGCGGCGGTGGCGAGTAAGTGACTAGATCATCAAAGCCGATGGATGCTGTATTGGCCGGCGTGACCGCAGAGGCTGGCACGCTGAGCTGCACGGTGCCTGCTTGCTCAATGCCCGTGACGGTGACGATGAAGTTTCCGCCCAAAAATGGCACGCCCTGCGCGACTGTCGCCGTGGTCGCCGCCGCCGTGCCAGTGAGCACACAGTCCTCTGTGGTGAAGCCGCTCACGGGCTCGCTGAAATCCACAGCGAATCGTGCCACAGGGGCAGATGTTGCCGCGTCCTGACCAGCCGCACGCGAGATGCTGCAACTTGGCTGCGCAGGTGCCGCGAGCGCGGTGCCTTCGATCTCCAGCGCGATCACGGTGCCAGGTGGCAGTGTCACATTCAGCGTGATCGCTGGCGTGAGCGTGGTGGTGACTTCGTTGACGGTTTGCGTGTAGCGATTGTTGTCACCAGGCGCGCCATCTAGCCGATGCTGCGTGATGCTTGTGACACTCGAAAACGGCAGGCGCAGTGTGACCGGCGTGGTGCCACTCGATTTGCGTGAGCAGAGAAAAATCGTCGTCTTGCCGCCATCGCGAAAGGCATAGCAACTCGTGAGTGGGAAATTCGGCACGCTCGGCACGAAGCCGCCGCCAGTGGCTGGCAACGTGGTCGTGGGTAGGCTGTGCGTGATCACATTCATCATGCTGCCCGTGGCGTAGCGATTCCTCATGCGCAGCGACTGCCAAGCCGTGTGCGGCAGGCCACCGAAGATCGTGTGCGAATGCGTGGACCAGTTCGGCCCGTAGCTGAGGGTGAAAAAGCACTGCGGATCAAAGCCGCGAAGCGAACTGTAAAGCAGGATGTCCAGCGTGCCCGTGCCAGCGGCCAGACTCTTGCCATACAGCTCGGACACCTCATTGAAGACCGCGCCGGGGTTCGGCAAACCATAGCCAGGGCCAGTCTCATACACCGCGACTTCATACGGTCTGCCCGTCGAGAGACGCAATGCTGCGCGTGATGCGGCATGGGCCTCCATCCATGGATTCGCAAAGCGCCCAGCGAATTGCAAAAACTCGCCGAGACCCGCCTCATTGAAAGTGCCGCCGCCCGTCTGCTGCGCCAGCTCCCAGCCACCATTGTAGGTCGCTACATCACTGGAAAGCGCGGCGGGTGCATTTTGCCACGCGACATGGCCGTAGCCCGTCGTCGCACCATCGAGGATGCGACCATTGACGATGAACCCGATCTTGCCCGCTACTGCCGCGAAATACGGACTGCTCTGCGCTGCGGCAAACATGTGCTGTGCAAATTGACCCGCCGTGACTGCGGGCATCGCCTGATGAAAAGTGGTATTCCACATCTCATTGCTCATCTCCAGCCGCACTTTGCTAAACGCATCCATCCACGGCGCGGCATGGCCCTGCGCATGACGCCGTGCGGCCCAGGGCTTCGTCGCAGGCGTGTCGATGAGCGGATCATACGGCGCGGCGAGATACTCCATGAGGCCCAGCCACTCGCTCTCATCAAAGGTGTGGCCAATGACCAACCACGGCTGCGCACCACATTCCACGCTCAGCGGCAGCGCCGTGGGCAGCGTCACGCCAAACTCAGGCGGCCCATATCCACGATCTGGAATCCAGCGCGGCGGCAACTGCGAATCACGCTGCGTGAATGCATCCAGCGTGGTGCCCCAACTGCTGTTCGTATTCCCTGCCCAGAAGCGCAGCACACTCGGCTGAAAGTCGATCAACGCAGCGCGTGTCTCCGCACGCACCTCATCGGGGCCATCCGTGGCCGCATTGAGATCGTCATCCGCGTATATTTGGAAGTTATCCATCCACACCACGCCCGTGCCGGAGAAGCCAAGCTCCGCCTCAATCACCGTGCTGCCAACAGGCACTGCACCTGCGACAAAGGTAGCCGTGTATTTCGCCCAATCCGTCGTCACCGTCCACGCACGCTCCAGCGCATAGGATTGTGTGAGCCGTGCTGAAACCGTGGGCACCGCGAGTCCGCTATGTTTCAGCCACACGTCGATGCGGTAATTGCGTCCCGGCACCAGCGCCTGGTAAAATCCCTGCGTGCTGCTGGTGCGCGGGTCAGGATCATGCCAGCGCCCCTGGCGTATGCCCACGCGATTGCTCTGTGTATTCTCGATGCGCAAAGACGTGCGCCCGCCATTCTCCGGGCACGCCGTTGTCGCATCGCGCGTGATCGCAGGTTGCGCCAATGAAGTGGCGTTCGTGTTCTCACCATTCATGTGTCGCCAGCTGTTATAAACGATGTTTGTGATGCGCGGATCAAAGAGGGCAAACGGCGGACTAGCCGCGTGCAGGAGCTCGACGAAAAATAGATCCCCACTCTGCACCACCGCGCCAGATGCCGTGAAAGTCAGCGTGCCCGTGGTCACATCATATGTCTGCACCGTCCCCGTCCGCACCGTCACCATCACACCCGCCACGCTGCGATACACCCGCACGTTCGCCCCATCGAAGAAGCCATTCCCCAGCGTGGTGAAATAATCCAAATCCGACCCGCCCGCCTGCACCAGAATCGTCGTATCACTCCCACCCGTGGCGACCATGTGCCGCCGGATGCTCACCGGCTCCGAGCCCGAATCACGCAGGTGATTATTCGTCAGCGGATCGAGCACATTCAGCCCAAATCGCTGCGGTCCAGCATTCACGACCTGCGTGCCGATGGAGAAGTCCGCAGGCGTGCTTTCAGCCGCACGAACGAGACTGGAGATGAGGAGCGCGAAGCAAAGAACGGATTTCATGCCTCTTCTGCACAGGCTGAGGGCAGTTCGTTACAGGATTTAAACTTATCCTTTTCAAAAGGATAAATATCCAGCATCTTGGTCCTCATGGAAGGAGAACTAAAATCAGCGATCCTGGACAAGATCATCCAAGGACTTGCCATCGAATTGCCTGCACTCACGCGACGCGATGTCTATCTGCCTGCGGTTCGCGGTAAAGCGCTCGCAGTCATCGGCATGAGACGATCTGGCAAAACGACCTTCCTCTGGCAGTGCATGGCAGATCAGCTCAGAGCTGGGGCAGCGCGCGAGTCCTTGGTTTACTTCAACTTCGAGGACGACCGCCTCGCTGGGCTGAAAGCGATCGATTTGCAGCATCTTCTGGAGGGCTACTTTCATTTGCAGCCCAAGTTCCGCGATAAGAAGACCGTGCGTTTCTATCTGGATGAAATCCAGCTCGTCACCGGCTGGGAGAGTTTCATCCGCAGGCTCATGGACTCAGAGAAGATCGAGATAATGGTCACAGGCTCCTCGGCACGATTGCTGAGCCGCGAGATCGCCACGTCCATGCGTGGCCGCGCTCTGGAAGTCCTTGTTCATCCCTTTAGCTTTCGCGAATACCTGCGCCATGCAGACGCAGAAATCTCAAAGCCAATTGCTGAACTGCCCAAAGCGGCGAGATCCACACTGCATCGTCATTTCAGTGACTACCTTCATCTTGGCGGCTTCCCTGAGGTGCAGCAGGCCAGCGCGCGTGACCGTGATTCCCTGCTCCGCAGCTATGTGGATGTCGCCCTGCTGCGGGACGTCATCGAGCGCCACTCCGTAACCAATCCGACGGCGCTGCGCTGGATGGTGCGCCAACTGTTGGGCAATGCAGCGTCCACGTTCAGCGTGCAGAAGTTCTACGATTCCCTCAAATCACAGGGCGTCGCCGTCGCCAAAGACACCGTTCATGCCTATCTCGGTTACTTGGAGGATGCCTTCCTCATCCGCACCGTGAGCCTGCACTCCGGCTCGGAGCGGCAGCGCATGGTGAACCCGCGCAAAGCCTACCCGGTTGATCCCGGCCTCATCCCCATCTTTGATCGCACCTCTCGCGCTAATCTTGGACACGCGCTTGAAACCGTGGTGCTGCTTGAACTGGAGCGCCGTGGAGCCAGGATCGGCTACCTGCGCACGGTCTCCGGCTACGAGATTGATTTCCATGCTCAATCACCCGACGGCACCACCGACCTCATTCAAGTCTGCGCTGATCTCAGTCACCCAGACACGCTGCATCGAGAACTCCGTGCCCTAGCAGAAGCCAAGGCCGAACATCCACACGCTAGGCCACTCCTGCTGTCCGCCGACAGCATCCCTCCTTCTGGCATCCCCGTGGGCATTGTCTGGCAGTCCGCCGCCGCATGGTTGCTCGGCGATCCTGTCGATTAGAGATTGTTTGAATCATAGGTTTTGCACTTCTTTGTAACGAACCGCCAATCCGCTGGGTAGATCAGTCAGGCATGCGCACACTCACTATCATCCTACTTTGCCAAATCGCCGTCATGGCGCGTGCGGACACGCTTCAGCCGCTCGGTGATGAGTTTGGCGATGCGGCCACTTTTAGCCGCTATCAAGAGCATGGGGCGCTAGAGGGCTGGGGGGCAAATCATGTGGAGTCGGCGGACATCAACACGAGCACGGCGGGGCATTTCCGCATCGTGCCGAGCACCACGGGCTGGTATGAGCATCTGCGTGGCACGCACTTCTCCAAGAACGTCACGGGAGACTTCATCGCCACCTCGCATGTGTTTGTTTACAGCCGACGGAATCTGGGCGGGCCGCAGTTGCCATCGATCAGGCTTTACTCGCTCGGGGGCATCCTCATTCGCGAGCCGCGTGCGATCACTCATGCCGCGCCAGTGCCTTACACGACGAGTGCGGTGTGGCCGCCACAAAACTTCGGCAGCGACTGGACACCCGGTGACGAGACTTGGGCGAACACCTCAGAAGCAGTCGGAAAAGGCGAGAACTACATCTTCCTCTCGCTCGGCACAGCAGGGAACTCAGGCACGCGGCAGTTTGAGATCAAAGATACACGCCGTAGCCGCTCGGAGCTGTATTTCTCATCCAATGGCGTCGGCGGATCAAATGAGGCGTGGCTGCAAATCGTGCGGGTGGGCAGCACCGTCGTCTGCATGCGCAAACACAGTGCTGCGGGGCCGTGGATCGTGGAGAATCGCTACCCCAATGCCGATCATGCCTTCCCGCAGTTCGGCGCGACCTTGCAGGTGGGCATCACGGCTTACACCGACTTCAACAGCGTCGTCGCGTATGAAGCAGGCGGTCCGCAGACGCAGTTCAATGCGAACTACATCAACCTCCCCGGCCAGCCTGACCTCATTCTCGATGTGGACTACCTGCGGCTCCAGCGGCCTGATCCTGCGCTGACGGAGGCGATGCTGCAAGGCATGAGCGTGAGCTACAATCCCGCGACGAATCAAACCGCGAATCCGCCGACGAATCTGACCGCATCTCCCACCGCTGCGACCTATCTCGGCGATAACGCGAACGTGCCGCTCGGCAGTGTCGCTTTCCAAACTGCAGCCATCAGCGTGAATGAAACCGCAGGCATCGCTACGCTCACGATCACGCGCAGCGGCAGCAGCACCGCCCTACCGTTGGTGCTCAGCTACACGCTCAGCAATGGCACCGCGAGTGCAGGCAATGACTTCACTAGCAGCGCTGGCAGCGTGACGTGGAGTGAGAGCGACACGCTTTCCAAAACCATCATCGTCCCGCTGCTCAACGACGCGCTCGCGGAGGGCAACGAGCAATTCACCTTGAATCTCAGCACGCTCGATGGCCCCGCCACCTTTGCTGCTTCCGCAACGGCGATCACCGCCACCATCACGCTCGAGGATTCACCCTTCGATCAATGGCGCGCCGCCCAGTTCGGCAGCACCGCCGCTGCGAATCAACCCAACGCGCAGCCGCTTGCCGACTTCGATTTTGACGGCCTCGCCAACCTCCTCGAATACGCCCTTGGCAGCAGCGCCATCACCAGCAGCACCACAGCGATGCCAAACGGCAGCTTCATCAGTGGCCAACTACGACTCACCTTCACACGCAATCTCACCGCGACCGATCTGGTTTATGAAGTCGAGTCCAGCAGCACCCTAGCGGCGAATAGCTGGACGACCATCGCCTCTAAAACAGGCAGCGCTGCGTGGAGCAGCAACATGGGAGTCTCCGTGACCGATCCCGGCACCGGCAGCGTCGAAATCACTGCGCCAGGACCATTCCTACGGCTGCGAGTGACGCGGTAGATTCGATTGCCAATCGAAGCTACATCATGCGCCGCAGTCAGTCTTTATCTGACACGCCACCATCATCCTTTGGATCCGGCCTGGCGGAACAGAGGGGATAGCTCACTGACCTCTGCGGACGTGCCGAACCGGAGAGATCGAAGAGCTTCAAATCGTCCTTCACCAAATCGAGTGAGGAGGTAACCGCGCCGTGCTTCAGTCGGCGCTTTTCCAAAGTGCAGGCGATGATGAAACAGCGTCTCAGCAGCGGCTTGGGAGATGTTTCCGATATGTGGAATGGCAAAGTGAGGCTCAAAATGAGCGTCCGCACAGCTTGCGTCTTTTCTGTCGCCGAAGTCGCTGGGTGACTGTCAGTTCTGCACCGGCAGTAACTGAAGTGCATCGAGAATCACAAAGCCGTCCGTTTCTTGGTTGGTGATCGTGATCTTTGTTTCGCCATCAAGTTCGACGACGCCGATGCTGCGAAAGGCTTCGCCAGCGGGGAGCGGCTTGGTTTGATCGACGATGATCTGAGAAGTGAGCCCTCCGCTTTCAATCGTCACCGGCACTTTCGTGGCGCGGGTTTCGTGGGCGGAGTAGGCCATGCGGAGATCGTATTTGCCCGACGTTGGTGCTTTGAAACGGAAGATGGCGATGGACTGACCGTCGGCGCGTTTATCGTCGTGGAGATAGCCGGTGCCGATGTGCGGCTTGAAGCCGGAAGAGTGGTTCCATTCGCCTTTCAACTCGGCCTGCGTGTCATCGAGCACAATGCCGGAAAGCGTCTTCGGGTCGACGTTCATCGCGCCTTTGGGTTCGGGTGGCAGATCAGCGAGGACGGGCAAGTCGAGCACTTGCTTCTGCACAAGCAAGCGCTCGCGCAAAGCGGGATAAGGCAGCTTTTGCACGTCGAGGTTTTGTTTCGCGCTCATGGCAGCGGCAACGCCCGCGCTTTGGCCGAGGATCATCCAGGTCGGCTCCACGCGGATCGAGGAGATGCCGACATGCGTGCAGGAAAGCGCCACAGGCACGAGCAAGTTCAGGCACTCGGCGGCCTTTGGCGTGATGGCGCGATAGGGGATGTGATAAGCGTAACCATGTTTGCGGCCAGGAATGCGCATTGGCATGATCGTGCCTTCATTGATGACAAACTCAGCGGTGCCCACACGCTGGCAGTCATGCGAGTCGATGGGGAAGGACGACACAACGATGGCATCGTCCTTCTTTGGCTCTTCCATGATGTCTTTCTGCGAGACGACGTATTCGCCGATCATGCGGCGACCTTCGCGGACATAGAGCTGCGGCGACCAGTGGCCGTAATCAGCGAACTCATCGCGGCAGAGGCCGATCTGCGCGTATTCCTCACGAATCGCGGCGGGCACGGCGGGATCGCTGCTGAGGAAGTGATGCATCTCCAAAGTGTATTGCTTGTGCGCTTCCCAGATCTTCGCGCGACCGGCCTCATCTGCTTCGCTCCAGCCATTGCAGGCTCCCATCAGTCCCATGGAGAACTGTTTTCCGATGCCGTTGTTCGCGTCGAATTTGTTTCCTGGCAATGGATACAGATCCCACAGCAGATGCGGACGCTTCTCCTGCGCGAAGTAGCGCCGCACGACTTCAAATCGCGCTGGATCGTAGTTCGCAGGCTTCGGGAACGGCACACGGTTTGCCGGGTCTTTGGTGACGCAGAGGCGGAAGCTGTAGATCATGACGTTCTTGTCGCCATCCTCATCAGGGCCGGCATCGGTCGTGGTGATGAAGGGCAGCGGCTTGCCATCGGCTCCGAGGCCTGACATCTTCATTTTCTTCTTGGGATACTGCTTTCCAGCCAGCGATTCGCCGAACTCCTTGCGGCCCTCGCGACCAATCGTCCAGCTCACACCGGCTGCGGCCATGAGATCACCTTCATAGGTGCCATCGATGAAGACCCTGGCTTTGAAATCGCCGTCGCTGGTGACGAGCTTTGTGATGCGGGCACCTTCTTTTGCTGCCGATTTCAAGACGCGCTTTGTCAGCACTTTCACGCCTGCTTCATCGAGCATCTCCTTCGTGATCTTTGCCGCGACGTGCGGCTCGTAGGTCCAGTGCTTGTGATCTTTTTCGCTCACCTCGTAAGGCAGTTCGACACCACGCTGCTGGTAGTCCTTCTCGACGCGCGCGTGCCATTCATCAAACAGACCCAGCACTGTGCTGCGCACCGTTTGATTCGAATCGCTGAAGCACAAGCCGCCCGTATTCACGCCACCGACATGAGCGGTCGGCTCCAGCATGATCACCGACGCGCCTTCACGCGCCGCAGCGATGGCGGCACAAAACCCACCCGGCGTGGCTCCATACACAATGACATCCGCCTCCGTGGCGGCGTGGGTCAGAGAGGCAAGAGCGAGCAGGAGACTGGTGATGATCTTCATAGTGTGGCTGCATCAGGCGGCTGCGGCCTGAGACTGGACAGGAAATCACGCCGCGCACGGTTGCATTCTTCCGCGACCTAGCGACTCTGCGCGCCCATGTCCACCCCCGACGACACGCGCGAAGTCATTTTGGAAGCCCGTGAACTCACCCGTGAGTTCGACGGCGTGAAAGCGCTCGATAAATTTTCCTTCAAGCTTCACCGAGGCGAGGTGCTCGGCCTGCTCGGCGCTAATGGTGCGGGCAAGACGACGGCGATGAACTGCCTGCTCGGCCTCACACTGCCGACGAGCGGTGACATTTTCGCTTTCGGAAAAGAGCTGCACAAGCACCGCATCGAGATCCTCCAGCGCGCGAACTTTTCCTCTGCCTACACAGCGCTACCGGGGAATCTGCTCGTGGGGCAAAACCTCAGCGTTTTTGCCCGTATCTATGGCGTGCCGGATCGGAAAAAGAAGATCGCTGAACTGATGGAGTTGCTGGAGATCGGGCACCTCGCCAAGCGCGTCACCGGGCAGCTCTCCGCCGGCGAGTCCACGCGGGTGAATCTTGTCAAAGCCTTCCTCAATGACCCCGAGCTGCTCATGCTCGACGAGCCCACAGCAAGCCTTGATCCCGACATCGCCGACAAGGTGCGGAAGGTCGTGCGCAAAGTGCAGCGCGAGCGGAACATCGGCATCCTCTACACGTCTCACAACATGAAGGACATCGAGGAAGTCTGTGATCGCGTCATCTTCCTGCACAAAGGCAAGATCGTCTGTGAAGGCACTCCGACCGACATCGTCGCCCGCACCAGCAGCGCCACGCTGGAAGATGTCTTCATCAAAATCGCCCGCGATGGCGAAATCATCGACGAACCCGCGAAAGACAAAGCCCCATGAACTTCAACACCGTCGGCGCCCTTGTCTTGCGCTACCTCTTCCTCTACACACGCTCACCCATGCGTCTCGTCGAGCTGGTCTTCTGGCCCGTGGTCGATCTTGTGGTTTGGGGAAATGTCACCGTCTTCATCCAGAAGAACACCAACCCGGACTTCGGCAACTTCGTGCTCTTCTTCCTCGGCGCTATGATCCTGTGGGACATCATGTTCCGCGCCCAGCAGGGCGTGGCCATCTCGTTCCTGGAAGATGTGTGGACGCGGAATCTGCTCAACGTCTTCGTCGCCCCGGTGCGAACCATCGAATACGTCAGCGCCACTTTCATCGTCGGCACGATGCGCATCATCATCACCGCCATCGTGCTCAGTCTCATCTCGTGGTTTGGCTACACGTTCAACGTCTTCACACTGAGCTGGTGGCTCATCCCGTTCTTTGCCAATCTCATGCTTTTTGGCTGGGCGCTCGGCATGGTCTCCACCGCACTCATCCTGCGCTGGGGTCAGGCGGCGGAGTCATTGGCCTGGGCCATTCCGTTCTTCTTCCAGCCAGCCGTGGCCGTGTTTTATCGGGTCGAAGACATGCCCGTGTGGTCACAGCCCATCGCTTGGTGCTTCCCACCGACGTACATCTTTGAAGGCATGAGAGCCGTGATGAAAACCGGCAGCATGGACTGGAGCTACCTCTGGATTTCCTTCGGCTTGAATCTCATCTACCTCGCCCTCGCCGGCTGGCTCTACGTCTGGATTCTGAACCTGACTCGGAAACGCGGATTGCTGACGAAGTTCGCGACGCAGTGAGCCAAAGTAGAGCGGGGATTGCCTTCGGCTAACCCGCCATGATCCAAACGACCTCAACATAGTTGCTGGGGTATCACGACCCCGTCCGAATCCTAACGTGCCGGAGTGGTGGAGATCACGGTGCCTCCCCGAGCAACCGCGTAGGCCGTTTTGCCATCCCAATACACATCATCAAGAGACTGATCGTTAACCGTAGAATCATAAGTCCATGTGAAGCCGTCATCGGAGACAAAGATCATGCCGCCTTCGCCCACGGCGAAAAAACGATCACCAGCCCAAGTGATGCCATAAAAAAAACCGGCCCCTGGGCCAAGATGCGACGTCCAAGTAACCCCGTCGTCAGAACAAAGTATTGTCTTATGTTCTGTCATCGAACTGGCGCGGCCCACGGCGACGAAAGTCTTCCCAGACCATGCTAGATCTTCGATGATTGGCCGCGTTTCGACTCTCCTCTGCCTTACCCATAAATCACCATCAGAAGACGTGAGTACCGAACCACTGTGTGCAACAACAAATAACTGCTGCCCAGTCCAAATTATGGCGCATAACCCCCCGACACTAGGCGGTATTGGGCACCGTGACCATTTAATGCCATTAACGGATTTTAATACAACGCCGACAGATGGGTTGACGGATTTGTCGATTCCGACGCAGATCATTTCTTTCCCGGTCCAAATAATATCCTTCAAGTCCGCCTTCGTCTCGGAGTTTTCGGGATTCCAGTGCTCGCCATCACTGGATGTGAACACCACTCCCTTCGCGCCGACAGCAACAAAATGCGTTCCATTCCAAGTGACACTGCTTGTCTCAAAATCGTCTGGAACGGCATGCGGTATCCATTGCCTGCCATCGGACGATGTAACAGCCGTCTGTTTACCAACAGCCACGAGTATCGTCCCATTCGAAGTCACCTTCGCCAAGTTTCCAGCCGCACCGATCGGTGATTTGCGGACCCAATGGTCACCGTTCGATGAAACTTGAATCTGGCCTTGATAGCCCACGGCCACGAATTGGCTGCCAGCCCATACGACACTGTTCAGATTTGCCGCACCTTCCGCTGACGTTGTCTTGGTCCAAGTGCTGCCGTCAGGTGAAGTCAGAATCGCGGCCTTCCCCTGCGATCCCTTACTCTTGTCCATGCCGACAGCCACAAGCTGTCCGCCAGTCCACACCACATTGGTCAAATTCACATTAGTTGGCGATCCCTTCTGTGAAGCCCATTCTGTTCCGTCCGATGAGGTGTAGATCATTCCGTCTTCGCAAACAATCACGAGAGTGGTTCCCGTCCAGGTAATGGCCCTGGGATCTTGGCCAAAGCCCGAACGTGGTAATTCAGAGGTGGCCCATGATCGACCATCAATCGATACAGTAATGACCATCGCATCTATCTTTGGGGACTTTCCCATAAGAAATTTTAATATCTCCCATCCACTGTCCTTCCTCCCGATTGCAACATAATGTTTGCCAGTCCAAACAACATTGTGAAGCGAGAGTCCACTGTTGCTGATCGTCTGCACTTCCCACTTCACTCCGTCGATTGAAGTGAGAATGACAGAGCCAGGCGAGCGCCCTGATCCTGTTGAAGCAAGCCCAACATACTTGCCGCCTGAATAATTGAGCTTGTGGATTATTCCCCCAGACCCAGTGCTTCGTGGAGTCCACAACAACCCATCTGTGGAAGTCCAAACAACATCAGCCACGTTGCCGGCGACCACCATTTCTTTGCCAGAGCTTGCAAATTGCCGCAAGTCGATCGCATCTCCTGGACTGTGGGTGATCCACGAATTTTCCCAGCGATCGCCGTCGGAGGAAGTCAGCACAGTCCCATGATCGCCGGTCACCACGATCTTGGAACCTGTCCACGCCACGCCATAAAGACTGTTGAGTGTCGGCAATGGACTGCATGTCACCCACTTCGATTGAGACGCAGCCGTTGCTTGTATCGCAGCAGACACGATTGTCATGCACAGGAAAGACACGATGCATCGACGAATGTGTCGGGCTGACCATATTAGAATCATACGAACATCTGAACACACTCAGGCGTGTTTGGCGAGATCACTTGCTGGAGGTGTGGGGGACAAAATTTTCTAGGGGGCCGTGATCCAGATCACTCGCAGGCCGAGCTTGTCAGCGACTTTGCGTCCGTGGTCTGGGCCTAGAATCATGAGGGCTGTCGCATAGCCGTCGGCGAGGGCGCAGGATTCATGGATGACCGACACGGAAGTGAGTGGGTGGCTGATGGGACGTCCGGTGCGTGGGTCGATGAGGTGGCTGTAGGACTGGCCGTCTTTTTCATAGCGATGCCGGTAGTTGCCACTGGTGGCGATGCAGAGATCACTCAGCGGGATGGTTTGCAGGGCATCACCTGGCGTGGCGTCGGGCGTTTGAATGCCGACGCGCCAGGGTTTGCCATCGGGTGCGTGGCCGATGGCGGCGACTTCACCACCGACTTCGAGGAGGAAGTTGGACAGGCGGTGTTGTTTGAGCAGCGCGATCAGTTCGTCGATCACGTAGCCTTCGGTGACGCTAGCGACGTTGATGCGGAGATCGGGAATATCTTTCTTCAACGCCGGCGGATCGAGTCGAGTAAGCAGATGCTGCCAGCCGCAGCGAGCTTTGGCTTCGGTGATTTGTGCCTCGGTGGGCATGGACTTGGATGGGCCTTGGGCGCCGAAACCCCAGAGATCGATCAACGGCGCGAGCGTGATGTCGAGTGCGCCGTCTGTCTTTGAGGCGATATCGCGGGCGAGTTCGACGATTTCGAAAAGCTCACGAGGGACGGGCTGCCAGTCGGTGCTGCGTGAGTCGTTGAAGCGCGTGACGGCGCTGTCTTGCTTCCAGTGGGAAAGCACGGCTTCTCGCTGATCGAGGTGGTCCTGGATGAGCTGGCGAGTTTCCTTCGTGGCCTGCTCTGAGCGCAAGCTCCACATCGTGCCCATGGTCTTGCCGCTGATGCTAGTGAACTCCTCTTTTCCATCGCAGGAAACGAGGAGCAAAGCCAGCCAGGGGATGATCCGATTCATGAGGTCGGCGGATGAGGACATCCGCGCTCCGGTCAGACGGCCACGCAATGCACCTTGCTGATGCCCTGGATCTTCTCCAGTTCGGCGATGACTTCGGCGCTTGGAGTGGAGTCGAGAGTCAGCAGCGTGAGGGCTTTGCCGGACTCTTTGTCGCGGCTTAGGCTCATGTCGGCGATGTTGACGTTGTTTTTACCCAGCGTGGTGCTGTAGGCGGCGATCATGCCGGGGCGGTCGATGTTTTCGATGAAAAGCAGGGTGCCTTCAGGGCGGGCTTCGATGCGGTGGGCGTTGATCTTGACGATGCGTGGCTCGGCTCCAAAGAAGGTGCCGGCGATGCTGGCGGTGTCGGTGCCATTGCTGGCTTGGACTTCGATGAGATCAGCATACTCGCTGGCCTCGGGAACGCGGCTTTCGGTGAACCGTAGGCCGAGGTTTTCGGCGACGCCGTTGGCGTTGATGTAATTGACCTGCTCGGCCCCGACCGCACGCTCCAGGAAGCCTTTAAGCACGGCGCGGGAAATGAGGGTGGTGTCACCGCTGCCGACTTTGCCGCTATAGTTGATGCGGACGACATTGCTTCGCGCTGGAGCAAACTGGGAGACGAGACGACCGAGCAGTTCGCCGAATTTGAGGAAAGGACCGATCTCGGCGAGCACTTTTGGATCGACGTTCGGCATGTTCGCCGCGTTGACGACGGTGCCTTGCAGCAGATGGGCTTTGATGACTTCAGCGATCTCGATGCCGACGTTTTCCTGGGCTTCTTCCGTGCTGGCACCGAGATGCGGCGTGAAGACGGTGTTCGGAGCGCTGAGCAGCGGGTAATCAGCAGGTGGCGGCTCGACTTCGAAGACATCGAGCGCAGCACCGGCGATGGTGCCAGCGGTGAGTGCTTCAGCCAGAGCAGCATCGTCGATGAGACCACCACGAGCACAGTTGATGATGCGGCAGGTTTTCTTCAGCGAAGCAAGGCGCTTGGCATTGATCATGTGCTTCGTCTCAGGCGTGAGCGGCATGTGCATCGTGATGTAATCAGCCTGCACGATGGCGGCGTCGAGGTCCTCGCAAAGCGTGACGCCGAGGCTTTCGGCGCGGTTTTTGGACAAATAGGGATCATAAGCGACGACGCTCATTCCAAAGGCCTTCGCGCGCTTGGCGAACTCCGCACCAATGCGGCCCATACCGAGCACGACGAGCGTTTTGCCATAGACTTCAGTGCCTTGGAAGCTTTTGCGGTCCCACTTGCCGCTCACGATGGTGGCGTGCGCCTGCGGGGTCTTGCGGGAGAGGGCCATCATCAAAGTGAAGGCCTGCTCAGCGGTGGAAATCGTGTTGCCACCGGGGGTGTTCATCACCACGACGCCGCGCTTGCTGGCGACGGGCACGTCAATGTTGTCCACGCCGACACCAGCACGACCGATGACTTTCAGGTTCGGAGCGGCTTCGAGTACCTTGGCGGTCACTTTGGCACCGCTGCGCACGATGATGGCATGCACGTCGCGGGAGGCTTCAATCATCGCGTCCTCAGCTTTGAGATTCATGTCCACGACGACATTGAAAGACGGCTCCGCTTTGAGGAGATCGATGCCTTTGCTCGAGATGGGGTCGTTGTTACCGGCGATGAGAATTTTAAACTGGGCCATAGGGGCGCGCAGGCTAGGACATCGCGAAAGTTTCGCAACCGTTTGGTGAATGGACAAGCCGCCTCGCTTACGCCAGTCTCTCGGCCTCAACTTTTACCCCAACTCACTATGCCACTCTCCCAGCAGATCGTCGAAGACATGAAGACCGCCATGAAGGCGAAGGACAGCGTCGCCCTGAACGTGATCCGCGCCCTGAAATCGGCCATCAAGTACGCGGCCATCGAGAAATTCGGCGCGGACGGTGAGCTTGCAGATACCGACGCAATTTTGGTCGTGCGCAAAGAGATCAAAAAGCGCCAGGACTCCATCGCCAGCTATGAGAGTGCTGCTCGCCAGGATCTGGCCGACGTGGAGAAAACCGAGATCGCCGTGCTGGAGAAATATCTGCCTGCCGCGATGAGCACCGAAGATCTGGTGAAACTGGTCGAAACCGTCATCGCCGAACTCGGTGCCACCACGAAGAAAGAAATGGGCAACGTCATGAAAGTGCTCGGAGAACGCTCCGAAGGCCGCGCTGACAATCGCGCCCTGTCCAGCGAAGTAGCGAAGAGACTGCAATAAGTCATGACCTCCGCCATCATCGTCGCCGCAGGTAGCAGCCGTCGGATGGGGTTTAATAAACTCCTGGCACCGCTGGCTGGAGTGCCGGTGCTACGGCGGACGCTGGGGCAGTTTCAGGCTTGTGCCGACGTGAGTGAAATCATCGTCGTCGGTGGAGATGAGGTGCGGGAGCTGATCGCGCAGTGGCAGCAGGCGGGCGGACTTTCCAAACTCGTCGCCGTGATCGCAGGCGGAGCAGAGCGGCATTTGTCGGTATGGGCGGGGATTCAGGCCTGCTCGCCGCAGACGAAAATCATTGCAGTGCACGACGGAGCACGACCACTGGTCTCGCCGATGCAGATTTCCAAATGCATCGCCGCCGCGCGTGAGCAGCAGGCGGTGGCCTGCGCACGGCCGATGACGGAGACGATCAAGCGCGCGGATGCTAGTGGTTGCATCATCGAATCGCTCGACCGCACAGGCGTCTGGGTCATGGAGACGCCGCAGGTCTTCACCAAAGATTTGCTCATGAGTGCTTACGAGGCGGTGATTCGTGATGGCGCTCTGGTGACGGATGAAGTCTCCGCCATGCAGCACATTGGCGTGCCCGTTTTTGTGGTCGAAAACACCGCGCCGAATCCGAAGATCACTTTCCCAGCAGATCTGATTTTAGCGGAGCGGTTCCTGCTGTGAACAAATAGGTGTGCGTCGCTGGCTGAATCCAAACCGTGCTCAGAGACGCATCATTCATCACCTTCTCTGAGTCTGCTCCATGCCACTGCTATCCTCTGATTACCATCCGCCGCGCTGGCTGCACGGCGGGCATGTGCAGACCATTTTGCCTTCACTTTTGCCGCGACGATTTCAGCCGTGGCATAGGAGTGAGCGGCTAGAATTAGCCGATGGTGATTTCCTGGAGCTGCGCTGGCGGCGGCATGAGTCGCCGCGCCCGCTGGCGGTGCTTTCTCACGGACTCGAAGGCTCGGTGCAGGGAGTTTACATCCGCAGCATGGCGCGCACGCTGCATCAGGCAGGGTGGGATGTGCTGGCATGGAATTATCGAGGCTGTGGCGGGATCGAAAACCGACTCATGCGGTTTTATCACAGCGGTGAAACGAGTGATCTACGACAGGTCATCGAGCACGCGGCGAAGACGCACGAGCGTGTCGCCCTCATCGGGTTCAGTCTCGGTGCAAACCTAAGCCTGAAGTGTGTGGGTGAGGCTCCAGCGCATCCCTCGGTCTGTGCCGTCATTGCCATTTCCGCTCCGGCAGATCTCGCCTCCAGCGCTCGTATGATTGATGATGCGCCGGGGAACCGGCTGTATCAGCAGCGCTTCTTGAGTTCCCTAAAGGCCAAGGTGCTGAGAAAAGCGCGTCGCTTCCCCGAACTGCGCGTGATGTTGACAGGTCGGGATGGCATCCGCTCTGTGCGCACCTTGAGCGAGTTCGATGAGCGGATCACCGCCCCGCTGCACGGCTTCAGCAATGCCGCAGACTACTGGGCGCGCGCGAGTTCGCTGCCACATCTCTCAAACATTACTGTGCCGACGCTCCTGCTGAACGCTCGGAATGATCCATTGTTAGCCGCGCCCTCATTCCCAGAAGCGCTGGCGCAAAACAGCACGCATCTGCATTTGGAGGCACCTGATCACGGCGGGCATGTCGGCTTTCTCGACTTTCAGAATGGCCTGCAACCTTGGCATGATCGCCGCGCACTCGAGTTTCTCAATCAAGTCGGCGTGTAAGGAATTCCAAGGGCCAGTCGTTCACTTCGGCCCATGAAGAAAATCCTTTTCCTCCTCTCTCTCATCGCTGCTTCTAGTTTTGCAGCGCCGATTCCTGAATCCGCCAAAGTGGGCGAATTTTTCGCTGGCTGCCAGGCCTACAGCTTCCGCATGTACACCGTCTTCGAGGCTATCGAAAAGACTGCGGATACTGGCGGCAAAACCATCGAGTTTTACCCAGGCCAGAAGTATGATGACAAAGCCAAGTGGGATCACAATGCCACGCCAGAGATGATCACCGCCATCAAAGCCAAGCTTGCTGAAAAAGGCCTGACGGCAGTCGGCTACGGCGTCGTCAAGCTCGGCAAAGACGCTGCTGAAGACCGCAAGATTTTCGAGTTTTGCAAAACCATGGGCATCAGCATCGTCGTGTCCGAGCCTGATGTGGCGGGCATGGACGGCATTGAAGCACTGGTGAAGGAATTCGACATCAAAATGGCCATCCATAACCATCCGAAGCGCCCGCTCGACCGCGCCTACATGTTTTGGGACCCGAACTATGTGCTCGGCCTCGTCAAAGATCGCGACCCACGTCTCGGCTCCTGTGCTGACGTCGGCCACTGGGTGCGCAGCGGACTGAATCCCGTTGATTGCATCAAGATCCTCAAAGGCCGCATCTTTGACAGCCACATGAAGGACCTCAATGAGTTCGGCAACCCGAAGGCGCACGACCTGCCATTCGGCACTGGTAAGAGCGACATCCCGGCCATCCTGGCTGAATACCACGCGCAGGGTTACCCCGGCCCGCTGCATTGCGAATACGAGCACAACTGGGAAACCAGCGTGCCTGAGATCACCCAGTGCATGGAGTTCGTGAAGAACTGGAAGTCCGCCAAGTAAGGCTTCAAAGCTAGCCTTCTAGACCGCCGCACGCTGATCTCACCTCAGTGTCTCACCGCACTCTTGCGGCGGTCCTTTCTGAGTCCAAGCTCTGTCGTCTTGGCTAGTCGTTCTCACTCACCCATTAATCCATCTCATGAAGCTGAACCCGATTGTCTTTTTCGCTCTTTTCATCGGCCTGACCACCGCGCTGCATGCTCAGAACACGGAGGATATTCCAGGCTCCAAAGATCCGTCAGGGCTGAAGCGCTATGAGGGCACACGCACCACGTTTTATGAGGAAAAAGCCTTCGACAGCTACACGCTGCCGCTGGGCAAACTGACGAAAAAACCGAACGTGAACATCTTTGCCAACAGCCTCACGCTGGAGGGTAAAATCACCAAGGTCACCTACGTCGGCAATGATCCAAACCGCACGGCATTGGAGGTCTTCAAGAACTACCAGAGCGAACTCGCCGCTGGTGGCTGGGAGACGCTATGGCAAGGCACCGGGGAAGAACTCAGCGCCGGCAAAGGGCTTCTGTTTCATTCACTCTTTGGTGACCGACCCGGTGGCACCTTTGCCATCAGTCATCCAGGCGCGCGCTACCTCGCCGCGAAGAAAGGTGGTGCGCACTTGGCGCTGTTCGTCGCAAATTACAAAGCCGGCATGGTCTTACCCAAAACCTTGCAGCCCAAAGCGGGCGTGCCAGTGATCGCTGTCGATCTGATCGAGACCCAGCCGATGGAAGAAAAGATGGTGCTGGTCAAAGCTGAGGAAATGGCCACGGGGATACTTCAGCAGGGTTCGGTGAACCTTTACGGCTTCCACTTTGACACCGCTTCAGCGACCCTGAAGCCCGAGTCCGATGCCACCCTTGATGAAGTGGCCAAGTTACTGAAATCCGACCCCGCCCTGCGCCTGCTCGTCGTCGGACATACCGACACCGTGGGCAAATTCGATGGGAACATCGAACTCTCCCAAAACCGCGCCGCAGCAGTCGTCGCCGCGCTTACCAAGCGCGTCCCCACCGCCGCCACGCGGCTCACGCCCTGCGGAGTCGGCTACCAGTGCCCCATCGCCAGCAACAGCAGTGAAGAAGGCCGCGCCAAAAACCGCCGTGTAGCTCTGGTCAAGGTCGAGAACTAACCGCAGAAACTAAACGACACGGCTTCTCCGAGGCTGGGACTTAATTGGCTTCGCTGTGTAAAGCGTCGGCTCTTCAGCGAGCTAACACTTCTGATCTACGCGCCATTCTTCAGTTACTCCGATACCCTCAAAACACCTCTCAAAGACCGTGCCACAGCTTCACCGAGTGCGGGTGGTTTGCCACGGAGTACCTGAACTCAAGGCGACTTGATTGTAGAACGGAGAGTAACTTTAAGTGGCAAGTAGCCTGGAAAAAAGATTGGCGTCAAAAAAGATGAAATCAGGCTGCCCTCATTCTACTGCACTCAAAAATTGGGGGGGCTGAAACATCGACTGCTTTACCCTGCGACTGGCGGGGAGGATGTTACTCCCTGCTTCACACCTCAGCCAAGCGGCGTTCGGTTGCTCTGCGGTGGAATAATGACTCGTACTGTTTCCTGCAAAACCCGATCATTTTGCTCTGTCATTGGGGGTGAGCCTTTGCCATTCTGGGGCGAATGATCAGTGCTTTTAGTTTCTCCCCACGCCGCAGCCTCACCACGCGATTCGTGGTGGTGTTTGCAGCGTTTGTGGTGGTGGGGTCTTTGCTGCTGCTGGCTTGGTTACAGCTCCAACAACAGGCGGAGGAGGAAAGGGTGTTTCTGCGACTGGCACACACGGATGCGGATTTTGTGCAGCGGATGAATCTGCCGCGCAGTGCGAAGTTGGCGGAGGATTTGCGGTTGCTCCTGCACATGGATATTTATTTCCGTGATGCCGAAGGGCGCTTCGAACCCGAGCTGGCGGATGATTTGCTGCAAGTGCTGAAGACGGCGCCGCGCAATGAGGTGCGCGCTCTAGCTAGCGGGCAGCAGTGGCTCGTTTTGCGTTTGGATGCACGCCATGACATGGTCTTCGTGCGGCCAGCTCCAGAGGCGACCCTGAGCTTGTGGCATCCGGCGACACGGAATGCGCTGCTGGCTTTCTGGCTGCTTTCTGCGGCGCTTGGTTGGGTGATCGCGGGACAGGTGGTGCGGCCGGTAGCACGGCTGACTCGTGGACTGTCCGGCTTCTTTGAATCCAAGTCGCATGTGCCTGCGGAGATCACGCGCCGGGACGAGATCGGTGAGCTGGCGCGGGCGCTGACACAGGCACGAGATGGGCTGCTCGATGAGCGGGAAAAGCGTGCGCAGTCTGAGCGCATGGCCATGCTCGGGCGTGTGGCCACGGGCTTAGCGCATGAGATTAAAAACCCGCTGGCCGCGATCCAACTGCACACGCAGCTCATGGATGTGACGGCGATGGATGCTGAGTCGGCGCAGTCGCTCCAGCATGTGCAGGCTGAGGCAAAGGTGATCGAGGGGTTGGTGAATCAATGGCTGTATCTCACACGCCCCGTGCCGCCGAAGATGCAGAGCTTGGATCTGGGTGAAGTGCTAGCCGAAACGATAGAGACCCTGCGAGCGCAGGCGGATCATGCTGGAGTTAATGTTCACGCAAATGCCACGCTGGGGCGGGCGCGGCTACTGGGGGATCGGGCGCGGCTTCAGCAGGCGTTTCGAAATGTGATGCTCAATGCGATCCAAGCCATGCCGCGTGGCGGAGATCTCCGCATCGAGATCACAGTTGGTGGCCTTCTTTTCCACGACAGCGGCGCAGGTTTTTCTGAGGCCGCGCTGGCTCATGGCGCTGATTTATTCTTCTCCGAAAAGGAGGGCGGCATGGGCGTCGGCCTGAATGTGGTACAGGAGATCATTACTGCTCATGGTGGTTCGATCGTGCTCAAAAACCACCCAGACGGTGGCGCGGTGGTGGTGATTGAATTGCAAATGACCTGAACCATTCTTCATTCGTCTTTTTCCCCCACCATGTCTCGCGTCCTGATCATCGAAGACGAATACGCCCTAGCCGCTGCGCTCTCGACGTTGGTCCGTCGGCTGGGTGCGGAGCCAGTGGTCGCGGCATCGGGTCAGGGCGGGATTGAGAAAGCGAAGAAGCAACGCTTTGATCTGGTGCTCCTAGACATAGGTCTGCCGGACATGAGCGGGCTGAAGGTGCTGGCCACTCTGCGTGCGGAGCCGGAGCCACCACCGATCCTGATCATCACGGCTCATGGCACGTTGGAGAATGCGCTGGAGGCACGGCGACTCGGTGCGCATGACTATTTCTTGAAGCCTCTGAATCTGGCCGAGATGCAGCCCTGTCTGCGTGCTCTTTTACAACCTTTGCCGATGGAAAAGTCAGACGCGCCAGTGAAGTCAGGTGCGGATCAGGCGCTCATGATTGGCGCTGCGCCAGGGATGCAGCGCTGCTTTGCCGTGATCGCCCAAGCCTGTGCGACTGATGCGCCGGTGCTGCTCAGTGGGCCGCGTGGTTCGGGGAAGACTCTGGCAGCTCAGGTGATCCACCGAAACAGCGCACAAGCCTCAGCGCCATGGGTGATTTTTCGTGCGGATGAGTGGCCGGAGGCAGAGATGGAAAAGGCGCTGATAAAGGCATTTGAGCAGGCTCGTGGTTGTACGCTGCTGATTGAAGAGATCGGCTCGCTGCCACTGCCGCTGCAAGCGCTGGTGTCGCGAATGATCACCGAAGGCGGGCGGCGTGTGCTCGCCACTTCATCGGCGACTTTGGCGGAACTGATCACGGCGGGGCGCTTCCGTGAGGATCTGTATTACCAGCTCGCGGTGCTGCAAGTGTGTCTGCCTGCGCTTTCGGATCGTGTGGAGGATATTCCTGCTTTGGCCTGCTTTTTGTTGGGCCGCGCGGCTCCTCAGCGTGAATTGATTTTAGCTCCTGAGACGCTGCTATATCTAAAAGCCTATGCTTGGCCAGGCCATGTGCGTGAGCTGGGAGCGGCGATGCAGCACGCGGCGGCTGTGTGCCCAAACTCACTCGTGCTGCCACGGCATCTGCCGGAGGCAGTCGCGGCATCAATCCAAGATGGTGCCAGCAATCACCTCGACGCCGCTTTGAATCGCGCGCTGACGGCCTGGCTGGACATGCGCGTCACTGGTCCAGACGAAGCGCTGCCGGAATACGAGGCCCTGC
Organism: uncultured Prosthecobacter sp.; assembly: GCA_964583255.1. Taxonomy (GTDB): domain Bacteria; phylum Verrucomicrobiota; class Verrucomicrobiia; order Verrucomicrobiales; family Verrucomicrobiaceae; genus Prosthecobacter. The sequence goes on from CAZOVY010000003.1 coordinate 32,270, forward strand.
TCGCTCAAGTCGAGAAGCAGATGCTGGCTAGCCTACTGGTGCGCTTTGATGACAAGCCCACGCGCTTAGCGGCAGCGCTGAAGATGAACCGCGCGACTCTGCGCCGGAAGTTGCGCGAGCTACTCGGTCGGGAATAAATCAGAGTCCGGGAGGTTTTTCAGAGACTCCTTTGCCGCCAACTTTGGGCTTTGCGGCGGCGGGGGCAGAGGGATCAAAGTACTCGCCGCCAGCAATCTCGAAGGTGCCTTTCATGGACTGAACCATCATGGGCCGATCACTGCCTTTCTGTCTATAGTAGGCCATCTTTTTCAGCACTCCATCCGGCGCAACGATGGCGTGGGCGAAGAGCTGCGGCTGCGCCATGAAGAGGACTTGCAGTTGATTCGTCGCATCAATGGCGATCTGGGGGTCATGCACCATGCTCAGCGGTCCGAGGCGGAAGGTGCGGAGGCGATCACTCGATTTGTCGTCGATGAGCCGGAAGTAAAGGGACGTGCTATCGACATCACGGAATACGGAGAGGCTGTATTTACGCGGCTTCCCAGCATCTTTAAAGCCGGCAGGCACACCGTAGCTTTGCTCCCAGAGAGGCTTGGCATCGACGATGCTGAAACGTGTGCGGTTGCTGGCATAATAGTCGCCACTGGGCGCGTGGAAGACGCGCGCGGTGATGGCGTAATTGCCGACCTCTGAGGGTGCATACGCATCTGTCACGGTGACTTTGCGCGCGATGGTGCCACCAGGGGGGATTTGCACCAGATCGGCACCAGACACGTCCATGGTCGTGAGTTGCTGACCTTCGCTGGTGGTCATTTCAAAGGAAAGCCACTCGGCCCGGCCTGGCCCACCGAGCACGGCTTCGGCACCGGTGCGGTTGGTGATGTTGACGGTGGCGTCGATGGCTTCGAGTGCCATGAAGTTTGGACGCGGGAGTTTCATCGTGACATCAAACTGCGCGTGGGCAGAGATGACGCAGAATGTGAGGAGACAGAGGAGGGGACGCATGGCTGGGGGGGACGACGACGCTGATTGAATCTGGAAACCTGAGGAAAGGAAACTCCAAAATGAGCTTTCGATGAAGAATCAATCGCCAAGCCCGTAGGCGTTGCCGATGACCTCGCCATCACACTCCTCGAAACTGATGCGCATGGGGCGGCAGCAGACCTCGCAATCGTAGTCCACATCACTGGGCACTTCGTCGATGAAAGGGGCGGGCACCTCGAACTCTTCAAAGCAGGTGGGACAGGTAACTGGAGTGGTGTTGCTCATGCGTGGGCTCGGGCTAGGCGCTGTCTCCGTCGCTCGACGACTTGCTTGACGGTGCGCACGAGATCTTCGCTGTCATAGGGCTTGGGCAGCACGTCGGCGAATCCATGCGCACTGGGCTGGAGCATGGCGGGATCAGAGCGGTTTCCGCTAGAGACGATGGCGTCCACCTGCGGGTCAGCCTGACGCAGCAGTTCCATGGCGCGTGCGCCGCCCATGCCGAGCGGGATGGTGAGATCGATGAGCACGACGTCGAAGGGCTTCTTCTGCATCATCGCTTCGCTGTAGCGTTTCACCGTGTCACTGCCGTCAGCGGTCTCGATGATTTCGTAGCCTTCATTCTTTAAATTGCGCACGATGAGGTTGCGCAAAAGCACATCATCTTCGAGCACGAGCACGCGGCCAATGATGGGCTTAGAGGCAGGCGCGGCGACAGGAGTCGGCGGAACAGGAACTGCGACAGCGAGCGGCGCGGTGTTCACGGCTAGCAGTTCTTTTTTGAAGTCGGCAGCAGAGGCGTAGCGGTGCAGGCGCTCGGGTTTCAAGGCACGAACAATGATGGCGTCTAGTCGTGGATCTGAGCCGACTAGGACGGATGGCGGCTGCCAAGAACCGCGTGGGAGAGTGCCTGTCAGCATCTGATAAAGCATGACGCCGAGGGCATAAATGTCTGCACGATGATCGATGATGGCCTTCGAGTCATACTGCTCTGGTGCCGCATAGTCAGGTGTGCCCATGGCCATGTTCGACTGAGTGAGCATGGTGCCCTGCTGATCAAAGCGCTTTGCTAGACCGAAGTCGGCTACTTTGACCCGACCATCCTGGGCGATGAGGATGTTCGCGGGCTTGATGTCTCGATGCACGATGCCTTTGGAGTGCGCATAGCCGAGAGCGTCACAGACCTCTGGCAGGATCTCTAAAACACGGGCCTGAGTGAGCAGTCCGCAAGACATCGTCTGATGCAGATCGGTGCCTTCGACATACTCCATCACATAGTGCAGGTAGTCTCCGACGATGCCGAAGTCATACACGCTGACGATGTTCGGGTGGTTCATCTGCGCCAGCGCTTGGGCCTCACGGCGAAAGCGCTCTGCATAAGCATAATCAGCACCGTGATGGCGGTGCATGATCTTGATGGCGACTGAGCGCCCGAGATTCATCTGACGACCGCGATACACCGCACCCATGCCGCCCTGACCGATCATGAGATCAAACTGGTAGATGCCGCCGGGCATCATCTGCGTGAGTTCTAGCGGCGTCGGATAAGTCGGCACAGACCAGCCAGCGGCCCCCTCCGAAGCCGTAGGCGCGCGCGGAATAGGCGTGCGCTTAGCAAAGGAAAAAAGGCGTTTCATGGGCAGGGTTGAGGATCGTCTAGGAAGGGGATGGGACTCTCCCAGAGCCTAGAATCTCCGCAAGTGTTCTCTTGGGATTCGAGTGACGCTTCAGACTCGCTTCACATCACCGCGCCGACCTTTTCACGCACCGGCATCGACTCCATCACTGGTACCGCTTTCGCACGGCTAAAGATCGTGCGCAGCTCGGCGACGAGCCAGAGACGAATGCCCCAGCGCAGGAAGCGGAAGGCCGTCAAATTGGGTGTGTAGCTTTGTCCCAGAGTCAGGTCCATGCCGTTATTCCAAGCCCCGTAGGTGCCTTTGGCCAGACGCTTCTTCGCCATCGCATGGAGGCGGCGATTGTAGAGGGCCATGAACTTCGCAAAAAGGTTCCCCATCGGCCCGTCATAGGGCAGCAGAGGCCACTCCGTATCTGGGGTTTCATAGACCAGACGCACAGGACCGACAAAGTAAGTACCGAGATCCATGATAAACGAAATGCGCACCAGTTCAGCATCCCCCAAGTACTCATACTTGCCTTTGTAGAGGCTCTCAAACCACAGGCGGTAACTGCGCTTGTACGCGCCCTTGAGATACTCAGCGGTAGCGCTCACATCCTCCCCCATGTGGGCACGCTTGATCATTTTTGTGACGGCATAAACCGTGTGCCCGCAGTAGTCCAGGCCCTGGCTGTAGAGCGGGTCTATGAAGCCCGCAGCATCTCCCACCATGGCCCAGCGATTCCCCGCCATCTGCTCTGTGTAGTAGGGCAGACCTTTGTAATAAAACGTGTCGCCTTCGATCGGTTCGGCCTCTTCAAACATGAGCCGCCCGACCGGGTGAGTCATGACATGCGCGTGCATGCGTGACGTGAGTGATGGCCCCTCTGGCAGGGTGAAAACGCTGCGATCCCAAACGATGCCGACACTGAAGTCACCGTTTGAAAGTGGGATGATCCACACCCACCAACCGCGACCCATGAGATGATTCGTGGCGCTGCTGCGTGAGGCTTTAACATTCTGCATGAGCACCGGATGCAGCGTGCGGCTTTTGTGGCTGTCTAGCGTGTTCACTTTGCGGTAGCGGCACCAGATGGACGAGGTGGGGTGCTCATCTCCGAGCTGGCGGTACAGGCCCAGCTTCTTTGACAAAACGGCAGCGCGCCCGGAGCCATCGATGACCCAGCGTGCTGTGAAGGTTTTGCTTTCACCTGCAGCGGTGGTCAGGCTGACGGAGTGGTTTTCATCTGCCTCAGCTAAAGTAATCTCGCGGATCGTCGCCGGTCTTAGCAGCTCAGCACCCGCCTCGACAGCGAGGTCGAGCACATGTTGATCAAGTAGCGCGCGGTCGAGCTGATAAGTAGGCAGGCGGCTTTGAAATTTCGGCCCCAGCTCCGTGCAGTCCTCAACCGTGTCGTCAGGCTTTTTGCAGAACCACATCCGCAGACCATGCTTCTGGTAATGATGCGCGTTGAGGTAATTTCCCAGATGTAGGACACGGGTCAGAAAGCAGGCGCCGACTTCAGAAGTGCTCTCACCGACCTTGCGGTCAAACTCCGTCGTGCGTTCCACCACGAGCACCTTCAGGTCAGGCGTTTCACGCTTCAGCAGCAGCGCTGAAGAGGCAGCGCTGAAGGCACCGCCGATGATGATCACATCGTAGTCTGTGGGAGATGGGGCGTTCATGTTTTGACTCGTCTTCTTGTCTGGGCAAAGGTTTTAATAGAGGGCGTCTCAAGCCAGAGATAAAAGCTCTGACCGCCATGCTGCTGAGCGCCGCCGATGATCGCTGAAGAAACCGCTAAACCCCAAGCTACGCAAGTTCTGCCTCCGCAGAACGCGGGTTTGCATGGGGCTTTTTGGACGCAGCAGCTTCTGCGCGTGATGCGCTTCACGCCGACCTGGATCGCCTTGATCATGGTCCGCCCGATCACCCTGCTGGTCTATCTGCTGGCTGGCCCGCAGCGCGCGGCGGTACAGGGAAATCTCACCGCACTCAAGCCCAGCTTTGGCCCACTGCGCCGCTGGTGGGCGGGCTACCAGGTGTTTCTTGAATTTGCGCTCACTTATTTGGACCGCCTCTGGCACATGCATTTCCGCCGAGAGGTGACCTGGGACATCCCACACATCGAGCGCTTCGACGCGCTGCGTGGCATTCCGGGAGGTGTCTTGATTTTCACGATTCACAGCGGGAATTACGACGTAGGCGCGACTTTGTTCACCACGAAATTAGGCCGTGCTCTACATACAGTCCGCGCGCCCGAGAAATCGGAGGACATGCAAGTGCTGCGTGAGGCCGAGCTGCGCCGCACAGAGCAGGAGAATCCGCTGCTCCGCGTGCATTACAGCATCGCCGACAGTCACCTCGGGCTGGAGCTCTGCCGCGTCCTCAGGGCAGGAGAAGTCGTGGCTGTGCAGGGGGACCGCGTGATCACCAGTGTGTCTCCCGTCGCCATCAGTCACGCTGGCTGCACGTATGAGATCCCGCGTGGCCCCTTGGTGCTGGCAGAAATCTCCAGCGCACCTTGCTACCCGATCTTTCTGGAGCGCCTCGGCTGTCTCAACTATCGCATTCACATCGGCGACTGCTTCTACGATGGTCGCACCAAAATACGCGCGGATGATCTGGGCAAAATCTGGATTCCCATCATGCACGACTACATCCAGCAGCACTGGGACCAATGGTTCGTCTTTGAGCCGCTGGTCACCCTGGAGACCGCATGATTCCGCCGCCACCAGACACCTGTCAGCGTCAGAGCCGCACGCGCTTGATGCTCAGCCTGCTTCCAGGTGTCGCCTGCCTGCTTCTACTCAGCACCGGGCACTGGCAAATTGCTGCCGTCATTTTTTGCCTGACCTTTTTGATCATTGTCATCGGCACTCTCACGCCACGCTGCACGTTGTTTGGCCCGCTCGTCAGCACCCTGCCAGATGACAGCGTCTGCCTCACCATCGACGACGGCCCTGATCCTGATACCACCCCACGCTTGCTCGATCTGCTCGATCAGCATCAGGCGAAAGCCTTGTTCTTTCTCATCGGTGACCGCGCCGCGCGCCACCCCGAACTCGTCCGTGAAATCGCACGCCGAGGTCACGCCATCGGCAATCATTCGCAGACGCACCCCGCCGCCACCTTTTGGTCCCTGCACCCACAGCGCATGTGGGCAGAGGTCGCCGGCTGCCAGCAAACACTCACCCCTATTCTAGGCCACGCCCCAACATGGTTTCGTCCGCCAGTGGGCCATCATAATCTCTTCTTGTCCCCACCGCTGCGCGCCCTTGGGCTGACCATGATGATCTGGAATTGCCGTGGCTTCGATGCCGTGGAGAGCGATGTCTCGCTCATTCTAAAACGTATCAGCAAAACCATGCAACCAGGGTCAATCATCCTGCTCCATGATCTCACACCTGCGTGTGTTGAAGTACTCGACGGAACGCTCATTTTGATCCGCGAACGCGGCTACCCCATCAGCCTGCCATCCAAACTTTCTCGGATGCGGCATCTCACACAGCCAGAGAAAGGATAGCCGGAGAATCACATTTCAGGCGTGGCTTGCGTTAAGTTTTCACACCCCGTTTCTCACGCTCTTTGGAATATTCACACAACCTTTCCAACGCCCCATCTGCGCATGAGTCAGCAGCCCTGTTGCTTTGCACGCAAATGAACACCATCGACTACTCCATGAACTCAAAAGTCCGTCAAAAAGTAACAGCCTTGTCAAAGATAGCGTTGCTCGCGAAACAAAATCCTGTTAATGTCTCGACTGTTCGCACAACCCGCAGCGTTGCTTGCCATGAAAACAGCAGCCCAGCCCTCGACGATGGCAGCACTTGCCGAGTATCTACGGACTGAGTGTTACCAGCCATCTTGCTACCACATTCGTTATGGCTGGAATCATTGCGGTGACACGCATTGTCTTGAGAAGACCACTTCTGGCTACGAGGCATTCTACGTTGAGCGAGGGCAGCGTTCGACAACCTTCTTTATTGAGGCCGATGAGGCCATCGTTTGCAGGAAATTTCTTGAGTTGCTCGACCGTGAGTCATGGTCACGAGCTCACTGCATAGCCTTTACAGCGCAGCTCCCCGACGCAGAGCGCATCGAGCATGAATTAGCCGCAGTTGGAGTCCGATCCGTTCGGAATGATATTCCTGCATATCGAGACCCCGACGATTCTATATACCGCCTGTTCGTTTTTGGCCGTGACTTGCTCATGGTAGAGCAGATGGTGGCATCAGGTCAGATTACGGCAGTTTCCCTCCCATGAACGATCACCACAACCAAAACGAGGCGAACATTAAGCTGATTCAGGCAACTGCTTGAATGGCATCTGTCGTGTCATCGACGCATCCCGCTCGCCGTCGGCTGATCCGAGACGTAGGGCGTTAAAGAGACGTTAATCTCAGATATTCAAACAACCGTCAGTAAATGCTCTGAGAGAGATTGAGCGCTCGTGGCGGTGAACGGAACATCATCAAGCAAGAGTGTCCGTGAGCCGATCTCATCGAGTCTGGATGTCACACAGTAAGTGAGTCGCCTTTTCAATGGCACACCTGAGCATCGCCGCTACAATCGCGCTCCCTCCCGCATGGTCCGACTCATCACATCACAAGGCCAGCTCATCGACTGGAATGACGAAAAGATCCGTCCTTTCCCGGACAATCTTGTTTATCTCGACCTGCTGAATCCCTCACGCTCCGAAGAGCTGGAGGCCGAAAGCTGGCTCGAATACTCCCTGCCCACGCGTGAAGAAATGCAGGAGATCGAAGAGTCCAGCCGACTCTACATGGAGAAAGGCGCGCTCTACATGACCGCATGGATTCCGGTCGGCCTCGACACGCCCGATCCAGATACCACGGCCATCTCATTCGTGCTCGCTCAGGACTGCCTCACCACCGTTCGTTATGCTGACCCCATGGCCTTTCGCGTGCTGGCCGATCAGGTGAAAAAACACTGCACCTGCCCCATGTCGAGTGATGCAGTTTTTCTCCAGCTCTGTGAGTTGATCGTCGCCCGCATTGCGGATGCCTTGCAGACCGTCGAATCTGATTTGAAAAAAGTCGGTCGTGATGTCTTCCGCCTCGATCCCCATCGTGCCAATGCCGCCGTGGAAAAAGATCTGGCGGATGTTGTTAAAACGCTCGGTCGCCGCAGTGCTCTCGTCGCCAATCTGCGTGAAAGCTTGCTCAGCGTGAACCGCATGTTGCAGTTCTTCCTCAACAACGCTGCCACTTGGATGCGAGGTGATCTGGCCGCCCAATTCCGCAGCGTCATGCGCGACGTCAAGTCACTCGATGACTACACAAACCAGCAGACTCAGGAGATGACATTCCTGCTCGAATCCACGCTTGGCCTCATCAACATCCAGCAGAATCAGATCATCAAGATCTTCACCATCGCCAGCGTGCTCTTCATGCCGCCGACACTCATCGCCAGCATCTACGGCATGAACTTCGAGCACATGCCTGAGCTGAAGCAGCCCTGGGCCTATCCGCTCGTCATCTGCGTGCTCGTCATCTCGGCCCTCATCCCCATCTGGTGGTTCAAGCGCAAGAAGCTTCTCTGAAGTCCGATTACCAGCCGCGCACTTTCACATGCACCTGGGCGCACTTGCCCATGTAGTGATCCATCTGATAATCTTTGGCTGCTTTGAGCATGTGCTCTTTCGCCTTCGCTTCGTCACCGAGGGCTTCAAAGTAGAGGCCTAAATAAAGGTGCGCGTAGCAGCGGTGATCCTTCAAGGATTCGCCTTCGCCAGACTCAGCCGCTTTGAGCACATCTTCGACCGTGCCTTTACCAGCAAAGAGTTCATGCACTTGCTTCATCGGCACGCGCGTGTCGCCTTCGATAGGAATCAGCGCCTTTCGTGCCGCCTCCACACTCTCGGCGCGTGCCACGCAGATGAAGTGCCACGCCGCATTTTCTACATCAGCCGTGTTCACCGTTTGATGCGTCTCAAACTGCTCACGTCCGGCTTTGTAGTCGCCCGCATAGTAGAGTGACAGCCCGCGCTGCCAGAGCTGCGGCTTCGACTCTGGGGCGATTGCGATCAGCTTGTCAAAAGCCGCTACCGACTCCTTCGGTTTCGCCTCGTAGAAAGCCTGCACGCCTTCGCGGAAGAGTTGGTTCGGGTTCACCGCTTCCTGCGCGGAAGCGGTGAGGGTGATCAAAGCAAGGGTGAGGAGCAGTCTCATGGTGTGGTTTTTTCAGGCACAAAGAAACGGCCCATCTTCTCTAGGATCTTCGCCCGCAGTTCATCACCATCGACGATGCCATTGTGGCGGAAGATGACCTCGCCGCCAGGTGCGACGACGATCGTATGAGGGATCGGGCCGGGCCACTCGGGATCGAGTGCTTGGATCAGGCCATCGGTGTTTGATTCGTTAAAAACATACGCATTGCCTTTGCGTCCTTCGGCCTTCAGCGAGGGCTTGATTTTATCCGGCACGATGGCGTTATGTTTCTCCAGAAAAGCCTTCACTTCACCGATGGTCTCCGGCGAATCGAGACTGATGCTGATGAACTCGAACTCCCGCAGGCCAAACTTCCGTGAGGTGGCGACGAGTTCAGGAAACTCCTTCACACACGGCCCGCACCAAGTGGCCCAGACGTTGAACATGCGCACCTTGTTCGTGTCATTCTTGCGCAGTGCCGCCACGCCTTTGGCATCGATCAGTTCCACATCGACTTCACCCTTTTCCCACTTCTCGTTATCGGCGGTGACTTGGGCGCGCTTGTCGATCCACTTCGTCGAGCAGCCATGCGGTTTTGTGACTTCCACGGGCACCGACTGACCCGCTAGCAGCGCATCGATGGCGTTGCGCGCATCGGGTGCAGTCACCGTGCTTTCATCCGCATAGCGCGAGTCATCGAGCCGGCCTTGATAGCGGAGTTTGCGCTCTTTATCGAAAATCAAAACGTGCGGCGTGGCCAGGCCGCCATAGGCCAGCGTGGTCTTCTGCGTCTCGCCATCATAGAGGTAGGGGAAGGTGAACTCCTGCTCCTTGGCGTGGCGCTTCATCTCGGGGAAGCTGTCGTTGTAGATGGAGTAGCCGAGTTCATCGGCTCGCAGTGCCGCCGGATCATTGGGATTGATCGCCACGAGTTGCAGACCTTTGCTTTTGTAGTCCTTCACCAGCTTCTTGATGCGCCCCTCGACGGCCTGTGAGGTCGGGCAATGATTGCTGAGAAAGGCGATCATGAGCAGATCCGCATCCGCATATTCTTTGAGCGTGTGCTTCTCTTCATCTATGCCGAGCAGCTCGAAGTCCGGCGCTGCATCACCGATCTTCAACTCGTGAAAACCCTCCGGCATGGACGATGCAGGCTTCTTCGGTTTCTCCGCCGTCTGGGCGAGCGCCAGAACGGGAAGCAGGAGGCAAAGGGTGAGCGATTTCATAACGGGCGCGATTACAACGCACGAAGCAACGTTTGCTCCAGACTATTTTTTCCACTGCCAGGCTTCATCAAAGAAACCCGCATCTGGAATGCCGCCCGGCGCGCGGGCGGTCTTTGGCTGATTGAGATCCACCACCGCCCAGTCCGGCAGCTTAGCGACTTGGCGGGCATTGTTCAGGTAGTCGTATTCGCGATAAGTAAAACTGCTGTTGATGACGATGTAGCGCTTTGGATTCAGTGGATTCGGATACACCAAGACCGGCGCATGATTCGCAGCATCGTAAGTCTTGCCGTTGGCGATGAGCTTGTCCTTGGTCCACTGGATCGGCAGCTTGCCGATGATCTTGGCGAGCAGCGTATTGCTCTGTGGATCACCCCAGAGCACGAGGTTGTTAGCCGCGATGTCGGCATCGCTGATCGCCTTGTCATCCTTGGCTGGTGCGTCACCACGGAACTGACGACGCCATTCAAACACGGCGCGTTCCATCTCAGCCTTCGTCCACGCGCCGACCTTCTCATTCAGGGCTGCGCCCGTCGGTTTCACAAACAAAAAGCTGTCCATGAAAGCGTCATCAATCGGACCGGAGAGGCCGTGCTGCTTCACGAGCTTACCGTCTTCATGAGCCGTCAGTGTCTGCTGCCACTTGCCGCCGATGCGGCGCAGATGGACGAGCCATGAGCGATCAGATTTTGGACGCAGTACTTCGAGCGATGTGCCGTCGATCTTCACGGTCGGCTTCTCGCGAACGCTTAGCGGGCAATGGCCGGGAAGCATGTTGATCGTGAGCGCGGTGGTGTTTTGTGTTTTGATTGTGACCTCGGCATCGCCCGTGATTTCGGCATGGATGCGGGTGCGCTCCCATTGCTTCTCCAGTTCATCGACCGTGATCCAGTGCATCGTGTTATATCGCAGGAACCAGGTGGCGAAGTGAACTTCACGCGGTGTGCGGTCACGACCGACGGCGGCGATGGCTGCCAGGCGCTTCTCGACTTCGATCAGCGAGTCTGGATGAATTTTGTGTGCAGTCTGCGGGCCAATGATGTGCTCCAGGTCGATGTTTTCCATGCGCAGGTACTTCTCCATGATGTCGGCGGCCTGCTTCTGCTTATCGATCTCGCCGCTGTAGGCCACGGTCGGTACGTGGAAGAGATTCAGCGCGCTATCGGTCGCGTTGTACCAATGCCAGAGCGTCTTCTCATACGCGGGCACTTTGGACACATCTTCTGTCTGGAAGACATTTAGGAACTCAGGCGTCTCAGCAAAGCCCGCGCCGGGATTCGCAGCGCACCATTTCTCGGCGTAGTTCACCGCGAACTGCCACGCAGCGGCACCGCCCATGCTAAAGCCACGAATGATCGTGCGGTCTTCATCAATGGCGTAAAACTTCTTCGCGTGATCCAGCGCCTCCAGCAGATCCACCTCACCGGCAAATTTGTTCGCGCAGCAGTAGCGGCCATACGGATGCAACACGAGCGCGTTGGCAGGCGCGATGTTGCCCACCGATTTGCGACGTTGGTCGATGAAGCCCAGCTCGCTGAGCGTCTCGCCACGACCATGACACCATGCATCGAGACGCGACGGCGCACCGCTGTAGCTCTCAGGAATCACCATGCCATAAGGCTGCACCGAGCCGTCGATCTTGGAGCGGTAGCCGCGCACGACGAGTCCCTTCTGCGTGGTCCAGGGATGCTGACCGTTCTTGAGCTGTTCCGCGCGCTGCTTACCTTCAGCGAGAGCTTCCTGAGCGGATTTGATCTCCGTCAGCTTGTGGACCTCGTTGTACTTCAGTGCCCAATCCACCGCCTTGTGATAGATCTCCACATCCGGCAGCAGATCCGCCAGCTTCGGGTTCTTTGCCTGTACCTTCACTGCCGCATCAATGGCCGCGCGCAGTTCCGACAAACCCTGCGTCAGCGCTTTCGCATCCGCCTCAGGCACCGCGACTCCAGGAGGCGGCACGGGCCGCACATTTTCAGCGAGGTTGTCTTTAGGACCGTCGGCGAGAGCTGCCGTGATGAGGAAGAATGGGAGGAGATGGGATTTCATGGGATTAGCTTTTGCGCGTCTTCTTGGTTGGCTTGGCTGGTGCAGTTGCTAGATCACACTTGTGGATCTCAAAAGGTGCGCCGGTAGCGCTGTCAAACTCAGCGGAAGCACTCAGGCCGGCTTTGACGATGTCCACCACGTCATCACACTGATCATAGACGCTCTGCATGGCACCGAGGGCATAGTCGCGGCCTGAACCAGCGGCCCAAAATTTGTGAAACTGCTGCGCGCTGCGGTAGGAGTAGAGGGCGAAGATGCCGTGAGGATTGGCGACGAGGCCGTAGAACTGCGTGGTCTCATACTCTTCTTCTTTCGAGGCCATGGTGGTCATGAAATACTCGGCCTTCATCCAATGATGCGCGTGGCGGAAGGTCTCGAAGATCGCGTCCGTGCCTGAGAAATCACGCGGGCGCTCGGGGTTAGCGAAGTAGCTATTCATCACCACCAAACTCGCCGAGGTGCCGGTCAGGCCGATGTAGCTGTCGGCGATCTTGGTGATCTTGGTTTTATTGACGATGTGATGCGCCTTCTGACGCAGCGAGCCGAGGCAGCTCATGGTATCTGCGCCGATGCAGGCGACTCCGTTCTTCTGGGCGACAACGATGGTGGACATAGGGACGCCGAGTGTGGCAGAGGCTCAACTCAGCGCAAGCACCACACGCTCGAACTCTCATTTCATCACCGGCTCACCCAGATGCTTTTTGAAGAAGGTGGCAGCGATGTCTACCGTCTGCGCGCACCAGGGATCACTCATCCAATAAGGATGCGGGGCGTCTTTGAGCGTGTGAACCGCGGTCTCGATGCCGAGTGCTTTGAGCTTCTCCATCATCTCTGCGCGACCGATTTTGAGCGTGTCTTTTTCACCCTCAATGAAGATGGTGGGCGGCACTCCAGCTCGGACATGGGTGATGGGTGAGGCAGCTTTGTAGATCTCTGATTTGTCCTGCGCGCTGGCACCAAAGAAGAGCACGCTGCCTTCGCCCGTCTTGTCGCGATTGGAAGCGATCAGATCCTGCGTGGCAGCCATGACGATGCAGGCTTTCACGGCGCTGGACTGGTCTTTAAAAGGACCATCACCCTCGAACTCGGCCAGTCCGGTCGTCATCGCGGTCAGGCCTGATAAATGTCCCCCTGCCGAGCCGCCCATGCAACCGATGCGGTCGGGGTCGAGCTTCAGTTCCTTCGCGTGAGCGCGCAGGCAGCGCAGGGCGGCTTTGCAGTCATGCAGTGCGGCGGGATATTTTGCTTCCGTAGATAGGCGATAGCTCACCAGCGCCGTCACAAAACCACGCTGAGCCAAGCGCTCCATCATCGGCTTATCCGCCTCCACCTGCCGAGCCTTCCAGCCACCGCCATGAATGTCGAGGATGCAGGGCCAAGTGCCCTCCGTATCCGGCACATAGACAGATAGCTCCACCGTATGCTCAGGGTACTTCGCGACTTCCAGCGTCTTTAGCGTGAACCCTACGGGTGTCTGTGGATTGAGCTTCTTCCACTTCGGGCCGGAGATCGCAGGTTTAGAATCAGCAGCGGTCAGAGAAGAGGCGATGACGAGGAAGGAAAAGAAAAGGAGCTTCATGGGAGGATGCCTGGAACGGTCGTCACCGATGCCACGTTTCATCTGAGCTGCCTCAAAGTTCCCTATGATGGGCTTCTTTCTGAGTCGTGAGGTCTCGCAAGAGTTCAGCGCTCCGCCTCCCACCACTGGATGAGTATCTGACGCGCACGGTAGAGCCGGCATTCAACGCTGCGCACGGAGCAGTTCAGCACGGCCAGACCGCGCCCTAGCTTCTGCATCTCGCTCTGCCATTCGGCTCTGGCAGCAGGGCCTTGCTTTGGGCACTCGGGCGAATGCGGCACATCATGCAGAGCGATGGTATTTTCACGCTGACGTGTGGCGCGTGTTTTCGACCGTTCTCGGCAGAGGTTTAGGGCGATCTGATACAGCTATGACGAAAGTTTTGAGCAGTCTTCAAATTCCGGCAGCGCTTGCGAGGCCCGCACAAAGGTATCCTGGCAGACTTCACGCGCATCCTCAGTGTAGCGCAGCCAGCGGAGCAGAAGTTAAAGAACCGCTCCTCATGCTGCTGCACGATCCATTCAAACGCGGCCATGTCCCCCGCCTGAGCGGCGCAGTCACAGGCGCCGAAAGCAGAAGGTCAAGGCTCGCGGGTAAGGCTGTCATGGGTCCAGTCCAACAGTCGTTTCGCCTGTGCGGGTCGCAGGTGGCGCTTCATCGCAAAGAAATGCTCCAGCGTCATGCGTTGTAGATCGCCTTGTGATTTGTTGAGTCGTTCCAGGGCGGACTTCAGGCGCGCGTCGTTCACATTGGCTTCACCAATGGCTGCCGCCACTTCGAGCCCTGCTGCGCGGATTTCACCTCTCAGCCTGACTCGTTGCTGCTCAATCTCAGCCTCGATTGGCTTCAGGACTTCAGGCTGCTCTGGCGTGATGTCGAGATGCTTATGCATCCACGCATGGAAATCTGGCTCCGTCTGATCATGCGCATGACTTTCACCATGACGATGCAGCACCCAGTCGGTGACGAACCACGCTGTCCCACCAGCTAGTGCGATTGAGCAGAACATGGAGATGAGAAGCCACTTGGCACGTGAGGTCATCATTTTGACAGCCCCTCTCGGAAAAGCGTCATCGTCGGTGGCGTGGTATGCGTGGTGTCTCGTGAGGCCATGGACCAGCACACCATAACGGCAGTGACTACGCCGGAGATGGCGGCCAGAATCATGAGCCTTTGCACAAACGAGCGCCAGCGCTGCGCCCGGCCTTCATCTGTGCGCACTCGCGCCATGATCGCACCTTCGAGCGATGCCGGCATCACCGTCGGCAAAGCCGACGCGGCGCGCTTCATCAGGTGGTTGAATCATTGTCGTTCATCGCCGACCACCTATGGCGGAAGGTATTCCGCTTTTGAATCTTTTTCTTCTTCGTTTGGATCACGCTGTAGAGTGCCACCGAGGCGCGCATCTCACCAATGACGCAATGTGCCACGCGTTTCACTGAGCCTATTCAAAACGTCTTCAATCCAGCAGGCGGTCCGCCGCCATTGAAGACGGGGGCGTTTGGGGCACCGCCAACGGGCGCTTGGTAGCTGGGTTTGGGTACTGTGTATTTCGGTGTGGCGATCTTCGGTGTCGTCTTGTAGGTCGGCGCGGCTTGGTACTGAGGAGTGTAGGCGGGCGCACCTTGGTTGTAGGCGGCCTGTGGCGGCGGGCCATAATTTGGCTGCGGCTGGTATGCGGGTTGTTGCTGGGCATACGCAGGCTGCGCGTAATTTTGCGGCAGGTAAGTCGGCTGCTGGCTATAACCAGTCTGGGGTAACTTTTTGGCGGTCACTTGCACCTGTGAAAGCTGCATCTGCGTCATGCCTATGTTGTATGCTGCTGCGCTGGAAAGATTGACGATACGGCCTGGATAATACGGGAAGCGATCATTCACCACGGCCTGCACACTGCGGCCAGTATAAACATTCTTCACGGTGATTTCGGTGCCAAAGGGCAGCGAGTTATGCGCTGCGGTGTAGGCTTGCGGATTGTAGGGCTGGCCAGATGAAGTCATACGCCCAGCATATTGATTCGCGATGTGCGATGCCCAGCCCTGTTCTTGATAAATAGGCCGCGCGCAACTGGCTAACAGAAGTGCGAATGTGCAGAGATACCAACGGAATAACATGTGGGTTAGTACTTATACACGAATGACCTTGTGCCGTCACCAGCAATGTCGGCGGAAGGCCTCAGAGGGATGATTCTTGACAGGCGAATCGTGGTGATTTGCCATCGCACTTTAAGAACTCCTGAACTCGACGGAACCACAATGAGCCAGGTCTAATGTAAAAAGTTCAGTGCATCTTCGATGCTGGCCGATTTTTCACGACTGAGAAGCTGGAGACGTATCAAAGACCGATCAATATCTGGGCATCTCAGGCTCCACTAGATCTGCCCAGGCATCGATACCGCCGCGCATGGACTGCACGTTATTAAAACCACTTTGGCGCAACCACAGGGCTGCGCGCTGGCTTCTCATGCCATGGTGGCAGTAGATGATGAGGTGCTGATTCGTATCTGAAAAACGCTGTGGAGCCAGCTCACCAAACTGTGAAAGCGGTACCAACTCTGCTCCCTCAATGTGGCAGATCCGCCACTCGTCCTCCTCGCGGCAGTCGATCATGCGTGGCTTATCCCCTGGCCGACCCAGGAGGTAACTGACATCATCCACACTGATTTCGAGTGAGACCTCGTTCATGGGCGGACAGTGACAGGCGTGCCTAGTGCCACGTTATTGAAGAAGATCGCGGCCATACGCGCGGGCATACGCACGCAACCATGACTGGCGGCATAGCCAGGTAGGAAGCCTTCATGCATTCCGATGCCGGTCATGGTGAAGCGCATGAAGTGATGCATCTTTGAACCCTCAAAGCGCGCACCTGCCGGTGGCTTGTCTTTTTTGATGTCAACGTTTGCCACCATTACCTGACCATAGGCATCGACGAAATCGCCATACAGATTGGATTTATGCCACTGGTCCTTGAGGTTGATCTTATAGCTTCCAGGTGGCGTGCGGTGTTTTTCGTCACCCGTGGATAAAGCCGAGACGCCAGCCAGCGTGCCGCCTTTGTAGAAATAGGCTTTCTGGTCACTCAGATCGAGGATGATGCTCGGAGCGCCACCCACGCCGTCGCCGTCCCAATAAGATTCCATATCCTGATTGTAGAGGGCCGAATGCGGCACGGCGGTCGGAGCAAAGGCTTCCAAATACTGAGTCTGCCCGGTCGTCCCACGATTCACGGAACCACAGGAAACAAGAAAGACGATAGGGGCGATGGCAAACAGTCGAAGAAACTGGGCAGTCATGAGGGCGATCAAATACAAGGCCGAAGCCAAGGGAAAACGGGCCGAGGATGCCGCACCCGACGCGCCATGTCCACTAGTTCCTGCCCATGCTCACGAGACTAATTCACTCGCAGGGTCGGAGGCAGAGTAACAGGCGTAGTTTGGACCTCATCGGGAAAGATGACGGTGATGGAGCGGATCGACTCTGGGTGACTGTTGGCGTTTTTGACGAGCCAATTTTTCACAAACTCAGCCACTGATTTTCGCGCGGACTCGCGAATGAGATTCAGGTGGGCCGTGTTACCTGCGCGCTTTTCTAAAGCAGGCGTGAGCTCTTTTTCCAGAGCCGTGAGGTTTTCAGCCGCGTTGAAGCGTAGCCAGCCAGCTTCGGATTTCTTTTCCATGCCCTCCGTCCGGATTGCTGGCGGTAATGATGGCCTCAAGGCAGGTGCCTGGACGATGCAGGCCCCCTGATCTACGCTGAGCTGCCAGTGATCCGAAAGGCGGATGTGATAACGAAAGACCACGGGGGTGCGGATCTCAGAAATGGTAGTGCCCAAATAGACCAGTTCATTGAGCGCAGTCTTCATATCAAATTTCGTCACGGTTTCGTCTGTCTGCATCGTAGCGACTTCGAGAATATCGCCCTTCGTGGAAATGATCTCAGTGACCGACTGACGGAATGTCTGTGTGATCTGCTGCTGGCTGAGCCGCCCTGGCAGAGCGCGCACCCAGGTCACGGCATCCCGGATCGTACCGATAAAGAGCCACGCTAGAATCCCTGTCACGAGAACGATCGGAATCAGCACCATAGCCGCCAAGCGCAAGCAGCTCGAGCGCGGCTTTGATTCACAAATAGATGGAAGCGATGGATCAGCCATGGCGACAAAGGTGTCGCAGAGCCTGCTGAAGCTCCACGGTTTTCTTGGCCTAGTCCGTGTCTGAAACTTGATCTCGGCTGGCTGTGCCCCATAGGCTAGCTTTGACCCCCGTTTTGCAGACTCTATGAAAACACGATACACACTCGCTCTGGTCGGACTCCTCAGTGGACTGATGTCCGCCTCTCTCATGAATGCTCAGCAACCGAAGGCGGCAGTCGCAGAGCCGACTGAGCAAGAACTTGCGGAGAAGCAAAAAGCCTGGGAAGCGAAGATCGAGAGTTTCGGCTGGACGCGGAGTGGCTCCGCCCAAATCGGAAGCATGGCGCAGGTCGCTATTCCACAAGGTTGGCGCTTCACCGCTGGGAATGGAACACGTGAGCTGCTGAAGCTGTATGGCAACATCCCAGGGGATAGTGAATTGGGAATGCTGACGACCGAAGGCGAAGGTCCGTGGGTCATCTTTGAATTCAATGACACGGGCTATGTGAAGGATGACGAGAAAAATGATCTGAATGCAGATGAACTGCTCAAGGGACACCAGGAAGGCCAAGAGGCGAGCAATGAGCAGCGCAAGAAGATGGGGCTGCGGGCGCTGCATGTCCTCGGCTGGGCGCAGCCGCCGCGTTTCAATGACCAGACGAAAAACCTGGAATGGGCCCTGCGAATCGGCTCTGAAGGGGGTGGAGAATCCATCAACTACAGCACCCGCCTGCTAGGACGTAATGGGGTCATGGAAGTGGGTCTCGTCTGTGGCCCTCAAGAGCTGCAAACGCTACTGCCACAGTACCAGTCGATCATGGCAGCCTTTCAATACCTGCCAGGCAATACTTACGCGGAGTACAAGCAAGGTGACAAGCTTTCCAAATACGGCCTGACAGCCCTGGTGGCTGGTGGCGCTGCCGTGGCGGCGGGCAAGATGGGCTTGTTTGCCAAGCTCGGCGTGGTTTTCGCCAAGCTTGGCAAGGGAATCATCGTGCTTGTCGTCGGCGTGGGTGTGGCGATCAAATCGTTCCTCACCAAGTTCTTTGGCCAAAAGAACACGTGATCTGACATGACTGACGGACAGTGGCTGTTCACACTCTTTGCCCTGCTTTACCTGCTGGAGTGTCTGCGGTTATGCCCTGGTTCTGTGTGGCTATTTTCCAGCTCTGGCGTGAGCGGTTGGATGCGCCGCCCACTCCAGCATTTGGATTTCATAGGACGCAAGTTGTTGCTGATGCCGGTGCTGCCGCCAATGCCTGTGCATGTAGTCATGATGCCGTGGGTGCTCGTGCCGTGCTCGCTAGGACTCGAGCTTTTAGACGGAGCTGGTAAGTCCTTGGGGCTGGCCCCCTGGAATGAACTCAAGCCTGCAACTGATGCGGCGACACTGATGCTGAGCGCAGATCATGTCGTGCGTTTCGCAGATGAATCGAGTGCTGCTGAATGGCTCAAGCGCGTGAAGGGCTGGCAAGCGATGCCGGACTCAGAGCGCGAAGAGGATTTCTTAAAACTGGCGGCGCAGATGCTCGATGTGAAGCGATTCTCTGAGTTTCTGAAGGAGCTTTCGGCTCGGACACAAATACTGCGGATACCGGGGATGATGATTTTCCTGATATGCTTTGGCGTAATCTCAGTCATCTATCGTTGGTTAGGAGAAGGTCCACAGGTCTTGATCGCTGCGGCGACTTTGCTACTGATGCTGTGGTTTCAGGCGATGATTTTTTGGCGTGTCTCAGGACGACTCAAGGAGCCGATCAAACATCGTTTTTGGAAGACCGTGGCCATCGCCTTCCTGCCGCAACATGCGATGCGTGCGGCGGATCACGTGTGTGCAGCGTCACCCTGTCAGATGCACCCTTTGGCGGCTTTGGATTCGATCGAAGAACCATCTCGAATTGCTCTAGTGCGACCTTTTTGGAAAGCCATCCGCCATGGCCAGATGCATTCGGCACCATTACAACGACGGGCGCTGGAGATCTTTTTGAATGCCCAAGGGATGGATGTCAGTCAGCTCGATGAAGTGCCTGAAAAGCAATCAGGCTCAGCAGCCTACTGCCCGCGCTGTTTAGCTCAGTTCCGAGATGCGACAGCGCTTTGTCAGGACTGTGGCGGGCTGACGCTGAAGCCGTTTTGAGGGCATCAAAAAAGTCGGCGTGCATTGCGTAAACCATCGGCACTGATGACTGCCTGATGGCGCGCGGCGACGAGGAAATCGACATGATTTTGCCACTGCATGGGGCGTAGTGACTCCATGCCACTGGCGCGCATCCGGTAGCCAGCCTCGGCGATTTCCCAGCCGAATTCACTGTGCCGCTGGCGATAGTCTCGGCGGTGAATCCACGCGCCGAATTCGTCCTTCCGCCACACCTGGGGATCATTGCCCAGCACAATCTGCGCGAGCTGCCAGACACGCTCAATGACTTCCCGCTCGTAGCCGCCATAAGGGGTGGATTCATCAGACAGGGACTCAGACATGGTGGCCAAAGATGGGTAATACGTCGGGGCTTTTTCGGCTTCCAAGCATTTCGTGCGTTCGCTCAATTATGCTGACTCAGCACCCAGGCAGAGACACAGCCGTCGTGCGCTTGGGTGGCCGTCGCGGCAAAGTCGGCGAGGTAGGCACGGCCATGTTTAGGGGCGGGCCAAGTGTGCGAACGCGTGGTGAGATCTGCGTGCAAGTGGACGGTGCCTTTGAGCAGATCGAACTCGATTTCATCACCATCCTGAATGGCAGCGATTGGGCCGCCGACGGCAGCTTCAGGAGAACAATGGATGCCCATAACACCATGCGAGACCCCTGAGACTCTGCCATCCGACAGGAAAGCGACTTTGCCATCCAACTCGGGCACGGCCAGAGCAGCACTGGCGACGAGTAATTCCGGCATTCCTGCGGCGATCGGGCCGACACCGCGAAGGACAACGAAATGCCCCGGCCTAATGCGGCCACCTGCAGCGGCGTCTGACACCTCTTTGACGCTATCAAAACAGATGGCTTTGCCTGTGAATTGGGGATTCAATCTCGACGAAACTTTGAAGACCATGCCGTTTGGTGCCAAGTTTCCGAAACAGATCTGAAGGTCGGCGTAGTCTTTGAAGGGCTTTCCAAGAGGGGCGATGAGTTCCTGGTCAGCAGCCACGTCCTGACAGTGCTGGACGTTTTCAGCTAGAGTTTGGCCAGTCACAGTCAGGCAAGAGCCGTCGAGTAGGCCCGCTTTGAGTAGGTGCCTCAGCAGCATAGCAGTGCCGCCGAGTCGATGTAGATCGGCCATAGTGCCGCGACCTCGTGGGGCGAAGTTACAATAGACAGGGGTTCGACGGCAAATGGCCTGCATATCACGCAGGTTAAAATCGACGCCGGCTTCATGAGCAAGCGCCAAAATATGAAGCACTCCGTTGGTTGAACCTCCCATGGCTGCAATGGCGACCATGGCATTGCTGATCGCAGCTTTTGTCAGAATGTCGCGCGGGCGGAGATTCATCTCCAAGAGACGACGCATCGCCTGCCCGACTCGGAGGCAGTCCGCTGTCTTGGCTTCATCGACAGAAGGAATTGAGGATGTATCCGGGAGGCTTAGACCCATCGCCTCAAGCGCAATGCCCCAAGTATTGAAGGAGGCAGCGATACCGCAGCCACCCGCTCCAGGACAAGCGGCGCGAATGATATTCTCTGATTCTTCAAACGACATAGTGCCGCTGTTGACCTGGGCCTGGGCGTCGTAGGAATCCAGAATGGTGATGGAACGATCTTTGTAGCAGCCCGGTAGAATACTGCCGCCATTCACAATCAATCCGGGGTAATTCATGCGCGCTAGGGCCATTGCAAATGCAGGACCGTTTTTATCACAATGATGCAGTCCGATCATGCCGTCATAGCGGTGCGAGCTGCAAACCATCTCGGCACCATTGGCCATTAAATTGCGGGAAACCAAGGAGGCAGCCCCTCCCTCATGGCCCTGTGTGATGTTGTCGCTGACTGAACTCACGCCGAAAGTAAAAGCAATCAGTCCGGCTTCTTGGCAACCCTTCTGGATGAGTTTTGCGAGTTCATGGGCACGCAAATTGCAAATATTTCCGTCGAGAAGTGGCGTAGCGATACCAATTTGCGGTTTATCAAAGTCGGCTTCCTGAAATCCCAGCCCCCAGTAAAAGGATTTAACACCGCGCTGCCAGCCATGGGTGAGTGAGGATGAGTTCCAGTTTAATTTTTCTGCCATAATCTCGGTAACTCTAGCCGTGTCAGTGTTATCACCAAACAAAAACTCCCGACCAGGAATACTGATCGGGAGTTAAGAGTGAAGGAGTCAACTGCGACCCCGACGAATTAGAATGTCACGCCGAGCTTCACACCGCCGAAGAACTCACTGTCTTGAGTGTTGTTCGTGTGGCGTGTGTCGAGGGAGATGTTGTAAGCAACATAAGGCGTCAGAGTGGCGGTCTTGGTCAGCTTGATCGGAGCCGAGAGAGAAGGAATGACGTGAGTCAGGCCGCTCTGGTTGGAAACCGGGAAAGCAGTGTAATAGTTGGTGAAGCCATAACCAAGTTTCACAGCTGGCACGAGGCTCAACCAAGAATTGATTTCGATTGGAGCGTCAGCACCAACTTCGGCATAGGAGGCACCAATGGTGAAGTCATAGTAGAAACCACCATAAAGGTTCACTGGACCGACAGATGTCGCGATTGTAGCACCAACTTCTTCAACGCCACCAACACCCGTTTCGTCGGTAGTGTTGAACTGACCTGCACCAGTGCGACCAGAGAATGAATCAAAGAATTCATAATGGGTGTAAACTAGACCGAGTTTGGCGAAGCCAGCGTCATAGGTCAGGGAAGCACTCAGATCGAGTTCAGAATAATCCAACTGTGTGCTCTGGGCAGCAGCGGTATTCACAAGTGTATCAACGGTGCTTGTATAGAGAGCGCCGAAGCCGAGGGAGAGCTGCTCTGTGAGAGGAATGCTCAGGCTCAGACCAGCCCATGTGGTGTTGTCAGCGAACCAAAGGCCGCGGAAGTAATAACGGGAGTCGTAGCCCACTTCGAGAGTGGCTCCAACGGTGTCAAACAGCGCGCCGTCTTCCACCACTGGTGGGAGAACAGCTTTGCCGCCTTTAGCGCTAGGTGCAGATGTGCCAGCGAATGAGTTCAGGCTCGCGCAAGCGGCCAAAACCAATGCCGACTTCGTGATGACGGAGGTCATGCTTTTCAGTTTCATGTGGTCGATTTTTGGTGTGTTGATGTTGAGGGTGGTCGGTCCGGGAGACCTTCCACCTTGTCCACGCAATAAAGCATTCCTCGTGCCGTTGCCAAGCATCTTTTCTGAAAATTATTAAGTTGTTCACATTTCACAAAGCCGAACTGACGGCTGTGACACTCCTTTGAAGTGTACTCATCTCACGGTTTTGAGAACTCGCGGTCGAGTGCGTCCAAGTATTTTGAGATCGGGTCCGTGCGCTGAGGCAGTTCCTTTTCAATGGTTTCGGGAAGCTTGATGTAGTCCTCGAAAAGGCCTGACATGGCCGATGATGAATTTGCCTCACTCAGATCGAGGAAATCTCGAACGGCTTTACTTTGAGTGAGCGCCGCCTGGCTCTGCGTGCGCAGCTTTTTCAGGCGCTCATCCACATTCTTTTCTTTTCCATCGCTCAACTCGATGATCAAGGAGGTGTAATCTGCAACAATGGGGCGGAAAAGCACGGCACAACGCTGTTGCAAGGCGTTAAGTGCCACCAAATTGTGCTGTAGAATGTCCTTCCTGTCCTTGCGTTTCATGATGGCAGTATAGTTGTCGATGGAGACAATGGCGGCCACGAGTGGCTCATCTTGTGGTGCTGGCGGCAGCTTAGCTTTTGGCTTCTTAGACTTCACCACTTTTGCTTCCTCTTCCTTCTCTACCTCAGGTTTAGATGCAGGTATTTGCTCTTGGGTCATGAGCGGCAGCGCTTCGGCCGCCGGTATAACTATAGGTTCTGAAGTCTTCTCAGACTCGCTTTTAGCATCCTCTTTTTTCTTGCCCGAACCAAACAGGGACCTGAGGCGAAATGGCTCACGCTTTGGCTCGCTAGCGGCAGGCGCCACTTCAGCAGGCATGGGTAAATTGGTCTCGGGGCCAGCTTTACTCTCCACTTCTCGATTCGGCTTTGTCTCTTTGGCCTCTAGTTTGGAGTCTGTCACAGGTGCCTTAACTTTAGCTTCTTCTTTAAGTTCAGGTTTCGATTTCTCTTCGCTTCCTGGCACGGTGGTTAGTGCTTTGGATTCCCCTTTGGCCATGGGTGGAATACTTTCGGCGCTAGGGATGACCGCGGTTTCTGCTGATTTTTCAGCCTCCTCTTTCTTTTTACCTGGGCCAAATAAGGATCGAATACGAATGGGTTCGCGCTTTGGCTTTTCAACGACAGGTGCAGAAGCCGGGGGCATTGGAGCTGTAGGTTTCTCCTCGGTTTTAGACTCTGCTTCTGTTTTTGGCTTTGACGCCTTGGCCTGCGGCTCTGGTTTTGGTGAGGGCTTTTCAGCCTTGGTCTCCTCCTTTGGTTGAGGTTTAGGTTTCTCCTCTTTCTTCTCCTCTTTCACCGTCTCCTCAGCAGCAGGTTTTTCTTCGGTCTTTTTCTTTCCGCCAAACAGTCCACGAAAACCTTTCTTCTCCTTCGCGGGTTCTTCAGCCACAGTCTCTTGGTAAGCGTAGGCGATAAGTGTTGTGGACGGCTCTAACCAGTCACGAAAAGCAGCCGTGGTCGTTTGCGGATTGGATTGTACGGGAGGTGCTATTGTTGGTGATTCTTCAGACGTTGATTTCTGTTTGCCCTCGTCCTTGCCTTGTGACTTTCTGAACCAATTTAATGGGTTGAGCATTGAAGGCCTTTTCTCGATCTGCTTTTCTTCTGCAGGAACTTTTCCCGCCGCTTCAGAGGAAGGACTCCCTCCAACCGGCACCGCTGCCTCTTGAATAGCAGCGGGTTTTGTTTTCTCACCGAACCAACGATTGAATAAAGGCTCGCGTTTACCTGACACTACCTTTCGCTTCTCAGAATTGGTAGATGCTACCTTTACCTCTTGGAGTTTTGTTGAGGCTTCCGCCGACTCCGCCTGATTTTTTGCCACGATTTCCTTGGCTTCATCCTGAGCTGCTGCTTCGATCGCTGCCGAGATGACTTCATCATTGCTGGCTTTTCTCCGCCCAAATGGATTGAGGCGACTGAACAGGGATCTCTTTTTTTCCTCCGTGGGTTCAGCAGTATCGGTCTCAGCGGGTGTCGGCGTCTTGTTATCGACTAGGGTGGAACGCGGTTTGTTTTCTTCCTCGACAATAGGCTTCGGGGCAATGATGGCGATCACCGGACGCGGTTTTGGAATATCGCTCTGTTTGGCTTGATAGCGGAGCGTCAGGGCCTCTTCGAGTACCTTTAGCGTGTCAGCAGCGCTGAGTGGCTCGGATACACTTGGAGTGGAAAGACTGGCGAGTTGCAGGGACCACCACTTGTTCAGACTCGCAGGCGTGGTGGCAAAGCTTGGGAAGGAGAGGTTGAGCAGTTCGCGCTCAGGACGTGGATCGCTGGAGAGGCTCGCGAGAAAATTATTCAGGCGTTTGCCGCTCTCAGGTTGGTCGAGAAGCGCCAGCACCAAGGCGCAACAGGAGGTTTGGTAAATGGTCTTCGAGAGACCATCCATTTGCACTGGCGAGGCCTCGATGATTTCTTCGATCCCATAGATTTTACCTGACTTAAAGATAGCGGCGAAAAGCGCGCTCGGACGAGTTCGTTTGCGATAGTCCAAGGCCTCGATGATCCCTGTAAAAAGCCAGTCAGGGAGGAGCATGGCGCGCTTGCTGGTTAGCTCCTTTTGGTTGCGCAAAATACGCTCAGCTAAAAGAACTCGGATAATCTCCGCACGCACATCGGTGGGTCGCAAATCCGCTCGTAAATTCACGCTCACTTGAAGATGAAATCCACCATGGGTGATTTGGGAAACCTCCATGCTAGCAGCTTTATCCGCCTTTTTTGCAGCATCGCCGGAGTTTAGCAGCACGACGATCGGCAGCATCCAGGGATCGCGATCATGCAAAAGGTTACGCAGTTCCGTGCTGATCTCCTCACATCGGGATGAAAAGGCGCTGCGCAGAGACAAGTCATTTCCATGAACAATGAACTGGCCGCTGCTACTTGTGGAAGAAACGACCTTATTCTTATTTAGAACCGTACTTGGCACCACCGTGGTTTCTGGAGTGGGCAGGTCAGGGATTCGGCTTGGAGCGGCGGCGGGCTCTGCTTTTAATTGTCCGGGTAATGGTGGAGCAACAGGCACGACTGTGCCGCCAGAATTGGGTGCAGCAGGTGCCTCAATGGCGGCAGCAGCTTCACGCAAAGCTTGATCAGCAGCAGGAGATTGCTGCGCGGCAAGTCGGCAGAGGCCCAGCAGAACCTGGAAGAAAACGAAGAGTGTGAAGCGTGACATGGCGAACAGTGTTTTGCGAATTAAGGAAAGCGTGTGTCGAGCACCAGTTTATCTACAGCCACTCGCACTTGGTTCATTTGAAAAAGCGCCTTGATCTCTTCCTGCAGCACCTCACTCAGGCTGCGTAAGGCTGGAGAAAGTGGCCGCAAAAGGCCCCGCGGCACCTGGAGATGACCATAGGCACCACCCACGACCTCGACTCGGAAGATCTTCTCCAAACGCTTCACACTAAGGTCCACAGTCGCCGTGCTGCGGTGTCCTGAGACATCCCATGTCAGAGTCGCGTGCGCCACATCGGCCCCTAGCTCCATGGACAAGCTTTCAAAACGCACCCAACGGCTCATAGGACCCTGCATTTTTGCCGCGAGAACCTTCGCCAAATGTCGGTTCAGCTCAGCCTCACTGATTTCGATCACGCCAGATCCTTTGATCGCTGTCTGCTTCAAGTCATCCACCAGATCGCGATGCTTGCCACCCTCTTTAACCGCGGCTCCAGTGGGCATCATCACCGGGCGGTGCGCCACCCAGGCAGCACCGGCCAATGCACTCAGTGCGGTGAGGAGCAGAAGATGGAAGAGAAATTTCACAGGCCGCCGATCATGCACCACACACAGGCAGGGCGGCAAGTGCTAAGCGCACACGAGTTAGGGAGCAGGCGAAGATGCCGGCTTCGCTGGTGTTGGAGCTGGCGTGCTGGCAGGCGGACTCGCCGCAGTGCTTGTGCTTGCTGATCCAGAGTCCGAGTCCTTCTTGGCTCCAGCCTTGTAGTTGTCACTGCGATAATCCGTGATGTAGAAGCCGCTACCTTTAAAGATCAGCCCCGCACCCAGTCCGATGAGGCGCTTGATCGGCCCAGGGCAGCCTTCCTTGGGGCAGTCAGTCAGATGCGGGTCCTTCATGGACTGGCGCGTCTCGAACTTGTGTCCGCAGCTCTGGCATTCGTAATCGTAGGTAGGCATGGTTTGATCCGTTCGGGTAAAAGTGGGGCGGGAGCTATGCGGGCTACGCCGCCCCTGTGCAAAAGGATTCTCAACTCCTCACACCATCTCTGGCACCTCGAAGCCTGCGCGATACTCCCGCTTCAGCAGCGCCAGCGCCTCAGGCGTCGCCGTCGGTCCGATCAGCGTTTCCTTCTCAGCATCGATCTCCAGCATCGTGCCCACACGCAGGTCACCTGCTTTCAAAGTGATCTCATTCGCCAGCAAGTGCGCCGGCAGATCCTCGATCACCTCCTGCCACGGCTGGAAGTCTTTGAGCTGAGCCTTTGCCTGATCGTAATCGCCGCCCTGACCGAGTCTCCATGACATGTTCCCCAAATGGCACCAAGCACTGGAATAATGGATCTTCTCGATCTCACCATTCAGCTCCTCACTCTTCCGGCTGCGCACTGCGGCGATAAAATTCGCCGCGTGTTTTCCCCCGCCATCGCCCTTGAATTTCTGGATCACCTTCCCCGACGCATCATGCGCCGAGCCACCACCGCGGCCTCCTTCATAGTAGCCACCTTCACATTCGATCACCATGAAAGCGCTCGTGCGGCGTCGGCGATACACATCTCCCGCCTTCATGCCCTTCTGCCGTGGCAAATTATGCACGTCCATCACCACCGGCACATCCCCTGTGTCGATGTACATGAAGTGCGTGTTCGGCGTCTCTCCCGCATCATTCCAGCCAAAGCGCCCCCCACCAGCGAGCACACGCTTCGGCAGCGCGATCTTATCGCGGAAGACCACATTGCGCAGATCATCCAGAATGTGTGGCCCCCAGTTCCCCAGCTCACCGTTCCCCGTGTTCCAGTTCCAGTGCCAGTCATAGTGGAACTTCTCCCGCAGGATCGGGATGTCCTGCGCAGGGCCCAGCCACAGATTGTAATCCACCGTCGTCGGTGGCGTGATCGGCGTCTCGCGTTTGCCGATCGTCGCCCGCATCCCGTAGTGATTGCAGCGCACATACTTGATCTTACCCAGCGCGCCCGAGTCCAGATACGCCTTCAGTTCCAGGTGAAAAGGATCACTCCTCTGCTGCGTGCCGCCCTGCACGATCCGGTTATGCTTCCGCGCCGCCTTCACTAGTTGGCGGCCTTCCCAGATGTTGTGAGACACCGGCTTCTCCACATACACATCCTTCCCCGCCTGGATCGCCCAGATCGAGGCCAGCACATGCCAATGATTACCCGTCGAGACCACCACCGCATCGATCGTCGGGTCCTCCATCACCTTGCGCAGATCCTGCGTCGTCTTCGCATTTGGGTAAACCTTCTTCGCTCGGTCCAGCGCCACCGTATCAGCATCACATAGGTAAGCGATCTCCACACCCGGCACCTTCGCCATCCGGCTCGCATTGCCAGATCCCTGACCGCCCAGCCCGATGCTCGCGATTCGTATCTTATCATTCGCCCCCAGCACACGGGAGGCAGAAAGGGCGGTAGTAGCGAGCGCCGTGTGGCGCAGGAAAGAGCGGCGAGTTGGGTTGTTGATCATAGAAGAGCGTTAGTTTGGGCTATCCAAAACGAAGCGTCATCTAAAAAGATGTCATCTCAATCAAACGAACCGCGTCCATGAATCCCGCGATTGGCTTGGATTCAAAAGTTGCATCATCCCAGTCGCCCACCCACCAGACCACCGCTTGCATCCCGGCGGCTTGCCTCTATTCTCGCGGCCCAAAATACACACATGAATCAGCTCGATCAGCTCAAGCAGCACACCATCGTCGTGGCAGATACTGGCGACTTCGAGGCCATGAAGGCCTACAAGCCCCAGGACGCCACCACCAATCCGTCCCTCATCCTCCAGGCCTCCCAGAAGGCGGAGTACAAATCCTTGGTCGATCAGGCCATCGCTGAGCACAAAGGCGGCTCCCTCACTGGCCCAGCTAAAGTTGAGGCCATCATGGACCGCATCCTCATTCTCTTCGGTCTGGAGATCCTCAAGATCGTCCCCGGTCGCGTCTCCACCGAGGTGGACGCCCGTCTCTCCTTTGACACCCAGGGCAACCTCGACAAAGCCCGCCAGCTCATCGGCATGTATGAAGCCGCCGGCATTGGCCGCGAGCGCATCCTCATCAAGATTGCCTCCACTTGGGAAGGCATCAAAGCCGCTGAAGTCCTGCAAAAGGAAGGCATCAACTGCAACCTTACCCTCCTCTTCAGCCTCGCCCAGGCCGTCGCTTGTGCCGAAGGCGGCATCAAACTCATCTCACCCTTCGTCGGTCGCATCCTCGACTGGCACAAGAAGAGCACCGGCAAAGACTACGGTGCCACCGAAGATCCCGGCGTCCTTTCCGTGACCCAAATCTACAACTACTACAAGCACTTCGGCTACACGACCGAGGTCATGGGCGCCAGCTTCCGCAACAAAGGCGAGATCACCGAACTCACCGGCTGCGACCTCCTCACCATCTCCCCCGGCCTCCTCGGCGAGCTTCAGGCCTCTGACGAGCCGCTCACCGCCAAGCTCAACGCCGCCAACGCCAAGTCCCTCAAGATCGACCGCATCGGCAGCGACGAAAAAACCTTCCGCTGGCTCTTCAACGAAGACGCCATGGCCACCGAAAAGACAGCCGAAGGCATCCGCAACTTCGGCAAAGATATCGTCAAGCTCGAGAAGCTCATCGAAGCCGGTCTGTAACCCGTCGCACCGCGAATCCCCCTCAAGGCGCGATCTCCCATCCCGGAGATCGCGCCTTTTCCTTCCAGCGTCCCTCCAGGACGCATCCTTTGTTCGGGCTTGGCGTGTGATCGTTATCCGGTGGTTCCCGCTCGCCAAGCCTCGCTTCACCACCGGCTACCCGCCACCGGGCCTCTGGCCCGAAGAGAATGCAGGCGATAAAGACGAACAGAGACGGCTCTTCATCCCCGAGCCGGAGGCTCGATGGCCTGTAGCCGGTGGTGAAGGGAGCGTTAGCGACCGAGAACCACCGGACGACAAAACGCGTCCCGAACAAAAGAGGTTGGCGTCCCGGCAGGGACGCTGGAAACTCCCGCCATGCCTTCGACCCACACCTCGTTGCATTACCACCTCGTCTGGAGCACCAAGAACCGTGAGGAATGGTTCCCAGCGGAGATGCGCAGCCGCATCCATGAATACCTCGGTGGCTGCCTGCGCACCGAGGGCGGTTTCTGCCATGCCGTGGGTGGCGTGGGAGATCACGTTCATGTCCTTGCCGGATTGAAACCCACCCATTGCCTCGCCGACATCATGCAGCGTTTGAAAAGCGTGTCTTCCCGTTGGCTTCACGAAGAGTTGCGTATGCCCGGATTCGCTTGGCAGGAAGGCTACGGAGCTTTCACCGTCGGTGCTCGGGATCTCGACCGCGCCCGATCCTATGTCTTGAATCAGGAGGAGAGGCATCGCACCCACTCCTATCAGGTCGAGTATGTGGAAATGCTCAAGATGGGCCTCATCGAGTATGACGAGCGGTATCTTTGGTGAGCGCCCTATCTTGGATAAAGGTGATCATAGCCACCCGAGCCGGAGGCTCGATGGCTGGTAGCCGGTGGTGAAGTGATCCCGCGAAGCGGGAGAACGAGAACCACCGGACCACGAAACGCGCCGCCATGTTTTCAGGCAGGCGTCCCGGAGGGCACGCCGGAAGGTGACATTGCAATGCGGGGTGTCGGAGCCGATTTCCAGCGTCCCTCCAGGACGCATCCCTTGTTGGGACGTGACGTATGATCGTTGTCCGGTGGTTCACGCTGCATCGCTTCGCGATTCCGCTTCACCACCGGCTACCCGCCGCCTGGCCTCCGGCCCGGAGAGAGTGAAGACAATCGAGAGACGAACAAGAATAGCACTTCATTCCAAGCCGGAGGCTTGATGGCCGGTAGCCGGTGGTGAAGGTCGCGGTAGCGACCGGGAACCACCGGACGAAGACACACGCCCCCCGAATTTTCTGACGGGCGTCCCGGAGGGCACGCCGGAAGCATCCGATGTCTGCAAGCATCCCTTGATCGCAAAGTACCCTACCCCAGCGCGGCCATCATCTCCCGCAGCTTCGCCAGCTTCTCCTGCCAGTCGGTCTTTCGCAACTGATGCTCGTCGAGCACCTTTTGCGGGACCTTGGCGGTGAAGTTTTCGTCGGCGAGCTTGGCGATGACTTTCTCCAGCTCGGATTCGACTTTGGCCAGCTCTTTGCCGACACGCACGCGCTCCGCCTCGACATCAACGATGCCATCCAGCGGCAGAAAAATGGTCCCCAGCGGTGTCAGCGCACTCGGTGTGCCTTTGGTGGGCACATAAGCGGCATCGACATCGAGCGGCTCCGCATTGAGCAGGATGCGCAGGACTTCGATTTCGTGATCCGGCAGTTCCTGGCTCGGTTGCAGGACGAAACGAACCTTCTTGTTGATGTTGAAGGTGCTCTTCAGGCCACGGCCGAGGTTCACGGCTTCATACTTGTCGTTCGCGGTTTTTTCGTCCTCGGGAAGGATACCGAAGTAAGCCAGTTCATCTTCATCGAGCGGCTTCGGCCAAACGGCGAACATGATGCTCTTACCGCCCTGATTTTCCGGCATGTCGGCGCTGAAACCCATGCCATGCCACAGCTCTTCGGTGATGAAGGGCATGAAGGGATGGAAGAGGCGAAGCGTCTGGCCTAGCACGAAGTCGATGACGGCGAGGGTGTTGGCTTTGCGTGAATGTGTTGCAGGTGTCTCGCCTGCCTCAGCCGAGACGGCTGAAGCACTTTGGAGGACGGCTTTAGAAGCTTCGACATACCAGTCACAGTACTCGCTCCAGAAGAAGCGGTAGAGCGTGGCGGTGGCGTCGCTGAAGCGGTATTCTTCGAGCGCGGTGCTGACCTCGGCGATGGCGGTGTTCAGCCTCAACAGTATCCACTTGTCGTCGCTGCTGAGCAGGGCGGCGCTGATCTCGGTCTCGACCTCGCCGCCTTGCATCTGGCGGAAGCGGGCGGCGTTCCAGAGCTTGGTGCAGAAGTTGCGGCCGAGTTCGACGTTCTTGTCGTCGAAGCAGATGTCCTGACCGAGCGGGGCGCTGCGCATGATGCCGAAGCGCAACGCATCGGCGCTGTAGCTCGCGATGAGCTCCAGCGGATCGGGCGAATTGCCGAGCGATTTGGACATTTTGCGGCCCTGCTTGTCGCGGATGATGCCGGTGAAATAGACGTTCTTGAACGGCAGCTCGCCCATCCACTCGAAGCCCGCCATGATCATGCGGGCGACCCAGAAGAAGATGATGTCCGGCCCCGTGACGAGATCGGTCGTGGGGTAGAAAGCCTTCAACGTGGAGGTCTTCTCCGGCCATCCCATCGTCGCAAACGGCCACAGCCACGAGCTGAACCAGGTGTCGAGGACGTCGGGGTCTTGGGTGTATCCTTCCGCTTCGAGCCAGTTGCCGTCTTGTTCGGACAAAACCGCAACTTCATGAATCGCAGTCTGGTCATCAGCTTTGCGCCAACGATCAGAGACCTCAGGATGACTGGAAATTGCAGGATACATCCGAGGACAGATGGCGCTGTCCCAAGATTCTCCCGGCTTCACTGTGTTCCATATCTCATCAAGGCGATTGTGCTCGGCTTGGAGTGCTTCGGCGGATAGCCCGACGTTGCCTGTCGAGAACTCATGATCAAAGTCGTCACGTGGAAATTCTTTGCTCCACACCGGAATCCGATGCCCCCACCACAATTGGCGGCTGATGCACCAGTCTTGCAGGCCGGTCATCCAGTGGTCATAGACCTTCGCCCAGCGGTCGGGGTGGAATTTCATCTCGCCATTGGCCACGACGGCCTGGCTTTCCTTCACGCTTGGGTATTTGAGGAACCACTGCTCGCTCAAGCGGCTCTCGATGGGCACGTCGGCACGCTCGGAGTAGCCGAGGTTGTTCTGATAGGGCTCCTCTTTGACGAGGCTGCCGATTTCCGCGAGCAGCTCGGCGGCGCGTTTGCGGGCGGCGAAGCGCTCCATGCCGGCGAGGTCTTTGCCAGCGAGTTCGTTGAGCGTGCCGTTCGGATGCATGACATCGACGGCGGCCAGGTTGTGACGTTGCGCGATCTCAAAGTCGGCCTTGTCATGCGCAGGCGTCACTTTCAGCACGCCGGTGCCGAAGGTGAAATCGACATGCTCGTCGGCGATGATCGGCAGCAGCGCTTGATCTTCGACGGGCAGCGGACGGCGGACGTGTTTGCCGATGAGATGGGCATAGCGCTCGTCCTTCGGATTCACGGCGATGGCCTGGTCGCCCGGAATCACTTCCGGACGCGTGGTGGCGATGGTGAGCCAGGTGCCGGGCTCCTCGACGACCTCGACTTTGAAGTGATACATGATGGCGTTTTGCGCCTTCATGACGACCTCCTCATCGCTGAGCGCGGTGAGGGAGGACGGGCACCAGTTCACCATGCGCTTGCCACGGTAGATGAGGCCCTTTTTGTAGAGATCGACGAACACGCGCATGACGCAGGCGTTGTAGTCGGGATCAAAGGTGAAGCGCTGGCGGCTCCAGTCGCAGGAGGAGCCGAGCTTCTTGAGCTGCTCGATGATGATGTCGCCCTGTGTGCCCTTCCACTCCCAGATTTTCTCGATGAGCTTCTCACGACCGAGGTCGTCGCGGTGCTTAATGACGCCCTGCTTTTTCAGCGTCTTCTCCACCACGTTCTGCGTGGCGAGACCCGCGTGATCCGTGCCTGGCAGCCACAGCACTTCTTTCCCGAGCATACGGGCACGGCGGCAGAGGATGTCCTGGATGGTGTTGTTCAGCACATGCCCCATGTGCAGCACGCCCGTGACGTTCGGCGGCGGGATGACGATGGAGTACGCCGGGCGCGTCTCACCGACCCGAGCGGGATCGGCTTCAAAGCATTTGTCATCCAGCCAGCGCTGATACCAGCGCGATTCCACGTCGGCTGGGGTGTAGGTCTTGTCGAGTTCGGGCATAAAAGGGGCGCGAAGATGGGGGAAAGTGGCCGCTTTGCAAGGAGTGTGGGCTTACTCACTCCTCCCTCTCATCACATGCGGCAACCTTTCTGGCATCTGTTCAGATTCGAATGCATCTCATCCACATCAAAATCAGGAGGGACCAAAAGGCCCCAGCAAGCAGATAGATGAAGCCGAAATTGGTCCATTCTGGCAGTCCCAGCAAAGAAAACGGAGTACATGCATATAATGCAGGCAGATGAATGATCCTGAGAACGCCTGCAGCAGGACTCGCTGGGCCACAGGGGCCGGATTCACTCATTCCCATAATCGAAAATAAGATCACCTCGATCGAGTATCCCGCAATGAATGCTTTATGCCAAGGCTTCATAAACTGTGGTCATAGTGGCGCTTAAACATGCCTTGGAGGCAAGAAAAGAATTTATGTAGCAAGGGACTACACCAGCCCACGCCTCACCAGCGACTCCTCCATCGCCCGCTCGACGAGACGGACGGCGAGTTCCTGGGTGGCATCATCCAGCGAGGCATTGGCGGACTTCAGCGCTTTGGCGTCGTGCTCGGTGGCATGGAGCCAAGTGCGGACGCTGGCAGCGGCGGATTCGATCACGCGGCGCTCATCATCACTGACGGCATCGCCGAACTGCGCGAGTGCGGCATCGAGTGCGGGAAGCAGCTCTTCGGCTTTGAGTTTGGCCTCGGTCCAGACACGCTCGTTCATGTCTTCAAAGGCGTGCTCGACGCTTTCAGAAATCATCTGCTCCACACGCTCGTCATCGACGTCGATGGCGGTGTTTTGAATCTCTAAAACAGTGTCCGTGTTCGTCGCGGTGTCGCGGGCGAGCACTTGCAGGATGCCATTCGCATCAATGGCGAACTGCACACCGACTCGGGCGCTGCCTTTCGGACCGGGCGGAAAGGGCACAATGACGCGGCCAAGCTCCCAGTTGTCCTTCGCGAGTTCGCGCTCGCCCTGAAGCACGCGGATGAGCATGTCCTTTTGGTTCGCCACGGCATTGGTAAACATCTCCCCCGCCTTGCACGGAATGGTCGTGTTGCGCGGGATGATCGTGTTCATCAGCCCGCCGAAGGTCTCGATGCCGAGAGAAAGCGGCGTCACGTCCAGCAGCAGCACGTTTTTCAAAGAGCCGCTGAGAATGCCTGCCTGAATGACGGCACCGAGTGCCACGGCTTCATCGGGATTCTGTGAGATGTCAGGCTCGCGCCCGAAGATCTCGGCGACGTAACGGTGCACGAGCGGGATGCGCGTGCTGCCACCGACGAGGATCACGGCATCGAGCTCTTCCGGCTTCACGCCAGCATCACTCAAGGCGCGCAGGCAATGAGCGCGTGTGCGCTCGACGAGTGGTCGGATGAGCTTCTCAAACTCGGCGCGCGTCAGCTCCACGCTGAGGCTGTTCGTGCCATCGTAAAAAGGCAGCTCGATGCGCGTGCTGTCTTCGCTGGAGAGACGCTTCTTCGCGGCTTCAGCCGCTGGCGTAGCTTGGCTCTCCAGAGCCGAATTCCCCGACGCACCCTCTGCAAGCCAGTTAACGATAGCCCGATCAATATCATCGCCACCAAGCTGCGTGTCACCCGCCGTGCTGAGCACCTGAAAAACACCCTCGCGCATCTCCAGTACGCTAATGTCAAAAGTGCCGCCGCCGAGGTCATAGACGGCGATCTTTTGGCGCTCACTGAGTTTGTCTAAGCCATAAGCCAGCGCCGCAGCCGTGGGTTCGCTGACGATCCGCTCGACGGTGAGCCCAGCGAGTTCACCTGCCTGCTTAGTAGCATTGCGCTGCGCATCATTGAAATAGGCAGGCACGGTGATGACCGCCCGACTCACGCTTTGCTCAAGAGCACGCTCGGCGATGGCTTTAAGCCGCTTCAAAATCTCAGCTGAGACTTCGATGGGAGTGACCCCGAGTTCACGCAGACTGTAGGGCGGCTGCCAGTCGCCTTCACCACCACGGCGACCAATGAGGCGCTTCACGCTTGTCACGGTGCGCATTGGTTCCAGGGTTCGTTTTCTCAGAGCCGCAGCACCGACAACGATGCTGCCATCGGTGGCATAGTTCACGGCAGAGGGCGTGAGACGCTGCCCCTGCTCATCTGCAAGCAAGATGGGGAAGCCGCTATCCACCACGCCGACGAGTGAGTTGGTGGTGCCGAGATCGATGCCGAGAATAAGAGACATGCAGGAAGCTGTCAGTCTGGGTTCGTCATTCGTCATTCGGAATTCGTCATTCTCTTCCCGTGTCAGGAAGTTTGATCGAGTGTGATTGCCAAAACGTCCCGCCTATCTCACAATCGGCGACCATGCAGCCCCTCATCAAATCACTCGAAGCCGGAAAAAGCCTGACCGCCGCCCAGGTGCGTGAGGCCGCCGCTTTTCTGGTGGATGAGCACGAGTCTGCTGCTGCGAAGGCCGCTTTTCTGAAAGCGCTGGCCAAGAAAGGCGAGACGCCGACGGAGATCGCTGCGTTTGTGCAGGAGTTTCTGAAACTGGCCGTCGATCCAGGTCTGGACCGTGCCAAACTGCCCGGACCGATGCTCGATGTCGTGGGCACGGGTGGCGATAAGCTGCATCTCTTCAATGTGTCCACGACGGCGATGTTCATCCTGGCCGCTGGTGGCGTCTGCGTGACGAAGCACGGCAATCGTGGAGTCACGAGCAAAGCTGGCGGAGCCGATGTGCTGGAGGCGCTGGGCATCCACATTGATCTACCCGTGGAGCGTGTGGCGCGGGGCATCGAGACACTCGGGCTCGGCTTCTTTTTCGCGCCGCTTTATCACCCAGCCTTCAAGGCGGTAGCTGAGGCTCGCAAAATCCTCGGTGCGGAGGGTCAGCGTTCCATCTTCAATCTGCTCGGCCCGCTGCTGAACCCAGCGCGCCCTGATCACCAACTCATCGGCGTCTTTGATCCAGCGCTGACGCGCACGTTTGGCGAGATCCTGCTCACGCTCGGGCGCAAGGGAGCCTGGGTCGTTCATGGCACGGTAGAAAAAGGTGGCGGTATGGATGAACTGTCCACGCTCGGCTCGAATCACATCTGCAAATTGGCTGGCAGCAAGCTCGTCGAAGACACGCTCGATCCCGCCACGCTGGGCTTCGCTTCAGCGAAACTCGAAGACCTCGTCGGTGGTGATGCCATGGAAAACGCAGCCATTATCGAGGGCATACTCAGCGGCACTATCAAAGGCCCGAAGCGCGACATCGCCGTGCTCAATGCAGCAGCAGGTTTTGTCATCACAGGCAAAGCCACAGACATGCAGGCAGGCAAGGCGCTAGCAGAGTCATTGCTGGATCGCGGTGCCGCACATGTGAAAATGCGCGCGCTTCACGATTGGTGTTAAAGAGTCGCAAGATCGGCACAGGAATCTTCCTGTGACTGGTATGATTCATGCCATGGATGAAGCGTGCCTTTCCTTCAAACACTGAATCAAACTTCACCCGTCGCTCATGATCTACTGCTGCTCAGCGCCGTCATTCTGACAGGCATAGGGTTGGGTCATATTCGCATTGCGGGTGTCCGCTTGGGCGTGGCGGGTGTGCTCTTCACCGGACTGCTGGCTTCTCATTTCAGGCTACTGCCAAGTGCGGAGGTAGCGCACTTTTTAAAGGACTTCGGCCTGGTGCTTTTCGTCTTTGCACTCGGGATGCAAATGGGGCCGGGGTTCTTTGCTTCGCTGCGGCGTGATGGTTTGAAACTGAATCTGTATGCCGCCGCACTCGTGCTCGGCGGCGGTGTGGTGGCGATGGCTGGTGGATGGCTTTTTAAAATGCCGATGCCTGCCGTGGCGGGCCTCTTCGCCGGGGCTACGACGAACACCCCGGCGCTCGGTGCGGCTCAGCAGGCGCTGCAATCCGGCGGGGCCGATGCGGCAACTGTCACGCTACCTGCACTGGCTTATGCGGCCACGTATCCGCTCGCAGTGGTGGGCATCATCTTGGCGCTGGTACTCATGCGCGTAATCTTCCATATCAGCGTCAGCGGTGAGGCCGAGTCCTTCAAGCGTCAGCAAGGCGAAGGCGTGGAGCCGCTGGAGCGCATGAATCTGCGTGTGGAGAACCCGAATCTCGAAGGCGTGACGCTCGCGTCTGTGCCTGGCATTCGCGAGACGCGGGTCATCATCTCCCGCTTCCGACCTGCGGGTGAGAGCGAGGTGCACCCCGCATCACCACACACCGTGCTGCATGTGGGCGATGTCATTTTGGCTGTCGGAACGAAAGCGCATCTTGAGCAGTTCCGGGTCGTGGTCGGCAGCACATCGGAGGAGAACCTCATGAAAGCTCCTGGCAACGTGACTTACCGGCGCGTGGTTTTGACCAGGAAGTCGATGCTGGGAAAAACCGTCCTCGAACTGGGTCTGGATCATCTGCACAATGTCACCGTCACACGCGTGAGTCGTGGTGATCAGATCTTCTCCGCACTGCCCGACTTGCGACTTCAGTTTGGTGACATGCTGCAACTTGTCGGTGATGAAGAATCGCTGAATGCCGCCACCGACGCACTGGGAAATGCAGTGCAGCAGCTTCAGGAAACCAAGTTCGCCGCGATCTTCGCCGGCATCCTGCTCGGCATCGCGCTTGGGCTTTATCCATTTCAGATCGGCGGTCTGCCAGCGCCCGTGAAACTCGGTCTCGCAGGCGGTCCTCTGGTCGTCGCCATCCTGCTTAGTCACCTGGGGCGCATCGGTCCGCTAGTCATGCACATGCCGATCAATGCCAACCGCGCGCTTCGTGAGCTGGGCATCATTCTCTTCCTGGCCTGTGTCGGTTTGCTGTCGGGAGAAAAATTCGCCGCCACGATCTTCACCGCCCAGGGCCTGCAATGGGTGGCGCTCGGTTTCGTCGTCACGTTGCTGCCGCTGATGATCGTCGGCACCGTCGCCCGTCGCGTGCATGGCATGAACTACATGACGATCTGCGGCCTGCTTTCCGGAGGCATGACCGATCCCCCCGCGCTCGCCTTTGCAACCAGCATGGCCCGCTGCGACTCACCCGCCGTGGCCTACGCGGCGGTGTATCCGCTAACCATGCTCCTGCGCATCATCGTCGCGCAGGTGCTGGCGCAGTGGGGTTAATCTACAAAGCTGCATTGGCCAACGGTAAGGCCAGATAATCTCGAACAGAATCAACGTCTTCCCTGACCCGACCGATCCACGAGGTTCTCATAGATCTTGCGCCGTTCGTCCATGCCGAGGCCCTTGTTTCGCAAGCCGAGCATTTCTCGGTTGATGTCTTCGCGCTGCCCGACACTGAGCCGCGAGAGTTTTGCGACCATCTCAGGCGGCGGCTGCTGGGGGTAACCATCCGAGGTGAATCCTTCCCGGTAATTCACGGCTGCGTTTTTTGCCTCTGCCATTTGAGACGAGCTCAAAGGTGGCGAGTTTCCACCAGAACTGCCGCTGTTGGAGTTGCTGCCTCCCGTCGCCGATCGAGTGCGTTTGGTGGGTGGCTTTTGATAGCGAACGGAGATGACCTGCCCATCGGTCACCTGGATTTTTGCTGCCCACGTTCGAGACTCTGCAGGATTTCCGCTGACACCAACCAACTGCCATCCCTGAATGTTGGAAGTCTTGGAAACCACCTGAGACTGCATGGTTTCAGTGTCGAGTAGAGTGGCAAAGACATCGCCATTGATGTGTGCGACACCCGTGAGGATGATCGAATCGGAAACGCCTAGAGAGCGCGTGAAAGGAGAGTTCGTGATGAGCGCTTCGAGGTCCTCCTCTTTCACGGATTGAGGAATCGCTGAATCGTCGCCCAATGAAGGAGTCGCTTTCGTCGTCTCGGCTCCACGCATGGTCACGCCGCCGCATAAGATCAAGAACAGAGCGCATCGCGCTAAGCTCATGGTCTTACAGCGAAACTTGATTGGGCAGGGGCGCATCGACAAATAACGGTTTGAACCCGGCAAATCAATCTGTGCCGTCTGACTTATCCGAGAGGAATTAAGTCTTGCCTGCGCTTAACGCTCATTGTCATGGTGAGCGCATGGCAGAGAGTCCTCAAATGATGAATAGAGTGCGCCAGCGAGTGTATGTCTCGATGACCACGTCGGATCTGGCGAGTGTGCGGCAGACGATTCTTGATGCGCTCATTGAGGCTGGCTGTGAGCCAGTCGACATCGTGGATTATCCGCCTTATTGGCGCACGGCTGATCGTTTGCTGAATGATCAGATCGGCTCCTGTTATGGCCTCATCCATGTGGCTGGCACATCCTATGGACCGGAACCACAACTGCCGACCAAGCCCTCGGGAGAGGTGCGCCGCAGTTTTGCTCAGATGGAATACCACATCGGGTGCCAGCTACGTGATCAATCAGAGGTTCGTCCGTTCTTCGTACATACACTCATTGGCCCGGCAGACTTTGCCTATGATACACCGCCGGCCCAGGAGTCACTGGCTCTTCAGGATCTTCAGTGGCAGCACAGCGCGTCACTGACTGCCGCTTCGGGAGCGCAGGAAATCCCGAGCAGTGCCGAAGAGGTCACCGCCCTCGTGCGATCATGGTTTCTGGTCAACGCCAAGACCGAGATTGCAAGCGCGCCATCAGCCCGAAAGCAACCCGTGCCCAAGGGTTCTCAGCCCATCAGCCTGAGGTTTGCCTTGGCCGCCGCTATCATCCTCATGGGGCTTGGTTGCATCGGCTGGGCTGTAAGTGAACTCATGCAGAAGTCGGGCGGTGGAAAAGCTGCCGCAGTCGGAACTTCAGCCGTTGTACAGATCCCTGCGGATAAGCTGATCGCGGCCTATCTGGACCGATTTCGCGCTTGGCGCTTCGCTTTGCAGACAATTCCCAACGCCTACGTGGATCAACTCGTGCGAGCTGATTTGCCAGCCGTGTTGGGCGTAACACCCGAGGCCGTCGCTCAAGCGCTGAGTTCTGAGATGGAACCCATGTCGCGCCAGTCGACTGACGTCACAGCAAAACTCGGCGCACTATTTGTGATAGGCCGTTATCAGAATGTGCTGGAGCACGGCGCGGTTCACAAGGAAACGCTGGATGATCGGGCACGGCACCTTCTCGGAGATGCCTCTTTGGCTCTCTATGATGAAAACTCCTCTGTTTTCCAGCAGGAACAAGCGGTGAAGTACTATGAGGAAGCTGCCTCAAGTAAGCTTCGTGAGATTTCACCAATAGCCTGGAGTCAGCGCCAAGTCGGCAGAGCGAGGCAGATGGCCGCGCAGGGGTTTTCACGCAAAGCGGTTCCCTTGTTGAGAGAGGTGCTAGCTGTCCAAGAAAAGCATCACATGGAAGAACTGCCCGGCACTCTTGTCCTGCTGGCGGATACATTGCCAAATGGGGAGAAGGCAGCCGCAGTCGAAGCTGCCGCGCTACTCCAACGCGCAGAATCTTTGCTGGCGGGCAAGTCAGGCACAGCGATCGGTCATCTTGCCTCGTGTCTATTCGTCAAAGCCTATGAGGATCAAGATTTGGGATATTCTTTCAGGCGTGAGCATGCCTATAGGCATGGGATGGAAATGCTGGAAAAGAGCTTTGGTCCAAATCATCCTGCTCTGACCGAAATCCTTTATATTCTTGGGGATCATTTGCTCCAGAAAGACCAGTATTTTCGCCTCCAATCTGATGAGACTTGGCTTGGGATCTTTTGGAAAGTGATGCGAAAGAGCCGGGTTGCCGAGGCTGATCGCCTTTTTCGGCGATCCTTGGTTCTGATCGAAACGACACGCGGTCCCAATCATCTAAAGACTTCAGAGGCAGTGAAGCGCCTCGGCGTCATGTTGTCGCGAACGAATCGCTACCCGGAAGCTGAAGTCGAAATGCATCGAGCGCTGGCCCTCAAGGAAGCTTCCTTGAATGCGCGGCATCCTTCCATTCTAATCACGAAAGTAAACTTGGCCTCTATACTCGTGGTTTTGAAGCGCTACGCAGAGGTGGAACCGATCCTGCGGGGTGTGCTGGATGGACTGGATGACTTTGGAGAAGGTGACTCCGAAAGCATGCTTGTTGCGCTATCGAGTCTCGTGACTGCGCTAGCAGAGACCAACAGATATACGGAGGCGCTCCCA
The DNA here is from genome assembly GCA_964583255.1 of uncultured Prosthecobacter sp. Lineage (GTDB taxonomy): Bacteria > Verrucomicrobiota > Verrucomicrobiia > Verrucomicrobiales > Verrucomicrobiaceae > Prosthecobacter. The sequence continues at coordinate 74,396 of CAZOVY010000003.1, forward strand.
ATCATGAAACGTGTCTCCATTCTCGAAGCGAAATACTATGGAGAATGGAATCAAGCGGTGTGTTGGAGTCTCGTCGAGCATGCTAATATTCACTTCACTAACTACGGCTTCACCGAAGGGCTTCAGGCAGCTGGGCGCGCTGTGAAGATTGTTTTCAAATATCAGGCGCAATTCAATGCTGTTCATGAAAGCACCCTGCCAGCCATCAAACTGTATTTCCTCAATGCCACACGGAATCAGCAGTCGATTGAGCAAGTCCGCGCAAAGGTCGAACAAATGGCCACTGAAGCAGGAGTGACTCCTGAGTCAGCGAAGGAGATGATCGACACGGCCATTCGATAGCACCTTTGCCGGCTGCACACATGTCGCCGATAGGACTGAATGTTCGGACCATGTCGAAATGGCGATCTCCTGTAAAAACCTGAGAGCTAGTCCCTTCAGGCGCGTTATCGTGGCCCATCATGAAGTCCTTGTTCACCGCCTGCCTTGCTCTTTTCGCCTCTGCCGCCTTTGCTGCTGCGCCGAAGTTTAACGTTCTGCACATTGTCTCCGACGACTTGAACTGCACGCTGAGCTGCTATGGACACAAGCAGGTGAAGTCGCCAAACATCGACAAACTCGCGGCGAGTGGTGTACGCTTTGAGCGGGCGTATTGCCAGTTCCCACTTTGCAATCCAAGCCGCGCTTCCTTCATGACCGGGATGCGGCCCGGTAGCACAAAGGTGTATGAAAACTCCACGCACTTTCGCAAGGCCCTGCCAGATGTCGCCAGCATCCCGCAGACGTTTTCAAAGGCGGGTGCGTTCTCTGCGCGCGTCGGAAAGCTCTATCACTATGGCGTGCCGACACAGATCGGCACCAGTGGCCTCGATGATGATCAGTCGTGGATGCAGGTGGTCAATCCGATCGGCCACGACAAGAAAGTCGAGGACCAAATACACACACTCACACCCGGTCAGTTCGGTGGCACGCTGAGCTGGTTCGCTGATAAATCTGAAGACCCACAAACCGATGCCGTGGGCGCTGCGGAGGCGATCAAGTTGCTTGAAGCAAAGAAGGACGGCCCGTTTTATCTCGCGGTCGGCTTTTACCGACCCCACACGCCGTATGTCGCGCCGCAGAGGTATTTCGATATGTATCCGATCGACGGTATCCAGCTTGCTACTGGGCCTATGAAGGATGTGCCGGGCATTCCATCACAGGCTTATGCGAGCTACAAGAAAGAGCAGGACCAGCTCACTGATCCGATGCGCAAAGAGATTCTCCAGGCCTACTTCGCCTCCACAACTTTCATGGATGACCAAGTCGGAGAAGTCATCTCCGCTGTCGAGCGTCTCGGCCTGCGGGACAAGACTGTCATCGTCTTCCACAGCGATCACGGCTACCACACGGGTGATCACGGATTGTGGCAAAAGCAGAGCCTGTGGGAGAACTCTACTCATGTGCCGCTGATCATCAGCGTCCCCGGCAATACGAACAACGGCAAGACCTGTGCGCGCACTGTCGAACTCGTCGATCTGCATGCCACATTCGCCGATGTGTGTGGCCTGCCAGCACCTGCGACTGATGGCGTGAGCCTGAAGCCCTTGCTCGACAATCCAACAGCCGAATGGAGCCACCCTGCATTCTCTCAAGTTCTGCGTGGAGCACCCGTTGGCACCACCGCACCGAGTTTTGATCCCAAGAATCTCGAAAAGGGTAAGGGCGGCAAAAAGGGCAAAGGTAAGGGTTTCCTCGGCGTCAGTGTCCGCACCGAACAATACCGCTACACGGAGTGGGATGAGGGCCGTCAGGGTGCCACTCTACACGATCTCCAAGCCGATCCACAAGAAGCCAAAGACCTCGCTAGTGACCCCGCACATGCAGCAACAGTCGCGAAGATGAAAGCGCTACTGAGCGGACTAAAAAAGTAAGCCGATGCCGAAGAAGGAACCACTCTCGAAGCAAACACGAAAAAGTGTGGGGCTGGAGGAGCTGGCTGGGCTGTCTTGGATCTGGCAGATCGCAGCAGCAGTGCTGCTGGGCTTTGCCATGATGGCAGTGCTTTCGGATTCGGAAGCCGCAAGTAGGGGCTGGAAGGCCCAGCAAGCCGCCGATGCCGTGCGCATTGATATCAACACGGCATCGTCGGCGGAACTGGATTCGCTGCCCAACATCGGACCCGCCCTGGCGGCGGCTATCGTCGATGCGCGACCTTTTAATTCCGTCGAGGACTTGGCCCGCGTGCCAGGTATCGGCAGGAAAATCATCGAGCGACTTCTCCCGCGCATCCGGGTCACGCAGGGGCATCAAGGTCAGTGACGACTAGATAAGCCGCCATGAAGCTAGAGGCCTTACTTCATCAACTCAGCGAGCTTCGGACTGATCGCGTCTGCCCAGATCTGGTAGCCTGCGGCAGAGAGGTGGAGAAAGTCGGGCATGACTTCTTTAGTGAGCGCACCCTCAGGCTGTGGAAATTTGCTGCCGATGTCGAGGAAGTGGATGCTCTTGCCGTCGTCGAGCTTAGCAAGGCTGGCGTTCACCAGCTTAAGCTTCTCATTGGCAGCACCGAGCTTGCCCGTCGGTTTATCACCGCGTGGAAAGACGGCGAGCAGTAAAATCTTGGCCTGTGGCTGCTTAGCACGGATCGTCTCAACGATGACGGTGACACCTTTGGCGATGCCTTCCGCGGAATCGCTGCCGGAGTTGTTCGTGCCGATCATGAGCACGACAGCTTTGGGCTTGATGCCGTCGAGCTCACCGTTGGTGATGCGCCAGAGGACATGCTGAGTGCGGTCGCCGCCGATGCCAAAGTTCGCAGGCTTGTAGACACCGAAAGCTTTGTCCCAGATTTCTTTTTTGCTGCCCCAGCCAGCCGTGATCGAGTCACCGAGGAAGACGAGTTGTGCCGTGCCTTCTTGGGCGATTTTTACAAAGCGCTCGTGTGCCGCAGCAAAGCCACCGTTCACTTTGCCATCTGGACCAAACTTCTGCGCAGCGACATCAGGTGCCTGCGGCGGCAGCACGACGGCGGGCACAGCTGGCTTGGCGACAGGAGCGGTGGTTTGAGCCTGTGCGGCCACGGTTACAAATAGGACAATGGAGAGGGCGAGTGAATTAAATTTCATGAGCAGCCACTCTGACGGGATGAAAATGCAGTGGCAATCACAAAGTCATCTCAGTCGATGCAGCGAAGCGAACGACGCTGAGGCTTGCCCTGTCATCTTAGCACGCCACCATGGGCGCTCCTCATGTTCGACTTTGCCAGTATCTTCACCGTCGTACTGCCCGTGTATCTCGCGATGGCAGCGGGATTCACTGTCAGAAAAACGGGTCTTCTACCTGCCGAGGTCGATGCTGGGATGATGCGTCTCTGTATCGTGTTGCTTACACCCTGCTTGATCTTGGAGCGCGTGGTCGGCAATGCCTCGGTCATGCTGCCTCTGCCGGTCATTATTGCGGCGGGACTGGGCTTTGGACTCGCGGCGCTCGGCATCGCCATCTCCTATTTTGCGGCTTCACTGATCGGGCTGCGGAAGCACGAAGGACGGCGCAGCTTTGCCGTCTCGTGTGGTTTGCAAAATTATGGCTTCGTGGCCATTCCCATCGTCACCGCACTGTTTCCAGATAAAGGCACGCTCGGTGTACTTTTCACATTCACACTCGGCGTTGAACTCGCTTGTTGGACAGCGGGCGTGGGGCTTTTGACGGGGCTCGGAAAAGCACCGTGGAAGCTGGCTTTGAATCCGCCCGTGCTGACGATTCTCTTTTCACTACTGCTGAATTTCACCGGCATGCACGTCTATGTGCCGCAGTACGTTCACAACACGCTGGCCATGCTCGGTGCCTGCGCGGTGCCTGTCGCACTGCTGATCATTGGCGCGACTATTGCAGATATCTGGGGTCAAGAACGAATGCGCTGGTCCATCGCCGTGCTCGCACCCGTTTTGCGTCTCGGCCTCATCCCTGTGGCCTTCTTTGCAGCAGCCTGGTATCTGCCACTGAGCACCGAGCTGAAGCGCATCCTCATCGTGCAAGGGGCCATGCCGAGTGCGGTCTTCAGCATCATGGTCGCCAAGCATTATGGCGGTCACGCGCCGACCGCCGTGCAGTGCGTGCTCTCCACCACGGTCGTCAGCATGATCACCACCCCGCTCGTCATCGCCTGGGCCATCAAAGCTATCGGCGTTTGATGCAGCATTGAATCCGCACGCATTTGCATCCATTAGCGGAGCCTTCATCCATGAACCACGACCACGAAGACAACACCGAACTCGAAGAGCTTTCCCCACTGATGGAGGCCATCGTGCCCAAGCTCGTCGCCTGCCGCATCCGCGAGTATCTGCCTGACGATCTAGAAGCCTGCATCGAGATCTATCGCTCCAACGTGCCCGACTATCTCACACCTGAAGGCCTAGAGAATTTCATCGAGTTTCTCAATCTAGGCACCTCCTATTACCTCGTCATTGAATACGATGGAGATGTCATCGGCTGCGGTGGACTGGAGTTGGTGGGCGACTCAGATTCCTCCACGCTCGTCTATGGCATGGTGCATCGCGATTACCATCGCCGAGGCTTCGGCACCACACTGCTCGCCGCGCGCATCGCCCTGCTGGAAGTGGATGACCGCCCCATTGATCTCTGGATGCGCACCAGCACAGAGACCATGCCCTTCTACGGTCGCTTCGGCTTCGCCTACCACGCCGACCGCAGCGGTCGCTCACGCGATCACGCCAGCCTCTGGCTCAGCATCGACGGCCAAGACATCCTCGACACCCGAGATGCCCTCGAAGACCGCAGCATCCGCATCCATCTCAATGAAGATGAAGTGGAGGAAGAGGGGGAGTGATGGTCCGATAAAAACGATTCCGTAAAGATTCGGCCAAGCTCGAAACACGCAGTGGTTCCCCTCATTCCTTGTGCAGCCTGTGCAGCGATGCTAGGCACAGCGGTGCCCGCCTCTACCGCTACTGTTGTTTACCCGCTGATCGCCGCTTTGCTTTATGCCTTTGGGGCGCTGGTTCTCAAACGCTCTAGCGATCTTGGTATCGGGCTGTGGCGGACGACGTTTGTGGCAAACCTCATCGTGGCGGCGCTCTTTTCACTGCTTTGGCTGCTGCCTGGGTTGCCAGTCGAGCGTGAGTTGCTTTGGCAGCCGGGGGTGATCGCGATGTGTTTGTTCTTTGGGCAGCTCTCGCAGTTTCTGGCACTGGAAAAAGGCGATGTCTCGGTGGCGGTGCCGATCTTTGGTTTGAAGGTGATCATCGTGGCTATTCTCACACCGCTTCTGATCGGCGATGCTGTGGGCATGAAGATCTGGATCGCGGCGCTACTAAGCGTGGTGGGCATCACCTTCCTGAATCAAAAGGAGAATGGCCTGCGCCCACGCAATCTGGTGATCACTTTGATCGCAGGCGGCACTGGAGCGGTGTGTTTCGCGGTGTTTGATGTGCTGGTGCAGAAGTGGGGGCCGAGCTGGGGTGCGACTCGACTTTTACCCTGCATCTTTTGGATCAATGCACTGCTGTCCTTCGGTCTCATTTTCCGCTTCACCGCACCGCTGAGCGCCATCCCAAATAAAGGCTGGAAGTGGCTCACGGGCGGCTCGGTGCTGCTGGGGACCCAGAGCATCATCTTTGTCAGCACCCTGGCGGTTTATGGGAAAGCCACCTCGGCGAACATCGTGTATGCCTCACGCGGATTGCTGAGCGTGCTGCTGGTCTGGATGATCGGGCATTGGTTCATGAACCAAGAGCAGCACCTGGGTGCCAAAGTGCTGCGTTGGCGGCTGCTCGGCGCGGCTTTAATGCTGAGCGCAATCGTGCTGGTAGTGACATGAGGCGCTGGTTGCACCGCCAGTGTTTACCGCTACCCTCTGCGCCCCGTCTTTATAAAAACTATGTGGAAAGGCCGCTTCTCTCAGCCCACCAGCCAGCTCGTCCAGAGCTATGGCGAATCTGTGTCTTTTGACTGGCGCCTCTACGCCCATGACATCCGTGGTTCCATCGCCCAGTCGAAAGGGCTGCTGAAAGCGGGCATCATCACGGCGGACGAGCAGGCGGCGATTGAAAAAGGCCTGCTGGAAATCCACCACGAGATCGAGACGGGCAACTTCGAGTTCAAGGAGTCGCTGGAAGACGTCCACATGAACATCGAGTCCGAGCTAACCAAGCGCATCGGACCTGCTGGCGCGAAGCTGCACACCGCGCGAAGTCGCAACGACCAGGTCGCCACTGACGTGCGGCTCTACACACGCGATGCCGTGGATGAAATCGTGATCCACATCCGTGGACTGCAACGCGCGCTGGTCGAAGCTGCTGAGCGCAGTGGCAGCGCCGTGGTGCCCGGCTACACACATCTCCAGCGCGGACAGCCCGTGCTCTTTGCCCATCATCTGCTGGCTTATGTCGAGATGCTGGGACGTGACTCGGCTCGTCTGCTAGATGCCAGCAAGCGGCTCAATGTCTCGCCACTCGGCTCCGGCGCGCTCGCAGGCTCCACCATCATTCTTGACCGCGAGTTCATGGCCAAGGAACTCGGCTTCTCCGGCGTGACGCAGAACAGCATGGACGCCGTGAGCGATCGCGATTTTGCCGCCGAAGTGCTTTTCGACATCGCTCTCTGCGGTGTGCATCTGTCGCGTCTCAGCGAGGACGTGATCCTCTGGTGCAGCGCCGAGTTTGGCTTCATCACGCTGAGTGATGCACACACTACCGGCTCGTCTTTGATGCCGCAGAAAAAGAACCCTGACGTGGCTGAGCTGACACGCGGCAAGTCGGGCCGCCTGATCGGCAATCTCATGGCGCTGCTGACGCTGCTGAAAGGTCTGCCGATGACCTACAACCGCGACATGCAGGAGGACAAGGAACCGCTCTTTGACAGCATCGACACGATCAAGACCGCGCTCGCCGTCTTTGCCGAAATGATCGCCGGCATGGAGGTCAATGAAGCCCGCACGCGCGCCGCGACGAGCGACCCGATGCTGCTCGCCACCGATCTCGCCGACTATCTCGTCAATCATGGCGTGCCCTTCCGCTCAGCGCATGAAGTCATCGGCAAACTCGTCGCACATAGCATCTCTGAGAAGGTCGCCTTTGCCGACATCCCGCTGGCGAAGTATCAGGAATTCTCGCCAGCCTTTGAGGCGGATCTTTTCGCCTGCCTGAATCTGGAAACCGCGCTCGCCGCGCGCCAAGGCATCGGCGCGCCATCGCCGCAGAATGTGGCGGCGCAGATCGCCCGCTGGAAGGGGGCGCTGTCGTGATGAGCGAGGCGGAGAACTTTCCTCTTTTCCATCAGCAGCCGCGCGAAGGTTGGGAACGCGTGAGCCATAAGCGTGTCTTCGACAATCCGCACATCAGCGTGGATGCCGTGGAGTATCTGACCCCCAATCGCCGCGACAAAGCTGTGCCCTGGCTGGTGGTGAACCGCAAAGCTGCGGTGGCCATCGCGCCCGTGACCGCGAGTGGTGAGTTTGTTTTGATCGCACAGGAGCGCCTGCCAGTGCAGCAGATCTGCCTCGAATTCCCCGCCGGTCAGATCGACTGCGCGGTCGCGGACATCACGCCAGAGATTATCACCGAAACTGCACTGCGTGAGTTGCAGGAGGAAACGGGCTACGCGCTGGCTCCTGGCGGCACGCTTGAGCCGCTGGGTTGGTTTCTTCCGTCGCAAGGATTCACCGACGAGCACGTTTATTTATTCAAGGCAGAGCCCGTGTGCGTCGTTAGCCGTCCGAACCCGGATGGAAGCGAGCACATCAGCCCCGCGCGACTGGTCAGTTCAGGAGAATTGCGGAGGATGATCGCTGCCAATGAGATCACCACCGCCCTGACGCTGGCACTTTATGCGCGGATGGCGGCCCAGGGTTTAATCTGAGGCATCTAAAACACACCCGTTTTCTATTTTTATGTGGCAAGGCATCCTGAACAAAGTTTTCAAAGTCCGCGAGAAGGTCGCCATGAACCTCAACAGGGACGATGAAGAAAAGCCCTTCTTAGATCATCTCGAAGACCTGCGCTCGATGCTCGTGCGCATGGCCGTCACGCTGGTGGTTGCCACGATTGTAGCGTTCACTTTCTACAAGGAGCTGTTCAACATCCTCCTCTATCCAATGGTGCTCGCGGGCTTTGCTCCCAATATTGAGGAGGCGCGCAAACTACTCATCAACATCGACATCGCCGGCCCCTTCATGATGGCGGTCAATGTTTCGCTGATTGCCGCAGTGATCGCGTCATTCCCACTACTGCTGATCTTTCTGCTTCAGTTCATTTTGCCAGGTCTAAAGCATAAGGAGAAAAAGCTGCTCTTCCCAGCCATCGGTATTGGCACCGGACTTTTCCTCGGTGGTTGCTCCTTTGCCTACTGGCAGGTCTTACCGCGTGCGCTGATCTTCTTCTCCGACTTTGCCGGGTCTGTGGGAGCAAAACAGACCTGGACACTCGACAACTACGTCACCTTCACCACGCGCTTCATTCTCGTATTCGGCATCGCCTTTGAGCTGCCTATTATTGTGATGGCGCTCGTGAAGCTCGACTTCCTGAACTTCAAAATCATGAAGGCTACTTGGCGTCACGCGCTGATCGCCATCACGCTGTTTGCCGCTGTCATCACACCGACGCCAGATATTCTGACGCTGATGATGATGTCCGGTCCGCTGTATGTCCTGTATGCCATCTGTGTGGTGCTGGCCTACTTCATGGAGAAGAAGGACAAGGAAGCCTATCCCGAATACTACGCTGAACTCGCCAAGGACGAGAAGGAGCTGGATGAAGCGGTGAAAGACGACTGGGACAATGAGAACTACAATCCATGGTTCTCCGAGGACAAGGACGACCAGGATGATGAGTACCAAAAGCCACGCGCCACGCCATCCGCCCCGCCGCCAGAGATCGAGAAAGCCGCCAACACCGTGGCCATGACTGACGACATCAACGTAGGCGAAGATCAAAGCTCCGTGATGCCAGACGAAGATGAAGTGCCCGCCGTGGAAAAGACCACTGAAGAACTCGCCCGCGAGGACGAAACCCGAAGTGGCAATCCGCCGCCGCCCACTGTCTAAAGGGGCGGTGTCCGCACACCGCAACCTGCCTCGATGTAGCGCGCGCGCAGCTCGTCGAGGAAGGCCTGCGGTTCACCATCCTGTGGATAAACAACGGGGTCACCCACAGTGAGACGCAGTTGGATCTTCTGACGTGGCAGACGCCAGATCGGCCAGCCCTTGCTCAAATAACGACTACTAGACTGCACGTAAATAGGCCACACGGGCGCGCCGGAATTTTTGGCGATGACGGCCAGCCCACCAGTCAGTGGATTCATGCTGCCATGCTCAGGTCGAGTGCGTGTGCCCTCAGGGAAAAATAGGAGGCGCTCATTACCACGCAGCAGTTCGATGCAGCGCCGCAGCATCTTGTGCGTGGGTTCATTCGGGATGAATCCTGCCGACGTAGCACCACCATGCAGGAAGAGATTCCTCATGAGCGTGGCCTTCAGCACGCAGGCGACGTGATCCACCTCGGCGACGACAAACACCGCGTCCCAAAGTGATGGATGATTCGGTGCGACGATCAGCGGCCCAGTCTGCGCATGAAGTCGATCAAAGCCCACATACTCACACTCGACGACGCCTAATGATCGCAGGAGAAGAGCAACGCCTCGGAAGAATCTTTTCATCACGGCCTGCCCCAGCTCACGCGCCTGCTGGCAGGGCAAAGTCAGCGGCAGCAGCCAACTGAAAGGCAGCATGATCAGCCCATAGGCTAGCCAGTAAGCTAGCAGCGAAAGCCCAGCCGTTAACAGTCGCAGACGATCAGACAGAGTGATGCGGTCCATAGGATCAAGCCTTGGCGGACATGCATTGAGGATTGTCAGACGCGGCCTTCATGGGTAACGAGAGTCCAATTATGTCGCACCCTGATTCGCTTGTCCAAGCCCTTTCCTCACTGCCTCACGGAGCATCGTTTCGATTCATCGACGAGCTGGTGGAAATGCTGCCCGGTGTGTCTGCGACCGCGCACTGGACACTCAAAGGCGACGAGGCCTTTCTCGAAGGCCACTTCCCCGGCCAGCCGCTGCTGCCCGGTGTGATCATGATCGAATCACTCGCTCAACTCGGCGGCATCCTAGCGCAGAGTGATCGTGGTGAGAGTCCACTCAAGAACCTCCGCCTCACCGCCGTCCGCCAGTTCAAGATTCTTGGCAGCATCCCACCCGGCCAGACTTTGACAATCCATGCGAAACGTGATGCCGTGATGCCCGGCCTCGTGCAAATCAGTGGTGAAATTTTAACCGCCGACGGCACCAAACTCGCGACCGGCAGCGTCGTGCTCAGCGGTGAGGAATAAAAAAGGCTGCCATCACTGGCAGCCTTTCGTGAGAAGATTCAGAACGGGAACTATGGAGTGCCGTTGACGTAGTCGATGGCGGCGCGGCAGATTTCCCAGAAGCTGCCGTGCTCCATGCTGGCGCCGCCGACGAGGGCCCCATCGACGTCCATCTGGCTGATGAGTTCGGCCATGTTGTTGGGCTTCACGCTGCCACCGTATTGAATGCGGAGCTTCTGGGCAGTGTCTTCACCGAACATTTCCGTCAGGACGCTGCGGGTGAAAGCGTGCGCTTCCTGTGCCTGCTCGGGGCTGGCGGTGCGGCCTGTGCCGATGGCCCAGACGGGCTCATAGGCGATGACGCAATCAAGCACACGACGAGCACCAACTTCGGCGAGGGATTCGCGGAGCTGGCTTTCCAGCACTTTTTCGATCAGGCCGCCATCGCGTTCTTCGAGGGTTTCGCCGATGCAGAGAATCGGGTGCAGTCGGGCTTCGAGCGCTGCGAGGAGTTTGGCATTCACGGTGGCGCTGGTTTCACCAAAGATGCTGCGGCGCTCGCTGTGACCGAGGATGACGTGGCGGCAGCCACACTCCTTGATCATGCGGGCGCTGATCTCACCAGTGTAAGCTCCAGCTGGGTGCTGGCTCATGTTTTGAGCGGCGAGTTCGACGTTTTGTTCACGAGCCGCTGTGAGGGTGTCTTGTGCCTTGGCGAGGCTGACAAACGGTGGCGCGATGACAATCTGGACAGGACATTTGTCAGGTACCAGACGAGCAAAGGAGCGGAGGAAGTCATCCGTCTCCTGAGGTGTCATGTGCATCTTCCAATTGGCGGCGATGATGGGCTTGCGGATGTGGATCATGGGGGAGGGGGCTTGGTTTTTGAAATATTACTTCTCCTGCAAGCAGGCGACACCTGGCAGCACTTTGCCCTCGAGGAGTTCGAGGCTGGCGCCGCCGCCGGTGGAGATGAAGGTCATCTTGTCCGCGAGGCCGGCTTTCTTCACGGCCTTCACGCTGTCACCACCGCCGATGATGGTCTTGGCACTGGTGTTTTCGGCGATGGCTGCTGCCACGTCGAAGCTGCCTTTGGAGGATTCTTTGATTTCAAACACGCCCATCGGGCCGTTCCAGATGACGGTCTTGGCTTCGGCAATCTCAGCGGCGAAAAGCTTCACGGACTCAGGTCCGATATCGACGCCTTCCCAGCCGTCCGGGATGTTTTCGTTCACGCCGGTGTACTTCGTGGTGCCGAGCTTCTTGGCATCGAAATCAAAGGCATCGGTGATCATCGCATCGACCGGGATGAGCAGGTTCACGCCGCGAGCCTTGGCCTTGTCGATTGCGGCCTGGGCGATGGGTTCCCACTCGGGTTTGTAGAGGCTCTTACCGATGGTGATGCCTTGGACGAGCTTGCGGAAGGTGTAAGCCATGCCGCCGCCGATGATTATCGTGTCGGCCTTTTCGAGCAGGCGATTGATGACCTCGATCTTGTCGTTCACTTTTGCGCCGCCGAGGATGACGACAAACGGACGCTCGGGGTTTTCGAGTTCGTCGTGCAGGTAAGTCAGCTCTTTTTCCATGAGCAAACCGGACACGGCAGGGAGGTAATCGGCCACACCAGCGGTGGAGCTGTGGGCGCGGTGCGCAGAACCAAAGGCGTCGTTCACAAAGACTTCCGCCAGCTCGGCGAGACCCTTGGCGAGTTCGGGATCGTTCTTCTCTTCACCGGCATGGTAGCGGGTGTTTTCCAGCAAAAGCACGCCGCCAGCAGGCAGCGCCATGGCTTTGGCGAGTGCGACAGGGCCGATGGTCTCCTCAGAGAACTCGACTGGCACGCCGAGAAGCTCGCTGAGAGCGGGGACGACAGGAGCGAGGGATTCTTTTGGATCACGCTGACCCTTCGGACGACCATGATGTGAGCAAAGGATGACCTTGGCACCGGCAGCGATCAGTGCTCTCAGCGTCGGCAGTGTCTCCTGAATTCGGGTGGCATCGGTGATGACCATCTGGCCGTCTTTTTCGTCGAGAGGGACGTTGAAATCGACGCGGACGAGGACGCGCTTGTTGCTGAGTTCAATGTCGCGGATGGTCTTTTTGGGCATGATTCTGGAGGGTGAAAATGAAGCGCTCGGGGGAAGCGGGCGGGATGTCTAGCACAGAGCGTGCAAGGCGCTCGTGAAATTTTGGGAGCGTGACTTTTTAGCTGTTCATCCGCTTCCTATGCACCAAGGCGGCGATGGGAATGTCTCTTGCCAAAAGGTCGGTTTGGGTTCAAAAGCTACGTCCCTGGATTCAACAGGGCTTCGGGTCACACCCCGGAGAACTCCCATGTCAGAACACAAATCGTCAAACAGTTGGTCCCTCGCCCTTGTGGCCTTGGGAGTGGTCTTCGGAGACATCGGCACGAGCCCGCTTTACGCGCTCAAGGAATGCCTCCATCACGCTAAACCCACACCTGGGGATCCACTCGGCGTGCTCGGGCCGCTCTCTTTGATGTTCTGGTCGCTGATCGTCATGGTCTGCTTCAAGTATCTGGGCTTCATCACCCGAGCCACGAACCAAGGAGAGGGCGGCATGTTTGCCTTGCTCACCCTTTTCCGCTCCGCGAAGCGCAGCTTCAAACCGCAGACGACCGGTGCGATCGTGCTCATCGGCATCTTTGGAGCCTGTCTGCTCTATGGGGACGGCATGATCACTCCGGCCATTTCAGTGCTTTCAGCTGTCGAGGGTTTGGCTCTGCTTGATGCCAAACTCGGCACAGGACTCGCGCATTACGTTGTGCCCATTTCCGCCGTCATCATCATGGGACTGTTTCTCGTTCAGCGCCACGGCACGGCTCGCATCGGCAGGGCGTTTGGACCGATCATGGTTCTCTGGTTCATTACCCTAGCCGTTCTCGGGATCATTAATATCAGCAGCTATCCCGGCGTGTTTTCCGCTTTGTCACCGCACCATGGTGTGAATTTCCTCCTGCATCATGGTCACGATAGTTTTGTGCTAATGGGCCTCGTCCTCCTGGCCGTCACGGGTTGTGAGGCGATGTATGCCGACATCGGTCACTTTGGCCGGCCACCGCTGGTGCGGAGTTGGTATTTCATCGTGTTGCCATCCCTCATGCTGAACTACCTCGGCCAGGGTGCGCTCGTTCTCTCCAACGTGAATGCCTCCCTGCAACCGGGCTTTCATCACTTCTTCAGCCTCGTTCCCCAGGTCGCTCTCATTCCAGTCATCCTTCTGGCCACCGCTGCCACCATCATTGCCTCTCAGGCGATGATCACCGGCGTGTACTCGCTGACCCAGCAGGCCGTGCAGCTTGGCTATCTGCCACGTTTGAAGATCATCCATACCAACCCCGACGTGCGTGGCCAGATCTACATGCCGCAGGTAAATTACCTCCTCATGGTCGCCTGCCTAGCGCTCGTCTTCCATTTCAAATCGTCCACAAATCTAGCGGCTGCTTACGGCTTGTCAGTGGCACTCGACATGACTTTCACCAGCCTGCTGTTCTTCCTCGTTGCTCGTGAGGTTTGGCATTGGCCACTTTGGAAAGCGGGTATCCCGGTGATCATCTTCCTCATCCCTGAAATCGGCTACGTCTCCGGTAGCCTGCTCAAATTCATGGCCGGAGCTTGGTTCCCACTCGTCATTGGTCTGCTCATCTGGACCATCATGAAAACCTGGACCGATGGCCGCGCCATCCTTTTCCAGGCCATGCAGCGTGGCCGCCTGCCAGTGCAGTTCCTCGTCGATGAAATTAAAAAGGATCGCATCATCCGAGTCCCCGGCGCAGCCGTCTTCATGTCGGCCAGCGCGGATGGCCTGCCCCTGGCTCTGCTGCACCATTTGAAGCACAACAAAGCGCTGCATAAACAGGTCATCCTGCTCACCGTCCGCTTCGAGGACTCACCCTATGTGTGTGATGAAACTCGTCACACGGTCGAAGAGCATTGTGAAGAGTTTTACCGAGTGATTCTCCGCTACGGATTCGCCGAGTCCCCGCAGGTCTTCGACGATCTCGTGCAGGCCATGGCAGAGAAGACCAAGCTCAAAAAGAACGGCATCACCTTCTATCAGAGCCGCGAAGTCCTGCTCACCAACGGCCCCGGCAAGATGGCCCTGTGGCGCAAGAAACTCTTTGTCATGCTTTCCCGTCTGTCCCGCCCTGCCACTGGCTACTTTGATCTGCCTCCGAGACAGGTCTGTGAGCTGGGCATTCAGTTGGAGGTTTGAGTGCATGTGAGAAGCGGGTCAAAAATCTCAGCCTGCTAGAATATAAACCTTTCCAAATTAAATGAATGACTCTATTTTCCGTAATAAATAGAATCCGCATGGCCACCGCTACTGGCGTTGAGCAGGCACGGGAGTCAGTTGTTCGCACCCGACTCCCAGCGGACTGCACCACCTCGGGAGCGGTGGCAGCCAACGCTGCCTGACCGGGGGCGGCAGCTACTCGGGAACATACACCGGGCTGATAGGCTGCTTGCCATTCCAGCAAAAGCGCCCACTTTGCCCGCCCTTTTTTAACCCGCCTGACTTGTGAGCCAATCCCACCCTACTGACGATCTCCGCGTGGCAGAGATCTTGCCGCTGATCCAACCGGCTCTCCTCATGCATGACCTGCCTCTCAATGAAGCAGGAGCGGCTTTTATCGAAAGCTCACGCAAGCAGGCTGAAGCGATCCTCAATCATAAGGACGACCGTTTGCTCATCGTGGTCG
This sequence comes from uncultured Prosthecobacter sp., assembly GCA_964583255.1. Taxonomy (GTDB): domain Bacteria; phylum Verrucomicrobiota; class Verrucomicrobiia; order Verrucomicrobiales; family Verrucomicrobiaceae; genus Prosthecobacter. The sequence goes on from CAZOVY010000003.1 coordinate 89,420, forward strand.
GCCCTTGCTCGATCCACGATCACAAGTCCGCTCTCGAATACGCCACGCTCATTCAGCAAGCGCGGGAGAAACACAGTGCCGATCTAGAGATCGTCATGCGCGTCTATTTTGAAAAACCGCGCACCACCGTCGGCTGGAAGGGATTCATCAATGACCCACATCTCAACGAAAGCTACGACATCAATCGTGGCCTTCGTGAAGCACGCGCCTTGCTGATCGAACTAACTCGCATGGGTGTGCCGTCTGGCACCGAATTTCTCGATGTGATCACGCCGCAATACATCGCCGATGTCGTGTCATGGGGAGCTATCGGCGCACGTACCACTGAGAGTCAGGTGCATCGCCAACTCTCGTCTGGGTTGTCCATGCCCGTTGGTTTCAAAAACGGTACCGATGGTGGCATCCAGGTCGCCCTTGATGCTATCCAGGCCGCAGCTGGCCAGCATTGTTTCCTCTCCGTGACCAAAGACGGCGTGGCCGCCATCGTGAAAACAAAGGGCAACACGGCCTGCCATGTCATTTTGCGCGGAGGCAAAGCCGGAACGAATTTTGATGCCGCCTCCATAGACACCGTCATCGGCCAGCTTACCTCACGCGGTCTGCCCGCCAGCGTGATGGTCGATTGCAGTCACGGCAACAGTCTCAAAGACTACCGCAAACAACCGCTCGTCACGCAGTCTCTCGCCGAGCAACTCACCAATGGCAGCAAAGCCATTACGGGTGTCATGATCGAAAGTCACCTCGTCGAAGGTCGGCAAGATGCCAAACCCGGCCAAGGCCTAACGTACGGACAAAGCATCACCGACGCCTGCGTCAACTGGGCCACCACCGAGACCATGCTCGACCAGCTCGCCACGGCTGTGCGTGCGCGGCGTGCAAAAGCGTAATTCTGTTCATCATGCTTACTGCCTCCACTGCTTGTGATGCCATTCAGCGTATGGCTGGATGCCGCATCTTGGTGATCGGTGATGTCATGCTTGATCACTTCATCTGGGGCGCCGTGCGTCGCATCTCGCCAGAGGCACCCGTGCCGATTGTCGAGGTCACCAAGGAAACCACCTTTCCTGGTGGTGCCGCCAACGTCGCGCGCAACCTTTCCGCCTTCACTCCACACGCCTATTTGATGGGCCGTGTAGGCAAAGACAGCGCAGCCGGTGAGCTTCGCCGCCTGTTGAATGAAGAGGGCGTGAATACGGACCCAATGCTAGAAAGCGACACGCTACCGACCATCGCTAAAACGCGCATCATCGCGCGTCAGCAGCATGTCGTGCGCGTGGACCGTGAGACGATTGAGAAACTCAGCGATGAAGAGTTGAAGATCATCTCCCAGCGCCTCGAAATCATGCTGCCTGAACTCGATGGCGTGATCATTGAGGACTACGGCAAAGGGTTTGTCACTCAGGCTTTCGCCGATCAAGTGCTCGGCCTTTGCAAAGCAGCCGGCAAGCTCGTCACCGTCGATCCATCACCACGCAATCCGTTAAGCTGGCATGGCGCATCGTTAGTTAAGCCTAATCGACTCGAAGCCTTCGCGGCGGCTGGCATTCAAGACCACCGCTCTCCTGGACCACCACTTGAGGACAAACGCCTTCTCGAGGTTGGCGAGCAACTCCTCGATCAGTGGAGCGTCGGTAAAGTGCTCGTTACTCTCGGTGAACAGGGCATGATTCTATTTCAGCGTGACACCGCGCCGCATCACATCCCGACTCGTGCCCGCGAAGTCTATGACGTCTCCGGTGCTGGTGATACAGCCATCGCCTTTCTCACCCTCGCACTCGCTGCTGGGCTCAGCGCCGAAGACGCCGCCGACATCGCCAATCATGCCAGCGGCATCGTCGTTGGTAAGCTCGGCACAGCGCGCGTGATGAAGGAAGAATTGATGCAAGCCTTCGAGGACTGATCTGTTGTCCTATCGCGATCCTGCTTCATGGCAGCAAACCCGCGCATACTTCACTTGTTCAATCGTTACCGTTTCCCTGGCGGTGAAGAGACGGCCGTGCTGCGCATGAGTGAAGTGATGCGTGCTCAAGGCGCTGCTGTAGAAGAACTCTTTGTCTCCAGCAACGATTGGGATGGACCTGATGCACCCCCGAAGTGGCAGCAGCCCATGCGTGCCTTTCACAACCCCCCCACGATTCACCAACTGCGTGAAGCACACGCACGGCATCAGCCAGATCTCTGGCTCGGCCACAATCTTTTACCCGTGCTCTCTCTCAGCACACTGCGTGAAGCCAAGCGTCAAAACGTGCCGCTCGCGCTTTACCTCCACAATTACCGACCGTTCTCCACGAATGGTGCCTTGTGGGTGAACAACCATCTTGAGATAAGCGGACTGAAGAGACGCTTCACGCCAGAAATCATCGCCGGTGCCTGGCAAGGTTCCGTCATGCGCACAGCCTGGATGGCCCTCATGCTACACACCGCTCACGCACTCGGCTGGTATCGCAATGTCTCCGCTTGGATCGCCGTGTCGGCCTTTGTTCGGGATCGTTTCATCGAAGCCGGAGTGCCTGCGGAGAAAGTGCATGTTCATGCCTATCCATTCTTCCCACGAGCTACCGCACCTGTCGAGGCACCCACCGGGCGCTTTCTTTTCATCGGCAGACTCACAGAGGCCAAAGGCACGCGTGTTATGCTTCAAGCTTGGAAAGAACTGCGCCAGCATCTATCTGCAGAAGCAATGCCCAAACTCATCATTGTTGGTGATGGGGAACTACAGCAGGAAGTGGAAGCCAGCGCCGCTGCATCTGAAGGCAGCATCGACTATCGTGGTTCACTGCATGGAGAGGCGAAGGAGCAAGCCATCGCCGACTGCACCGCTATGATCGTGCCATCGATTTGGTGGGACCCGTATCCCACCGTCGTCTATGAAGCCTTTGATCACGGTCGCCCAGTTCTAGCGGCACGCTCTGGTGGATTGCCTGAAAGCGTAGCACACGGCCAGCGCGGCTTGATTCACGAACCCGGAGACGCAGGGGGTCTGGCTAAAGACATCCTTCAATTTCATCAGCAGCCGCAAGTCGCAGCCGCTATGGGCCGCGCAGGCCGAGAATGGCTACTCGCCAATGCCGGTGCCGAGCACTGGTGGCAGGGCTTCATGAAAATACGCAGCATCATTCAAGAGCAGCGGCGCGCTTGCGTGAAAGCTTGAGCACTCCACAATCACTCTCTCCACACAATGAAGACTCTCGACACGACATCCATTTTCACACGCCATCTCGACGGGCATTTCACTGCCGTGCAGGCTCTACGTGATCAGGGGCAGATCATTCAGCAGATGGCAGATGCGTGGATCGGCGCACTCGCAGCAGGAAAGAAAATTCTCTTCTTTGGCAACGGAGGTAGTGCTGCGGACGCCCAGCATCTAGCCGCTGAACTGTGTGTGCGGTATCGCATCAATCGCCGTGCTTTAGCAGGACTCGCACTTACCACTGACACCTCAGTGCTGACGGCTCACAGCAATGATTTTGGCTTTGAAACAGTCTTCGCTCGTCAGGTCGAAGCCCTCGCGCAACCGGGGGATGTCGTCATCGGCATCTCCACCTCAGGCACCAGTCCAAACATCATCGCCGGACTGTGTGCGGCGAATGATCGGGGCTGCACCAGCATCGCCTTCACTGGCCGCGCTGGAGCAGACTGCGCCCGTGTGGCACACCTGAGTTTCCGCGCCCCGTCAGATGTCACCGCACACGTTCAAGAGTGTCATTTACTCGTCGGTCATGTGCTGTGTGAAGCGGTCGAAACCGCTGTCAGCGCTGAGGGCTAATCACCATGCGGGCAGGCCCCGCTTTTTGTTATGCTGAGGGACGTCCTTCACATGTTCTCTACGTCCGTGGTCCTCAGGGTACTACGGCTTGGCATTAACATGCTACTCATCAGCCAGCTAGGCCGTTACCTCGGCGAGGCTGGCACTGGAAGACTGCTGGCCGCTCAAGCCACCGTCGCAGTGATGTTGTGCCTAGCTGAGCTTGGTTTTGCTCGTATCTCTGTGCGCGAGCAGGTGCGGCATCGTGAAGAGCGTGCCCAAGTGCTGGGCAGTATTTTTTACACGCGCTTGCTCGCAGGACTCCTGTTGTATGGCGCGCTCTGGATCATTAGTTTGACAGCAGAGTCCTCCGACCGCCCACTACTTTGGCTCTACGGACTGCTCCTGCCGACCCATGCCTTTTCAGAGCTTGGCTCAGCACTCGAGGCTGACAATCAAACGGTGAAAAGTCAGTGGGCTCAGTGGTGGGGATTCATGGCCGGTGCTTCTGTTACTTTTGCAGGAATTTTAGCAGAGTTGCCGCTTATCTTTTTCCCGTTGAGTTATGTGCTAGAGTGCTGGTTGGCCTCATTCATCCAATGGCGCTCCTTTCACGCGCTGGGCGGCAGACTTGGAGCTTGGCGGCTGGAGATCGGCCGCAGTCTATTGCTGGTGCGTGAGGCGCTGCCAGAGTTGGCTTCACAAGCGGCACTGATGCTGCTTTTTCGCCTAGACATGCTGATGGTCAAAGGACTGCGTGGCGCGGAACTAGCCGGAGTTTATGGTGCCGCCGTGCGTGTCTCTGAGACGCTCTATTTTATGCCCATGCTGCTCGCATCATTGATGCTCGCTCGGCTCACGGCGGCGCGGCAGACGAGTGCAGAAAGCTATGATAAGGGCATGGTACATTACCTTTCAGCCACATGGCTGATGGGGCTTGGAGGAGCCGTCGTGCTTGCATTAAGCGCGGGCTTGATCACGAAACTACTCTGGGGCGCGCGATTCATCGGCAGCGCAGAAATACTGATCGTTCACGCCTGGGCATTCATCCCCTACGCGCTCGGTGTGGCTCGCACTCAGCATCTCACCATTGAGGGCTGCCTCTGGGCCAATGTCCCTTCCGTGCTGATCGCGCTCGGGGTGAATGCCGGACTGAACTGGCTGTGGATTCCACAGTATGGCGGCTTGGGGGCGGCCTGGGCCACGCTGCTATCCTACACACTCGCCTGGTTTCTGACTTCTCATCTCATGCCCGCATTGCGTGACAGTGGTCATCTGCAACTTCGTGGACTTCGGCATCTCCTCTCCATGCCAGGGAAACTTCTTCAGCATTGGATTCAACCCGCCTGATCATGCGCCATGAATAACCACAATCCCATCATCATCATTGCCGCCTGTTTGCTCGGCGCATTGACCTGTGTCTCGGTCTTTTTGGGTGAGGGAAATATTCTGGCCAATCTCTTCCTCTACCTGATCGCGGGCAGTTCCTTGATTGCATTAGTGAGTCCAAAAATGGGGTTCTATGTTTGCCTGATCTCGGCTGCCTATGTGGACATGCTGAAGCGTCTCATGGTCGTCTCTGACCGCATTCAGATGCAGGACTTGTACTATGTTCTTGGGTTCACACCGGTGACGTTTGGGGTGGTGACGCTGGCGCTGTTCATTCGCGGCCTCATCGGCAGGCAGACGTTCACTGGAGCAGACCTCCGCAGACTTGCTGGAGCCAGTCTGATCGCAGTTGCCAACACGGCACTACTCCTATTGAGCGCAGGATCTGAGGGTGGTGGTGGGCTAAAGGAAGCCGCCAATGGCGGACTCTATGGAATGCTCATTTTTGTCACGCCCTTACTCTTCCCAAAAAGTGATGATCTTTTGCGGCTGTTTAAGTCATTGCTCTGGATCTTCGCACCCGTGGCAGTGTACGGAGTAACTCAATATGTATGGGGGTTCAGGGACTTTGAACTCGAATATCTACGCACAGGATTGAGTATCGAAATCAAGCAACTCTTCACTGACCGAGTCCGTGCCTTCTCCACACTGAATTCTCCCACCAGCCTTGGTGCCATCTGTGCAGCATTCACAGCGCTTCCTCTTTTTTTATGGGGCCAGCGCACGGAGTCGGGCAAGCGCCATCTTTCGTTGCCAGCAGCCTTGCTTTTGACCGTCATTTTTCTCGCTGCGATGGCTGCCTCGACGAGTCGCACGGGCATTTTACTGATCACCATGAGTGCCGTCGGTTACTGGTGTTTCACGAGTCGCATGCGAACGACGATGTTTTATGTGTCTTCCTTCATCGCCTTTATCGCCATGTTGCTGACTGCGACATATCTTCAGGGTCGGCTAGATGACATCTCTCAGTTTTTGATCGGCCTTGGTGGTGGCCTCTTTAGCGAAGAGACACTGAATGTGAATACCTTCAGCGACCGCCTTCAGGGGTTCTCTCATGTGCTGACAAACCCAGATGCATACACGCTCTTCGGCTACGGTCCGATGCGCGGGAAAGACCCCACGGACCCGCTGTATAATCATGACCTTTTTAGCAGTACCCTCGTGCGCTATGGGTCAATCGCCTTGTTTGTTATGGTGCTGATTGGGATTGGTTTTCTCTGGTTCAGTCATCGCTCTTTGTTAAATATTCAGAATCCTAATAAGCGGCGTATCGGATCGATGATGCTGGCTTTGGCGATGGGCCTTATCGCGATCTCTGGGATTTCTGGGAATGTGCTCAGTATCTTCCCCGTCAATATCATCTTTTGGTTAGTCGTGGCTGCCGCTCTTATGAATGTGGATGGTCAAAGGAATGTTGCTCGGGGTGCTCAGCAAGCGCCTGTGCAGAAAGCCGCTCCTACCTATACCCCAGGACCGACGCGCTTTCGCCCGACTGCACGGCCCAACTTTCCAACAGCATGAACCACCGCCTCCGCACCTGGCTCGGCCAGTTTCTCTACACTTCCAACACCATCCGTTACCGTGTAGAGTGGCGGCGACTGAGGGAAGCCTTGCGCCGAGTTGGCCCCGTGCAGCACTTATTCGACGGTGGCGCTGGCTCGGGCGAATTTGCGCGCAAAGCACTTGCCGAAGGATGGTGCAAACAAGTCACCGCTCTAGAATTTGATTCGGGAAACTTTGCCTGTCTCCATGCCAAACTAGGGAGTGATACTCGGGCTGTGATTCGTCAAGGTTCGCTACTTGAGGTGCCTTATGCCGATGCCAGCTTCGATCTAGTTCAGAGCACGCAGGTGCTGGAGCATATCGAAGATCACGAGAGTGCTGCCGCCGAGCTCATTCGAGTTTTAAAGCCTGGTGGCTACGCGCTGATCTCAGTGCCCCAGCCGCCTGAACCTTTCCGCAATGAGGGTCATGTGCGTGAAGGCTATACAGAGAGCGATCTGCGTGCCCTCTTTGAGCCACTTGGCTGCGAGCTGCGGCATGTGGACTGGTTCCTTACCCGGACAACGGTGAACCGCATGATGGCCTCGGATCGTCTGCCTTTTCGTGGCTTGTTTATGCCTTTAGCGATGGTGGACGCAGAAAAGGATTTCTCGGACGAAGAACGCCGCGCTGACACGCCTTTTGGTATTCTAGGTTTGTTTTACAAGAAGGCATGACCCCATTGAAGCGGCTGCTGATCATTGATCCCGACTGCATCTCGCAGAGTCCTGCGATGAAGGGCGTCCTGCGCTCACTGCCCGAACTGCGGAAGGCTGGCTTCACCATCGAGGTCTGGTGCTGGGAGATTGATGCTGATGTCGAAGTGGATGCTGTCACGGTGCTGCCAACTTTTGGCGCGCGCTGGTTGCTGCATTTTCAAGCCATGGCTTTCTCCATGCTGGTCACACTGCTGTTCATCTGGCGCTTTCAAGTGCGTGGGTTAGCCCGGCCAGATTGCGTCTATTCAGTGCTACCCTATTTGCCTCAAGCGGATGTCGCTCATGCCCACTTCTCACCCTGGGACTGGGAAAGTCGGATGCGCGACATGGGCTGCCATTCCATTCGAGAGTGGCTAGAGCGTGCAGTGAATTTCATCATGCTGGCATGGCACCGTCTCTTTCTCTCCATGACACAGGCACGACTCATTGTCGTGCCATCAGAAGCAGTCGCGGCAGACTTCCGCAGTGCCGCGCCGCACATGGCTGTGACTGTGCTGCCGAACTCTTATGACCCCGCGCGTTTTCATCAGGGTGTGCGCGAACAATGGCGTCAGGCGACGCGGCATAATCTCGAGTTTGAGGAGCGTGACGTCGTCTTCATTTTCGTCAGCACGGGGCACTACAGGAGAAAGGGATTCTTCATTGCCGTCGCAGCGCTTGAGGAGCTTCGGCAGCGGCACCGACATGTTAAATTTCTTGTTGTGGGCGGAAGAGAACGCGCGCTGATCGCTCTGAGAAATCGCCTGGATCGCCAGCACACAGGCTGGAAAGGCTGGCTTCATTTCACCGGCACCACGACGCAGCCGGAGCAGTTCTTTGCTGCCGCAGATGCGTTTCTTTATCCTTCGTGGTCAGAGGCGTTTGCTCTTGTCGAGATCGAAGCGGCAGCATGTGGACTGCCGCTTTTTTTGACGCCCCATCACGGCTCAGAAATGGTGCTCGAGGATGGCGTGAATGGACGCCTGATTCCCTTCGACTCGTCAGGAGTGGCCGCAGTGCTTGAAGAGTTTGTTTCCGGCATCTGGCGTCCTACAGTAACAACGCTGAAACACGCCTTGGATCGTGAAACCTATGCGCGGAGTTTGAGCGCAATCCTTTGTCAGGCCTAAAGCCCAACGGACATGAATCGCCGCGTCGCCATCGTCACCCGAGCACTGGCACCTTATCACAAGGCATTGCAGGAATCCTTTGCGGAGGCAGCAGGTGCAGATGGCGGTACGGTATGTTTGTTTTACCCGGAGGAAACGGCCTCAGTCTTTGATCTGGCGAGTACGTTGCCGAGTGCTAAAAACCTGACGCACGAACACGTGCCTTCTATGCGCATTCCCCCGGCAATCATGATGTTGGGCCAGCCATGGAAAACCGAACGCATGGAAAGCAGGCTGCCCTCGACGGCCTTGTGGCACGCGCTTTCCAGATTCGATCCAGGAGTGGTCTGGATGCATGAGTACAGCCCTTACTCGCTGGCTAGTATGGCTTGGGCAAAGTGGCACCGCCGCCCAATCGTAGTTTCTACGGATGTCGGCTTTTCCAATCGAAACGCTTTTGTGCCGCATGCTCAATATTGGCACGGCTTTTGGAGCCGCTGGGTGGATGGCGTGATCGCCAACACGCGCGGTGCCATGCAGCCGATTACCTCAGTGCCAAAGCGCGTGATCGCCGCCTTTCATGCCGCAGACAGTCGGAAGTTGAAGCCTTCTTTGCAGAAAACTCGGAAGGAAGAAATAACCTTTGTGCAAGTCGGGCGTGTGGTGCCGCGCAAAGGTGCCGACCTTCTACTCGCTGCCTTGGCAAAACTTAAAGATGATGGATTCACCAACTGGCGGTTGCGGCTGCTCGGTGAGGATTCAAATGGCTGGGGTAAGATGCAAATCTTGAAGCATGGTCTAGAAGGCCGAGTGGAAATCACAGGACATCTCAGTGGCGCGGCTCTTTGGGGGGCCTTTGCTCAGGCTGATGTGTTTGTGCTAGCGACGCGCCAAGACTCTTATGCGGCCGTGGTTCATGAAGCCGCATGTCTGGGCCTGCCCATGGTCGTGAGCCGTCATGCGGGAGCCGCTGATGCGCTGCTTGAAGACGGCGTCAACGGTTTCATCATCGAGCCTGAAGACACGGCTTCGTTTGCTAAATGCCTTGGTGCCTTTGTGGACCCTGTCCTACTGGAGCGCATGAGTGTGGCGGCGCGGCAGACAGGTGAGCAGTTTTCTGCTCATGCACGCGCAGAAGCAATCTGGAGCTGGATGCAGGAGCATTTCATTCGTTAAGACCTAACCTATTTCGATGAACTGGGACATGTCCAAAGAGGTCGGCCTTTGCCGCTATGTTTGTCGGCGACTTGCCTGGCGCTGGATCAAGCTCTGCGGTGGCAAAACCTATCCTTTTCGACTACCGTCAGGGGTAGATTTGGAACTGCCACTGAAGAGTCCGTTCGCGGCAGACATTTACTGCACTCACGGTCATGTGGACTGGGGCGCAGAGGAGTTGGCGTTGGAGTATTTGCAGAGTCGCCTCCGAGGCGTGGCGCTAGATGTCGGTGCAAATATGGGTTACTACACTGTCTTGCTTGCTCCCGTGGCAGAGCGCGTGTTTTCCTTTGAAGCTGACCCACGGAACCATGCTGATTTTGAGCGTCACCAGCCCACCAACGCTGTGCTTGTGCCTGTGGCTATTGGCAATCAGGTAGGTGAAGCAGGATTTGATGTTTCATCAGGCTCGACTGTTGGGCATTTAGTCTTGGATGACCCGCAGACTGGAGACATTCAGGTTCCGATGACGACGCTTGATGCTTTCTGCGAATCCGCAAATCTGACTGCCCCGGTTCGCTTCATCAAAATGGATATCGAAGGCTATGAGATTCTCGCTCTGCAAGGCAGCCGTCGTTTGATCCAGAAAGATCGTCCTGTCTGCTTAATTGAATACTCGTTGGACGCTGGGGTGGCCAATACGCCAGAGGCACTGGCCGCTTTTGTCAGCGAGAATGACTACGCGGTATATGCCATGGTGCGCACAGAATGGGGGACTTGGCACTACGAGACACGACTCCGCTCCATTAATGCGGAAGATCTACCGCATTTGAATGTGAAGATGCTGTTTCTTGTTCCTTCGGAAGACACTTTCTTCAGCAAGGCACAAGCGCGAGGATTCTGTTTTGAGAGGGACGTTCGATGATCTTGGAAATTGGCTTTCATCCTTGGCTGAGGGACGCTTATCCCGATGAGGTAACGTGGATCGACACGTCTCTGCGCTGGGATGATGTGCGCTCGTATCAGAAGAAAATTGGCTCGCCAATAGACCGCCTGATTCACTTGGTTAAACAAGCCATTCGAGCATTTCATCTGGCTGCAACACAGCCATACGATGTCGTCGTGGCCCGCTGCCTGAGCACGACGAATACACTCGGCTGCGGTCCGCATATCAAATGCGCCCGCACAATCCTGGGCTGGTTTTTTGAGTGGCTGATTCTCTTTGCGGCTAGAGGCTCGCGTGTGAAGCTCGTGATCGTGGATGCGACGGATCGCATGACGATCCATCCGCGAGATCGTCGGCTTTTTCAGCGCTGTGAGCTCTATTTCAAAAGGGAACTGGCGCAAAATCTCTGGCACTCTCTTGAATCTATCTTGCCCAATGGAGCCTGCCCCGGAGCCATGTCTGCCACTGCTGAGGGTGCGGAGATGATCGCAAAGCTCAGGCCGTTTCCGTTGGGCATTCGCGGAGACATGATTCGTGCAGCACGGCCTATGTCTGCGCGCCGCTGGGATGTTTTTTATTCAGGCACAGAATCACATGTGCCTGCGCGCAAAGTGCTGCGAGATGTTCTGGCACAGCTCGATCAACGCGGATGGCGGGTATGTGCTCCCACAGAAAAACTGAGTTTTGAGGACTACCTGGAGACGTTGGCCGAGTCCCGCTGCTGCTTCTCGCCATCGGGTATCGGGTGGGATTGTCTGCGTCATTACGAGTGCCTTTCTCAGGGCGCGATCCCACTCCTGGACCACCGCACACTGCTTCAGCGTCACCCGCTGCGTCACGCGGAGGAATGCTTTTATTTGGACTATCAAACGGACGTGGTGGCACAAGTGGAATCCATTCTACAAATGGACAATATGATGCTCGATAAAATCTCTCAACAAGGTCAGTCGGCGCTCACTCAGCATCTGATTTTTCAGGCGATTGCTCAGCAGATGCGTGCTGAGATTGATGCCCTGCTGCAAGTGAACTGAAGGTCCGACCCAAAGCTGAAATCGCCGATGTCTCTCCGCCTCATACGCCGCTTTTTTCGCCAGCGTCCTGCACTGCTGGATCGCCTGAAACCGCTGGCTCGTTCTCTTGGCTACTCGTGGCCTTTGCATCGTGTCCTGGACCGTCACTTGAGCGGAGTGCAATCATGGCGTGCCATTCAAATCGGCGCGCATGATGGCATCACTCATGATCCTTATCGGCAATACCTGATTCGTCCTGGATGGTCGTCTCGCGTGATCGAGCCAAACCCTCAAATCTTTCCAGTGCTCAAGCACAACTACCGAAACTATCCGCAGGTCGTGCCAATGAATTTGGGCTGTTCTTATGATGTCCGTGAACTCACGCTGTTCGGTTTTGATGCCACAGGATGGCCAGACGAGGATGTCGGTAGGACGCTGTCCACCATGACGAGTTTTTCACGAGAAAACATGGTGAAGGGCCTTCCAGACCCAAAGATGCAGAAGCATGTCCGAGAGATGCTAGTGCCGTGCCGCACGATCGAAGAGATCGCTGATGAAGCTGGCTGGGACCGTGTGAATGCCCTGTTTGTAGATGTCGAGGGTTACGAAAATCAGATTCTTTTGCCCTGTGACCTGGATCGCTTGAGGCCCGATATGGTGGTCTTTGAACACGCGCTCCTGCCTGACCAGGGCGCGGCGATCTGTCAGAGATTGGCTGACTATGGCCTCAGCTCAGAGAAGGTTGAATCTGACACGGTGTGTGTCCGCCGATAAAGATTAGCTACATGATGGAAGGCGTGATTAATCGCGAAGAATCGGAAGGCTCGACTTCAATGAGAGCTGCCTGGATTGTGCTCGGTCTCCTGGCAATTTGTCTGGGGTTACTGATGGTCGTGCAGCCGTATGCAGCTGGCTACGGGGACTTCCGTCGCACGTTGATGGAAGAACTGCTGATGAGATGGAAAGACCCGACGTGGCAGCATGGCTTCTTGGCTCCGTTCATCGCCTGCTGGCTGGTGTGGCGGCAGCGGGAAGCGCTTGCAGCCTTGCCAATGAACGGCAGTAAGATGGGTCTAGTGACAGTGATCTTTGCACTGCTGAGCTACTACGCGGGGTACAAGGCTAACAATTATTATCTCGGCGCATTTGCGATTCAGCTCTTCATTGCTGGTGCCGTGATTTGGAGTTTCGGATGGGCCTATGCTCGAGCGCTTTTTTTTGCGTGGCTGATGCTGGCCTTCATGTGGCCGCTGGTGTTTCTGGAGGAGTCTGTCTCATTCCGTCTGCGAGTGCTGATGGTGGAAAGCGTGTCGTGGGTCATGAACACGGTCGGTCTGGAGACAATGCGCGAGGGGACAGCTTTGATCTCAGCACCCACAGCAGACAAGGCACTCGGTGCGCTATTCAGCCTGAAGGTGGACGGCCCATGCAGCGGCATGCGCTCACTCTTTGCGCTGCTGATGGTTGCAGCGCTGTTTGGCTATTTCCGGCAGGGCACGGTGCTGCGGCGCTTGTTTCTTTTTCTCTGCGGAATACCACTGGCAGTGCTGGCCAACATGGCGCGACTATTCATCCTTATTGCTGCTTCTTTGTTGTTTGGGCAGGAGTTCGCCGTTGGGGATCAGGAACAGGAAGTCTCTACCTTTCACTTCCTTTCGGGCATTGCGGTTTACTTGGTGGCCTTGGCGGGACTCCAGGCTGTGTCACGGATGATGGGGAAGACACCGAAGATCGAACAACCTGTAGCAAGTGGATCACGACGACTTTTGATGGCGCCCTCAGTGCTTTCTTTTGTATTGGTTATTCTCACACTCGCTGCCTGCCGCTTCTCTCCCGAGATGCGCGCTGGAGATGCGGCTGGTGTCGTCATGGAGCTACCCACAGGCGTGGGGCGCTTCCTTGGTGATTCGGTGGCGGCTGACAAAGTTGAAAAGGAACTGCTGCCTGCTGACACCGAGATTGTGAAGATGCGCTATCGTTCACCTGGCCGGCCGGAAGACCGTGACTTGGCTAGTGTGACTCTGGTGCTCGCTGGTGCTGAGCGGCGGAGTATTCACCGCCCAGAAGTTTGTTTGGACGGCCAGGGCTGGACGCTGCTGGAGTCTCATGTTCTACCTGTAGAGATCACACCGGGTCAGACTTTGAATGTCAAAGACCTGCTAATCGAGCGCCAGATCACTCACAACAACGGCACCAAGACAATGCTGCGAGCTCACTACATTTATTGGTTTGTCGGCACGGATGTCACGACACCGAGCAACGCTACACGAGTGTGGCTGAGCAGTTGGGATAACATCACTCGCAACGTGAACCACCGCTGGGCCTACCCGAGTGTCATGCTCTGGGTCACGGACAATCTAGAGCCAAAGGAAACGGGCCAGCGCAAGCGTGACTCGGCTCAGACGATCAAGCTAGCGCATGAGCTAATCCGCGCGTTGGTGCCGCACTTTCAGAAGTCTTATCTCTCTCGTTCATGAATTCTAACGCTCCACTCGCCCGCACTGAGCGCTTCCCTGAGGACACCGTACTACTCATCGACTTGATGCGTGGCATTGCCGCGTTGTTGGTTCTATGCACTCATGCCTTCGATCTAAGCGTGGTCGATGCTTATGGCTGGGATCTGAGCAAAGACCCTGACATTTGGCATCTCGCGCGAGCTGTTTTCGGTGATGGTGCCTTTGGCGTCTGGTGCTTCTTTATCATCTCAGGCATGTGCATTCATCAATCTATCGCACGCAGCATTGAGTCGGGCACTTTCCGCTGGAGAAGTTATGTGTTGGCCCGAGTGACGCGCATTTACCCGCTGTTTCTACTCGGCCTTGTTTTGGCCATTGTTGCCTGGGAACTGCATGAGGATTGGAGTGCGGTGGGTGCTCCGCATCCTTGGCCGCAGTTCTTCGCCAGTCTGCTGAGCTTACAGATCTTCACCTCCACCTTCCCATCCTTTTCGACCTCCTGGAGCTTGAGCTGTGAAATGATCTACTATGGAATGTGGCCTCTGTTGCTGCTGTTCTTTAAAGGCCGAACCGGCAGGGCTACTTCTCTGGCGATTGCTGGTAGTTGCCTAACGTTAGGCTTCATTGTCATCGCCTGGCACTTCTCTCAGCGACTCAACTCTAGCACTGCGATGGACGGACTGTGGACGACGATGGTGCTCTTGCCCGTTTGGGTTGCTGGCGCTTGGCTCGGCGCGAACTGGCGGGAGGTGGGCTTGCGAGTGACACGCCGGCTATGGGCCACATCCCTGCTGCTTTGTTTAGCTGCCGAGGTCATTCTGATCGTCTTGAAGTATCAACTCCTTCCAGGTTGGGCGCTGCACATGGTGTCCTGGATTGCGGTCCCAGGATTGATGTTGTTTTTCGCAGGAGCGCACCATCTAGCACTCTCAAAACGGCCTGCGTGGAAGCCAGTGGCTGAGTGGTTGGGCAGACTCAGCTACCCATGCTACATCCTGCACATGCAGCTTCTTTTGATCCTGCATCACTTCACTCTGCAATGGCTGCCGAAGTCGATCACGGGCCGCCCATTAATCTATCTGCCGTTTCTTCTGCTTCCGCTGCTAGCGCTCATGCTGCTGCTGGGTCCACCTATGGAGTCGCGGGTCATGGCATGGCGGTCGCGGATGTTAGGTCGTCCAGCCCAGGGCTAAATCGGGCATCTGTTTTTTATGTGTGGATTCATCGGCTGCTTCCGACCGGAGGGCCGGCCTTTGCCCCATGGCGTTCTGGAGCCGATGCTCAGCGCTATCCGTCATCGCGGCCCCGATGACGAAGGCTTCCATGCCGTCTCCTTTTCACGTAGTCAGACACGACGACATGAACGCGGCACTTCGCCGACAGAAGCCGCTGATGGCGGCTTCGGATTTGCACGACTGAGTATTCAGGATCTGACGGAAGCCGGGCACCAGCCGATGGCGAGTACGGATGGTCGCACGGTGCTCGTCTTCAACGGTGAGATCTACAATGCAGTGCCGCACCGTCAGTCACTGCTCGCCAGTGGCGCGACTTTTCGTGGGCACTCAGACACAGAGGTGATTCTGCGCCTATATGAGAACCACGGCTGGGCAGAGCTGCTGAGGCGAATCGAGGGCATGTTCGCCATCGCCATCGCCGATGTGAAAGCAGGTCTGCTGCGCGTGGCGCGTGATCATTTTGGCATCAAGCCGCTCTACTACACTCAGTTAGGCGACGGCACGCTGCTGCTCGCTTCAGAAATCAAAGCTTTCCTCGCGCATCCTGAATTCCGCGCGGAGCTCGAGACGGCGCATCTGGCCGAGCAACTCATGTTTCGCTATACTGCGTGGGATCGCACCCTGCTGCGTGGCGTGAAACAACTGCCGCCTGGCCATGAGCTAGAGTGGCGTGCTGTCGATGGTTCACTCACTATTCGCCGTCATTGGTCACTTCCAGATCCAGGAGGTGAGCCGATTACTGCTGCTCATTTGCGCGAGACACTGAGGTGCGCCGTGCATAGTCAACTCGTGAGTGACGTGCCACTCGGCACGCAGCTCAGTGGCGGCATCGACTCCTCTCTAGTGACACTGGATGCAGCGCGCGCAGGCGGCGAGACTCGGCACAGTTTCTCCATTGTTTTCGATGATCCCGAGGTCAGTGAGGATGCGTGGATCACTCAGGCAGCG
The DNA here is from genome assembly GCA_964583255.1 of uncultured Prosthecobacter sp. Taxonomy (GTDB): domain Bacteria; phylum Verrucomicrobiota; class Verrucomicrobiia; order Verrucomicrobiales; family Verrucomicrobiaceae; genus Prosthecobacter. Next base: position 105,653 of record CAZOVY010000003.1, read on the forward strand.
CGAAAAGCGGGCGTCCATAGCCACCGCTATCTTTTCTCTCCCAAGCACTTTGCCGATGACTTCTCGCGTGTGACTTGGCACCTCGATGGGCCGCCGGGAAACCCAAACACGCTGGCTATCGATCTGCTGGCACGTGAGGCGTGCTCCACGGTTAAAGTCATGCTCACTGGCGAGGGCTGTGATGAACTCTTCGCCGGCTACAACCGTTTTTATTACACCGCGCTCCAGCAGCGCCATTCGCAGGTATTTCGTCTTGGTGCGGCTCTCTACGGCCAGTCACGTGGTCGCTTGTGGCGCTTGTTTGGGCAGGCCACTCAGAGCTTGGAGCATCAAATGGTCACAGGCTCAGCCTATGGTGCCGCTTCTTTTGTCTCTGAGCTTTACCCCGAAGCGCGCATTGTCGATGCCCTCTCCCAGCGGCTCGATCATTTAGCCGCCATCCCTGGGCAGGGACTCACCCAGCATATCCGCTATGAGGCCGAGACGTATCTCCCCGACCTGCTTCTGCGCCAGGACAAAATGACCATGGCGCATGGCGTCGAGTGCCGTGTCCCATTCCTCGATCTGAGTGTGGCTAAAGCCGCCCGCTCTTTACCTCTCTCTGAGCTCGCTTGTCCCATTTATGGTGCTAACGCCCGAATGCGCGGCACCAAGCGAATGATCAAAACGCTAGCAGCAAACGAGTTTGGCCGCGGCTTTGCCTACCGCCGGAAGCGCGGTTTTGACGTGCCTCTTGCCGATTTTTTCCTTCAGCCGCAGGTGAGGGAAAAGATGCAGGACGAATGGCTGCCGGGCATTCAGCGGCGTGGAATACTTCAATCGGCAGTGATTTCGAAGCTCTGGGATTCTCTAGGTTCCACGTCAGGTCCAAACGCCCAATCAACGGCCGAGGCACTCTGGGTTGCTGTGGGATTGGAAGTCTGGGCTAAGCAAGTCTTGGATCGCCAGTGATTTAGAGAAGGCTAAAAGTAAGGTAATCAAGATATTTGCTGAAAATTGTTGTTTATTATTGTATTTATATTATATATAACTACATGAACTTCAAATCAGCCATTCTCATCGCACTTTTCGGGATCGCCTCGTTTGCCACAGCCCAGACCATTGGCATCAACGGCGTGGATCGTGACGGCTACGGAGGTGTCTATGAAATCAGCGGCCAAAACTATTGGTGGATGTGCGTGGAGCCGAACGGCTCAAAGTCCGCAACTACAGGAGATGCCTTTTTGGCTGACGCCCTGAGTTTTGCGGATGCCTGGGATCAGCAGAACACCGAGAGACAAAACTTCTTCCAGAGCAACCCCGGCTTTTACACGACCGCGATACCAAAGCAGGTCGCCGTGATGGAATACGTCCTCGATGCCTACCTGCCCTGGAACACGCTAGCCGGAGCATCAGGCCGGTTCACCGAGCAAAGCAGCGCCTCAGCCAACTACACGAACGATGATGCCTTCTACAATTCCTTCTTTGCCGTGCAGCATTTATTGGCATCAGTGTATGGCGAGACAGACATCGTCGGTGGCACATCCAGATCCGACTTCACTAGCATCAATTTTGATGACCGCTGGCTCGGTGATCTGACATCCGCTGGCATCGCACGATCTGGCATTTTCCAGAGCATTCTCAATGACATCGAAATCAAAGATGCCGCCAATTTCTTCGACACCTACACTGCGGAGCATGGCTACTACATCGCCAATACGCTCTTCTCTGAAGCAAACACGATTGATAACTGGCAGGACGCCCTCATCATTTCCTCTTTCGCCCCTGTGCCAGAGCCCAGCGGTGCTCTACTCATCGCCTGCTTTGGCGTCGTCGTGATGCTCCGCCGTTTTCGCAGGCTCGCCTGATCCGGCACAGGCCCCGAGCCTGTCTGAATATGTCTCTCGAAGACACCCTCTATCCGCTGCTACGTCTCTACGAAGCCGCGCCTCAACCAGTGAAGACACTCGCTGGTCGTGCCTACCGAGTCTTGCCAGCCTCACTTCGGCATGGGTCAAAGTATCAGCACTTTCAAAACGAAGCGAGCGCCGTGGAGTCATGGGATGCAGAGACCATCCGGCGCTATCAAATCAAAGCGCTGCGGGAGTCCCTGATCGCCGCGAGCAAGACGCCCTTTTATGCCGAACGTTTCGCCGCTAGTGGAGTGGATGTGACAAAGTTCGAGTCGCTGGAGCAACTGGCCGACTACCCCTTGCTCACCAAGCAAGACCTCCTGCTGCACCGCGAGCAAATGGTGAATCCTGAGTTCTCTGCGAAACAGCGGCTCTACATCACAACAGGCGGATCGAGTGGCGTGCCTGTCGGCTTTTATCTGCAAAAAGGAATCAGTCGCCCGAAGGAGCAAGCCTACCTCGAAGCCCAGTGGTCACGCCGCGGCTACAAGTTCGGCGATCGTGTGGCCGTCATTCGAGGCGGCGTGACCTCCAGCCAAGCGCACGGCAAAATCAGCTACTACGACGCCACGCGGAACTGGCTCATCCTCTCCTCGTATCATCTCACACTGGAGCGGCTACCCGAGTATGTCGCCGCGCTGAACCGATTCCGCCCGCAGCATCTTCACGCTTATCCCAGCGCTGCTCTCATGCTGGCTCGCGGACTGGAGCAAAGTGGACTGAAACTCGACTTCCCGATCAAGTCTGTGCTCTGCGGTTCCGAGAAACTCACCACCGAATCCCAGCAGTATCTGGAGCAGGCTTTAAGCACGCATGTGTTTCACTGGTATGGACACAGCGAGCGCGTCGTCCTCGCCGCACAGGGACGCAGTTCGCACCATCTCTACTTCTGGCCCACTTATGGATATGTCGAGTTCGGTGAGCCTGATGAAAACGGGAATCGCGAAGTCATAGGCACCTCGTTTCACAATCACGCCATGCCACTCATCCGCTACCGCACCGGCGACTATGTCAAACTCGCCGCCAGGCCCGATGCCGAGCTGCCCATGATCGAGATCGAAGAAGTCGTGGGCCGCGACTATGAGTTCCTCGTCAGCGCCACCGGTCGCCGCATCTCCCTCACCGCCATCAACATGCACGACCGCATTTTTGACGGCCTCCTAGCCGTGCAGTTCGCCCAGGAACGCCAAGGTGAAATCGAGTTTCGCTACTTGCCTGGACCCCAATGGAAGAACTCTCGCCTGGAACCCTTGCGCACGAGTTTGATGAAAAAGCTCGGCGACGATTTCAGCCTGTTGCTGCGCGAAGTTCACGAAATAGAAAAGACCAGCGCAGGTAAACACAAGTGGTTAGTGACAAAACTGCATCACTAACATTAGCCCAAGCCCATGAAACAACTCGCCCAATACCAAGACGGACGTCTCGAGCTTCAAGACGTGCCTGCTCCCATGCCCCCGCCTGGTGGCATCTTGGTGCAGACGATGTGCTCGGTGATTTCACCGGGAACAGAAAAAATGAAGGTGGAGCAGGCGCGGATGTCACTGCTGCAAAAGGCGAAAGCGCGGCCAGATCAGGTCAAGAAGGTGATGGATACGGCAAAGACCTTGGGCTGGAAGGCGGCGATGGAGAAAGTGCGCAACAGGCTCGAATCGCCATCGCCTCTTGGTTACTCGGCGGCGGGTGTGGTAATCGCCGTGGATGAATTGAACTCGCGCTTCCATGTCGGTGATCGCGTGGTCTGCGGTGGTGCGGAGTGTGCGTTTCATGCGGAGATGATCGCAGTGCCGGATCTACTCGCGTCCTCCATTCCTGAAGGAGTGGAAGACTGGCAGGCGGCTTACACGACGCTGGCCTCGATCTCGATGGAAGCCGTCCGCCAATCTGGTGCACGTCTCGGTGAACGTGTGCTGGTGTTAGGCCAGGGCCTCGTCGGTTTACTGGCGACGAGCCTGCTCAAGGCCTCAGGTGTCCTCGTGATGGGAGCAGACTTCGTAAAAGGCCGCCTCGACACGGCGCTCGCCATGGGTGCGGAGCGTGTGGTTAATCCATCTCAATCCAAGCTCGAAGACGAGGTGCGAGCCTGGACGGATGGTCATGGCGTGGATGCCGTTCTTCTCTGCGTCGGCGGCAAAGGTCGTGAAGCTGCCGATACCGCCATCGCCTGCCTGCGGGATCGCGGAGTGATGGTAATTGTGGGCATCTATGATGCGGAGCTTTCCTGGAAGACCGCGTACATGAAGGACATCCAGGTACGCTACTCACGCAGCTACGGCCCTGGCCGCTACGATTCGCAATATGAGTGGGGCGGCAAAGATTACCCCATCGGCCATGTGCGCTGGACAGAGAATCGCAACTTTGAAGCCTGCCTTCAACTCATGAAGTCGGGCCAGCTCGATCTAGCGCCCGTCACGACACGTCGCGCGCGCTTTGCTGATGCCGTGTCAGTTTACAATGACCTGATGCAGCCGGGCAATGCCGACATCGGCGTGGTGATGGAATACCAAAATGGCGAATGTCGAACGTCTGATGTCGAAACTGCCAAGCCTGCTGATCATTCGTCATTTGTCATTCGTCATTCGTCAAGCACGCCTGTAGGCGTGCTTGACGTCATCGGCGCGGGCAACTTCGCGCGCACGATGTTGCTCCCTCATCTCAAAGGTCAGATCACGCTCGGCACCATTGTCAACGGCACGGGACTCAGTGCGCGGCATGTGAAAGAAAAGTTTGGTTTTGCGAACGCAGAAACTGACTCAGCTCAAGCCTTCAAACAACAAGGCGGTGCCGTAATGATCGGCACACGGCATCATCTTCATGCCCCGATGATCCTGAGTGGCCTGAAATCAGGAAAGCACCTGTTCGTTGAGAAACCACTTTGTCTGACACGCGAGGAACTCGCCGCTATCGACTCCGCCATTCATGATTCAAAAGGCAGCGTCATGGTTGGCTTTAATCGCCGCTTTGCGCCTGCAACGGTTGAGCTAAAAAAGACACTGCAAAACATCTCAGGTCCGAAGACGTTGGCCTATCACATCTTCGCCGGAGCACTCGCTCCAGATCACTGGTATGCCAATCTTGAAGAGAGCGGTGGACGCGTGCTGGGTGAGGCGTGCCACTTCTTTGACTATGCATGCCACCTCCTCGGCGCCCCAGTCAAAGTCACGGCTCAAACAATCGGACGCCAGGCCTTCCCAGACTCCGTGACCGCGCAGATCGAATTCAAAGATGGCTCGTCAGCACAGATCATCTATTCGGCTGAAGGCGACTCAGCGTTCCCGAAAGAAAGCTTCCGTATCTTTGGCGCAGGCCTCGTCGCCGAATGTGAAAACTTCCAGACGCTCACACTTTACCGACGCCGCAAACGCAGTGTCGCCAAGTTCAATAGCAAAGGTCACGCCGAAGAAATGGCCGCATGGCTGAGCTTTCTAAAAGGTGGCAGTGCACATCCTTTGCCCTACCCAGAAGCACGACAAAGCACGGCGCTAACTTTTGCCGTCATGGATTCTATTCGTGCAGGGCAGAGCATCGGAGTGTAGAAAACGCAGCATGAGTTTCGGGGAACGCCTCTCCTGGTATCGCCACCGCCTCAAGGCTATGAGCCTTCGTGAGGTAAGTCATCGCTTGGTCGAAAAGTGGTGCATTTGGACCGAGGGCGGCTTTCTTGAAGACATCGCAGCACTGGATCACCACGACGTGAATCCCAGCGTGCCGCGCCTGCCTTTGCCAGAGGTTTTCTCTGCGGAAATCAAGCAGCAGCTTGCTAAAGACGCCAAGAGTCTGCTGCGTGGTGAGTGGCAAATTTTTGGCTGGAAAAAAGTCTCTGTCGGGGCCCCGCCCTGCTGGCATCGCGACCCAACTTGCGGAGTCGTCATTGATCCCGCCATCGCTGCGCATCGCCTGAATCATCGGCACCTGCCTGACGGAGCCGATGCGCGCACGATCTGGGAAATCAACCGCTGGGCTGAGATGACTCGGCTCGCCATGCACGGCTGGTTGAACCACGACAAAGATGCTATTCGTGCGGCGCAACTCTGGCTCGAAGACTGGTGCGAACGCAATCCCCCCGGCATGGGCATCAATTGGACGAGTCCCCTTGAAGCGGCACTGAGACTGATCAACTTCACTTGGTTCGACGCACTCGTCGCCGCCGCCATCAAGGACTCAAGTGCTGAGCACGCGCGCCTAGCCGAAACGCAGTCTGCTTTGGTCAAACGCATCGTCCCTATTCATGCTGCCTGGATCTGGCGCTACAAGTCCGCAGGCTCTTCGGCCAATAATCATTTGTTGGGGGAACTCGCCGCTCTAGTCGTTGCTGGCCAGCGCTGGCCAGCTTTGGAAAAGATCACCTGCCCAGTGGATCACGCATGGTCAGCCGTGAGTCGCGAGGTGTTGCATCAGTTTGCTAGTGACGGAGGCTCACGAGAGCAAGCGCTCCACTACCATCTATTCGCCTTCGATCTTGCCTGGCAAGCCGTCAGAGCTGTCGGCTGCCGTGCTGGAGATGCCTATGATCGCCTATGTGCTGCAGGCACATACTTTCTCGATCTCAGCCAAGGCATCGAGGCTTGGGATTTTGGCGACAATGACGATGCTCAAGTCGTTCCACTGACGACGCAGCGTTCTAGGGCCATACTCGAATGGCAGCAATGGCTGGCCGGAGATCAGGGAAGTCTCAAATCTTGGTTAGGCACGACACCCCTCACTCAGCTCCACGAGCGCGACCTGAGTACACCGTGGCGCACCTATCCTGACAGTGGCGTGTCCACATTGAGAACAGAGGGCTGGTTCTTGCGCCTCGATGCATCACCGCTCGGCTTCGGCAGCATCGCCGCCCACGGCCACTGTGATGCCTTACACCTCTCAGTCTGGGACAATCAAAAAGCCCTGCTGATCGATCCAGGCACAGGCGGCTACTATGGCCATGCTAAACTGCGTGCTGAACTCGCCTCATGGTCCGCGCACAACGGCCCGCAGCCAAACCAGGTCGAATTCAAAACCCCGCGTCGTTTCGGTCCCTTTTTACAAGGCCCACATCATGCCCGCCCGACGGTCGTTGCCGAAAGCAACACGGCTGCCGCGCGTTTCGAGCATGAAGGTCACGCCTTCCAGAGGCAGGTCCATTTAATGCGCGGCGATATCGAAATCCGAGACACGGAGGATCAGGGTCAGCCCTTCACTGTCTGCTGGTGCTTTTCTCCCGAGTGCATCGTCAAAGCAGTATCGCACACCTCGCCGGGGCAATTCGATATCTCACGCGACGGACTCGATTGGAGATTCATCATGGAGTCTTCAGACGCCTCGTTTGAGGTTTCTAGCCGCCGTGTCTCCCGTGCCTATGCTGCGATTGCTGAAGCCACCACCATCACCGCACGCGGAGTACGCACAGGCTTGATCACCCGACTCTCCCGCATGACGACTTAAAGCCGCACCAGGAATTTGGATCACCTCCGCGAAAGGACATGCTTATGAGCATGTCCTTTTTGTTTTCACCAGAGATCCCGGCCAGCCATCTGAACAAAGGCTTTCGACAAAGCCGAATTCAGCTCTTCCAGCGTGGCCTCTTCAAGAAGTGGATCTAGAGCAGTTGGTGCCGTCGCTTCCATCACCAATCGAGTCTCAGTCATTCCCGGATCACTTTTCATCTCCTCAGGAGCGAACTGCTCAAATGAATGCGGTGGAATTTCAAAAAGACATGCGCTAGCCAGCGCTGGTAGCATGCAGTCATTAGCAGGGGATTGGCCCTGCTCCAGCGACCGGATATGGTCGTCAATCTCTAGACAGGCTCTTTCGAGTGATCTCCGAATCCCCATTAGCTGCTGTTTCACAGAGATCGCAGGGGAAAACACATTCGGGAGTTCGGGCAGGGCAGGAAAGATCATGGTCTTTAAAATTTAACAGGATTCACCATAATTTCAAAAACTTAGTGTCCTTGTTGTTCAAATATTTATAAATACCAATCAAACAAGATGAAAAATCTATTTCTATATAATCCCGATAGACTTTTGGGTAAATAATCACTCTGGCTGCTTGCTTTCCCCTGTATCAAGGTGACTATCTTTGCCCTCTTTTTACCCTCCCCACCTTATGAGCAAAGCCAGCGTCGAAGACATCAAACTCGCCTCCAATGGCCTCCGCGGTCAGATCGCCGAACAATTCGCCGATACCGCACTCTCGCATGTGCCAGATGACTCAAACGTGCTGCTCAAATTTCACGGCAGCTATCAGCAGGACGACCGCGATCTGCGCGCCGAGCGTAACAAGGCCAAGCTCGACAAGGCTTGGAGTTTCATGATCCGCAGCAAAATGCCCGGCGGGCGAATCAGCTCCGCGCAGTGGCTCATCCATGACGACCTTTGCACCAAGGCCATGGGTAACATGCGCCTGACCAATCGCCAGGGCATCCAGCTTCACGGCGTGCTCAAAGGTGGCCTCAAAGAAGTCATTCACAACGTCTGCCACAGCGGCCTCAGCACCATGGGTGCCTGCGGCGATGTTGTCCGCAATACCATGGGCCCTGCGGCACCGATCAAGGACTCCATCCACGCCGACACTCAGAAGCTCACGGAAGAAATCAGCCAGCGCTTCCTCTGGCGCTCCTCCGCTTATGCCGACATGTGGCTCGACGGTGAAAAGATCGATCCCGAGTGGATCAAAGACCCCGAGGTTAATCCAGATGTCCGCGCAGCCACGACAGCGCCTGAAGGTGAAGATCCCATCTATGGTCAAGTTTATCTCCCGCGTAAATTCAAGATCGCCGTCGCCATTCAGCCCTGCAATGACGTTGATCTTTACTCCCAAGACTGCGGCTTCGTGCCCCATGTCGTGAATGGCGAAGTCGAAGGCTACACCATCACCGTCGGTGGCGGATTCGGTATGAGCCACGGCCAGCTCAGCACGCGACCGTTCCTCGGCCAGCCACTCTTTTATGTGAAGCGTGCCCACGTCGTTGATGCCACTGAGGCAATCGTCACCACCCAGCGTGATCATGGCAACCGCACCGAGCGCAAAAACGCCCGCATGAAATACACCGTGCAGACCATGGGCATCGACGGCTTCCGCGCCGAAGTCGTCCGCCGCCTGCCCGGCATCGAAACCTTCCCAGCCAAAGAACTGAAATTCGACAGCGTCGAAGACACCCTCGGTTGGCACGAGCAGGGTGACGGCAAACTCTACTGCGCCGTCTTTGTCAGCATGGGCCGCATCGCCGATGCTGAAGGCAAGCCGCAATATCGAGCCTGCTTCCGTGAGATCGCCGAGTCCGTGAAATGCCCGATCATCGTCACGCCGAACACAAACTTGATCCTCGCCGACATCGATCCTGCTGATAAAGCCAAGGTCGATGCCATCCTCGCCAAGCACGGCGTCGTCCACAGTGATGACATGACCCGTGCGCGCAAAGTCGCCCACGCTTGCGTCGCCCTGCCGACCTGCGGTTTGAGCCTCAGTGAGTCCGAGCGCGCCCTACCAGGCATCATGGACAAAATTGATCCGATCCTCCGTGAACTCGGCATGGCAGACGAGCCCATCCTCTTCCGCATGACCGGCTGCCCAAATGGTTGTGGCCGCCCTTACAACGCCGACTTCGGCTTCGTCGGTCGTGCGCCGAATAAATACGCCATGTTCGTCGGCGGCAGCGTGCGTGGAGATCGCCTCGCAGGTCTCGAATTCAAAAGCGTCCTCGGTGAAGACATCCCCGTCAAAGTCCGCGAGTTCCTCGAGGCCTTCAAAGCTGAGCGCAAGGACGGTGAAATCTTCGCCGACTGGTTCGCCCGCACCCGCACCACGGGTGAAGCCCCGCAGCCCGAGCAGTTCCACATCGAACTCGCTGAACGCGCTGCCAAGCTCGCCGGTGAAAAGGTCAGTGCGGCCGAGTAGTAAGTTCTGGCAGCACAAAATTGGATTGCTTTGCCACCGCCACTGCATGGTTCGGCAGATGCTTCGTGTCGTTATCTCCAAACGTCTCGTTGTCGCATCATGCCCTTTCGTATTCTCATCACCCAGGTTCTACTCTTCATCGGGGTAGTCTCATCCATGGGGTCTGAACCCGCGGCGCTGGACTTCGATCTCTACATGCAAGGCAAGTATGTCTTCGAGCGAAACTGCATCGTCTGTCACGGACCTCGCGGAGATGGCACGGGTGAGATGAGCGCGCAGCTTCAGCCAAAACCACGCTCGTTTCGTGAGGGCATGTTCAAATTCCGCACCACTCCGGCGGGCGCATTGCCGACCGAGGCAGATCTCGCGCGCACGATTCGTGGCGGACTCACCGGCACCGGCATGGGCATGTTCACCAATCTACCAGACGATGACGTGCGTGCGGTGATCGAATACATCAAATCCTTCTCCCGGCGCTGGCGCAAGGCCGAGAACTACGCCGAGCCGATGAAACTTCCGCAGCCACCCATATGGCTTGATGACAAACCAAAGCGCATCACCCATGCGACCACAGGCAAGATTCTGTATCAAAACATCTGCGCCGCCTGTCATGGCCCGAATGCAGACGGCAAAGGCCCTACTGTCGCCGCACTCAAAGACATCTGGAATCTGCCCGCCAAACCCTCCGATCTCCGCCAGCCACATCTCCGCTGTGGCGACACGCCTGCGGACATCTACCGCGTGCTCGCCACCGGCTTGAATGGCACTCCTATGGCCAGCTTTGAATCCACGCTTACACCTGAGCAGCGCTGGGACATCATCGCCTACATTGACACGTTGAAGCTGCCAGACGTCCCACATCTCGGCTCCGCGCCTGCCAGCCGCCTGCTCCTGAAAAGCAAATGATCCAGGGCGTGAAAAACGCCATCTCGCTTTGACTTTCTGCTGTGCCCGCATGAAAAAACGCGGAGGTCGTCTTGGCAAGATCCTTCATTGGATCTCGCAGAACCGCATCGGCATGTCGCGACTAGCGGGATTCAAAAGCGATGCTGAACTTGCTGCCACTGCTGAGCGTGAAGCCGTAGAATCCGTGTGCCGTCTGCGGCATGATTTGGATCTGATTGATTGAATCACTCATCACTTCGCCAGCTTCTGGATCTCTGCGTCGGTGAGCATGCGATCAAAGAGAAGAAACTCGTCCATAGCACCGCTGAAATGGCGGATGGCGACGCGCTCGCTACGACCGCGATCATTCCAGTTGCCGAGTTCGGCGACATTGATCTGCACGGGAAAAGTGTCACTACGAGGCACTCGGGCGATGAGTTCACCATTCAAATAATGGCGCACCTCTTTCGCCACAGGATCGATCGTGGTGGCTAGATGCAGCCACTGACCAAAACGCTCGGGCGTGAAGATGGCTGGCGTGTCGTAGTCATGCGAGAGCTTGCCGCTCCGTCCGGCAATTCCGAGTCGGAGCTTACCTTCTCTCGTGATCTGCCAATGCGCGGCACCATCAGCATAGCCTTCGGTCATGAAGAGTGAGTTGTAGCTGCGATCGAGTCCATTGATGCGAACCCAAGTGCTGAAAGTAAGCGCCGTGTGATCACCAGGAATGCTGAGACGCACGCGATCACTCACATTGCGAAAGGCCAGCGCGTTTTTGCCCGGCCAGCGCCCATCCGTCCAATCACAGCCGACGATGCTGCCCGCTAAAATTTGCTGTGCATTCAGTGCATGATTACTCAGTGACCGTGTCTCGCGATTGTCCTGAAAGTCGAAGCGCATGAGCAGGGCGGTATCGTTATCCCAGGCCGCGCTGCGAGTGAGCCAGCTTTCAAAAGCCAAGCGCTGCGACTCTGCCGTTCGTGCATCGACATCGCGCAGGGAGGTAAAGGCCGACTGATCGGCGACCATGCTCCTCGCGGCATAAGCTAGCGCCATCGCTTGGCCTTCCTTTAGCGATTTCATCGGGGAGCCAGCGGCGTGCAGTTCGATCTCGCCTTTAAAGACATGCACGGGGAATGCTGCGTCATTCAGATCCAATCCGAAGTCGGTGCCGAGATCGACGATGGTGCCCTTCGGTGTCTGGATGCGAAACCCTTTGGCCTGCGGTGGCACATGAGCACTGAGTTTTCCCGCCGTGCAGTAGGCTTCGCTTGATGAGATGAGCTGAAATGCCGCAGGCCCCTCCAGCGTGACGCGCGCGCCTTGATAGAACTCGATCTGGGCCAGGCCACTCTTCAAACGCAGCCAGCCCGGAGTGAGCGGACTGCCCGTTGCATGAGATGCGCCTTCCCATTCGAGATTCACGCCACGAGCCAGCACGGCGACGGCCGTGGTTGTCGCTTCGGCATCATTGGTTGGGCTGAGTAAATGCAAAGCCCAACTGGCAGTCAGCGTGATGCAAGCGGCAAGAGCGGCGACACCCGCTAGAGCGATGTAAGTCGGGCGGCGATAGGCTGGTTTGGACGACGCTGCCAGCGCCTCATTCTGCGGAAGCGGGACCAGTGTGGGGCTGCCCACTGTTTCCATTTCTTGTAGCATGGCATCGACCTGGAGCTGACCGAGCAGGCGATCAGCGAGTTCGGGCTGAGCTTTTAATAGCTCCAGAAAAGCCACGGCTTCAGCTTCGGTGAGAGAGTCTTCGAGATAGTGCTGGAGCAGCACTTCAGGATCATGCGCGGATTCAAGCATGAGCGTGACCTCCTTGATTGAGTTCACGCTGGATGCAGTCGCGCAGCTTGTCACGCACGCGGGATAGGGCGCGGCAAACGGTGTCTGATTTCATGTCGAGCTGCTCAGCGATCTCGGGGGTGGAGACATCGCTGTAATAGTAGAGCTGGACGAGTTCGCGGCTCTTTTCTGTAAGCTTCATGAGGCAGGATCGCAGGATGCCGATCTCCTCTTCATAGCGCGGCGGCAGGTCGCGCTCTTCAGCGAGCAGGCGGATGTGGTCGGCCAGCTTTTGCACCACTTCAGGCCGCTCACGCGTGCGGTCACGCCACAGCCGCATGGCCACGTGGCGAGTCATGGTGGCCAGTAGCGGGCGCAGATCTTTCTCCAGATCCCAGCGCTCTTCTTTGGCGATGAATTCGAGAAACACCTGCTGCGAGATGTCATCCATCAATCCCGGCCAGGGCGCATATTTCAAAGCAACACCCTTCACAAAATCGTGATGGCTGAGGAAGAGCTGCGCGGCGCGGGTCTCGTGAGTATTCATGGGTTGTCACTATCTCACGGCATATCGGCAAACCGGACAGGATTAATTGTGCCTCGGTGTTTTCACCTTCGCACTTGAAGGCTGGCGTGACTCCGCCATGTCTAGCGCCCTATGCGCATTCTTTCAGGCCTCCAACCCAGCGGGCGACTCCACATCGGCAATTACTTTGGCATGATGGAGGCCGCGCTGAAGCTTCAACACGAGGGGGACGCGTATTACTTCATCGCCGACTACCACTCGCTGACCTCCATCCACGATGGCAAGCTTCTGCGCGATCATGTGCGAAATCTCGCCATCGACTTCCTGGCCTGCGGGCTAGATCCAGCGAAGTGCGTGTTCTTCCGCCAAAGTGATGTGCCTGAGCACACGGAGCTGGCCTGGATTCTCAGCACGGTCACGCCGATGGGCCTGCTAGAGCGCTGCCACAGCTACAAAGACAAGGTCGCCAATGGCATCAGCGCGTCTCACGGACTCTTTGCCTACCCTGTGCTCATGGCCGCAGACATCCTCATCTATGACAGCGACTTGGTGCCTGTGGGGCGCGATCAAAAGCAGCATGTGGAAGTGACGCGCGACATCGCCATCAAGATGAACGAGGCCTTTGGTGAAGGTCTATTTAAGCTGCCAGTTCCACGCATTCGTGATGAGACCGCCGTAGTTCCTGGACTCGATGGCCAGAAGATGAGCAAGAGCTATGACAACACCATCCAGCTCTTTGAAGAACCTGCCGCGCTGAAGAAAAAGATTATGGGCATCAAGACCGACTCCACCCCTGTCGAGTCGCCGAAAGCAACGGAAGGCAGCAGCATTCTAGCGCTCTACAAACTGGCCGCATCTGCCGCCGACTACGACACGATGGTGGCTGACTTTCAGCGTGGAGGCATCGGTTACGGCGACTTTAAAAAACGCCTACTGCAAGCCGTGAGCGATCACTTTGCGCCCTTCCGTGAGCGCCGTTTAGAGATCATCGCTGATCCCAAGTATGTGGATCGAGTGCTCGCTGAAGGTGCGGAGAAAGCGCGCGCAGTGGCTCGGAAAACAGTCGCCCGAGTGCGTGATGCCGTGGGTCTCGGCTGAGATTCCGCGAGCGATACCTAGATTGACAAAGGGATCTCACGGGTGAATTTTCACAAGTGAACCGCATAGACATCCCGCGAAAGTCCATCTACCGGCTCTCCATTTATCAGCGCTGCCTGACTAAACTGCGAGAGAACGAGGTGGACACCGTGTCCTCAGAAGCTCTAGCCAAAGCGGCGGGAGTGAAGCCAACACAGCTACGCAAAGACCTGACCTACTTCGGGCAATTCGGCACGCGCGGACTCGGCTACAATGTGGAAGCACTGGTCAAAACCATCTCGGAGGTGCTCGGGCATAACCGCCTACAGCCGGTGATCCTCGTCGGTGCCGGGAATCTCGGCTCGGCACTCCTGCGCTACGGCGGTTTCCGCAAAGAAGGCTTTGAAGTCGTCGCGGCTTTTGATCTAGCGCCGAAGCCACAGCCTGGACTCAAGATTCCGATCCATACGATCACGGAAATGCCAGACTTCATCCGAGCCAACCAAGTCAAGATGGCGATCCTCACCGTGCCCATCAGCGGTGCCCAAGTGGTGACGAACCAAATGGTGGAAGCCGGCATTCAGGCCATCCTTAATTTCTCTCCCACCATCCTCGACGTACCTGATCATGTCGTGGTCAACAGCGTCGATCTCGCCGTGGAACTGGAGAACCTCAGCTACTTCATCCGCTAAAAAGTCATGACCTGGATCGAGTGCGGCCCCCAGCATCTGGAGTCTATCCGTAGCATCTTCAATGAAGCCATCATCAACTCCACCGCGCTCTATGATTATGAGCCGCGTAGCATCGCGCGGATGCAATCATGGTGGGAGGCCAAACAAGCAAGCCACTACCCCGTCATCGGCGTCATCAATGATCAAGACGAGCTGATGGGCTTCGCCAGCTACGGTCCCTTTCGCACCTTTCCCGCTTACAAATACACCGTCGAACACAGCGTCTATGTGAACGCACGATTTCGCGGGCAGGGCCTGGGCCGACAGTTGCTGGAGCGCATCACAAATGCTGCTGAATCGCAGGGTTATCACGCCATGATCGGCGTCATCGATGCAGCGAATGCTACCAGTGTCGCACTGCATGAGCGATTGGGTTTCCAGCGCTGCGGAGAGATGCGGGAAGTAGGCTTCAAGTTCGGCCGCTGGCTCGATCTCGTGATTTATCAAAAGCTCCTCGCAGGCCCTGAAACGCCTGAGGATGGATGAAGAGAATCGAACTCTCATTCGGCCATCTTGGCTAGCACCTCACCACTCACCCGCATGACGCGTCATTCACTTTTCATCTCAGCGCCCAGTCTCTGATAAAACTCAATCGCAGGAGTATTCCAGTCCAGCACCGTCCATTCATAGCGCGCGTAATTGCGCGCCACGGCGATTCGTGCCACGGCGATGAGCAGTGCCTTTCCCATGCCGCAGCCCCGATGGGCAGGCTGTACATAGAGATCCTCCAGGTACATGCCCGGCCTTGTGAGAAAGGTGGAGTAATTGGTGAAAAAGATCGCCGACCCCACAGGCACACCGTCCACACAGCCGATCAAAGCTTCCGCTGAACGCTGTTCACCAAACAATGATTCAGCCAGCCGCTCCTCCGTCGCCACCAAGTCATGAGTCATCTGTTCATACTCGGCCAGTTCACGGATGAATTGGAGTAGGACGGGCACGTCGGCCTCAGTAGCAGGACGGGTGGAGATGGTGGGGTTCACCATACAGCTATGCTACCGCTTCGACAGCTCCGCCACTTTCTCCGCCAGCTTTTCAAAGGAGAGCCGGTCGCCGTTGTTCTTGCCCACATAGCGAAAGACTTCCTTCCCATCCGGCCCGATCAATACCGTGGCCGGATAATGCACGACCTGTCCATGAAAGGCATAGCCATCAGGGATCTCGAAGGCCTTCGCCAGCTTGGCATTGGGATCTCTAAAAATAGCATTCTTCGCCAGCTCCTCCGCAGGCAGCTTCGCCGCCCAGGCCTCAATCTCTCGATCCGTATCCGGCTTCAGAAAGACCTGCTGCACATTCGGCAGCGTCGGCGCTTTGGTGAAATAATCACGCGTGTGGCGCAGGCACACCGGGCACTCTGTCTTGAGCAGGAAGTGAATGGCGACGAATTTCCCCTTCACGTCTTTAAGCGTGAAGGTCTCCTTGCCGGTAGCCGACTTCACCGTGAAATCGCCGGGATCGGCGGCAAGGGCAATGCTGGTCAAAAACAGGAGGGCGGAGAGGATGGCTTTCATGGGTTGATTTGATGGATTGGTGAACTTGGATGGGAGTCTGCTGTCTCTTCTTTTATTCCAAATTGATCAGGCACAGCCTTGGATTTCGGCAAATCAGCCTGCTTACGGCAGCCTTCCCTCATCCACGTCGATGTAATGCGTGATGGTCTGGATGTCATCGCGATCACCGAGCCCACCATCAGCTTTGCGCTTTGCCAAGATGGCCGTGATGTGGTCCTTCCATCCGAGCTTCTGCGTGTAGTAGTTCCAGACGAGCTTGTCCGTGTCATTCAGCGCGCGCGTTTGATCCTGGCACCATTGCAGGATCTCCTCGTCCGTGCCGCCTTCGAGCACGCGAGCTTTCAAATCGTCGTAGTTGATGTGCAGGAACGCCACACACGCGCCGTCGCTGCCTTTGCCAAGGTTAGCATGAAGATCCTCCCACAGCTTGCCATCTGCATAAAGCCGGATCTTACCCAACATGCGCGGGAAGTATTTCAAGCCGGTGGTTTCATCGAGAGGGCTGCAGGGCAGCGAGGCAGGATCAGGTTTGGCAGACATCCCGCATGTCATCCGCCAGACTGCCATCTTGTCAATCAGCCGTGAGGTGTGAAACAATCACCTCATGTGTCTTCCGGTCGATGGAATACAGCACGCCAGCTTCACTGCGATCCCACGCAAAAGCCTGTCCATGCGCGGAGATCGGGATGGCGGTTTTCCATGTCCAAACATCACCTTCCTCGGGCAGATCAAGCACATACAACTCCTGCGCATCATGACCGGTGATGAAGAGGTGGCGGTCAGGCCCGAAGCTGCCACCGGAACTGCTGTTCTTGCCAAACTTCGTCACCACCTCGGCTGGGAAACGAATCTCCGCCGCAGGCTTCCAGTTTACATCGAAGCGCACCACCCGCGTGCGGGCTGGATCGCCCGTTTTTGCATACTGAGCGAAGCAGGCATACCACCAGCCATCGCGACGATCCACCCATGTCAGCGAGCCGCCGGCATCTGTCAGATCGATGGATTCAAGATGCTGCATAGTCTTCGGGTCAAACACCTCCACCGAGCTCTTCATCGGCATTTCGGGGTAGTTTGAATGCGCACACCACAGCTTGCCATCAAGCACGATGCCGGCATTCAGATGCTTGATGCGGCCCTGCGTCTCTTTCCAACCACCCACACGTTCGAGCCTCTTGCAAAACCTCCGAGATGCAAGGTCGCGGAGAGTTTTTTCATCAC
>CAZOVY010000004.1:0-118274 GCA_964583255.1 uncultured Prosthecobacter sp.
CGCCAGATGAGGAAGTTGTTGTTTGCCATGGCTTCGGGCGCGGGATTGGTGCCGACGACGATGCCGTTCTCGACTTTCCACAGCTTCGGGTCGCCTTCCCAGCCGGTGAGGTCTTTGCCGTTGAAGAGTGGGGTGAAGCTGTCGTCAGCGGCGAATGACGAAATGGCGAGTGTGAGGAGGAGGGAGAGGAGAAGCGGCTTCATGGAGTGGTGGAGTCTTGGAGTGATGTTCACGGAGTGGGGACCAACTTCTCACCTGTCGCGGGCATCGTCTTCGTTGGCTCGCCCGTGAGGAGGCCGTGTTTAACAAGAAACTTGTCGGCGGCGATGAGGGTGACGGTTTGCCAGGGGCCTTTGTTGAAGAAGCTGTGGGACTGCCCGGTGGCGATCTGGAGGTCGATGGTTTTGGTGCCGAGGGACTTCCATTTGGTGTGGGCGGTGTCCCAGCCTTTTTTCCACGGGTCTTTGTCGCCGAAGAAGGCGATGGCGGGCGGGAGATCGGCCTTCAAATGATGCAGGATGTCGATCTCGGGATCCTTGTCGTCATCGGTGGCGAAGGCGGGATTGAACCACAGATAGGCGACGACGCTCGTGTCGATGTCCTTCGGATCAGCGGGATCGTTGAGGCCGGGATTCATGGTGGCGAGGGCGCTGATGTGCCCGCCCGCCGATCCACCGCCGGTGATGATGCGCTGCGGGTCGATGCCGAGTTCACCTGCGTGCTGTTTGAACCAACGGATGGCGCTTTTGGCATCGGTGACGCAGACGCGCTTCCTCGTTTCACCTGCGGGCAGTTTTTTGGCATCGGCAGCGCTGAGCATCTGATATTCTGACGTGGCACAAACGAGCCCGCGACTGGCAAAGTAAGCGCATGCCTCACGGAATTGCCCCAGCGATCCACCGCCCCATCCGCCGCCGTGGAAGAGGATCAAGCCGGGCACTTTGCTTTTTGCTGCGTCATGATTCGGTGGGAAGTAGATCTCCATCTGACGCTCTTTGCCGGCGGAGGTCTTGTAGATGTAGGGCTTGCCGGCGGGAGCATCGGCACCGAGGCCTCCTTTGGCTTCGGCAGGTTTTTCAGCGGCTAGGGTTGCGCCACAGATGGCGATGAGGATAAAGGCGAGGCGTTTCATGGTTGTTCTTTGGTTTGGTTGGATTTGAAGATGTCGTCTTCAAGCGCGGAGGAAACATTTCACTCGGCTTTCTTCTTCGCCTTTCCCTTCGCGGGCTTTTTGGCACCACGTTGATTCATCGGTAGCAGGGCACCGCCGCGTGCATTCATCTCGGCATCACAGAGGGCGCGCATTTTCTTCAAGGTCTCGGCCTGCACGGGATCGGCGGCGAGGTTCTTCAATTCATCGCGATCAGTTTGCAGATCGTGCAGGAACTCGTAGGCGGGCTGTTGGTCGAAGTAGCGTGCATAGACGTAGCGCTGGTCGCGAATACCCTCCCAAGTCAGTGTGGGCGCGAGATCGACATGCTCGCAGAAGAAGTGGGTGCGCCAGGGCTTGTCGCTGCCTTTACCTTCGATCAGTGTGGAGAGGCTGCGCCCTTCATAAGCAGCAGGACGTTTGACGCCTGCCCAGTCGAGGAAGGTCGGGGCGAGATCTGCATTGAGCACGAGATCATCGCACACTTTGCCGCGCTTTTCGTTCGGCAAACGCGGGTCGTAGATGACCATCGGCACGCGCAGCGCTTCCTCGTAGTGCGACCATTTGCCCTGAAAGCCGCGATCTCCGAGGTAGTAGCCGTTGTCGGCGGAATAGACGATGATCGTGTTGTCGGCGAGCCCGGCTTCCTTCAGCGCTGCAAGCACACGCGAGATGGCTTTATCGATGCCGCTGATCATGCGGTAGTAGGCACGCACATTCGTTTCATATTTCTCCGGCGTGTCGTAGCCCCAGAAGAAGCGCTCGCGGTTGATGCTGTCTTTGAGGAACGGCGGATGCGCGTCAAAGATGGCCGCATCGCCAAGGCGCGGCGGCGGGATGCTGCGTTCCTCATACATGCCATCGACGGACGGCGGCCACGGATACAAACCGATGCCGGGGCGATGATCGTTATCCTCCGCATGAGCGGCGTTGAACCAAAGGTTCAGGCAGAAGGGCTTGTCCTTCGGCTGTGACTTGATGAAGTCGATGCCGCGATCACACACGATATCAGTCTCATGACGTTTCGAGCCATCAGGCAGGGTCTTGAAGTAAGGATTGCGCGTGATGGCCTCGTACTCGTCGTAGTGCTCCTCGGGCTTGAATCCCAGCGGCGCGATCATGTGCCACTTGCCATAGTGCCCGGTGCGGTAGCCTGCCTGACGCAGCACCTCGGGGAACATCGTGGTCAAAGATTCCGGCAGCACTTGCGGCACCGCATCGCGCTTCCCATGCGTGCGCGCCCACTGGCTGGTCAGCACCACCGCGCGGCTCACCCAGCAGACGGCGGTGGTCACATGCGCGTTGCTGAAACGCACACCATTGGCTGCCAACTGATCAATCGTCGGTGTTTGGATGATTGGATGGCCCGCGCAACTCAGCGTGTCGTAACGCTGATCATCGGCGAATAGAAAAAGAATGTTAGGCCGTGGTTCTGCAGCAGATAGCGTGGAACCGAGAGCGCAGAGGAAAAGTAGAATGCGGATCATGGAATGGCTGCGAACGCGAACCCGAGCCTCCATCTTCCATTCAATCCAGCCCGTAGCTCTTCATCCACCACGCGAGACGTTCCGCATCGGTTGGCTCAGGGTTTTTCAGCCGAGTCTTCCAGGTGCGCTGGTAGTCGAGACGTTTGTCCTTTTGAATCTGCTCCATAGTAGGCTCGGTGGGTGGATCACCAGCGGCTCCACGATCTCCACTGGATTTGATCCAGGCATCGAGCTTGCCACGCATTGCGGTGATGGCGGTGGTTTGATCGGGATGCTGCGAAAGATCGTGCAGGCCTTGGGGGTCGGTCTTGAGGTCGTAAAACTCGATCGGAGAGCGGGTCGGCTTCAACCACTGCGACTGGAAGGTGTTTAGCCCACCAGTTGCATTCAGCACGCGAAGCAAGGGCATGCCGGGATAGCTGGCTTCTTTGTATCCAGACCAGTTGAGGCGAGAGAGGTCGGTGTTGAAGTTCTGCACGAGCCAGGAGTCGGGACTGATCACGGCACGGATGCGATCCATCGCATCGCCACAGCGGTCGCGGGCTGCGAAGAGGTGGTCGCGTGATGGAAAATCGCCACTGAGAATTGCCTGGCCTTCCATCCAAGATGGGATCGGCAAACCCGCGATCTTGAGCATTGATGGTGCGAGATCGATGAGGCTGACGAGGCGCTCTTCGACGCTTTTGTCCTCGATTTGCGGTCCACGCATGATCAGAGGCACTTGCAGGCCTTCGACACTGAGCCACTGCTTGCCCCATGGCATGGGGCGACCATGATCGGCGAAGAACATGACGATGGTGTTCTCGAGCACGCCTTCCGCTTTGAGTTGGTCGAGGATGGCACCCACACGCTGATCGACGACTTCGACACTCCGCTGATACGCATACCAGTCGCGCCGCATGAGTGGATGATCGGGGTAGTTCGGCGGCAACTCGATGGCGCGGAGTTTCTCTTCATCGAAGCGCTCAGGAATCGGAAAGGGACGATGCGGCTCAGTGATCTGAAATTGCGCGAAGAACGGCTGCCCAGGCTTGCGCTTGCGCCAGTCGTCGCCATCGAACATTTCAGCGGCATCATGGGCGAAATTGTAGTGCGTCTTGCCCTTCTTGATCGTCTTCCCGCTGCGCTGCGCACCTTGCGCTGCGGCATTCGTGACAAACCAACCCGCTTCTCGAAGGAGGCCTGGCAGATGCTTGTAAGGTGCAGGAAGAGGCTGCGGATTTTCCACATCATGCGGATGCAGCCCTGTCGTGGTTTGATAACAACCGAGGATAAATGCCGAGCGTGAAGAGCTGCAAACCGGCGCCGTAGCATAGGCACGACCGTAGCGTCTGCCTTCAGTAGCAAGGCGATCAAGATTCGGCGTGCTGACTTGTTTCAATCCATAGGCACCTGTGTCTGGCGACATGTCATCAGCGATGATCCAAACGAAATTTGGAGTCGCGGCGGAAAGCGAGGAGCCAAGAAGGATGAGAGTGATTAGGATGAATCTCATGGAGAATCAAAGGCTATTACTCTTTCGCTTTCTTCACTTTCTTGGCCTTCGCGGCTTTAGCCGGCAGTGGCGGGAGATCGTCGCTAGGCTGATCGGAGAAGCGGTAAGGGTCTTCAAGGCGGCGCATCTCGGCCAGGAGAAGTGCCTGCATCTCTTTGAGCTTGTCGGCGTGCTTGGGATCATTGGCGAGGTTCGGTTTGCCGTGCTCAGGAAGGAGTTCGTTCGGGTTTTCGGCGAGGTTGAAAAGCTGTGTTTCATTCACGCTGCGATCTGGGGCCTCGTAGCGGATGAGTTTCCAGTCGCCTTGCTTCACGCATCTCATACCGGGCTTGCCGCCGCCGCTGTAGGCTCCGTAGAGGACATCGCGCATGACTTGCTTCTGACCTTCGAGCACGGGTTTGAAGCTGAGGCCTTCATTTGTTTCGGGTGCTGCCACTCCAGCGAGATCACATAGCGTGGCGAGCACATCGAGCAGGTAGATGTTCCCTTCGACGCGGCTGCCGGGCTTGATGCCAGGGCCTTTGACGATGAAGGGCACGCGCCAGCAATGCTGATAGAGGTTTTGTTTTCCCATGAGGCCGTGGTGGCCGATGGCGATGCCGTGGTCGGCGGTGTAGATGATGTAGGTATTGTCGAGTTCGCCCATGTCTTCGAGCTTCTTCAAGACGCGACCGATCTGGATGTCGATGTTCTCGCTGCACGCATATTGGCGGCCAATTTCGTTGCGGATGGTGGCTTCATCACGGCGCTTCCACACGCCACTGACCGCCACTTCATCGCGCACGCCGGAGTCAGTGTTATCAAAGGGATGCGCGGGCAGATAGTTCGCAGGCAGTGGTGGCTGCAGGCTATGAAGCGAAGGCGGATTCGCCTCGTCGGTGTGATTGGTGGCACCGTATTTCGCCAGCAGTTCAGGTTTGCCATCGCGCTCGTCATGCGGGTGCGAGAAGCCGTAGTAGATGAGGAAGGGTTTGGTCTCCTTGGTCGTTTCACGCTCGCCGAGATAGTTCATGACTTGGTCGCCATGCCAAGTGCTGCCCGTTTCATCGGTGCCGCCGCGTTTGGAGGCATCTTTGCGCACAGTGAAGAGCTTATTAGCCGCTTCGTAGCTATTGCCCATCTTGCAGGTGCGCATGGTGGCGTAACCGGCGCGATTGAAAACCGCCGGGATCGTTTGCTGCTCCAGCGCGGGTGGGCTTGTCTTAGCGCCCCATGGAGCCGGCGGCAGATGCCAAACCGTGCGACCACTCATGATCATGTGCCGCGACGGCATGCACACCGCGCCGCTGAAGGAACCCATGTGATACGCACCATCAAACACCATCCCCTGCGCCGCCAACTTGTCGAGATTTGGCGACTGCAACGTCGATTGCGGATTGTACATCTTCAAATCATACGGTGACTGATCATCGACGAGAATGAAGAGCAGATTCGGGCGCTTCTCCGCAGCGAATGACGAAGTCAGAATGACGAATGAGGAAAGGATGAGGCTGAGCAAGCGCATAGTCCGCAGTGAACGTCGAAGCGGAGTTTTTATGTCAGCGATTCGTTATTGCACAAACCCGCGCGCCTTGAGCCAGAACAGAAGATCAGCGAACCACGGGTGCTGAGTGCCGATGAGGCCGGTGCCGTGATCGCCGTGTTGGTAGAGATGCAGTTCGTGCGGGACACCGTGCTTATGCAAAGCAGCGGCGTAGAGTTGAGCGTGCTCGACGGGCACCATCTTGTCTTCCATCGTGTGCCAAAGGAAGACGGGCGGGAGGCCGGGCTTCACTTGAAGTTCGCTGGAGGTCTGGCGGACAAGTGCGTCGCTGGGTTTGTCGCCGATGAGCATGTTGAGCGAGGTGGCGTGAGGTTGGGTGTTCATGCTGATGACGGGATAACAAAGGATGGCAATATCAGGACGCGAGCTGACTGCACGGTCGATGCCGAGGATCATGCCGTCTTCAGGGCGATTGATCAGCGTGGATACGAGGTGCCCGCCAGCGGAGAAGCCCATCACGCCGATGCACTTCGGGTCGATCTTCCACTTCTCGGCATTGCCACGGATTTGGAGCATCGCCGCGACGGCATCCTGAAGCTGCGCGGGATAACGATAGCCCGCGCTGCCGAGCCGATAACGCAGTACAAAGACCGTGATGCCCTGCTCATTCAGCCACAGCGCGAATGGCTCTGCCTGACCTTCATAGATGCCGCTGTAGCTGCCACCGGGAATCAGGAGCATTGCCGCGCCGCTGGCCTTCGCGGGAAGATAAGGCGTGAGTGTTGGGATGTCCTTCGCGCTCGTGCCGAGTGCTCCAGGAGCGCCATTCGGCCAGAGTAAGATGGGTTTCTCAAAGGCATAAAGTGAAGCCAATGGCAGGCACACGGCGGCAAGAATAAGTAGTGCTTTCATGGCTTAACGAATCATTTAGTCCTTCTCCACGTAATCCTGGTCGGCCCTGGAAAGCGCCGCCATCTTAGTGCGCAGCAGGGCGACCTTGTCAGGCATCTTTGCGGCGAGTCTGCGGTCTCGTTCGTGCACTAAATGCTTGGTATCTTTTCTTTTTGCAGGCACACGGTGCAGTTCGTCGATGAAGGGTAAAGCCGCGGTCATTCGCGGAGGATACGCTCAGCGACGAGGGCTGTCGAGATGTTCAAAGTGGGTGCTTTAGCAGCTTCATGCAGTGGATGCAGTTTATCCACCGCTTTGAGTTCCAAAAGCAGCCAACCAGCAACGACAAGATCCATGCGGTTACCACAGTCCAGCTTCGTGCCTTTGTAGATCAGTGGCAGTGGCACCTGGCACTCGTGTTCGATGCCCATCGCCAGCAGTTCCAGATGTAGCGCCCGTTCATAGTCTGCCTCATCCAGCCCCGGTCCAAACTCCCGATGCACCGCGATGGCGGCAGCGATGACGCGTTTCGTGAGTTCCGATCCCAGGTCTTCGTGGTGGGTTTTCATACGGGGAAGATTACACCGCAAGAGATAGGATAACCGCAGAGAAATCCATTTCAAAACTCATCTCTGCGGTTATCCCACCTCTGCGGTGTTGCCTCTTCTGGGAACAATGGCTCGGCAAAGTCAGCCTGCCACTAAGGCGGACCCATCCAGTGTGGGTTTGAGTGTGGATTTCAGACTGTTGCAGCCTGACGCATTTCCCCCCGAAATCATTTCCCCGATTGTTGGGACCGAATCTCGATCAATTCTTCGACACTGAGCGGAGGATTGCGCATGTGAAGCATGCGGTGACAGTTTGCACATACAGGTCGCAAGTCGGCAATCGGATTGACGATTCGCACACGTGAGCTGGCGTATTGAGCCACTGGTTTCAGATGGTGAACTTCGATATAATCTTTGCCAATTTCACCGAACTCTTGCTCAAACGAAAAGCCACAGACGGCGCAAATGGTCCCGTGAAACTTGATGCACTCGTCCCGCTCTTTTTTTGTCCGTTTGTGCTGCTTCATGATCTTCACTGAAGTCGAAACGGCTAACTCAGTAAACAATGCTGTGAGCTCAGGAAATTGAACCAACTGGCTGGTGGCACCCGTTGCTCTATCAATTGCGTAATCGGTCAAGCTTACCTTTCCGTCCTGTATCTTGCTCCAAATCTCTTTGACCGAGAATGGCCCGGCCCAGGCACCGTCGATGAACAATTCGAATCGCGGCTCTTCCAAGCGTCGCCGCAATTCCTCGGCACGTTTTTTCTCTTCTTCGACGCGGCGCTTTTCTTCCTCCTCTGCACGTATTCGCTCTTCCTCGCGGCGTCGCTCTTCCTCTGCAGCACGTTACCTTTCCTCTTTTTGGCGGTGCTCCTCCTCAATACGGAGCCTCTCTCGTTCTTGGCGCCGCTCTTCGTCGATACGAAGCCGCTGCTGTTCACGACGGTGCTCCTCCTCGAGGCTGCGTTTTTCAATATCAGAGTTTAGTGGGCCTGGATTTGATCGTCCACTCGAGCCACCACTTCTGCCCGTCGCAGCACCAGAAAAGGAAGGCGAACTTCTCGGCACCTCACCGCTTGGAGGCGCTGGCAGCATGCTGAAGTCACCACTCAAGACGCGTGCAACTATTGAACTTCCTTCAATCAGTCTTGGCTCACTGTAAAACCGCTTTCGCCTGTAATTGTCCGGCACGTGTCGAAGCTCTGTCCCAACCGGTAGAAACCAGTTTCTGTTTCTGGCAAAGTCCCGCAAGATTCGCCAGTTCGGTTCACACCTCCGATCATGATACCCGGCAAACCAAATCAAAATCACGAAGAGACCAATTAGACAAAGTGGCTGATAATATGCCGCTGCTGCTGCAGCGATTATGAACGCTAGGCCGAACAACCCACATCCGGCATTTAGTCTTTTGATGGCTTTGGCCGCCTGTTCAGCTTCATCGACGGTAGGCTTTGAGGCAGGATTCATGACGTTAAGGTTTACTATCGAGCCGCCGAACACGTCACCCAAACAAACTCATCTGCCCCGCGTCCTCATCGCTGCGCGGCTTCTTCCGCGTCTTCGCGGGCACGCTGGTCGCCACGGGGACTTCTTTGACGCTCTCGGCGGGCTGGTGGCCGGCTTCGAGTTGTTGAAGGACTTCTTTGGCGCGGGCGATGACGTTTTCGGGGAGACCGGCGAGGCGCGCGACCTGGATGCCGTAGCTTTTTTCGGCGCAGCCGGGGAGGATCTTGCGGAGGAAGATGATCTGCTGGTTCCACTCCTTCACGGCGACGTTGTAGTTCTTCACGGCGCTGCGGCTTTGCGCGAGGGCGGTGATCTCGTGGTAGTGCGTGGCGAAGAGGCAGCGGGCACCGATGTGATCATGCAGGTGCTCGGCGACGCTCCAGGCGATGCTGAGGCCGTCGAAGGTGCTCGTGCCGCGGCCGATCTCGTCGAGGATGACGAGGGAGCGCTCGGTGGCGTTGTTGAGGATGAGCGAGGTTTCGTTCATCTCGACCATGAAGGTGGACTGGCCGCGTGCGATGTCGTCGCTGGCACCGATGCGGGTGAAGATGCGGTCGACGAGGCCGATTTCGGCGCTGGCGGCGGGGAGGAAGCTGCCAATCTGCGCCATGAGCGTGAGCAGCGCGGTCTGGCGGAGGTAGGTGCTCTTGCCGGCCATGTTCGGGCCGGTGATGAGGATGAGGCGGCTTTCCTCAGGCTCCAAGGTGACGTCGTTCGGCACGAAGCGCTCGCCACTCGTCAGATTCTGATCGAGCACCGGATGGCGGCCGTCGCGGATGAAGAGATTCCGTGTCTCATTGAGCACGGGGCGGGTGTAATTGAAGAGCCGCGCGGTTTCGGCGAGCGAGCCGAGTGAATCGAGCACGGCGATGGCCTCGGCGGTTTCCTGGATGTGCGCGAGGTGCTGGAGCACGCGGCCACGCAGCTCGATGAACTGCTCGTATTCGAGCGCCTTGCTGCGCTCTTCGCTGCCGAGGATTTTGTCCTCCATGCGCTTCAACTCGTCGGTGATGTAGCGCTCGCCGTTGACGGTGGTTTGCTTGCGGTGGTAGTCGGCGGGCACGCTGCCGACGTTGGCCTTGGTGATCTCGATGAAGTAACCGAAGACGGCGTTGTATTTGATCTTGAGGCTCTTGATGCCGGTGCGCTCGATCTCGCGGTTTTGCAGGTCGGCGATCCACTGGCGGCCGAGCGTGGAGGCGGCGCGGAGTTCGTCGAGCGCGGGGAGATAGCCCTCACGGAAGACGCCGCCTTCTTTGATCTGCATGGGCGGCTCATCGCAGATGGCGCGTTGGATTTCCTGGCAGAGCGGGGTGAGGTCGTGGAGGCGGGAAAGGAGACAAGGAGCGAGGGCATCTTGCCCTCGGTGACGGCTAGAAGCCGTCACTCCTTGCTCTAGCGTGGTCTTCAGCGCTGGGACGACTTCGAGCGAGGTCGCGAGGCTTTGTAAATCACGGCCATTGCCGCTGCCCTGACTGAGGCGGGAGCTGGTGCGTTCGAGGTCGCGGACTTCTTTGAGCAGCGTGCGGATCTGGCTGAGGAGCATCGGCTCATCAATCAGCGCGGCGATCATGTCCTGGCGTTGCGTGAGCAATTCCAGATCGCGCAGCGGATGCAGCACCCAGTGGCGCAGTTTGCGGGCACCCATGGGCGTGCAGGTGCGGTCGAGCGCACTCAACAGCGTGTGCTGCGTGCCGCCGCGAGCGGTGACGAGTTCAAGATGGCTCTGGCTGGCGGCATCAATGAGGACGCAGTCATTCGTTTGGCCAACGCGCAGGCGCTGGATGTGATCGACACTGCGGCGGAGCTGGAATTGCAGGTATTGCAGGATGCAACCGGCGGCGCAGATGGCGGCGTTCATGCCGGTGCAGCCGAAGCCATCGAGCGACTGCACTTTGAAATGCTGCGTGAGGCTGTGCTGGGCCTGATCGAGCAGGAAGAGGTAACTCTCGATGGACTGCGCACTGCTCGGGTTGCCGAGGGCGTCGATCACGTCGCGCTGATCATCACTGAAGAGCAGTTCGCTGGCTTGGATGCGCTCCAGCTCGTCGGCGAGTTCGGTGGTGTCCTTGAACTCAGCGACCTCGAATTCACCGGTGGTGTGATCGACATAAGCGAGGCCGAGTTTCTTGCCCGAACGATACACGGCAGCGAGGTAGTTCGGGCGGTTCGAGTCGAGGAGGTTGAGGTCGCTGATGGTGCCCGCGCTAAGGATCTGAGAGATGGCGCGCTCGACGATTTTCCCTGGTGTCGGCTCGGTGGTTTGTTCGGCGATGGCGACACGCTTGCCGCCTTTGATCAGCTTCGCGATATAACCCTGTGACGAATGATGTGGCACGCCACACATGGGCACGCCGTTGCGTTTGGTGAGGGCAACGTTGAGGATGGGGGCGGCGGTTTTGGCGTCCTCAAAAAAGAGCTCGTAGAAGTCACCAAGGCGGAAGAAGAGCAGCACGTCCTCAGGAAGCTCACGCCGGATGGCGAGGTATTGCTTCATCATGGGAGTGGTGGCGGCGTCGGACATGGAGGGCGCGGAGAATCGGGAGCGCAGCGCTCTAGGGCAAGCAGTTTCGGTGAGTTGCAGGACAGCAGAAGCCAAGAGCAAGTCATCAAGCGAGCTTTCATTTCCTTGGTGCTCTTCTGATGTGATCAGGAATTTCCAGAGGTGCACATTCCATGCAAGAGTTCTAACCTTTTCGCACGACTTCTCCGCCCCTCATAATGACCTTCCGCATCTTTTCCGTCCTCGCGCTCGCGACGGCTTCGTTCGCTCAGATAAAGCCGACCTACACCTTCCCCATCAAGGCGCTGACCGCCGAGGAAGAGCTGAAGACCATCCAGTTGCCGGATGGCTACTCGTTGGAGTTGGTTTTGAGCGACCCGCTCATCAAGGAGCCGATGGCGATCGCCTTTGATGGGGATGGCAAGATGTACGTCGTCGAGATGCGCACCTACATGCAGGACATCGACGGCACGGACGAACTCACGCCGAAGAGCCGCATCTCGCTGCATGAATCGACGAAGGGCGACGGCGTCTTTGACAAGCACAGCGTGTATCTGGATAACCTGTTGCTGCCTCGCATGGTGCTGCCACTGGATGATCGGGTGCTCGTCGGCATCACGAACACGAATGACATCACGCTGCATCGCGATGCGAATGGCGACGGCGTGGCCGATGAGCAAGCGTCCTGGTATGTCGGCGGGCCGCGGGGTGGAAACATGGAGCATCAGCCCAGTGGTCTCGTGTGGGGCTTGGATAACTGGATCTACACCACCTACAACGGCTATCGCCTCCGCTGGGCTGGCGAGAAGCAGCCGGCGCTCAAAGAGAACACCGCGCCGAATGGCGGTCAGTGGGGCCTCGCTCAAGACGACTACGGCAAGATGTGGTGGAGCAATGCCGGCGGCGAAAAAGGCCTGTGGAACTATCAAGCGCCAATTCTTTATGCCGCGATCAATGTGAAACAGCAGAAGAGCGAGAAGTTCGACACCGTGTGGCCCATCGTTGCGCTCGGTGACTTTCAGGGCGGCCCCGGACGCTTCCATTCGCCGGAGGACAAGCGCTTGAATCACTTCACCGGATGCGCCGGACAGACCGTGTATCGCGGTGATCGCCTGCCGAAGGAGCTTTATGGCAACGTCTTCCTGCCTGAGCCCGTCGGTCGCCTCATCCGCCGCGCCACCGTCGAGATCAAAGACGGCATCACCACCGTCGCGAACCCGTATGAGGAGCAGATGAGCGAGTTCATCCGCAGCAGCGATCCGAATTTCCGCCCGCTGAACATGACCACCGGCCCCGATGGCTGCCTCTACATCGTCGATGCGTATCGCGGCATCATTCAGGAAGGCAATTGGGTGAAGCCCGGCAGTTTCCTCCGCGGAGCCATCGAGCCCACTGGCATGCAGCACGTCGCCGGTCATGGTCGCGTGTGGCGTCTCGTGCACAAGGATTTCAAACCCGGCGCGCAGCCGAAAATGATCGGCGAAACGCCTGCGCAACTCGTCGCGCATCTCACGCATCCGAACGGCTTCTGGCGTGATACCGCACAGCGCATGCTCATCGTCAAAGGCGACAAATCCGTGGTCCCCGCGCTCGTTGCGCTGCTCAAGCACGACAATCACCTCGCTCGCCTGCATGCGCTGTGGACGCTCGAAGGCCTCGATGCCATCACGCCTGAAATTTTGCGCACCGCGATGAAGGATGAGCACGCGCAAGTCCGCGCCAGCGCCATCCGCGTCGCCGAATCGCTGCTGAAAAAAGGCGACACCGCTTTGATCGCCGACATCCAAGCCCTCAAGGCCGACAAAGACCCAACCGTGGTGCTTCAGACGCTCTACACTGCCAGACACCTTAACTGGCCCAAGTGGAAAGATGAAGCGCAGATGACGCTCATGACCTCCGCCAGCGTCGGCGTGAAGGAAATCGGGGCGCAGTTGCTCGTCGAGGCACCGAAGATCAGCGGCAGCTTCACGAAGGACGAAAAGAAGCAGCTCGAGCGCGGCCAGGAGATCTTCCGCTCCCTTTGCTTTGCCTGCCACGGCTTTGACGGCGCGGGCATGCCCATCGCCGGTCGCGAAGGCGCCACACTCGCCCCACCACTCGCCGGATCACGCACCGCCGTGCAGGGAGATGCCATCGTGCGCGTCATGCTCAATGGTCTCGCTGGTCCCATTGACGGAAAAACCTACGAGGCGCAGATGGTCACCATGGCCAGCTTTGACGATCAATGGATCGCTGATGTCGCCAGCTACATCCGCAAAGCCTTTGGTAACAGCGGCAAGATCGTGGCAAAAAAGGAGGTCGCTGCCTTGCGCAAAGACCTCAGCAAACGCACCACGCCGTGGACCATTGAAGAACTCCGCGCCCTCTACCCGCAGCCCTTGCCAAACCGCGCCGCGTGGAAACTCACCTCCAGCCACAACGACAAAGAAGCCCCCAAATCCATCGACGGCGACCTCACCACCCGCTGGGACACCCGCAAGCCGCAGAGCCCCGACATGTGGTTCCAGATCGATCTCCCCGAGCCCACCGACATCACCGGCCTCATCCTCGACACCGGCAAATCCCGCGGCGACTACCCCCGCCAATACAAGATCGAACTCTCCACCAACGGCACCGAATGGGAAAAGCCCCAACTCCAAGCCAACGGCGAAGCCGGCGTCATCGACTACCTGTTCCCCAAGTCCACGAAAGCCAAATCCATCCGCATCTCCCAACTCGGCGAAGCGAAGGGCACCTACTGGTCCATCTACGAGCTTCGGGTGCTTGGGGCGGTGAAGAAGTGACTCACACCTTCAGTCCATAAAACCGGATCGCATTCCCACTCCACAGCTTCCGCTGCTCACTTGCCGGACGTGACGAAACGATCTGCTTCAGCGCATCCACCCAGCCGCGCACAGGGCTGCCGAGTAGGCACACGGGCCAGTCGCCACCGAAGAAGACACGGTCGGGGCCAAAGGAGTCGAGGCAGTGATTGACGACAGGCGCGAGGTCTTCGGCGCGCCATTTACCTGGAGGCACAAAGGCGACGATGCCGCTAATCTTGCACATCACGCCCGGCTGTGCGGCGACGGCGTCAATACCACGTTTCCATTCGTCAGCAGTGCAGCTTCGCTTCAAGCCTGGGCCTAGCTTGGAATTGAAGGCCTTCGGATCACCGTTGCCGCAGTGATCGAGCACGAAAGGTGTGTCTGGACATTGCTTGATGAGCTTCACGCCATCCTTCAATTCAGTAGGCCGCATCGTGAGTTCAAAATTGAGTCCGTGCTTACCCAACGTCTGCACACCACTGACGAAATCTTTGCTCAAACAAAAACCCGGAGGTGTGGAGTCGCCATGCAGCACTTGGCGCAGGCCTTTGACGATGCCGTTGCCCGCGTAGCGCGTCACATACTTCTCGAATTCATCCGATGCAGGCCGCCCGCCGATGGTCGCTGCGATGGTGGGAGTGTTTCCAGCGCGGCATTGCTGCACGATGCCGTCCGCTTCCTTGATGTGGTCACTCGGAGCCACATCGACCTCCATGTAGATCGCTTTCACATTGAGGCCTGCTGTGGCTTTCACATAGTCCGCTGTGACAAAATCATGCCGCAGCACCTCAGGCGCTCCTTTGATCCATGGCGGGCTGATGATGTGGCGATCCCAGAGATGCTGATGGGTGTCGATGATCAACGCATCTGGGGCGCTGAAGGTAGAGCACGAGGTGAGCGCCGCACTGGCGCTGGTTTGGAGAAAGTGGCGGCGGTTCATAGGTGGACAGATCAAGCGCAAAGATCCTTCACCACATGTCCGTGGATGTCGGTGAGGCGGTAGTTGCGGCCTTGGAAACGGTAAGTAAGGCGTTCGTGATCGAAACCGAGCAGGTGCATGATGGTGGCTTGGAAGTCGTGCACATGGACTTTGTTTTCGGCGATGTGAAAACCCAGCTCGTCAGTGCTGCCATAGTCGAAACCAGACTTCACGCCACCGCCCGCCATGAAGAGCGTGTAGCAGTCAGGGTAGTGGTCACGACCGAGAATCTTGCTGGCAGCCGTGCGGCCTTCGCGGAAGGGGGTGCGGCCAAATTCGCCGCCCCAAATGACAAGCGTATCATCCAGCAGTCCGCGCTGTTTGAGGTCTTTGATGAGAGCGGCGACAGGCTTGTCGGTTTTGGACATTTTTTTAGTTAGTCCGGTGGTGATGCCTGTGGCCTCGGCGGTGCCGTGGAAATCCCATCCCCAGTCGAAGAGATTCACAAAACGGACGCCTTGCTCAATGAGGCGCCGAGCCAGCAGGCAGTTGTTGGCAAAACTGGATTCACCGGGTTTGGCACCGTAATCTTCGAGGACTTTGGCCGGCTCTTTTGAGATGTCCATCACCTCAGGCACGCTGGTCTGCATGCGGAAGGCCAACTCATATTGCGAGATGCGAGTGATGGTCTCCGCATGGCCGAGTTCGGCGGCTTGGAGTTCGTTGATTTCCTTGAGCGCATCCAGCGTCTTGCGGCGCAGCTCACGGCTCATACCTGCGGGATTATTGGCATACAAAACGGGATCGCCTTTGCTACGGCACTGCACGCCTTGATACACACTTGGGATGAAGCCGCTGCCCCAGCAAGCCTGACCACCACTGGGCTGCGTGCCGCTGGAGATGAGGGCGACAAAGCCGGGCAGGTCCTGGTTCTCAGTGCCAAGACCATAGGTCGCCCATGAACCCATTGAGGGACGGCCCTGGCGTATGTGACCGGTGAAGAGCAGCAGCTCAGCCGGCGCGTGATTGAACTGATCCGTGTACATCGACCGCACCATCGTGATGTCGTCGGCGATGCCGTGGAAGTTTGGGCAGGCATCACTCATCCACATACCAGCTTTGCCGTACTGCTTGAAGGTGCGTGGCGTGCCCATGAGCTTCGGCACACCGGTCGTGAAAGCAAATTTACGACCTTTGAGCACGCTGTCGGGGCAGTCTTGCCCATCGCGCTTCACCAGCTCAGGCTTGTAGTCAAAGAGGTCCAGATGCGGTGGTGCACCGGACATGTGCAGATAGATGACACGCTTGGCCTTGGCTGCATTCAGCGGGTGTTTGGGCGCGAGCGGATTGTCGATCTTCGATGCCGCTTCAGCCTGCATCGCCTTCATGGCGATGGCACCGAGACTGAACTGCCCTGCCCCGTTTAGGAACTGACGGCGCGTGGTGAGTTGGAGTCTATCGTGAAGAACAGGATTCATCACTTGGCATTACGTCGCTGATGAACCCCACTTTGCATGCATCGCGATGGCTTATTCTGCGATCACGGCCGCGCGGGCATTCTCCTCAGCGCCGGTCTTCTCCAGATAGTAGTCGTAGCCGCCGCTGTAAGGCGTGACAACACCACTGCTGATGTGCAGGACTTTGGTGGCGATGCTGCGGATGAAATGCACGTCATGGGAAATGAAGACGAGTGTTCCTTCAAACTTTTGCAGTGCTAGGATCAGCCCCTCGATGGCCCAAATATCTAGATGCGTCGTCGGCTCATCCATGAGCAAGAGATTCGGCGGATCGACGAGGAACTTCACCAGATTCAGTCGGCTCTTTTCACCACCACTGAGGATTTTGCAGCGCTTATGCACGTCCTCACGTTTGAAGAGGAAGCTGCCGAGAATGCTTCGCGCATCATCTTCACGTAGCTCAGGAGCACAGCGTTTTAATTCTTCGAGGATCGTGCATTCGGGATCGAGCGTGTCGCTACGATGCTGGGAGAAGTACCCCATCTTCACATTCGTGCCGAATTTGCGGTCGCCCTTTTGGAAGGGGATCACGCCAGCCATGATCTTGATGAGTGTGGACTTGCCTGAGCCATTTGGCCCAACGAGCACGGTGCGTTCGCCTTTTTCCACTTCGAGATCGAGACCCTGATAGACCTTCTTTTCTCCATAGGCCTGATGGATGTCGGTGAGCGCGATGACTCGCTGACCACTGCGCTGCGGCTGCGGGAAATTGAAACGGAAGGCTTTGCGCAGAGGCCGCGGTTTATCCAGCTTATCCATCTTTTCGAGCTGACGCTCACGGCTCTGGGCCTGCGCGGACTTGGAAGCCACCGAGCGAAAGCGGTCGATGAATTCCTGAATGTGCTCGATCTCCTTCTGCTGGTTTTTCCAGGACTGATAGGCGCGGTCGTAGTTCTCTTCTTTCTGCTTCAGGTAGCTGGTGTAGTTGCCCTGATATTGGACCAGCTTGCTTTCCTCGATCTCGTAGACGGTCTCGATCAGTTCATCCATGAAGTCACGGTCATGGGAGATGAGCAGGATGGCACCCGGATAATTTTTCAGGTAGTTCTTGAACCACATGAGGGAGAGTAAATCGAGGTGATTCGTCGGCTCATCCAGCAGCAGTAAATCAGGCTCGATCACGAGCAATTGCGCCAAGTGAGCGCGCATGACCCAGCCGCCTGAATACTCACGAGCGGGCTTATTAAAATCTGCTTCCTTAAATCCGAATCCCTTCAGAATCTTCTTCGCCTTTGCCTCTGCCTGCGGGTCATTGAGAGCGTCGTGCTTCGAGTGCGCTTCATTGTATTCGGGGGCAGAAACATCCCCACGCGCTTCATGCTCACGCAAAAGAGTTTCCAGCTTTTCGATCTCGCCCGCCTTGCCAGTAGCGACGTCTAGAATCGTCTCCTGGCCGACAGGCTCACTTTCCTGTGGGAGATAACCCAACGTCGTCCATTCATCGCGAACGACCTCCCCCGCGTCTGGCTCGTCCTGCTTGAGGATGAGCGAAAACAGCGTGGATTTACCAGCACCATTCGGTCCGACAAGAGCGACACGCTCCGCGTAATTCACGGTCATCGAAACTCCCGAAAAGAGAGTGCGGGCATTGAAGGCTTTGGAAACGGCGCGGAGAGTCAGCATGGGGGCGATGCGTCTAGCATGAATCGGGCAGGTTTGCAGCCTGAAAGTGTGGCGCGGACATCCAGCGTCTGAATATGAGGCAAACTCAAGTCTGCTCCGCAAACACAGGACGC
This sequence comes from uncultured Prosthecobacter sp., assembly GCA_964583255.1. GTDB lineage: Bacteria > Verrucomicrobiota > Verrucomicrobiia > Verrucomicrobiales > Verrucomicrobiaceae > Prosthecobacter. Next base: position 18,045 of record CAZOVY010000004.1, read on the forward strand.
TTCCAAACGGGCACTCGCGTTTTGATCTCCTTCAGATACCAGCGGCATAGATCGAATGCCTCCGCGCTGTGTTTGGTGCGCACCCGGATGAGGATGGATGGCTCCTCCGATGCCACAAAACCCAGTCGATGCTGGATGAAAACGTCATGGACTCCATGCTCGCTGCTTCCACACTCGATCAACTCCTGCATCATCTTTTCTGCCATCGGCAAGTAGGCGCTGTAGTCGATCCCTGAGATCGCGCGCTCATCCTCACTGCCGCGCACGACGCCGAGGAATTTCACCTCAGCACCCTCACCAGCCGCAAAGGTTGGCGTAGCATCAGGAATAGGGTCGGGTGAAAGAACGAATGGCATCTCGGTATCCAATGCCCTCAACATGGCCATTCGTCATTCACCATTTCAACCCAAGCCTTCGACACTCCACCCATCGCGATACTTCCGCGTGAGCTGGGCATTCAGCTCCGGCTTGTTAGTGATCTTGCCTGCTGAGGTATCCCAATCAATCCAGCCTCCGGGATTACGCTCTGCCAACACGCCCAGCAACACGGCTTCAGTCACAGGACATCCATAGGTCGGCAGATCGGTAGCGGCTTGCTCGCCTTTCATGCACGCATCGACCCAATCCGTGTAGTGATTGGCGACGCGGGTCTTTGGATAGGTGAAGCCGGTGAATTTTTCCTCGGGCACGAGCCACGGGCGCTGGCTGTGCGGTTTGAAGATGCCGCCGTTTTCGCCGATGAAGAAAATGCCGCTCGGTGCGTCCTTCGTGAGCACGCTGGGCTTGATGACGCGTGAGTCATACGGGCGGCCGCCATCGCTCCAGGTCATCTTGATCGTGTCGCCCGCGGTCAGTGGTGTGCCGGGGAACTCGAGTTCGAGATGTCGCTTCTGTGCATACAGGTCGCCCTTGCTGCCTTCGTCGAGACAGCGTACACGCGTCGGCGCTGCGAGACCGAGGCAGGCAAACACCACATCGAAGTAGTGACAGCCCATGTCGCCCATCATACCGACCCCGAAATCGACCCACGAGCGCCACATCGACGGATGATAGGCATCAGCGAGAAACGGCACTTCATTCGCGACGCCGAGCCACAGGTTCCAGTCGATGTTCTCCGGCACCGGATCGGCCTGCGCTTTGCGTTCGGTCACTTTCGGCCACCAACTCGCCTTCTTATTCTCCCAGCAGATGACTTCCTTCACCTTGCCGATGGCTCCGCTCTTGATGAGATCGACCGCCAGCGAGGTTTCGATGCTCGAATGCCCCTGCGTGCCCATCTGCGTCGTCACCCCCGCCTTTGCCGCCTCCGCGCCGAGAATCCGTGCCTCGTGGATGTGATGCGTGAGCGGCTTCTGCAAATAAACATGCTTCTTCGCCCGCAACGCCGTCACCGCCATCGCCGCATGCATGTGATCCGGCGTGCCGATCGTCACCGCGTCGATGCTGTCGCCCAACTTCGCCAGCATCTCGCGATAATCACGAAACAACGCCGCGTCCGCCAATCGCACCGCCGCCTCGGGATCCTGCAATTCCTTCCGCCGTGTCGCGTTGCCACCACGCGCCAGTTCGAGCGTCTTCGCATCCACATCACACATGCCCACAAGACGCACTTTGGAATGCTGCAGCACGCTCATCATCGTGACACCGCCCATCCCGCCGACACCGATGGAAGCCACCTGAAACATCGAGTTCGGCGACTTCGCACTCAGGATGGCGGGTGCAGAAACGTAAGCGGAGCCGGCGAGGGATTGCTGGAGAAAATGGCGGCGGTTCATGGTGCAGCACTGAACGCGGCACCAATGAAGCGTCTCTCGTCATTTCACCGCCACACCCGCCGTCTTCCGGATCTTCAGTAGCATCGGAAAGCACGTCTGCAATCCGGCGCTGTCGTGCTCATTCCTCGCAGAGCTCAGCGCGGCGTGGATGAGTTTGTCTTGGTCCTTCACCCAGTTTGCGGCGCGGAAGAAGATAGGGCGCTCGTTTTCTTTCTCGCGGATCTGAACGCCGTTGAGGCCGATGTCATCGACGATGACGCCGTGGGGCAGGCCATGAACGTCGAGGTTGATGATGCCGTCGTCTTTGAGGCGCACGGCGCGAATCCAGGCCTTCACGGTCTGGCCTGGCACGAGGGTGATTTCGAGGGGCTTGGTCTCATCTTTGATCTCGCGCATGACGGCTTTGCCGCCGTTGTCGGGCTCCATGACGATGATGAACTTCGGCGCGGCACCGAGCGTGACTTTGCCGAAGGTTCCCGCGTCGTGCGTGATGCTTTTGCCCTTCGCGGTGATCTTGAGCTTGCTCCAATCGGCATCTGCTTTGGCATCGGGCGCGGCGTGGAGTGAACCGCTGATCAAATCGTGACCGGCTTCGATGAGGATTGGAGAGGAGGCGAAATAACCCTGCGGCAGGCCGGTGATGTCGATCTGGATGGGATCGTCGAAGTCATCGACACGATCCGCGCGAAAGGAGAAGCCGATGGAGGCTCCGGGCATGACGGTGGGGTTCGCACCAGCGAGTTTGACGCTGAAGTCGGGCTTCGGCTCGCGGATGGTAAGGGCATACACAAAACGCTCGCCGCTCCAGCCGCGGGTGTCGGTGACTTTGATGACGTAACGACCATCGGCAGGCGTGGTGAAGGTGAGGCGCGAGTCGCTGCCAAGCTTGCGGTCGCCGCTGTCGTCGTTGCTGTAGTTCAAGGTGAAGACGGGCAGGCCATTCGGCACGATCTGACTGCCGATGGGCCGTGGCTCGACGATGTAGCAGGGCTCATCGAGCGAGTGGGAGGTGGCGCTGGTGTCGAAGTAGGCGCGGCGTTTGCCGCCGTTGATGTAGAAGAAGCAGCCACCATCCGGCCCGCGCGGCATGCGCACGATCTTCATCACGTCGCCATTGAGATAGGCGAATTCATTGAGCTCCATCTCCTCCCAGTTTTGTAGGCGGATGTCTGGGTTGTTGGCATCGACGCTGCGGAAGTTGACATAGCTGTCGCGCACGGCTTGAAGAAGAACGCGCTGCACGGGCTTACCATCTGCGTAGAGGATGTCGAGCTTTGTGTCGGCAGGTGAACCGGCTTGAGCTGCGAGCGTCTCGATGATCCACGTCTGGTTCTTTTTGGCGGTGAAGTAGAACGAACTTCCAAGTTCGTTTTCCGCAGCGCCAGGAGAACGAACTTGGAAGTTCGTTTTACGCCCGAGCACTCCATTCACAGTCACGGGTGCGGTCACTTCATGCGTTTTCGTGCCATCGACATGCGCGCGGGCACTTACACGCAGCACCGGCATTGAGCGAAAACGAAGCGTCTTCGCATCGAGCGGCGCGTTCATCAGGCCTTCTTTGTCGGCCTTCATCATCACGCTGGCTTTGTCACCGAGATGATGTCCGATGAGCGTGACTTTCGTATCCTTGCCCAGTTGCGCAGCGAGTGGCGACCACGCAGTCACATACGGCAAGGTGCCAATCGTGAGGCGATAGATATGATTCGCGCTGCCATCCATCGTCGTGTTGCTCACGAGCACGATGTAATCGCCATCGGCGGGCGCTTTCCACGCGAGGAAGGGATCGCTGCCACTGTCGAGGCCGCGATTCACGGCGAGCACGGTGCGGTTCGTGTCCATGATCTCCAGCGTGGGCGATTTCGCCGTGCTGCCGACCTGCGCGACGGCGAGATCGAGTACGAGTTCCTCGCCCGCTTTTGCGGTGAAACGATAAGCGTCGTGCTGGCCGATCTCCGTGAGCGTACCCCACAGACTCGCGGGCAATTTGGCGACAACGACCGGCGCGGCTTTGAAATCAGCGGCGGTGGAGGTCGTGGGCGCGATGTCATCGGCAAAGAGTTTCACTTTCGCCGTCTCGCCCTGAGCGGTGCGCGCGGAGACTTCATAACCGCCACGCGGCAGATCAGCGGGCACGTTCACATAAGTAACAAGCTGGGTCGATGAACTGGTCATCAGATCAGATCCAGCTTTCAACCGTGTCTCCTGAAACCTCACCTCGGCTAGATCGAGATTCTTGCCGGTGATGAGGATCTTTTGATTGGTTCCAATCTGCAAACCGCGTGGCGTGATGGTTGTGATCGTTGGTTTGGCAGCCATCGCGGCTTTTTTCGCGGCGACTGGCTTGGCAGACGCGGGAGCCATCACGGTCTTGCCAGTGGTGGATTCATAGATGCTAAGGCTGCCATCGATGCGACCGGCGACTAGCTGCGCTTTGTCGGTGAAGGCGAGTGCAGAAGACCAGTCGGGTTGTTTTTCGAGCGGGAGTTTTTCGGTGAGATCCGCGGTGCTCCAAAGCTTGAGCGACTTGTCGGTTGAGGTGGAAGCGAGCAGTTTGCCGTCGAGAGACAGCGCGAGCCGCAGGATGCCGCCTTCATGCGCGAAGCGACTGGTGACGATCTTGTTCGTGCCTTCCTTGGCATCGGCGCTGATGTTCCAAAGGCGGATGCGATTGTCGGAACCGGCGGCGAAGAGCTGTTTGCCATCGGCGCTGAAAACGACGCTCGTCTGCTCCTTCGTCGGCTGCGAGAGCGTTTCGAGTCGCTGGCCAGTCGGAATGCTCCACAGCTTCACCGTGCGATCCGCGCTGGCACTGGCGAGCACTTTACCATCAGGTCGGAACGAGAGGCCGTTCACCGCGCCGTTGTGGCCTTTGAGCAGCGCGACTTCCTTGCCCGTCACTGTGTCCCAGAGGCGGATTTTTTGATCGTAGGCTCCTGTTGCGATCAATTTGCCATCGGGCGACACGGCGAGCGCATACGCGGCATCGAGATGACCTTCAAACGACTGCTGCAAGGCGCCGTCGTTTGTCTTCCAGCGTTTCACCTCGCCCACGATGCCCGCCTCGCCGCCTGCCGCATACACGGCGTCGCCATCCGGCGAAAACGCGACCGCGTTGGCCTTGCCCTTGATGCCGGTGAGCTTGCGAATCACCGCCCGCGTGACCGGATTGAGCAGTTCTACTTCGGCATAACGTCCCACCGCGATGAGCTGCACCTTCGGCGAAAACGCCACCGCCTGGATCGACCGCTTCGGCGGCACAGTTGGCATGATCTTCGGTGTGATGACCTCCTTCGGCATCGGTTTGCCTTCCGCGATGATGGGCCCTTTCGCACCCGCATCAATCCACGCTTTGATCAGCGCGATCTCCTCTGGCTTGAGCTTCTCGCGCTTGCCCGGCGGCATGAATTCATTCTTCCCGCCGCGGCCCGAGCGACCTTCGAGAAATTTCACCAGCATGCTCTCGTTGCCTTTGCCCGCGGTGATAGCGGCACCTTCCTTCCCGCCTTTCATGAGCGCCGCGAAGGAGTCCAAGACGAATTCGCCATCCGCGTCGTCGGCGCTATGGCAGTCGATGCAGTAGGTGTCGAAGAGAGGGACGATCTGCTTCGTGTAGTCCACGGTTTGGGCGTGGGTGGTGGCGAGAGCAGCCAAGAAGATGAAGAGGAAGCGTTTCATGGATTCACGAGTGAGTCGAGGGTGTAGAAAGTCGCGGCAGCGTTTTGGAGTGCGCCGGCCCTCCGGCGCTTTCGAGCGTCAATTGGCCTGCGAAAAGCTCCAGAGGACTGGAGCGCTCCAGGACGCTGTCGCGCAATGCGAAGATGATTGGCGATTCGACCTTGGACGGAACCCCGTTGGGCTTGGGAAAATGTTGGAGAGGAATACATGTTCATCGGGGCATCGCTTGAATGTCCTCTGTTGCATCCGGGTTGAGTTCATGAACAAGCCAGTCGGAATGCCAATCTGCATGTTCGGACATCATCTGCTGTCGGGCGAATGAGACAAGACACCCTCGGTCGTCATACATGCGGAACGCTACGCCGCGTTCCAAGTCCATAAAATGAACATCCGCGCAGATTCGTGGCGACCTTCCTTGCTCACGGTTGGCATTACATCGAAGTATTTGTGCGTGTTGAATCTCATGAGGAGCACGATCAAAGAGCCGTCTGGCCGGCGGGGAACTACAACACTCACAATCATTCAATACATAGCTCGACGGATAGCCTGTGATCAGAGTTGAGAGAGTGTCTGCGGGCTTCTCGGGCAAGACTTCCCCTGGAGACAAACTGAAATCGTCAACGAGCAGCGTAATGCGATCCGTCTCGCTGAAAATCTCTTCGTAGAGTGTAGATGCTCGCGACACCGCCTGTTTGATTCTTTCTTCGGAACCATTCTCGAAATCTCCGCCAAGTTCAAAGCGCAAAAACGTGGGAGAAATGCAGGCTGGATGGCTGGCGAACCGACCATCTGGGAATGCATTTCGTAGCTTTGACAACATGGTGATAAACAAATGGTCGTTCGATTGGCTGCGGATGAGGGCATCCGCGCTCCGCGTTAGTGATTAAACAAAAACTCCTTCGAGCCCATCAGGCTCCAGAAGATGTCTTCCAGCGTCGTGCGCCGGTCTTCGGGTTTGGCGGTGGCGAGGAGTTGGGTGGCTTTGGTGAGTTCGCGCTCGGTGGGGCCACGAGTCAGCGTCACAAGATAGGCTTCTTCGATGATCTTGGCGTCGGGCTGCTTGCTGGCGAGGAGGGCGTCGAGGCGGTTGTCTTTCTGCGAGAGTTTCAGGTTCAGCGTCTCGCCATTCGCGATGTGGAGGGCCTGGGCCATGCTGGGTTCGTTGGTGCGCTCGCATTCGCAGGTGGCGACGCGGTCGGCGCGGCCGAAGCTCTTGAGGAAGTAGCTGGCGATGTTGCTATCGGGCAATTGCAGCGCGCGGAAGCCCATGGGGTAGCTTTCGCTGGTGCCTTTGTTGGCGTTGCGTTTGTCGATCTTGAACGTCGTGGGCGCGGCGGTGACCTGCGAGATGGTGTCGAGCAGGATTTCGGCCTTGAGACGACGCGGGACGTAGTGCGAGCCGTAGCGGAGGTCGGTGATGTTTTCGGGCAGGGTGATGCTGCTGCGCTGATAAATCTCGCTTTGCAAAATGGTGCGCATGAGGGCCTTCAAATCGAATTTGTGCTGCACCAGATGCGCGCAGGCGGTGGCGAACAATTCTTCGTTGCTGGCGGCGTTTGTGACGCGGAGGTCATCGACGGCTTCGACGAGGCCGGCACCGAAGAAATTGGCCCACACGCGGTTCACGATGGCGCGTTGGAAGAGTTTGTTATCCGCGCCGGTGAGCCAGTTGGCGAGCACGATGCGACGGTCCTCAGTGGAGGTCATCGAGATGGGCGTGGTGACATCGAGCGGGCGCGGTGGCGGCGGTTTGCCAGTGAGCGGCGCGACGAGATCGCCCTGCGTGTCGGAGAACAGCACGCGTTCGTCGGCCTGCGTGCCGTTCTTGGTGCGAACGCGGGCGAACAGATTGGCGAAGCCGTAGTATTGCTCGTTGGTCCATTTTTCCATCGGGTGGTTGTGGCATTTCGCGCAGCCGATGGAGGTGCCGAGGAAGGCGATGCTGACGGTTTCGGCGCACTTGGTGGGTTCGTCGTTGAGGACGAAAAAAATCACGCCGCCATGCTCCAGCGTGCTGCCGGTGGCGGTGAGAAGATCGCGCACCATGGCGTCCCATGGCGTGTTCGCGGCGACGTGACGGCGGATCCAGTTGTAATACGACCACATCGCCTCCGGCATGAGTTTGTCGCCATTCACGAGCAGCAGATCGCTCCAGCGATGCGACCAGTAATCGACGAACTCAGGCCGCTGCAGCAACGAGTCGATCAAGCGGTCGCGTTTGTCGGCTGCCTTGTCGGCGAGGAAAGCACGGGCTTCATCGAGCGTGGGCAAAACGCCGATGGTGTCGAGAAACGCTCGGCGCAGGAACTCGTGATCCTCGGCGCGAACGGACGGCGGGATGTTTAGCTCGCGCAGTTTTTTCAGCGTGAGTTCGTCGATGAAGTTGCGCGGCTTCAGCGCGGCGAAGGCGGCGGGATCGACGTTGCTGGCGTTCGGAATCGTGATGGTGGCGAGCGCGAGGCGGCTCAGATACCACGCGCTGACGCTGCCTTCGCCACTGCCGGTGGTTTTGATGAGGCCGAAGTCATCGACGGTGGCCACGCTGGCATTGGTGGCGTTGTATTTCGTCCAACGCGTGACGTCCTCGCTGCGGCCGTCGCTGAACTTCGCGGTGACCTTGAGCTGCACCGTTTTACCCGCCTGCGTGACGAGATGAGGATGCGAAACCTCCAGCGAAACGATGCGCGGATCATCCGCCTTCGGCCCCGGCGCACCGGCGGCGATCCAGTCGGAGATGGCTTTGTATTCCGGCGAGTTCACCTCAAAGCGCTTGTCACCCTTGTGCGGCACCATCTTGGTCGCTTTGAGCAAAAACAAGCTGCGCGCCGGGTCTTCCATCGTGAGCCTGCGGCCATTCGCACTGCGCGTGATCGAGATCCAATCGCCCTCGTCATCAAAGCCACGCAGCGAGAGTCGGAACCCGCCCTGACCTGCTGCGGCACCATGACACGCGCCCATCGCGCAACCGAAGCGTGTGAGAATCGGCTGGATGGTGTTGCGGAAGGAGGGAGCTTCGGCGGCGGGGAGCGTCGAAGTGAGAAGGGCAAGCAAGATGAGATGACGAGACATCATGAATCAGACGCGATGGGGTTTTAGCGGGTGAGGGCACCCGCGCTCCGATGGGTTACGCAAACAGCTCCTTGATCGCCTGCGTGCCGAAATCGACGACGGGATAGGGGCGGCCTTGCGGGCCGGGGAGTTCGGTGTGGAGATCGACGCCGAGGGCTTGGTAGATGGTGGCGACGATTTCTTTCGGAGCGACGGGGCGTTCGGTGGGGTAGCCGCCGATGTCGTCGGATTTGCCGATGACCTCGCCGCCTTTGATGCCGCCGCCGGCGAAGTTCACGGTCCAGCAGTTCGGCCAATGGTCGCGACCACCGGCGGGATTGATCTTCGGAGTGCGGCCGAATTCGGCGAGGCAGGTGACCATGGTGTCGTCGAGCATGCCGCGTTGGAACAAGTCCTCGATCAGTGCGCTGTAGCCCTGGTCATACATCGGCGCGACGATGTCGCGCATGCCTTCGATGCTGGTGAAGGGCTTGGAGCCGTGGATGTCCCAGGTGATCTCACCGAAAACGGTGATGAAGGTGTTCACGGTGACGAAACGCACGCCGCGCTCGACGAGACGACGTGCGAGCAGGCAGCTCTGGCCGAAGCGGTTCAAACCGTAGCGCTCGCGGACTTTGAGCGGCTCCTTCGTCAGATCGAAAGCCTCGCGGGCCTGCGTGCTGGTCATGATGCGGTAGGCGGACTCGAAGTTGGAGTCCATGAGCTTCGCCTGCTCGCTGTATTCGAAATTGCGCACACTGCTGTCCACCAGTTCACGCATTTCGCGGCGGCGTTCGAGGCGCACCTCGCTGATTTCCTTTGGCGGAAGCAAATCGGGCACTTTGAAATCCTTTTCAGATGGATTCGCGTTCAGTACAAAAGGATCATAGGCTTTGCCGAGGAAGCCTGCGTCCTGACCATGAGGCATGTTACCACCTGTAGGGCCCATCGACTCCGGCAGGATGACGTGGGCAGGCAGATCGCTGCGGCGGCCTTGGAGGAATTCGAGAGCACTGCCGACGTGCGGTGTGTTCACGCCGCCGGTGAAAAGACGGCCCGTCTGCATCATCTGATGTCCGGTGTCATGCACTGCGGCGGCGGTGTGGTAGCAGGAGCGCACGAGGCTGAATTTGTCCGCGATCTTCGCGTGCAGCGGCAGGATCTCGGAGATCTCGAAGGCGTTGCTCTTCGTGCGGATCGGTTTGAACGGCCCGCGAATCTCACTCGGCGCGTCCGGCTTCATGTCCCAGAGATCCTGCTGGCTCGGCGCACCAAGGTTGAAGATCATGATGCAGGCCTTGTTGCTCTTTTTCGGGTCCACCTTGCCTTCGGCCTTCAGTTTGGCGAAACCCGGCATCGTGAGGCCAATCGCGCTGAGCGCTCCGGCAGAAAGGAAGTCGCGGCGCGTGATGCCATCGCAAGTGGTGACGGCGGCTTTGTCGGTGAAGGTGAACATGGGCGTGTGGAGCTAACAGATCGAAAAAACTAAACGGGACGCGAAGAGGACTTTGATTCAGAATTTGAGCGGAAGAGTTCAGCTTTTGCCGCCTTGATATGATCATACGCCATTGGTGAGGGAAGCAGAATGGACAATCCCACTTTCATGAATGGGTCTTTCAGGGCCTCTTCATTGAGGATGATCTAATCGTCTGGAGTATTCGGCTACGGATCAAAGGCTGCTACGACGTGCGGAGCTTGGCCTGTCTTGATGGAAAAGACTTCAGGACTGGCGGCGTGAGCATCTGACTCAAAGCGCTCAGCTAGGTCGGCGACGAACTCTTCCAAGGCTTCTGGCTTGGCAGGAAAAACAAAGAGCGAATGGCGATCTGGGCAGGCGACCCAGATCTCTTTGCCAAACATCTCCCCGAAGACCTGTGGCAAAGATGGGGCGATGAGCAGACAGGCCATGACGGGGCGATCACCACGATAGACGGCGTATTGCACTTTGCCCTGCGTGTCCTTAATGAGGTCGGGCTTGAGTGTGGCGAGAAGTTTGTCGGCAGCTTTTTCGGCACGCTTGGCAAAGGTTTCTGGACTGAGGCCGAGGCGCATGAAGTCTTCTTTGGAGTAAACTTCAATGCCGGGCGTGTCTGCGATCTCACGCGCTGGAGACAGCACGGTTTTCTCTGCACCCTCAGGTGTGATGGAGCGCTCGGTGCGGAGCACGCGCGGCTCAGGCAGCATGAGCAGGGACTCCTGACTGAGAGCGATCACCGTGAGGTTGAGGAGGAGGGACACGAGACAGAGTTTCATGGAGAAAACATGCACGACATCCGCTGGAGTCGCCAGTCTGGAGATCAAAGCTCTTGCGCGATCTCCACCACGCGCCTTCATCAGCGGCATGATCGCCTTTCTTCGTGGGAAACTCGTCGAATCCATGCCGCACCGAGCCATCGTCGATGTCGGCGGAGTCGGCTATTTGACGAACATTCCACTCACGACTTTTGACCGTCTGCCGCAGCAAGGCGGCGAGGTGATGCTGCTCACGCATCACCATGTCACGGAGCGCGAGCACACGCTGTTTGGCTTCTTCACGAATGATGAGCGGGATCTATTTCGCCTGTTGATGGATCGCGTGTCTGGCATCGGGCCAAAGATGGCGCTATCGGTGCTGAGTGGGATGCCGGTGACTGCTTTTAAAGATGCGGTGATCCGCAACGACACGGCCGCTTTGGCCCGAATCAAGGGCGTGGGTAAAAAGACGGCAGAACGAATCGTGCTGGAACTGAAGGACAAAGTCGGTGTCGTGGATGCCTGGCAGGCAGCACAAGTGGCGAAGGGCACGCACGATCCACGACAGGAAGCGATGAGCGACGCGGTGCTGGGCCTGATCGCGCTCGGTTACAAGCAGAGCGAGGCGCAGAAGGCGATCAATGATCTGGTGAAGCAGCCGGGCTTTGATCCGACGACGAGTGCGGACAAGCTGATCCGCGAGGCTCTGCGGGTGCTGCAATAAATTACAGCCCAAAGATCACCGGCCCCGGCACCATCTTCACACCGCCAGTGCCGAGTGGGTTGCCTTTGGTTTCTTCGATGGTGTCCACGATGTTATTCTTGAAATTCACACTGAGGCTGCCGGTCTCGACTTTGATGTAAGTCACGGTTTGAAAGGGACGGCCAAAGGCGTCCACACTGGTGTTGTACTGCGGCACGCGTTCGAAGATCACGTATTCGAGCTTCTCGTCTTTTCCTGCGGCGCTGAGCTTGCTGGATTTGCGCGAGGGCTTGCCCATGGAGGCGAGCACTTCTTCACTCGTCATGCCGAGAGCAATCTGATGCGCGGCGATGAGCGCTTCGACCTGGGTTTGACGCTCATGCAGTTTCTTCAAGTTAGGCACGAGATTCGGATCGGGGGAGAGGGCGTCGGTCATTCGTATCCAGCCGGAGGTGTCGCCATGACGAGCTTTCCCCCGCACTCGGAAAGCGGTGTCGGAAATGCCCACGAGTTTCACGAGCGTGCCCGGCATCATGGAGCCGATGGCGCGGTCGAGCTTTGCGCTCACGTAGATCGGCGCATCGGTGAGGATTTTGAGAATGACTGGCTTCGTCAAGATGTCCTCGACATGGATGGTGCCGGGTTCGATGGCGAGTCGTGAGGTGGGCCGCCGCGCCGTGGTCTGCGCGGGAGTTTGTTCAGCAGTGAACACCGCGATCAGTAGCGCGAGAACAAGAGGGATGTTTTTCATGGCGTGGTGGAGAGTAGCAAACTCAGACGCCGCTTCAAAACCCTTTGTTCAGACACATCAGGCTGCTGCAGGCAGAAGACGTGCAGCGGCTTCACGACCGATGTTCATGAGACGCTGTTTTTCGTCTTCACTGAAGTCGTGAGGCAGAAGCATGCCGATTCCGAGTGTGCCGCAAAGGCGCGCTCCATCCATCATGGGTACGGCGAGACTGCCCTGCACTTGGGTGATTTTGGCACCGGGCTTGGCCACGCCACTGGTGTCGGTTTGTAGATTGCACAGCTCCACAGGCTGCTGGCGCTCAGCGGCAGCACCGGCGATGCCTTTACCCACAGGGATGGACTGAATGATCGGTATGATCTGTGGCGGGATGGCCTGGGCTGCGACGAGCTTTAGGTGCCGATCTGCCGGGTCAAGCCGATGCAGCGTGGCGGTGGTGCAGCCGAACTCGGTGGCGACGGCGCTGAGAAATTGACTCCAATCGGCGTCACTGGGGGTTTGAGGCAGGGAGAGGTTCATGATGGGAAATCGATATTGTCTGAGTCGGGGGCGGAGGCTACTCTGGAGATACATTACTCCTCAACCATGAAAAACCGCGCTGTCTATCTTGGCCTTTCCTGGCTCGTCCTTGGTTCCACTGCTTTTGCCCAACTCGGCAGGATCATCGGACGCACCGTCTATCACGATGATAAATCACGCACGGAGTCTGTGAGTGACCCGAGCACCCGTGAGATGGTGGAAACCACCTACACGGCAGACAACACCATGACTGTGAAGAAGGTTTTCCTCCTCAATGAGAAAGGCGAGCCGCTGCAAGGCAACGTGTATGATGGACGCGGCAATCTGGTGGCGCGCTGCAAGTGCCTCTTTGATGAGTATGCACGCCGCAAAGAAGACCAGCTCATGAATCTGAATGGCGAGGTATTTCAGCGGGTGGTGCATGAATATGATTCTGCGGGTAAGGCCAAAACGCCGAAAGTGATCAATCTCAATGCCAGCGCGCCGAGCATCCGCCCGCAGTCGGTGGACTTCACTCAGGGTGGCACCGCTCCAGGCGCGACTGATCCGGCCTCACGATTTGCCCCGGTGCAAATGCCAGGTGCTCCTGTCAGCGGCGTCGCTCCAGTGACGCCGCCTTCGGATCAGAAACCGAAGCCTAGTTTCTTCAAGCGTCTCTTCCAGAAAAAGGAAAAGTAAGTTAGGCCTGATCCGCGACCGCCAGCACCTCATGGGCGGTGCGCATCGCAGCATCTGGGACGCTGATGGGCAGCATATTGATCCGCATCTGCTGACCGACCTCACTGTTGTTGGCCAGCACTTTGGCCACGGCTTCACCCGTAGCTTGGGCGGTCTCTGAGCGGTAGGCGCATTGACGGGAAAGCAGCATCTCCGCATTCCCTTCCTCCTGCCCTGGCACGACGTAATCAATGACTGCCGGAATACGCGCTGCCAGCACCTCATGCATGATGGCGCCGCCCGCTTTGCAGATCACCACGTCATGCGTGCGCAGCATTTCAGGAATGCGGGTGGTCCAACCGATGATCTCCACAGGCGAGCCTGAAAGTGAGTCGATAAACTTTCTCAGCACATGATAAAGCCGCGAGCGGTGCTTACCCACAGGGAGCGTCAGCTTCACACCCGCATTGAGCAGAGGCCGGAGAGACTCCAGTGTCGCCGCGACGTGACTCGCTGCGGTCGATGGCAGATAAAGAATGCGCTGCTCCTGCAACTCACTGACTGCGGCAGGCAGTGTCTCGGTGAACTGTAAACTCACCGGAAAGCCTGTGACGTGGACCTTGTTCACGGGCACGCCGAGCTTTTGCACCACGTCCTCCGTCTCCACATCTGCCACACAGTACAGATCGCTTGGCTGGATCAGCCAGATGGGATGAACACTGATCGAATCAGTGATCACCGTCACCAGTTTAGGCACGGCCACGCCTTGGTTTTTTAAAGCATCCAGCAGACCCGCATAGAGCGGGTAGGTGCTCACGATGACGCGCGGCTTGAGCGTTTCGATTTTGGATTTCAATCCCTTCACCAGCGGCATCAGCCATAGGCTTTCCTGCTGATTCATGTCAGATTTCCCCAGCAAATGGTAAACCATCCGCCAGGCACTTGGGAAGTGCGTGATGGCCATTTGATAAAGGCTATTGAGCACACTCGCGATGCGCGGCTGCACCTCTTTGACCAGATCAGACACCTGCACTTCTTCACCTGGACAAAGCCGCCTGAGCGCCTCCGCAGTAGAGGCCGCCGCAGTGTTATGCCCATCACCAAAACCAGCAGTAAGTACAAGTATCACGAGCGCCATCGCTGGCGGTGAATGAGCTGAAACTCAAATGAAAATCTCGGCTCCTTGCAGCGTCAAGCCAGTCGCACACTGCGCTTCTTGTCCAGCTTCAGCACGGCACCGGTTTCCCAGGCTGGCTCGGCTTTCGGATCGGTCAGCTTTTCACCATTGAGCTGGATGCTTCCACCCTGAATGAGGCGGCGTACATCACCGCCGGACATGGTTTGATTAAACACAGCCTGATAAGCGTGCTGCACGACACCGAGCACATCACGGCGCTCACTGAGATTCAGAATGGGCAACTCGACGCTGGAGAGATCACGTTTGCTGAAGCGCAGATCCCAGTCTTCGCGGCATTCTTTGGCGGCTTCTTCGCTGTGATAAATAGCCACACAATTGGCGGCGAGTTGCTTCTTGGCTTCCATCGGATGCATCGTGGTGTCCAGCACCTCACCGAGCACGAGCAGGTAGTACTTAGCCATGAGTTCATCGGGGATGCTCATGAGCTTGCCAAACATCTCCTTTGGCACATCCGTGAGACCGACATAGTTGCCGAGCGACTTCGACATCTTCTTCACGCCATCCAGCCCTTCCAGCAACGGCAGCGTCATGCAGACTTGTGGCTCCATGCCTTCTTCTTTTTGCAGATCACGACCGACGAGGATATTAAAAAGCTGGTCGCTGCCGCCGATCTCCACATCCGATCTCACGACCACGCTGTCCCAACCCTGCATGATCGGATACTGGAGTTCGTGCAGGCGCACCTCGGTGCTGTTGGCTACGCGATTTTTAAAGTCCTCACGCTGCAGCATCTGCTGCAAAGTCACGCGAGCGTTCAGTTTGATCACCTCCATGAAGGCCATCTCCTTGAACCAAGAGCCGTTGAACACGACTTCTGTCTTGTCTTTGTCGAGCACCAGGAAAGCCTGCTCAGTGTAGGTTTTCGCATTCGATAGCACCTCCTCATAGGTCAAAGCAGGCCTCGTGGTGGAGCGACCGCTCGGGTCACCGATCATCGCGGTGAAGTCACCAATGATGAGCACGATGTGATGCCCCAGATCCTGGAACTGCTTCAGCTTCCGCAAACCGACGGCGTGCCCCAGATGAATATCGGGCGATGTCGGATCGACTCCCAGCTTGATGCGCAGCGGCTTGCCGCGTGCCAGTTTTTCAGCGAGTTCTTTCTCGCTGTGAATGGTGACGGTGCCGCGTTTGAGGATGTCGAGTTGTTCGGGGACGGAGAGCATGGGAATGAGAGGCGCGATAGTGTGTCGCGAGGCATGTCAGGTCAAATGGGCAAAAAGGTTCTGGCAGCCCGCGCGTAATGAGGCTCTCCTCCGCTGACCTATCCCGACATCATGGCTGAAAGCATCCCTGCACCTCTCCTGACAAAATGAAACCCGTGGCCCTCATCACTGGCGGATCAGGCGATCTCGCCCAGGCCATCAGAGCCGAGTTAGAGGCTCAGGGTTGGGTCGTCCGCGCATCTTCTCATCATGAGATGGACGTCACTGACAAAGCTCAGGTGCAGCGTGTTTTCGGCGCGTTGGAGAGACTCGATCTACTCATCCACAACGCAGGCATCACCCGCGATGCTTTGCTCATCAAGATGACCGAGGCCGACTTTAGCGACGTGCTCAATGTGCATCTCAAAGGAGCCTTCCTCTGCTCGCAGGCTGCCTTAAAAATCATGGTCAAGCAGCGCCAGGGCCACCTCATTCACCTCGGCTCCTACAGCGCCCTCAGCGGTCCCTCGGGCCAGGCTAATTACGCTGCCGCCAAAGCGGGACTCATCGCATTGACCCAAAGTCTCGCTGCCGAATACGGAGCACGCGGGATCCGCGCCAACTGCGTTCTCCCAGGCTTCCTTGACACGAAAATGACCCGTCATCTTCTGGACGATGAAACCCATCGCCAGCGAGTGCTTGCCGCGCATACACTCGGCCAGCTAAGCACCGCGCAAGACAGCGCGCGCTTTATCGCTTTTCTGCATACGATGCCTCACGTCAGCGGCCAAGTCTTCCAGCTCGACAGCCGAATCTCACGCTGGGTGTAGTCAGACTCATCATGAAATTAAGCCAACTATTATTCTTGCTGACAGCCTTCAGCCATTTGGTTCACGCACAAAGCATTTCACCTGACTGGCAGCTCGAAGGAGCGGCTCCATGGCAGGCTCGCGATTCGCAGGCAGAGTGGGTGTTTCGAGATCAGCTCTGGATCGGTGGCGGATGGTTTCAGTCGTTTGCAGAACCGCCCCGTGATGTTTGGTCCTCTCGTGATGGCAAGGAGTGGAAGCTAATCGAAAAGAACGCGCCTTGGCTGCATAGCGATCTGCCGATGAACATCACCTTCGCAGACAAAATGTGGATCATGGGCGGCTGGCATAAGGGCAGACTACCTGGGCATTCGGCGAGCAATCAAGTATGGTCATCCAGCGACGGCATCCAATGGGATCAGGTGACTGCATCTGCCGGATGGTCGCCACGGCTCGCGTCTGGCATCGTCGAGTTTCAGGGTCGTCTGTGGCTACTCGGCGGCACAGAGAACTACTATTTCGGAACGGATAAAAGTTTGAAAAACGACGTGTGGTCCTCAGCCGACGGCAGAGAATGGAAACTCGAAACGGCAGGCGCTGGCTGGTCTCCACGCGCCTATCATCAGGCCATCGTTTTGAACAACAAGATCTACGTCTTCGGCGGTGGTAACTACACGCCCGCATTCCATGCAAAGAATGATGTTTGGTCATCAAGCGATGGTGTGAACTGGACTTGCGAGACAGAATCCGCGCCATGGGAGCCACGACTCTGGTTCAGCGCAGTTGTGTATCGTGGGCACATGTGGGTGCTCGGCGGTTGGTCCAAGGAGAAGGACAACTTTGGTGATGTGTGGCATAGCGCCGATGGAAAAACATGGCAGCAACTCGAAACTAAAACTTGCTGGAAGGCACGGCATGAACACTCGGCTTTCGTTTTCCAGGACAAGCTCTGGCTGGCTGGCGGTCACGCGCGACCTCTATCGAATGAGGTATGGTCTTTGAAATTACCAAGCGCGTGGAAACCTCAAAGATAGAGACACTCCGCAATCAGAAAGGATGTGGACAGTGAGCCGTTTGCTTGCTGCTTCTTTGACTCAACTCAACCACCCATGAAACTCCGCCTTTTCGCCTTCCTCGCCGCCGCTGCATTCATCATGCCAAACTTCACCAGCGCAGAAATTGCCGTGAAGAGCGGTGACAAAATCGCCTTTCTTGGCGACTCGATCACGGCGGGTGGTTGGGGCAATCCAGCGGGCTATGTGAAGCTCGTGATCGCTGGATTGGAAGCAAATGGAGTCAAAGCAGAGCCTATCCCTGCCGGCATCAGCGGGCACAAGTCAGATCAAATGCTCGCACGGCTCGACAAAGATGTGCTGAGCAAAAAACCGCAGTGGATGACACTGAGCTGTGGTGTGAACGATGTCTGGCACGGCCCACGCGGCGTGCCGCTGGATGACGCGATGGCAAAGAGCGGCACCTATGATGAGAAAGTCGCCACCCGTGGCACTTATCAGAAGAACATCACTGCCATCATCGACCAAGCGACGAGCGCAGGCGTGAAGCCAGTGATGCTCACCGCGACGGTGATCCAAGAGAATCTCAGCAGCAAAGAGAACGGCCTGCTCGCGCCGTATAACGAGTTCCTCCGCAAGCTCGCGAAGGAAAAGAAGGTCCCGATGGCCGACCTGTTCGCCATGTTTGGAGAGCGCATCAAGGCAGAGAACAAACCGAACGTCAAAGTTCTCACCAGCGACGGAGTTCACATGAATGGCGAAGGCAATAAGCTCATGGCGATCGGTGTGCTAAAGGCTTTCGGCCTCAATGCCGCCGAACTCAACAAAGCCAAAGCCTCCTGGCCCGCGCTCGAAGTAGCCGCCGCAGAGTTCGCGAAGAAGCAGGCCGAAGCACGCGCCAAAGCGGCTGCGGAGAATGCCAAGGCCGCACCAGCACCGAAGAAGTAAGTATTGCGGTATTCCGAACGAGGCCATCTTCATCGACGCACTCGCATTCCAGGCAGGTCAGGATGTCTGCACCTGCCTCACAAGCTCCTCAACATCGTCATCGTTTCGGCGAGTTGCCGGTAGCCGGCTTTCTCGGTGAGGCGCGGGAACTTGCCGTGGATCATGACGAACTTGCCATTGCGGGTGAGCATGAGTTTGCGGTCCTTGATCTCGATGTCGGTGATGCCTGCATGAGAGGCGGCAAGACGAAGTGACGCGCAGGTGAGAAGGTTCTGCACGGGATAGGGGAGTTTATCACCGAACTGATCACGCCACTGCGTTTCGAGTTCGTCGAGTTCTTTGCGCGTCATTACCTCACCAAGCTGGCGATAGGCGGTGATGCGGAGTCGCGTGTCTTCCATGAAATTGCTTGGCAGGAAGGCGGGCGTGGCTCCGGGCAAAGCCTGCACCATGAGCGCTTCGGTTTGAACCAGGAAGTCAGCGCGCAGGCTGACATCAATCGGACGAGCGACTCGGCGGCCCTGCATCCGGTTCACGCTCTGCTTGAGCATCTGGCAGTACATGTCGAAACCGACGGCGGCAATGTGGCCGCTCTGCTCGGTGCCGAGAAGATTTCCAGCGCCGCGAATCTCCAGATCGCGCAGCGCGATTTTAAAGCCGCTGCCGAGGCCGGTGTACTGCTTGATGGCATTCACGCGCTTGCGGGCATCACCAGCCGTCACGGCATCGCGGGGCAAAAGCAGATAAGCATGAGCCTGCGTGCCGCCACGACCCACGCGACCGCGAAGTTGATAGAGATCGGCGAGCCCAAAGCGATCGGCGCGGTCGATGATGATGGTGTTGGCATTCGGAATATCGACACCGCTTTCGATGATGGTCGTGCAGACGAGTACGTCGGCGTCACCATCGACAAACTTGTGCATCACATCTTCAAGAAGCTCCTCGTCCATCTGGCCGTGGCCGATGATCACTCGCGCCGTGGGACAAAGCGCGCGGATGCGGCTGGCGATGTTCTCGATGGAGATGACGCGATTGTGCAGGAAGAAGACCTGACCACCGCGCTCGATCTCGGCATCGACGGCCTGCTTGATGACGCGCTCGTCATACGGACAGATCTGGGTTTGCACGGCCTGCTTGTTCGGAGGCGGCGTCTCGATGGTGCTCATATCACGCATCCCCATGAGCGCGAGGTAAAGCGTGCGCGGAATCGGCGTGGCGCTGAGCGTGAGCACATCCACGAGGCGGAATATCTCCTTGAACTTCTCTTTGTGCTTCACGCCGAAGCGCTGCTCTTCATCGATCACAACGAGGCCGAGATCTTTGAAACGCACATCTTTGGAAATGACGCGATGCGTGCCGATCACGATGTCCACCGTGCCTTCACGCAGACCTTGGATGATCTTCTTCTCGCGGTTCTTCGGCGTGAGTCGGCAGAGCATTTCCACCGTGACGGGGAACTCGCTCATGCGCTCGCGGATATTGATCCAATGCTGTCGTGCGAGCACGGTCGTGGGCACCAGGATGGCGACTTGCTTGCCACCCATCACCGCTTTGAAAGCCGCGCGAATAGCGACTTCGGTTTTACCAAAACCCACGTCCGCGCAGAGCAGCCGCTCCATGGGTTTTTCGGACTCCATATCGCGCTTGATCTCTTCCACACAACGGAGCTGATCCGGCGTCTCGCGATAGAGGAAGGACTGCTCAAACTCGACCTGCCATTTCGTGTCATGCTGATGGGCGTAGCCCGTCACCGTCTGCCGCTCGGCGCTGATGCTCAGCATCTTTGCGGCGAACTCTTCCACACTCTTCTCCGCGCTCTTGCGGGTCTTCTGCCAAGACGCGCCACCGAGCTTGCTGAGCGCTGGCGCCTTGCCGCCGACGCCAACATAGCGCGTGACCATGTGCGCCTGCACCACGGGCACGAAAAGCTTCGCCTGATCAGCATAATGCAGCGCAAGCACCTCTTCTTTTTTACCACTCGGTGAGGTGCGTGTCTCGATGCCAGCAAAGCGCGCGACACCGTGATCGTTGTGCACGACGAGATCGCCATCACGCAGCTCGCGCAGGACATCGCGCGCCTTTCGCAACGTCTCGGGATCGTCCAGCTTCGAGCCACGCACGCGGCGCGTGTGCTGGTGACGGCCAAAGATTTCCGCGCCGGTGAGCACGGCGAGTTTGGCTGTCGGCACCGTGAAGCCGCGATAAAGCAGGCCGAGTTGGGTTTCCGTGTCTTTGCTAGCATCAGCCGCACGCAACTCGGCGAAGCGTTCCCTCTCCGCTTCATTGTGAAAGAAGATCACCGTCTTCCATCCGAGCTTATTCCATTCATGAAGCTGCATCTCGAACTGCTTCCGCCGTGCCTCATGCAGCACGAAGTCGGAGGCATCAAAGACACCGAGCGGGTTTTCATGAATGGCGCTGCTGTAATCTTCGGGCCACTCACTCGGCATCACACCAGCGATGATGCGTGCATGACATGGGAGGTCAGCTTCACCGATCACGAGCACGAGATCGTCCTGACTCAGATAGTCGCGCACGCGGCCACTCTCAGTGGCTGCTTCAGAGATTTGCAGGATGACGCCAGCACGGTCGATGCGTTTGATCGACGATTGATTGTGCAGATCAAAGGCGCGGATGGACTCGATCACGTCATCGAACCACTCCACACGCAGCGGTTCTTCCGCCTGCCAGGAAAAGAAATCCACAATGCCGCCGCGCCGCGCGAACTGCCCGCGCTCCATCACCACTGGCACACGCTCGTAACCTGCACCGCCGAGATCGCTGACAAAGGCCTCCACATCGAGCTTCGCGCCGACTTCGATCATGCGGCGCTGGCTTTCCAGCTCACGCGCGGCGGGCACAGCTTCATCCAAACTGTCGGCGCAGAGGAGGAGCGTCGGTGGACAGTCGGCCCCGTGCACACGCCATCGACTTAGTGCCGACACACGCTCCGCCATCGAGTCAGGATCTTGCAGCGCCTCACCGACCAACTGAATCTGACGTGGGAAATACAACGCCGCGCATTGCCACACCATGAGTTCGGCATGGACATGATCCTGCATTCGCACGTCTGGACACAGCACCCAGAGCCGACGCTGCATTCGCTGCGCCTGTGCGATCACGAGCGCGGTGGCAAAGGACGTGGCTTCTGGCGTGACATGATCCAGACAGACGACATCGCCTTGGCCTAATGCGGAAAGCTTCATCTGAAAATCCGCCGTCTCCGTCACTCTCTGCACCAGAGCATGTTGCTCCACCCGCAGCGCTCCAGATGGATGGGTGGATGCAGTGCGTTTGGATTTCGAGACAGGCGATTTTGGCAAACTCAAGACGTGGTGGTTAACGCACGGCGCGAGTATCAGGACGCGGAATGCTGCCCGCGCAAGATGCCAATCTTCAGCCTTGTCATTCGAGGTGCGATCTGATGGAATCTCATTTGTCGGATAACCAACCCCGACATCCCCCCACCCTATGAAACCGTACCTTCAATGTATCGGCGTTCGTTTGGCGTTCATCTTCGTGATGGGCGCAGGTTTAGGAGTCGCAAAGGCAGCGGATGATCTCGAGAACCTCTTCCAAATGGGAAGAACCGCCTATTACAGAGGCGATCTCGAACAAGCGCAGCAGTTGCTGTCCATGGTCGCGCAGCAAAACCCGCGACATCAAGAAACGCGGATTTTGCTGGGTGACATTCGCGCCAAGTTAAAGGCCAGCAGCGGCAGTTCGTTAAAGAAGAGGTATGAAGGCGTCAAAATCGCCAAGATTGAGTTTGCCGATGTCACGCTTCAAGAGGCTCTGGATGGGCTGCGCGTGATGTCAAAGAATGCCAGCAGCGGCCAAGTCTTGCCTAATTTCATCATCACCGATGAGAAGCTGAAGTCGAAGATGTTGTCCCTGACACTCACCGACGTGCCCCTGACCCAGGCCATCGAGTACGTCGCGCGCATCGCCGGAGCCAAAGCCTCGTATGACGATCATGCGGTGCTTTTCACCAGCATCGGCGGCTGATCAAAACGTGGCGCGACTGAGCCTGATTGCATCCACGCTCGACAGGGCGCGGGATTTCAGGTTCATTCGCCGCCATGTTTCTCGCTACCACATCGTTTGCATCGCTGATGGGCTTTGCTCCGCTGGCCTCTGAGCATTGGGTTCTTCTGGTGATCCTCATGCTCCTGGGTGCTGGCGGCGCGTGGTATTTTCAGGAGAAGAAAATCCAGGCGCTGAAGCAACAGCAAGCCGAGCAAGAGGCAGCCCATGTGTCTGCGGTGAAGTCCCTGAAGACTGAATCCGCCACGCAAGCTGCCATCGCGCAGCAGAAGCTCGATGACGCCGCCACCGCCTACAAGCTGCTCGAAGAACGCCACGCGACTCTGCGTGAGTCCGCCCAGCGACGTGAGTTGGATGCGGATCAGCGCATCGCAAACCTGAACACTGATCTGACCGCTGCCCGGGAGATCGCTGCACAGCTCGAACCCGCCAAGGTGCGCATCAGCGATCTCGAAACAGCTTTGTCCTCAGAGCGCGGACGCGTGAGTGCGCTGGAGCAAACCGTGGTCGTATCGAACAAGCGTGCCGACGACTTCGAGCGCCGCTTGGATCAGAGCCAAGCCGAGTTCGTCAAAGCGCGACACATCACCGAGCAGCGTGAGAGCGAGCTTCAGGCAGACATTGCCAAACTCGATCAAACGATCAAAGACAACGTCGCTCGTTTGGAAAGTGTGGACAACGAGATCGCCACGCATACCGCCTACAAGCAGCATTCCGAGACCCGCATCACGAATCTCCAACGTCAGCTTGCCGCTGCCGAAGCCAAATCGGCGCTGGTGCAAAAAGAGTTCATGAGTGCCGTCGGCACACTGCCGCAAACACCTATCGTCTCCAGCCGAACGCCAGCGTCAGCCGACGACAAACGCGTGGCTGAACTCGAAGCCAAACTTACGCAGGTAGAGGCCGAAGCCCGCAAGAAAGCCCGGGAAGACAGCTACAAAATCGCCGAACTAGAATTCCGCCTCAGCGAGGCCACTGAGGCGCTGGCAAAGAAGGAATGATTACTCCTTTGCCCGCGAGTCCATCCAGATCGTCACGGGGCCGTCATTGATTAAAGACACCTGCATGTCGGCACCAAAGACACCGCGCTTTACCGGCACCTCAGTCGCCAAAAGAATGATGAAATGTTCATAAAGTGGGATCGCCTGCTCGGGCCGCGCCGCACGCGTGAAGCCGGGGCGGTTGCCTTTCTTCGTGCTCGCATGAAGCGTGAACTGGCTCACCACCAGCACGCTGCCGCCCACTTCCTTCACGCCCAGGTTCATCTTGCCCTCTACATCGCTGAAGATCCGCATCTGGGCGATCTTTCCCGCCAGCCATTCCGCATCCTCCGCCGTGTCCTCATGCTCCACACCGAGCAGCACGACGAGTCCGTGCGAGATGCTGCCGGTAATTTCTCCGGCGATGGTGACAGAGGCTTGCTTCGAGCGTTGGATCAGGGCGCGCATGGGAAAAGGATGAAGGGGACTGTCCAGAAAGCCAGCTTTCCCTTGCGGAAAGGCGGCTCTGGCGCTCCTTACGCGCCGTTTTCAACCCTACTCAACTTATGTCAACCGACGCCAAAACTCAGATCGCGCTCATGGAGAAAATTGTCTCCCTCTGCAAGCGCCGCGGCTTCATCTTTCAAAGCAGCGAGATCTACGGCGGCTGTGGCGGCGTGTGGGACTACGGCCCGCTCGGTGCCGAGCTGAAGCGCAATCTGCGCACCGCCTGGTGGAATGCGATGACTCGCGAGCGTGAAGACGTGCTCGGCCTGGATGCCAGCATTCTCATGAATCCCGCGATCTGGAAGGCCAGCGGTCATGTGGATACCTTTGCCGATCTCATGCGCGAGTGCTCTCTGACCAACAAGCGTGTGCGTGCCGACCATGTCGATCCGCAGTCCGGCACCGTGCTGAAATACACGGGCGCGCAGGCTCCGAACGGCTGGCGCTGGGACCGTGTCATCACGGCGTTGATGAAGAATGGCGAGCACATCGAGAGCTTCCGCAAACGTGTCCGTGCGCTCATCGCGCAGAACGCCGGTGAGTCGGCAGGCAAGCCTGAGGAGATCGAGCTGCTGAATGAAGAGAAGATCGACACTGTGAATGGCAGTGTCGATTTCCATCCTGAAACCGGCGGCATGTTGGGCGAGACGCGGCCTTTCAATCTCATGCTCAAAACCTACCTCGGCCCGACAGCGACCGAGGCTGATGTCACCTACCTGCGGCCTGAAACCGCGCAGGCCATCTTTGCTCAATTCAAGAACGTCTTCGACGCCAGCCGCGTGAAAGTTCCCTTCGGCATCTGCCAGATCGGCAAGGCCTTTCGCAATGAAGTGACTCCGAAGAATTTTACTTTTCGCAGCCGTGAGTTCGAGCAGATGGAACTCGAGTTTTTCATTAAGCCGGATGAAGCCGTGGAGATCATCAGCGGCGAAGTCGCCGCCTGGAGCGAAGGCGCGGATCTGAGTGAGCCGCAGCCGAACTGGGGCTGGGATCTGTGGCATCGTTACTGGGTCGATCAGCGCACGAAGTTCTATGAAGGCATCGGCCTCGGTGGCGTGCTGGAGTATTACTGGCAGACGAATGACGACCTGGCCCACTACGCCCGCGCTTGTGTGGACATCCTGTGCAACTTCCCTTTCGGCACCGAGGAGCTGGAAGGCATCGCCGCGCGTGGAGCCTTCGATTTGACCGCCCATCAAAACGCCAGCGGCAAGACGCAGGAAGTCTTCGACGAAGAACTCAAAGTGGCCGCCGCCAAGCTCACGGATGAGCAGAAGGAAGCCATGATTCAGAAGCGTCTCGCTACCGAGCAGGCCAAGGTCAAAGGCGCGCCCATGCCTGAAGCCGATGTGCGTGCGTGGTTCGAGCGTCTCTTCAAAGGCAACTTCGTCCCGCACGTCATCGAGCCCTCCGCCGGTCTCGACCGCATGGCGCTGGCGATCATTGCGAATGCTTTCACGGAGACCGAGAAGACCGATGAAAAAGGCAAGAAGGAAACCATCACGGTTTTGAAACTGCATCCGCGCGTGGCTCCGATCAAAGTCGGCGTCTTCCCGCTGCTGAAGAACAAGCCTGAACTCGTGGCGA
Source organism: uncultured Prosthecobacter sp. (assembly GCA_964583255.1). Lineage (GTDB taxonomy): Bacteria > Verrucomicrobiota > Verrucomicrobiia > Verrucomicrobiales > Verrucomicrobiaceae > Prosthecobacter. The sequence goes on from CAZOVY010000004.1 coordinate 43,636, forward strand.
AAGCTCGTGAGGTCTATGCGCTGCTGAAGAAGCACATGAACGTCTTTTACGACGAGACAGCCAGCATCGGCCGCCGCTATGCCCGTCAGGACGAAGTCGGTACACCCTTCGGCATTACCATCGACTTCGACTCCCTCGGCGAAAAAGGCCCCGAGCTGCTGGACACCGTCACCCTCCGCTACCGCGACAGCGGCGACCAAGAGCGCGTGAAGATCAGCGAGTTGCTCGGGAAGCTGCTGCCGCTGGTGTCGTGATTTAATCTGCTATCTCGTTCACCGATGAGTCCGTCCGAAGTCTTCAAAAGAGAGCGGACGGACTACTTCCAGGCGCTTGAGTCGTGCCTTGCAGATATTCGGAAGTCGCACCCAAACGCAGTGTCCGAGGTGCTCGTTGAACTGAACACACCTGAGATTCCGCGCCCATACCGCCTGATGCGCCCGGACATTCTTTACAAGCAGGGAGCAGAGCCGAAGATATTAAGAGTCGAGAAAGCAGAAGTGCTTTCATTCGAGCCTCTCGACATATCTCTGGCCTGCGGTGTCCCGATGAAAATGCATCCCTTTCAATGGGATAAGCTGGAACTACGGCTTCATGGCGATGTGAACGACTGGCTGCCTTTTGAAGAATGGGTCTGTAAATGGCTCGATGTTGAAGACGTCAAATCATCACCCGATATGGATTTTGCGGGCTTGATTCACCAAGTCAGTCAGCCCGTTAAAGATGATGGCGTCTGGACACTCTGCATCGACATGGGGAGTGCTGATCTCGAAGCCTTGAATGAACTTTTGGGCGTGTTGGGAACGCTAGCGGTTCAACAGGTTGAGATGGGGGATTTTGCCAACGGCTGAGTTGCGAGGACGCTTGAAGTAGGTCGAGAATATCTAGCGAAAAGAACTTCGAAAAACAGCTCGATTTTGTTCGCTCGACTTCCTGACTCAGGCGGGAGTTGCTCGGTCTTCGGAAACTCCAAGCGATCTGGAAGTTCGGCGAAGAAGCAGGTGAGTGTTATCGACAGTCAGCGCGCCAGGCAGTTCCAACCTGCTATGCACTGGTTTTCTCTGCCTCACAACTCCAGCAGACCTCGAAGCTGCTCGGATTGATCTCGCCGCACTTGGCGCAGGTCCAATCTGCGCCAGTCGATGCCGCGATGTCATTCAGCGGCTTCAAAAGCGCGACAGCCTCGTCGTAGCTGTCGTCATCAAGGATGCAGAGTGTCGGCTGAACCACGGGTGACATCATGTTCACCAGCCATGGAGAGTTTTCATTCTGGATGTAAGAGGCAATCCCCGCACCTTCCAGCACCGACTGACAAAGCCCGATGCGGCTGGAATCCATGTTGGAGTAGAGCTCTTTCATGGCTGGGCTCACACCTCAAATTCATCCGCCGGATCAAAGGGTGGCATGGGGATGTTGATGATCTTGAGTTTGCCGACGGCGCGATGCACGCAGCCGGGGCGGATCATGACGGAGGTCATCGGTTTGAGTGGGATACGCTCGCCGTCGGCTTCGAGATAACCTTCGCCTTCCAGCACGATGTAGATCTCCGTCATCTTCTGATGGTAGTGCGCCTTACTGTCCGCATGGATGTCCGTGAGATGCACGGTGGCCAGGGTGTTCCAAGGCTCTTTGAAAGCACGACGCGCTTGCCCGCAGGGACAAGGAGTCGGCGGGATTTCATCGAGCTGAGCGACTGCGAAGCGGGGAGTGGACATAAATGACGAATGACGAAATCTGAATGACGAAGTGAATCACTGACGCTGGTTCTCTTGGACGAAGGTCGCTACATCACGAGCGGCGTGAAGGACATAGAGGATGCGGACACCCGTGTTGTCTGGCAGCGGGCGGTAATAGATGAGGTAGTTCGGATAAACTGTGACGGTGAACATTCGGATGCCGTGAAGGACTTTGCGGATTGGATGGAACTCTGTGCCCAACATCGGCTGTGCAGCCAAGAGAATGAAAGTCTCTCGGATGGCAGTCACGACAGCTCTGGCGGCATCAGGATTGTCGAGGATGATATATTCCGCGATCTCCACCAAGTCGATGTCCTCGACATCGGGGTGCATGTGTTCATACGGATCAAACATGAGCTTCGCGCTGGCGAACTCTTGCCATGGCTTTTCCCATCACCCGATCCACCAAGTCATGCGGGACCGGCATAAAAGGCCCCTTGTCCCGTTCTTCCAAAATGTCTTCTAGCTGCTTCTGCCCAGGGTCAGAGTTGGTGGGTTCATTCTCCTCCCGCTCCATGGAATAGAGAACATGAGAGATGAGGTACCTCTCCGGCGTCGTGTTTTCGTTCTCTGCCTGACGGGTCAGCCAGGGCATGGCTGCTTCGGGGAAATCAATAGTAAGCTGCGGCATGGCATGAAGTTATCATGCCACATCAAACTCGGCACGACCTTTTTACAAAGCCGTCAGCGCCGCTGACGCCACCTCCGCCGTGCGGGCCATGTCGGCTTCGTCGTGGGCGAGGCTGATGAAGCCGGTCTCGAACTGGCTGGGGGCGAAGTACACGCCGTTGTCGAGGCAGTGGTGGAAGAACTTGCGGAAGGCGGCGAGGTCGGAGGTCTTGGCGTCTTGCAGGTTGTGGACTTCTTTCTCGGTGAAGAATAGGCAGAACATGCTGCCTTTGCGATACCAGCGATAGCCGAGGCCTTTGCGTTTCAACACGTCGAGCACGGCGTCCTCCATGATCTTGCCGATGGCTTCGAGGTGCTTGTAGCCTTGTTGTTTATCCAGCTCATGAAGTTGCGCGAGTCCGGCAGCGAGTGCGACAGGATTGCCGCTGAGCGTGCCGGCTTGATACACGGGGCCGAGCGGGGCTAGGTAGTCCATGATGTCTGCACGACCACCAAAGGCTCCGACAGGCAACCCGCCGCCGATGACTTTGCCGAGGCAGGTCAGATCTGGCGTGATGCCTTCCAGCTCCTGCACGCCGCCTTTGGCTAGACGGAAGCCGGTCATGACTTCATCGAAGATGAGGACGGTTCCGTACTTCGTGGTGATGTCGCGCAGCTTTTGCAGGAAGCCGGGCTTTGGCAAAATGAGGCCTGCATTGGCAGGGTAGGGCTCGACGATGAGGGCGGCGATCTCGTGGCCTTTCTTTTCAAACAACTCTTCGAGGGCGGCTTCGTCGTTGAAGGGCAGCACGCTGGTCAGCTCGGCAAAGGCCCGCGGTACGCCGGCGCTGTCGGGATGACCATGCGTCAAAGCGCCACTGCCTGCGGCGACGAGGAGGCTGTCGCTATGGCCGTGGTAGCAGCCGTCGAACTTCACGAGTCGATCACGTCCGGTGAAGCCACGCGCGAGACGAATGGCGGACATGGTGGCTTCGGTGCCGCTGCTGACCATGCGCACTTTTTGGATCGAAGGCACCCACTCGCAGATCGTGCGGGCCATCTCAACTTCATAAGGATTCGGGATGCCGAAGCTGACGCCTTCTTTGGCGGCATTGTGGATGGCCTCAATAACGGGACGCGGAGCATGACCGAGGATGGCCGGGCCCCAGGTCCCGACGAAGTCGATCATCTCACGACCATCGACATCCCAGATGCGGCTGCCTTTGGCACGGCGGACAAAGAAGGGATCGCCTCCGACATTGCGAAACGCGCGCACGGGCGAGTTCACACCGCCGGGGATGTATTGCTTGGCGAGATCGAAGAGCTTGGTTGAGATGGGTCCGTTGGGCATTGCGAAACGGATACGCGGGAGGCCGTCAGCGTCGAACAAAAGCTTGCTGTGCTGCCGCGACAATCTCTTCCACAGGCGCGAGACGCCCGACACCTTCATAGCCACAGGCGAGCAAACCTTCAGCGGGATCGACGAAACTGACGCCCCAGGCTTTGAGCGTTTCGACATTCCGCAGAGTGGCAGGGTGCTGCCACATTTTGCCATTCATCGCCGGAGCGATGAGGATCGGGGCGCGCGTGGCGAGTGCGATGGCTGTCAGCGCATCATTGGCGAAGCCGTGGGCGAGTGCGGCGAGTGTATTGGCCGAGGCAGGAGCGATGAGCAGGAGATCGGCGTCATCGGCGAGCTGGATGTGGCCGGGCTGCCAGCCTTCCTTTTCGGCAAAGAGATCGGTGATGACCGGGCGACGAGACAAGGTGGAGAGCGTGAGTGGCGTGACGAACTCCACAGCGCCTTTACTCAGCACGCAGGTGACCTGATGCCCGGCTTTGGTGAGCTGGCTAGCGATGTCCGCAGCCTTGTAGGCGGCGATTGAGCCAGTGATGCCGAGAACGATGTTTGCCATGAGGCAGACTGAATGCCGGAAGCTGAAAACTGAAAGCTGAAATTGCAATCCAGCCATCTCAGAGCGACCCCACTGCATGTCTTTCCTCAAACGAATCGAAGTCTGGGTGCTCCTGCTGCTCGGAGGTGGTGCAGCCATCTGGGTGTTCTTGGACAAACCTGTCGTCGAGGGTGATCCCCAGCGGATTGAGTCCACGAGCTCTGAAGCGGCGCTGGTGATCCACCGCTGTACCCTGGAGCGTGACTTTGGCAATGCGCGGCTCGACATCGAACTGCGCTACCAGAATGCGAGTCCGCGCCCTTTGATTCTCCAGCCGCCGGATGTGAAATTGCTGACGGGCGATGGCAAACAAGTGCCGCCTTTTATCTTGGCCACAGAGAAGCCACCGGAGATCGCGGCGCAGACATCACGGAATGTGCGGCTGCGTTACTGGCTGGATAAAGCACACCTACAGGGCACGCTCGCGTTAGACATACGCGGCACTACGGCTGAGGTGAAAAACGCGACAACTCTGGAACTAGAGAAGATGGAGAATCGGAAGCCGAAGACCTGGCCGAGCAGCATCCGCTGAGGGTCACTTGGCCCGAGGCAGCGACTGGGTGAGCAGGTTGAAGAATTCATTCTCCTCAGCGGTCATGCCATCGCTCTCCAGGATCTTTTCTACGACGTCGCAGACTTCCTTTTGAGAAGCTTTGGTCGTGAAGGCGGCTGCGCTTTCGTTGAGATAATCAAACACAGTTTCATCACTCTCAGCAGCCTCACGCGCACGGGCGAAGGATTCCTCGATGAAGAGATTTTTTGGATAGTCCGACTTCCAACCTTTTTTCACAAAGGTCTGCTGGAGCAGATCCTCCTCGGCGAGCGAGATGTGAGCATCGGCATAGATGGAGAGGGCAAGGAGATCGAAGAGTGCTTCGCGTTGCGGCTGAGTCATGGCGTGGACTATTCCATGGCGAGCGCTGAAAAATGTCCATCTTAAAAATGGTCGTCACTTCATTCTTTTCGCAGCTCGTGCCGAAGATCCGTGAGGCCTTCGCGAATCTTGAAGAGTTCTGCGCGCCAGTTTTCAAAGCGCGGACGGTGCGCAGCATACTGCTCCAGGGCATCCAGATCATTGAGTGCGGCGAGTGCTTCATTGGCCCAGTTCAGGCAACGTTTGGTGATGGCGAGGATGTAACCAGTGTCGTCATCGACATCCATCCGCCGAGAGCTGAGTGCTCCCGCCAGCTTGCCGCTGATCTTCATCGTGTTTGATGTGAAGCGGTCCAGCGGGTGCTCCGGTGATTCACCTCGCAGCTCGTTTAGGCCGACTTCACGCATCTCATGGATCAGGCGTATGATGAACTCTTGCGCGGCTACTTGCAGTGGGTGTGGCTCCTTCTTTTCAGGCTCTCTCCAGTCTTCGCTTTCCACTTCAGCACAGGCGGCATTCATCTGCTCGATCCATTCATGACGGCGCTGCTTCTCTTCGCTGTCATCCACAGAGGGCTCCACACCTTCCTGCTCATCCGCCATGTCTTCGATGAGGTGATCCCAGCCCATGACAAAGGCAATCTTCTCCTCGTTGTCGTCATCTTCGGAGTACTTATCATGCGCCTCCATGCTGGCGTCGGTGACTCGGTCAGAGGCCTTGAGCTGCTCTTCCCATTGTTCTTCGGTCAGCTCCATTACTTCATCCTCAGCGTCCTCCTCAGAGGTGGGTTCCCGACGCTGGATGATGTCTCCGAGATACTCACGCATGGAGTGCATGTTTGCCATTCTTTGGGCGGCCTCTTCATCCTCATCCATCTCCCAGGCGTGTTCGTTGACCACGATCTCGAAGTCGGCGCTCTCGATGACGCAGCGCCCGTGCTCAGCAGTGAACCATTCGAGATAGAGACTGTTGCGCCACTCGGTGGGGACTTCGTCGATACGGTCCTGACGATATGCCTCGCGCCATTCATCCTCCGGCACGGTGAAGATTTTTACTTTTCGTGACGCGGTAATGTCACCCACGACACCGCTTTGAATCGCCGGTAAAAGCACCGCCATTTGCTGCGGCTCAGGACTGCGATTTACAAAGCTCAGCCGAGTTCCCGCCACGTCCCGCCAGGCGTCGCCCGAGAGATCCAGGAAGACTGGCTCCTGCCTGCCCACGATCTCCAGCCGCACCTGCACGCGACCACGCTCCGTGTTGTCGAGCTCTCCGCGGATGATTGCTGTGTCGATGCGCCATGCCATGCAAGACGCTATGAGAGTTTTCGCCTGAAAGGCAACTGCAATGATCACTCGCGCCGCTTGAGCAGAAAATGCACGAGCAGTGCTAGGATCAAGGACGCTCCGAATATGATGGCAGACAAATTCGACGGACCTGTCGGAGCAGATTTATTGTCGGATGGACGAGTTGGCTGAACCGCTGAAGAAGAGGGGGCTGGTACTTTGGGCGCGGATTTAGGTGTGGTCTGCGCTGGCGGCTCTTCTGTTGATGCGTCTAAAATTTTCGAGTCGGCTGGTGGTATGATCGGCGTCAAGGCTTGGCTCGGTGTCAGCTTTCGGAGCTGCACATTTCGGAAGCGCACCTTTGTGCCGATGGGCAATCTTTGAACAACAAACCCGAACATGCCTGATTCATTCTCGATCCCGAGATCATGCAGTGAGTGGTTTTCGATCACGACCGCCTCATTCATGGCCCAAGCGATGTTGCCGCTGGCGATGCGCGCAGTCCATGAATTCACTGGCTGCAGAGTGATCGTCTCATCGGCGCTGCCTTGCTCTGGCTTCGTGCGATAAGCCTGAGCGTGCGCCCATCCCGAATGATCCTGCATGGCCATGAAGCGCACACCGCGCTCAGCCTCATCAAAGGTGCTGGGCAACCAACGCAGAAGATGACCAAAGCCACAACCCTTCGGGGACAGCTCGACCTTTTGAGGATTCTCAAAAGAGACCTCGCTACGCAGTTCCAAGTCATCGCTAAAAGGCAGATGGAAAATGAGGCTGGCCCAGCGGGTGTCGTCGCCACTGGCGACAAAGGCATCTCCATCCGCCGACCAGCGTCCGCCGGTTTGGATGAAGCTGGTGAGGTGCTGGCTGGGCGTGATCGACACCCAATCCCCACCCGCAAGTTCTGCCAGAAAATGTTCACGCTGCTGCGCTTCCTGCACAAAGGCGCGGGCAGGCTTGGAGAGCGTCTGGTCTGCGGAGAGTCGCGTGAGTAAAGCCTCACGGGTTTCGGGTAAGACACTTCGAGGCAGCGACGACAGTTCACTCACCCCCTCGCCATAGAGTCCGGCTCCAGCAGCGACCTCACCACGGAGTCGCGCCTCAGGCAGCCGTAGTTCATTCATAAACTCTAAGGTGCAGTGATGAAGGCGTGGTCCGACTTCCTCCAAGGCCCGCGCGGCTAGGGCAGGATCACCCACTAACCAAGCCGCCATCGCTGCATTTGAAACCCTGAGCTGCCGCAACTGAGAAGGCAGTCCTTTTTCATCAAGATAGCCTTGGATCACAGGCAGCAGATAGGGCCGCACGGCTTCACTGCGAAAGACATCAAAAGGCAGCTCTTCCTCGTCTGCCACATCAAGCGCAGCGCAGAACATCTGGGTCGGAACGCCAGTGTCATATCGAGCCGTGGCAGCACAAGCACGGCCAAAGGCGAGCATCTCCTCATGGCCGCCATGCCAGCGTGGGCGCAGCGCCCAGATCAGACCATTGTAGGCCTGCCGATAGTCAAACTGGGCACTCACCGCACGATCAAACCAGACGCGTAAATCCGCGACGTCATCACTTTCTCCCATGACCACGGTGATCATCATCGTGGCGGCTTCTGGTCGGTCTGGGCGTGATTCCCAGGCCTTTTGCAAATGAACACGGGCGCTTTTCAGATGGCCGCTAAATCCCTCCCACTGCTCGTCTTTGACCTTGTAGGCCCAGTCGTCTGAGCGCTCTAGCCATGCGAGTTCAATGTCCCCAAAACCAAGCAGTGTTTCTTTGACCCAAGGTGCCCATTGGCTGGCGGCGATAGCTTCCTGCCAGCGAGTGAGATACGAAGGCATCGTGACCTCCACGAGATCGAGCACGATCATCTGATGACGCACGAAAACTGCTGCCTCCTCCGGCAGGTAACTGCCGTCATCCACCGCCCGGATCATGAGATCCACCAACTCTCCACGGACATAGCGGTACTCAGCACCTTGCGTCATGAGCTGTGGGATCTGGTCACGCAAAGCCAGGGCTCGTAGCGCGGTGGACAGGTCCGGCTGACTGAGCAGACGCTCCAACATCTGGCGGCTAGCGCGCCAGTCCAGATTCTCCGCGTGAAATGCCTGAGCTCCCAAAAGCAGCAGGAGGGGATCGTCTGGAGCTGACTTTAGGATCTGCCTGAAATCATCCACCAACGGCCCGAGCTTCGCCTCAAACAGGCTAGTCTGGGCACGTAAATCTAAGGCCGCACCAACGATAGCCACCGCCTTCTCAGCCCAGGGTTGGCCGCGCCAGCGCTCTTGGGCTGGCTTCAAAAGAGCACGCACGGCCCAGGCTCGCTCCTCGGCCAGCCAGTCCTTCTCCAGGAACGCGCCTTTCATCTGCGGGATGGGTGCCGCTTCCAGCAGTTTTTGCTCAGGTGGACGGAGTGGCAATGCTTCGAGCGGTGAAATGAGGCAGCCGCCAATCAAGAGAGACCATTTCCAAAATGAAGACGTCATAGGTGAGGCGCTCACGCTAGGCCACACGCACCCATTCGCAATCACCCCCTGCCATTTATCAGTTGTCCGATCCCTGCCAAAAAATGACCGACTGAAGGCATCAAAGCCTCGCGTTCTTGGAGCATGAACCGCCGCTCCTCTCTCAAGACCATCCTCGCCACTGGCATCGCACCTTGGTTTGTCCCCGCTCATGTGCTGCGCTCGCAGACTGCGCCATCGAATAAAATCACGCTCGGCGTTATCGGCGTCGGTGCACAGGGCACGGGAGACATGCGGGCTTTCCTGAATCATGACGACGTGCGCGTGGTGGCTCTTTGCGATGTGAACCGCAAAAGAATCGAGACTGCGCAAGGCCACATCAAAGAGCGCTACGGCAGTGCCGATGCGAAAGTGTACTCTGACTTCCGCGAACTGAACCGTGACGCCAGTGTGGATGCCGTGCTCATGGCACTGCCTGTCCACTGGCACAGCATTCCCGCAGCCGATGCGGTCTTGAATGGCAAGCACATCTACCATGAGAAGCCCATGGGCATGTCCATCGAAGAGGCGCAACTCGTGCGTGCCGCCGTTCGCAAAAAGGGCGTGGTGTTTCAGTTCGGCACGCAGCAGCGCTCCGATTTGAAATTCCGGTGGGCCGCGGAGCTCGCGCAGAATGGCCGGCTCGGAAAGCTGAAGGAAATCCAGGTCGGCGTCCCTGGGGGCAAGACGATGCCAGCTTGGACAGAGCAGCCCGTGCCTGATTTTGTTGATTGGGAGCGCTGGGTGGGGCCCGCGCCGATGACGCCCTTTCATGCTGACAAGCTGCAACGCGACAATCACGAGAACATCACCAACTTCTCCCTCGGCATGATCTCATGCTGGGGCATCCATCATCTCGACATCGCTCAGTGGGGCAATGGCACCGATGCCACCGGACCGATTCGGGTCGAAGGCAGCGCCGAGTATCCGAAAGACGGCGGCTGCGACGCCGTGCTGAGCTGGAAGTTGCGCTTCGAGTATGCCTCAGCCGCGCCGGTCATCTTTGCCAATCAAGGTAATGGAATCGGGCACGGTGCCCGCTTCATTGGTGAGAACGGCTGGGTGCATATCGTCCGTGGAGAGGTCAAAGCCAGTGATGACGCCATCCTCCGCGATCCCCAGAACAAAGTCGGCACCATGCCCATCAAGTTGCAGGCCAGCCTGGAGCACACACGCAACTTTGTGGATGCCATTCAAGGCAAAGACAAAGCAGTCTGTGGCATCGAAACTTCCGTTCGTAGCGACACTCTGCCGCAGCTAGCCTCTGCCTGTCTGCGTGCCAAACGCCCGCTGACCTGGAATCCTGAAACGGAAACCTTCGGTGACGATGCAGAAGCCAACGCCCTCATCGCCCACCGTCCGTTCCGTGGTGACTTGAAACTGCCGGTGATTTAACGGCGCGCAGGCGTGCGCTTGGATTCCTGCTTCTTGAACAGCGGCTCCAGATGCTCGCGAATCCACGTGAAGGCCGCGTCCAATCCCTCGCGCTCATAAACCATGCCGATGTCCGCCTCGACCTTCGTCGGATTGCCGAAGCAATTGAGGAACTGATTGCAGGTAAATCGCGTCTTCATCTCGGCATCCACCGCGCCGGTTTCACGCAGCACATAACTGCGCACATACAGCTCCAGTACGGCATCGCCAATCCAGGCGTCTTGGCGGAGTTTTTCGAGAGGGTGAGGTGCGTCAGGCATCCTGCCAGAGTGCCCGAGGCCTTTGCCGTGCCAAGCACGAATTAACGCGGCGTGAGAATGATGGCGTAATCGTCAGCCGAGAGGATGTGATTCGACTGCTCGGCGATGTAGCGCACAGCTTCCCAGAGAGACACGTCTTTGAGATCGAGGGTGATCAATGACTTGGGATCACCGCCGGGTTTAAGGATAAGATTCGTCATGGCAGATGGCTCTTCATCTTCAAAAAGGTGCTGTAATCCGTGTCGTATACTTTCAAGTGCCTCATCCAAAGTGGCAGATTGGAACTGCAAATGAGGAAGGATGACTTTCTTTGCTAACTCGACGGCCTTGCCGTTGATTGGAGTTGCTGGATTGGTTGCTGAGTCGTTGGAGTGGGACAGAAAAACGACACCAGCCTCCTTGATCATGTAGCTCAACCCAGCGAGATCAGCGGTGTACTTCACCACTTGGCTCAGTGGCACGTTTTTGAGATCCAAGCTAATCACTGCCGTGGAAGCAGCGGCACCCTGTAAAATAAAATTCACGCCACGCTGAACTTCATTCGGTTCGCTGGTGTCGAGCTGTCTCGACTTCACTCTCAAGAACTCCAGCGCCTCCTCCATCGTCGCGCCGCTGAACTGCACGTTGGGGAAGATGAGGCTCTTGAGCTTCTTAGCGATCCGGCCTTCGGCTGCCGTCTCGCTCGGTGGCGTGCCGTCGCCCTTCCCGCTGATCAGGTTTGGCCTTATGGCATAGAGCTTTCGTTCTTCTTTGTTCCAGAGCACCAGCGTGTGACCCAGTGGCACCTCGACGGAGGATTTAAACGCCCAGCTCTTCGTGATGGGCATGGGACCACTCGGAGTCTTGTCTTCACCGATGATGTGAGAGTCGTTGAGGTCTATCTCGAGTTGCACCTTTCCGTCTAGATGTGTCGGCGTGATGCCGAGCACGATTCCGATGGGTAGATAACTCACCCCACTGCTCTGCTTGGCATCTGGAATCGGCTGATTCACCACGCTGCGAATGGATACTTCCTGTGCGTTGCGAGTCACCATGCGGGGATAGCTGGTCTTCGTGGAAGGCAAATCTCTGAGCAGCTCTTCATAGGCTACGTTTGAGATCGTGCGGGCTTCGCTCTCGCCTTCGAGCCATGACATAAGGTCATCACTGAGGCCGCTGACTTTCTTCGAAACATTTGTGAAGGTGATTTCCATTCCGATCAATCTTCCGGCCTCGCTTTCGGGGGCTGTTTTTTCTGCCCGAGTTTCTCCGGGCAGGGACAGCAGCAGCATCAAGCTGACAGCGACCGCTGCCACACCTCGACTCGCACGTCCCCAGAGCGCTTGCACGACTGACCATTCGGATTCGGAGATGTCGGGAGTGGGCATGGTAGTATCTGAATTTGATTTATTACACTACATGTGCCGCGTGATGGTAACTGTGAATGCGGTGATCGTGAAGATTTTGCGTTCTTCCCATTTCTCCCATGCCTCCCATCCGCCAATGGAAGAAATATGAATCATGGGAAACTACGCTGGAATATGCGCTGTAACTTTACCTCTAACTTAACGAACTCAGTTTCATCTGAAAGTTTGGCCATGATCGTAACGGATGTGTGGTCGCCACAAACGTAAACCCCTCGCGACTATGAAAACCTTCCTGTCTATCTTTGCTGCTATGTCCACTCTGCTCTCCACGACCACCGCTGCTGATCCTGTCCCGACTACGGGCAAAACGGAAATCGCCATCATCGGCGGCGGCTGCTTTTGGTGCGTGGAGGCTCAGTATAAAATGCTCAAAGGCGTGAAAAAGGCCATCAGTGGCTATGCCAACGGCAGCGTGGACAACCCTACTTACAAGCAAGTCTGCGAGGGCGACACGGGACATGCCGAAGTCGTACAGATCGAGTTTGATCCGAGCATCATCACCTACAAAGACATCATCGACCTCTTCTGGCTCGCTCATGATCCGACCACACTCAATCAGCAAGGCAACGATGTGGGCACTCAGTACCGCTCAGCGATCTTGTATGTGAATGAGGAGCAGAAGAAGATCGCTGAAGCCTCACTAGCAGAAGCTCAGAAAGATCAGACTGGCAAGATCGTCACCGAGATTGCCGCATTGAAAAAATTCTACCCTGCTGAGGACTACCACCAAGAGTACTTCGCCAACAATCCAAACGCCGGTTATTGCCGCGCGATCGTCGGCCCGAAAGTGGCAAAGTTCCGCCACAAGCTCGAAGAAAAACAGAAGCTCAAAGAGTCCAAGTAATCACGCTCGAAGCCCCGCTGTTACACGGGGACTTCCAGGCGGGACTACCACGAACTGAGATCGTCATGAAGACGCTCCATGGCTCGCGAGTGGAGTGCCCGCTCAGGTAGATCAGGGCAGCCAAAGGGGACGATCTCGACCTTGTTATAGCGCAGCGCTGTGATGCCACTGATGCCATTCGGGTCGAGCAATGCCTTCCAGGCTTCTTCAGCAAAGCGGGCGGCCAAGATGCAGTCTCCAGGGGTTGAATGACCACCTCGCTGGAGATGGCCGAGCACCGATGGACGCACTTCTAAATCTTGGAAGGGTGCGCCCTCACGCTGAAAGTATTTTTGAAAAGCGTCCCGCAAAACATAGGCGCCGTTGCGGCTCTGCTCGGGTTCAAATTTCACGCCTTCAGCGATGAGCACAATGGCATGACCACGGCCACGAGTCATCGCGCCTTCGATCTGCTCTGCTAGGGCTCTCATGCTGGCTTCAGTCAATGAGCCACCTTCAGGAGTGATCACCATTTCAGCACCCGAAGCTAGGGCGGCCATGCGCGCGAGATCACCGCTCTCACGCCCCATCGTTTCTAAAACCATAACGCGCCGGTGACTGCGTGCTGTGTCGATGAAGTGATCCACAGCCCACACAAGCGTGTGAACAGCGGTGTCCACACCCAGTGCCATTTCGGTGAACTTGAGATCGTTATCAATCGTCGCTGGGATGCCTATGATGCGGAGATCACTTTCATCAGCGAGCAAGCGAGCGCCTGTGAGGGACCCATCACCACCGCAGATGACCAGAGCGCGCACGCCGAGCTTTTCGAGCAGGGTGATCACCTCACGCCGCACTTCAGGCTTATGGAAATCAAGGCAACGCGCGGAGCCGAGGATGGTGCCGCCCTTCCCCATGATGCCGCTGACACTGGCGTGGTCCATTTGGATGATGCACTGCTGCGCGTCGATCAGGCCGCGATTGCCAGCATTGCGGCCGATTTCTTGTTTCATCCGCACGAGAGATTCGGAGTCATTATTCACCTGCCGTGCTGCACGGACGAGGCCGCGGTAGCCATCGCGGATACCATAGACAGGTATCTGGTGTCGGTTGAGTCCCAGGCGCACGATCGCGCGCAGGAAGGCATTCATACCTGGGGCATCGCCGCCACTGCAAAGGACGGCCACGGGGCTTTCGGGGGAGAGGGTCATGGTTCGGGGGGGCCGCAGGCCGACTTGCGCCGGGTAGCGGGGTGCCAGACATAGCGTGACATGTGCTGGTGGCAAGACAAGCATTTGGCCCGCTCACGAGCTGGACCTGCCCGCTCCAAATAGCGACAAGACACTTCCACAAGGGTGCATCACCGGAGTCATGTGGACGAGTGTGGCGCTAGCCTGCTCGTCTGTGTGCGGCGCGCCATAGGCTAGGAAACCAGGCAGCCGGGCGGCGGGTGCAATTCGGGATTCTCAGCGCGTGGTGCCGATCACGGGCATCATCGCCTGACGCGACATGAAACCGCGACCGACAAATGGCGGCACGGAATTAAAGGCGACGCGGCGGGTATTATAGAAATCCATCAGCCGTGCGCGCGTGCTGATCAATCGCGCTCGCAGTTCCGCATGGGCGGCGTCCGTTGGCAGTTGTTTGATGCTGTGATTCAGATGCTTGAGCGCAGGCACCACGGAGACGTAGCGATGCTGCGGATACTTTGCCGCCAGTACCTGCTGTGGCTGGCCATAGTGAACGACGATCGGAGTCCCATCTCCGCCTGCGCCCAGCAGCGGTGCGGCGATGTTCTCGGGACCAAAGTCGCTCGATGGCATGATCAGCACTTTGTTCAGCAGCGGCTGAAATTTAAAACCACCCGAGCAGGCGGTGAGAAGAGTGGTCAGGAGAACAACGGTCAAAGTGGCGAGGCGCATCATGCTCCGAGACTGGATGGCAGAGGCGATGTCGTCAACTCAGCCTCTTTTGATGGCGAAAGTGACCGCAGTCTTGCCCTCATCTCACAGCCGCCTACTCTGGGCCGCTCCATGTCAGATTCCTTTGTCCATCTCCACCTGCACTCCGAGTACTCGCTGCTCGATGGTGCCGTGCGTCTCGACGACCTCGTCGCCCGCACCAAGAAGCTGGAGATGCCAGCGGTGGCGCTAACGGATCACGGCAATCTTTATGGAGCCATCGACTTCTACATGGCGGCAAAGAAGGCCAAGCTGAAAGCCATCCTCGGTTGTGAGGTCTATCTGGCTCCGGGGTCGATGCACGAGAAGAAGGACATCCAAGGAAGGAAGCGCGAATCGCATCTGACTCTTCTGGCCGCCAGCAATGAGGGCTACGAGAACCTGTCACGCCTCGTCACTGAAGCACATCTCTACGGCAAGTGGGACAATCCGCGCCTCGACCGTGAGCTGCTGCGCAAGCACAGCAAAGGACTGATCTGCCTGAGCGGCTGCCTTAAAGGTGAGATCAACGAGCTGCTTCTCAGTGATCGCAAAGACGAGGCGGAAAAGAGCCTCATCGAGTTTCGCGACATCTTCGGCCCGGAGAATTTCTATCTGGAACTCATGAATCACGGCATGGAGCAGCAGCGCACCGTGACGCGCCAGCTCCTGGAATGGGCACCAAAGTATGGGCTGAAAACCGTGGCCACGAATGACGTGCATTTCATGGATCGTGGTGATCATGAAAGCCACGACGTCATGATCTGCATCGGCTCCGGTTCAAACGTGCATGACGTGAACCGCGTCACCTACTCGCCTGAAGTCTATTTCAAAACAGCCGAGGAAATGCGCGCGCTGTTTCGCGAGACTCCTGAGGCCTGTGACAACACGCTAGAGATCGCCGAACGCTGCGACATCAGCATCAAACTCGATGCCACGAGCATCGAGCGTTACCCACAATACAAGCCGCCGGGCGGTGAGGATCGGAATGACTACCTGCGCCATCTTTGTGAAGAAGGACTCATCCGCCGCTATGGCCGCGACCGCGCGCTGAATGACGAAGCGCTGCGTCAGCGCATGGACTATGAGCTAGCGCTGCTCGCTGAGAAAAACTTCACCAGTTACTTCCTCATCGTTTGGGATTTCATCAATTGGGCGCGTGAGCAGGGCATCCCGGTAGGGCCGGGCCGTGGCTCGGCGGCAGGCTCGGTCGTCGCCTATGTGCTCGGCATCACGGACATCGACCCGCTGCGCTTCCAGCTCGTTTTTGAGCGTTTCCTTAATCCTGAACGCGTCAGCCCGCCCGACATCGACATCGACTTTTGCCAGACTCGGCGTGGCGAGGTTATTCAGTATGTTAGGCAGAAATATGGTGAGCTGAGCGTCAGTCACATCATCACCTTCGGCACCATGGGCGCGAAGTCCGTGGTGCGTGACGTGGGTCGCGTGCTCGGCTGGAGTTATGGTGATGCGGATCGCCTTTCCAAAATGATCCCTACCGAGCTGAACATCACGCTCGCCGGTGAAGACATGTTTGATAAAGCCACGGGCAAGAACGTCCACACCGATGGCGCGATCGACAAAAATCCCGACCTGAAAAAGTACATCGAGGAAGACAGCAACGCGCAGGAGCTGTGGAAGCACGCGCTGTTCCTCGAAGGCATCACACGTGGCGTCGGCATTCATGCGGCGGGCGTCGTCATCGGTGATAAGCCGCTCTACGACTTCATCGCCCTCACACGCGGGAACGAAGAAGAAATCGTTTCTCAGTTTGCCATGAAGCCGCTCACCGAGCTGGGCATGTTGAAGATGGACTTCCTCGGTCTCAAAACGCTGACCGTGATTCATGAGGCGGAGCAGTGGGTGCAGAAGCGTGTGGCAGACTTCAACACGGGCGACATGCCGCTCGATGACACGAAGACTTTTGAGATGCTACAGCGCGGGGAAACGGTCGCGGTGTTCCAAATGGAATCCGGCGGTATGATCAATACCTGCAAGCAGCTCGGACCCGATAAGATCGAGGAAATTATCGCTATCCTCGCCCTGTATCGTCCAGGGCCGATGCAGTTCATTCCCGATTTCATCGCGCGTAAAAAAGGCCTGGAACAAGTCGAGTATCCGCATCCGCTGCTGGAAACTATCGCCAAGGAAACGTACGGCATTTTGGTCTATCAAGAGCAGGTGCAGCAGGCGGCCAACGTGCTCGCTGGCTTCTCCCTCGGTCAGGCGGATTTACTCCGACGAGCCATGGGTAAAAAGGATCTCGCCGAGATGGCCCGGCAGCGTATCGCTTTCGTCGAAGGCTGCCTCAAGACCAACGACATCGGCGACAAGCAGGCAAACGCGGTCTTCGATTTGCTGGAGAAATTTGCGCAGTACGGCTTCAACAAATCTCACTCCGCCGCTTACGGGATCGTCACCTATCGCACAGCCTTTTTGAAGGCCAACTTCCCAGTCGAGTTCATGACCGGCGTGCTCAGTCTGGAAGTCAGCAACACGGACAAAATCGCCAACTTTGTCAGTGAATGCCAGCGCATGGGCATCATCATCCTGCCGCCGGACGTCAATAACTCGCTGCTCAAGTTTTCACCCGAACGCACCAAGGACGCCAACTCGGAAAACCACGAGCCCAACGCCATCCGCTACGGACTCAGCGCGGTTAAAAATGTCGGCGAGGGTGCCATGGCAGCGGCGATTGAGGAGCGCACGAACAACGGCCCCTTCAAGTCCATCGAAGACTTCGCCGCGCGCATGGACACGCGGGCCGTGAACAAGAAATTGCTAGAGGCACTGGTGAAGTCGGGAGCCTTTGATTTCACCAAGGAGGACCGCGCGACCATGTTCGCAAAGCTAGAGCAGGTGCTTGCCTCCGCAGCCTCCATGCAGAAGGACAAGAAGGCCGGACAGGGCGGACTCTTTGACGACTTCGCCATGGCTCCTCCGAAGAAGGCGGCCGCGCAAATCACGGTCGAGCCGTGGACGATGGACGAGGTGCTGGCGTTTGAAAAAGAGCTGCTTGGCTTCTATGTCAGTGGTCATCCGCTCGACAGTTATCGCGGCAACTTCGACTCCACGAAGATCACCAAACTCATCGCGGTCAATGAAGTGGATGTCAGCGCCAAGCCGCAGACCATCTTCATCGCCGGCATCGTCAACACGATGGAAGTGCGGTACTCGAAGAAGGACAACCGACCCTTTGCCACCTTCACGTTTGAAGACTTCACCGGCCAGATCGAGCTGATGGCCTGGAGTGAAGAATACGAGAAATTTAAAGACGTGCTCAAAGTCGGCAGCGTGCTCGGCCTGCGCTGCCGCTGCATGAAGGACCAGCGAACCGAAGGCAACCGCCTCACGCTTAGCGACGCTAAAGAACTGAAGCCCAAAAAGGCGCGTGATCCTAGCATGATCGCCGCCGCTGCGGCTGTGGAGAAACCCGTGGCACCGCCCAAGCCTCTGTTGCTGCGCCTCGACTGCCGCAAGCACGGTGAGATCGACTTGGACCGCATTCACGAAGTCCTCACCCAGCACCCCGGCGACCTGCCCGTGATCTTTGAATTCAGCTACAACGGCGGCAGCAAAGTCCGCCTGGAGGCCGGTGATGAGTTCCGCATCACTCAGACAAAGGATTTGGTTCAGGCACTGATGATCTGGCTGTAGCGGACGAGCTTGCACCAACGATCTAGCCGCCCAAGATGCGCGTCCTTTATGAGTGACTTCAAACTACTGGTGACCGGCTGCAAAGGCCGCATGGGACAGGCCGTGATCGACGCTGCCGACGCGCAGGGCGTCATGGTGGGAGCGGGCATTGATGTGGGAGATTCCCTGCCAGTCGGGCTCGATCTCTGTGACTGTGTGATTGACTTCACCTCGCATCATTTCACCGACGAGTTGCTCGCCGAATGTCTGAAGCAGAAGAAAAGCATGGTCATCGGCACCACCGGCCACACGGCGGATGAACTGGCGCGTATCAAGGAAGCCTCCAAGACCCTGCCCATCGTCTTCGCCTCCAACTTCAGCGTCGGCGTGAACACACTCTTCTGGCTCACGCGCAAAGCCGCAGAACTGCTCGGCCCTGACTTCGATCTCGAAGTGCTGGAGATGCATCACCGCCTGAAAAAGGACAGTCCGAGCGGCACGGCTCGCACGCTGGTCGAGATCCTCGCTGACGTGCGTGGTCTCGAGTATGACAAAGACTGCCGCCACGGTCGCTTTGGCGATGTCGGTGCCCGCACCCCAAAAGAGATTGGCGTTCACGCCATCCGTGGTGGCGATGTCGTCGGTGATCACACCGTCGTCTTTGCGAACATGGGCGAGCGCGTCGAACTCACCCACAAAGCCAGCAGCCGCGACACCTTCGCCGGCGGAGCCGTCCGCGCCGCGCGCTGGCTGAATGGCAAGCCCGCCGGTCTCTATGACATGCAGGACGTGCTGGGGCTGAAGTAGAAGTTGGCGATGGTTTGCAGTTGTTTGTAGTTGTTTGCGATGGTTTGAATCCAAGCCACTGCAAACAACAGCCAACCATTGCAAACAACAGCCAACTCCCCCTTCGGCATCGCTCTCGGCACCAATCTCGGTGATCGGCAGGCGAACTTGCGTCGTGGTGTGACTATGCTCGTCGGGCGTGTCCATCCGACGGCCACCATCGCGGGTGGTTGTTATGAAACTGATCCCGTGGACTGCGCGCCGGGAACCCAGGCTTTCTTGAATAGCGTCATCGAGATCGAAGCCGCCTGCACGCCACAGGAGATGCACGAGCATCTTCAGGCCGTTGAATTAGAGATGGGTCGGCCTGCGGTTCGTGAGAAGAACTCGCCACGCTCGCTGGATCTCGATCTGCTCTATGCGGGTGACTTTGTCAGTGATGATCCCGTGCTGATCGTGCCGCATCCGCGCCTGCATCTGCGGCGCTTTGTGTTGCAGCCTTTGGCGGACATTCGACCTGAGCTGATCCTGCCCGGACACCAGCTCACCATTGCAGAACATCTAGCCACGCTGACGGATGATCCTGATGAGGTGCGCCTCGTCGAAAAAGCGTGGCTGTAAGCTACGTGAATCCGGGGCAGCCAGATTTTATGAACGTCTAATCCGATATAGGGGTGTCGGCAGATGCTCGCTGGTGAACCAGAGTGTCTCGCCATCGGCATCGTAGCAGAGGGACTCCATCTGACTGGTGAGTGGCGGCTCGATGAGGTGCGCGGCTTTTTGCAGCGCTGATTTCAGTGACTCGCCCGGACTGATCTTCCATTCATGGATGAAGCTGTAGGTGGCGATGGCGAGGCGGCTGCCGTCGGGTGAAAAGCAGCCAGCGGTGGTCTGGCAGGCGTCACGCGGGCGCTTGCCGAGATGGTCGCGCTCTGGGAAATCTAAATCGGTGATCTTCTCTAAGACCATTGGCTTACCGTCGGTCAGTACTTTTGGAAAAGCATACATGGAGCAATGTCCGTCTTCTGTTTTGGTCACGACATAGACTCGTAATGTCTTCGGGTGCACGAGCAATGTCTCGGCGTTGTGATGGCCGTCAGGATAGCTTGCATGCCAGATCTTGGGTTCGGCAGAAAGGGCTTCATTACCGACTGACTCTGGCAGCGATGGCTCGGGGATTTGGTAAATCTGAATGCTGGGGCGCACGAATAAATTGTCCCCAATGTCACCGATGATTAGCACGGGCTTGCCCTCAACATCTTTGGCTGAAGTCATGTCCTCCCAGTCAAAGTTCACGGCATGTGGCACGCGCACTTTCGCCAGTGTCTTGCCTGTGCGGGAGATGGCGTAAACACAGGGATCACTGGCCGAGTCATTGTGGGTCCAGAAGATC
Source organism: uncultured Prosthecobacter sp. (assembly GCA_964583255.1). Lineage (GTDB taxonomy): Bacteria > Verrucomicrobiota > Verrucomicrobiia > Verrucomicrobiales > Verrucomicrobiaceae > Prosthecobacter. Next base: position 64,269 of record CAZOVY010000004.1, read on the forward strand.
TGTGGATCACGCAGGCTCTGGGTGAGGCCGGAGCTCTCATCGATGCGCTTGTCCTCCAGCACGGCGATGCGCTCAGCCTGTGATTTGTCGATCGACTGTGCTGTGCAAATCGTGGCGAGCAGACTGCCGATGATGACTAGCGTCTTCACATTAGCCGAGGGGTTGTGAAGGGCCGGGGATGAGGCGGTTGTAGTGCAGGTTCACGCGATTGAGAAACCACTGCCAAGTGCCACCTGGGCGACCACCATCCATGAGGAAAATGGGACAGTTCTTGTGCGGGTCTTTGATATGTGGGCTGATGCGCGGCCAGTGATAATGCGGCACCACATGGTTGAGAGGGATGCTGTAAGTGTACATCAGCGCTGCAGCTAGCCGGGCTGTTTTATCAATGGTGAGCGCGATGTCATTGCCACGATGCTCACACATCTCGATGCCGATGCTGTAGTTGTTTCCAGGGCCATCAAAGTCAGCGTGCTCGCCCTGCTCACGGCATGGCAGGTGCTGGATGGCGACATTGTCCTGCACGGTGAAATGCCAGGTGAGGAAGCCGATGCGGTTGCCTCCTTTGCGCTTCGGCGCACGCAGGGCTCCTCGCTTCAAAGCCAGCGCATGATTGAAGGCATCACCGGTGTAATTTTGCGTACTGTGAATGGTGATGTACTTCGGCGTCATCGGCCGATAAACATAGCGTCCTACTTTACCCGCAGGGATGAGATCACGCCGAATGCCGACCTCTGCGAGTAGCTGTGCAGGCGTGACTCGCGGTAGCCCGGCGTCACGATAGCGCGACTCCCATTGGGCGATTTTTGAGCGATTGCCCGTTGGACTGCTACAAGCAGCAACGATGACCGTGATGAGCAGTAGTGTGGGGATGGCATGGAGTGCCCAGGCTTTCTTCATGAGGCAGAATATGTCCTTCGATGATCGGTTTGCCAGCGTGGATAGCTCGAAATTTGTTAAGCAGTGCCGGGCAGTGCAAAGGATGTCTGGGTTGACATGCTGGGCACGAGTCGTCTAGATGAGAATGCGGAGCGGCATGAAATCTGCGTTCCCTCCCCCACTTGTTTGACACGATGTCTATGCTTTTTCGATTCTCCGCCGCTGCCCTGTCCCTTGTTTTATCTGCCTGTTCTGCCGGACAATCAGCGCGCATGGCGGGCGACATGAACAATGGTTACTCCCGACCAGCGGCCTATCAGCCGGGCTTTGATGTCGGGGCTGAGCCCATGTTTGCAGCATCTAGCGTCCCTGGCATCCGTGCTGCCTCGTATCTGCTCATCGACGCGAGCAATGGCAAGCTTCTCGCCTCTAGGAGCTCCGAGACAGCACGCGGCGTGGCAAGCACGCAGAAGATCGTCACGGCACTCGTCGTGCTCGATGCGGGTGATCTCGATAAGACCGTCACGGTTCAAGCTTCTGACATTCGAGTGGAGCCGACGACGCTCGGCCTGCGTGCAGGTGAAAGGTACACTCGGCGTCACTTGCTGTATGCCTTCCTTGTTAAAAGCGCCAATGATGTGGCCAATGTGCTGGCTCGTGACAATGCGGGTAGCATCAGCGCTTTTGCCGTGAAGATGACCGCCAAAGCGCGCTCGCTTGGCTGCTCGAATTCAAATTTCAAAAATCCCCACGGACTGACCGCCTCGGGTCAGTATTCTACGGCACGCGACATGGGCCGTCTGGCCATGGCTGCTTATCGGAACCCCATCATACGAGACATCGTCAGGCGTCCCTACTACACCTTTCGCCGCTCTGATGGCCGCACCGTCACGCTCAAAAATACCAACATGCTGCTGGGTGCTATGCCTGAGTGCAACGGCATGAAAACCGGCTACACCGTGGCAGCAGGTCGCTGTCTCATCTCCACCGCCAGCAGTCGCGGGCGGCATGTGATCCTCGTCCAGCTCGGCACCAAAACGAAGTACATCTGGGATGACGCGCGCACTCTCATGACCTGGGGTTTGCAACGCGCCAAGAGCGGCGGTGTGGCGATGAACTGATTGATGGGAATGCGATCTGGCGTGCGTAGTGTGAGCTTCCACCATGCGCACTCTTCTCGCCTTCTTCTGCCTCACTCTCACCACGCTTCATGCCGCTTTGCCGGAGGAGAAGCACATCGTTTTCCTTGGCGATAGCATCACTCAAGCCGGGGGCTACATCGAAATCATCGAGGCGGCATTGATCGCGCAGCATCCTCAGGCGCACTATGAAATCATCCCGCTCGGACTCAGCAGTGAAACCGTGAGTGGCCTGAGTGAAGACGGCCACGCCAATGGAGCCTTCCCCCGCCCCGATCTGCATGAGCGGCTGGATCGTGCGCTGGAGAAAGCCAAGCCGCAGCTCGTCTTCGCCTGCTACGGCATGAACGACGGCATCTACTTCCCGCTCGGCACCGAGCGCATGAAAGCCTTCCAAGATGGCATGAAGAAACTGCACGCCAAAGTCACCGCGACTGGCGCACGCATCGTTCATCTCACGCCGCCCGTGTTTGATCCGGTGCCGATCATGAAGCGCCTGCTCCCGGCTGGCCTGGACAAGTATCCCCAGCCATATCAGGGCTACAACGAAGTGCTCGATGCCTACAGCGACTGGCTTCTCAGCATGAAGAAGGAAGGCTGGGAAGTGCTGGACATCCACGGCCCCTTCAATGCTGCGCTGGCGGAGAAGCGGAAGGGTGACCCACAGTTCACCTTCTCCAAAGATGGCGTGCATCCAGGTGCTGAAGGTCATCTCATCATGGCTCATGCCGTGCTCGATGCCTGGGGTCTCAAAGTGAAGCCTGATGGCACGCCCGATCATGTGAATGGCGCAGCCATCCTCACCGCCATCAAAGCCAAGCAAGCCATCCTGCGCCCGGCGTGGCTCAGTCACGTCGGCCATAAGCGCCCTGGCAACAAACCCGGCCTACCAATGGATGAAGCAAAAACAAAGGCCGCTGAACTTGATGCAAAAGCTCGAAGCCTAGCCGCACTCTCCATTAGCAAAACCAGCGAGTGGAACGGCTACCCAAAATATGATATCGAAGTCGCTGGTAAGACCGTCACCATCGTCGTGCCGAAGTCTCCTGCTCCTGGTAAGCCCTGGGTCTGGCATGGCGAATTCTTTGGTCACAAACCAGCGCCAGACATCGCGCTGCTTGGCCAAGGTTTTCACATCGCCTACATGAAGATCAACGACATGCTCGGCAGCCCTGAGGCCGTGAAGCTTTGGAACCAATGCTACACGGAGTTGACCACGCGCTATGCCCTCAGCAAGAAGCCAGCACTCGTCGGACTCAGTCGTGGCGGCTTGTATTGCTACAACTGGGCCACCGCCAATCCCGACAAAGTTTCCTGCATCTATGGCGACGCGCCTGTCTGCGACTTCAAGAGCTGGCCCGGTGGCAAGGGGAAGGGCAAAGGCGATCCCGCCAACTGGGCGGGTGTGCTCAAGCTTTGGAACTTCAAAGACGAAGCTGCCGCACTCGCCTACCAAGGCAATCCCATCGATAGCCTCGCTCCGCTTGCCAAAAATAACGTCCCCCTTCTGCATGTGTTTGGTGACGCGGATGATGTCGTGCCATGGGAAGAAAACACAGGCTTGATCGAGTCACGCTACAAAGCGCTCGGCGGCAGCATCACGCTGATCCGCAAGCCCGGAGTTGGCCATCACCCGCATGGTCTGGATGACTCCACGCCGATCATCGAGTTCATCGCCAAGCACGCGAAATGAAACTCACTCAGCGCGGTTGCGCATCATGTCGGCCACTTGAACAAAGAAGGGTTCCATCACGGCCACTGCCTCATCGGTCACTTCGACTTCACGCATCGCCGCGCCCATCATTTCCAGCCAGCGATCACGCTCGGCATTGCCGATAGAGAAAGGCATGTGCCGCCCACGTAGTCGCGGATGCCCACGCTCTTCGATGTAGGTCTGCGGTCCGCCAAAGCGATACACGAGGAAGTCAGCGAGCCGCTTTTCCGAGCCAGCCCAATCCTCTGGCGGATACATTTTCCCGATCAGTGCATCTGTTTTAACTCGCAGATAAAACGCCGCCACCATCGCGCGCAGCTTGGCTTCACCGACTTCAGAACAAAGAGTATCGAGTGTGATCATGGCAGATGATTAAAACGCAAAGCCGACGGTGACGTGCAACATGCCAGCGCCCTCACCTTTGCGGGCACCGACGTTCCGACCGTAGTCGATGCGGATGGGGCCAAAGGGCAGATGATAACGCAGACCTGCTCCAATGGCGGGGCGGAAGTCAGACGAGTAGCTCAGTGGGCTGCTGTTATTGTCGCGGCCCAGGCTGCCGAGATCACCAAAGAAGGCGAACTCGAGATTGTTATAGATCTCGTAACTGAACTCGGCGTTAACGAAGAGTGCGGAAGTGCCGCCAAGTGGTGTGCCGCCAGTCGTTCGCGGTCCTAATTCACGCTCAGCAAAAGCGCGTACGCTGTTCGGGCCACCATTGAAGACGCGCGTATCAATGGGCACGGCTTCAGCAGCAGCACCCTGGATATTCATGAGCGCTGCCCCGGCGGCAAAGCGGAATTTTTTCGTGATCGGCTGATACCACGCGCCGCGCAGATCAGTTCGCAGGAAGCTGACATTGGAACCCATGACATCCATGGTTGATTCAAGCCGAGCATTGAAAAACCAGCCCTTTTTCGTCAGCACCGGACTATCACGATGATCCACCATCAGGTTCATGCCGATGGTGCCGAGCGTGTAGAGATCTGGCCCCAGCTCGGCCACGGTCAGCACATCCGTCGTCACCGTATTGATCGAAAGCGCGGCAAAGATCGAGTAGGAAACATGTCGGCTGAGGCGCCGGGACAAGTCGAGATTCAAGCTGGTGCCATAGCGCGCATACTCGAAGAGATTGAAGCTCTCCACCGCCAGCCCGACTGAGGCGGCGTAGCTTGAATTGAGAAAGGCAGGATCTTTGAGCTTGATCGAACCGAGTGGGCCAGCGGCGCTCCAGTTGAGTTCAGACGCCAGTGTATTGCCCGAGTCACGCAGATTGGTGTTCTTATAGTTCACGCCAAGCTGCGGTCCAAGAAACGTGTCAAAACCGATCTCGTAACCCAGCGTCTTCGGCTTCGTTTCTTCACCCGTGATTCGTAGATCCGTGAGCGGTGCTTCTTCAGTGCTGCGTTTGAGGGTGACTGGTGCCGGAGCTAGCTTCTTCGGCTCCACATCCAGCAGCGCAAACATGCCGGTGTCCAAAGCACGCCGGAACATCAAATCCAAATCACCCGCCGAATAGAAAAGCCCTTTCGCCTCGCGGAAACCTGCACGCAGCACGCGCTTCGAGCCACGGCTGAAAGCCTCATGCGGCACCACTTCCGCGATGCGGTAGCGCTGCCCCGGTTTCATGAGGAATTCCACATCCACCGTGCCACCGATTTTTCCCAGCGTGTAGTCAGCGGTCGTTTCGGCATCCAGCCAGCCATACTCCTTGGCGCGGCTGTTGAGCTGCGTCTCGATCTGCTGCACGCGCGCTTCATTGAAGGGGCCGCCGGTCACGCTTTGAATCACTTCGTTGCTGCTTTTTTCCAGCAGACTCGGGCCACCGCTGAAGCTCACCCGACCAAAAGTGAAGACCGGCCCGGCCTTCACCTCCAGAGCCAGATCACGCTTGCCCTCGGCGTCCAAATTCGCCGCAGGCAGGAGCGTGGTCTCGGCCAGTAAATAGCCCTCAGCGCGCAAGCGACGCTGCACCAGCGAAGCACCCGTGGCCAGATCACCACCGACCCACACGGGATTCCGTTTATCCGCGCCTTCCTTCTCAATGCTCGGACGCAGCAGGAACTTGCGCATCTCTTCTGGCGGCAGAGTGCTGTCACCCTTCCAGGTCACTGCGCCCACGCGCGTTTGCTGACCTGGAGCGATGGTGATGACGATGCTGTTGCCTTTTAAATCCCAGCGCGTCGTCGCATCCGGCCAGCCTTCACGGATGTATTGCTGACGTGTGAAGAAAGCCAAATCATCTGCCAGTGGTTCCGAGGCAGTCTTGGCACCTGCCAGCGTCACCTGATCCCGCAGCATAGCACCCAGCGTTTCCCAGGCCGCTTCATCGACTCCCTGAACCGTAACCGTGATGCCACCTTCACTGATTTCATGTTCGCTGATCACTGGCTCTGCTGCGGACAGACTGAGCGCAAGCATTCCAAAAAGAGCCCAGTGTCTGAACGAAAATGCATTCACTAACCTGCCGTATATACGGCGCGCGCGGCGGGTTGAGTGTGGCGCTCTGTCGAGCCGAAATTCCATGACCTGCCGTCTCGCCTTTGCCAGTGCCTTTGTCAATCCGCCCGCACTGTGCAGCACGCATGATCAGATGTGTAAGCTCTGCCTGCTTCTAATCGTTCATGGGCGTCCAGCCTGCTGAATCATGAAACTCCTCCTCTCCTTCCTCCTCGCCCCTAGTCTGCTATTCGCCGAACTGAGCGTGCCGCATTTCTTCTCTGATCACATGATCCTCCAGCGCGAACGAGCCGCAGCGATCTGGGGAAAGGCGGGCGCGAACGCTGAAATCAGCATCGCATTCAAAGGCAAATCGGCGACGACGAAAGCCGCCGCTGATGGCAAATGGCGCACGCAGATCGAAACGGGTGCAGCAGATGCCAATGGCGCGTCTATGACCATCACCACAGGCGCAGACAAGATCGAAATCAAAGACGTGCTCGTCGGTGAGGTGTGGTTCGCCTCTGGCCAATCCAACATGTTTTACACCATGAACCGCTCACAGGAATACGCGGTGCTCATCGCAGAGTCAAAGCACCCGGCCTTACGCATGTTCAATGCACCGCTGGTCACGGCTGTGGAGGATCAAGATGATATCGACGGCGTATGGGAGTCAGCGGCACCCGAAACGGTGCCGAACTTTTCCGCCGTGGCGTTCTTCTTTGCGCGAAAGCTGCATCTCGAACTCGGCATCCCTATTGGCGTGATCAAATCCGCGTGGGGTGGTAAGCCGGTGGAAACATTCACCAGTCGCGAGGCACTAAACACATTGCCCGGCACCAAGGCGCTCGTCGATTCGATGTTGAAAGACGAAGCTGGCTACGATCAAGCGAAGTCGGACGCGGCCTATGAGACGAAGCTCGCGCAATGGAAAGCCACGATGGCCGCCGCAAAGGGCAAATCGGCCGAGGAACGCAAGCGCCTGCCGAAGAAGCCGGATGCGCCAAAGCGGCCGCTGCTCACCGAGGGCAAGCCGGGTGTGCTTTATGCGGCGATGATTCATCCGTTTGTCGGCTACACGATGCGCGGCGCGATCTGGTATCAGGGCGAAGGCAATGCGAAGCCTGGAGCCGTGCCGTATGATCAAACGCTGCCACTCATGATCAATGATTGGCGCACGCGCTGGAGTGATGACTTCACCTTCTACTATGTGCAGCTCGCAAATTACCACGCGCCATCCACCGCGCCCGGCACGCAGGATTCATGGGCGCTATGTCAGGATCGTATGCGCCTCGTGCTCGGCACCACGCCGAAGACTGGCATGGCGATCATCAATGATGTGGGTGACGCCAATGACATCCATCCCAAGAACAAAAAAGATCCCGGCGAACGCCTCGCACGCTGGGCTTTGGCCAAAGATTACGGCAAAGAGCTGATCTACTCCGGCCCGCTTTTCAAATCGAGTTCGGTACAGGGCGGCGCGATCCGCGTGACCTTTGATCAAAGCGGCTCAGGCCTGAAATCACGCGATGGCGGCACATTAAAACGCTTCGAGATCGCAGGCGCTGACAAGGTCTGGCATTGGGCCGACGCCAAGATCGACGGCTCCGACAGTGTGCTCGTCAGCAGCCCGCAAGTGAAGCAGCCCGCAGCCGTGCGCTACGCCTGGGCCGCGAATCCTGAAGGCGCGAACCTCATCAACAGCGAAGGCCTGCCCACCTCTGTCTTCCGCACGGACGACTGGGATGATGTCGTGCAAAAAGTGGACACCGCAGCCGATGCGCGCCGCGTGCTGGCCGACGAGATCAAAGCACTAGCCGCCGAGCGCGCGAAGCTGGATCGCAAGAGTCCCGAGTATCAGGCGCTCAGTCAAAAATTCCAAGCGCTGATGAAGAAGTTCAAAGAAGGCGCACCGAAGAAGTAGCTTCGAGTGGCACTCGAAGCTCGCTGCATCACTTAGCCCCGTGCTTGTCCTTCAGATGCAGCACCGTCTCATCGGCGGTGTCTGCTTGAATCATGACCAAATCACCCGGCTTGGCAGAGGCTAAGGCAAGATCGACGGCTTTGAGATGGCCTTGGATACACTCGATGCGTTTGGTTCTAGGCGCAGACTCAAAGCCCGTGGCGATGAGGCGCATGATCTCACCCGACTCACGACCGCGCACGTAGTCGCCTTCAAAGAGCCAAGCTTCGTCAAACTCCGCAGCGAGCATCCGGCCCTGCTCAATGATGTCGGAATCGCGGCGATCACCTGCGGAGGTGTAAACAACGATGCGGTGCTGATTGGTGAATGCGCGCAGGCCGTCGAGCAAGGCTCGGAGTGCATCGACATTGTGCCCATAATCGACGATGACGGTGACGCCATTGAGATCGAGCACGTTAAAGCGCCCAGCATTTTGATCCATGCTGGGGATGAATGTGCGCGCGCCTTGACGAATGAGATCGTCATTAATTTCGAGTGCCCAGGCGGCTGCGACGGCGGCGAGTGTGTTCTCAATCTGGAAGCCGATGAGGCCGCCGAGCGTGAGTGGGATTTCACTCAATGGCATGAAGACATCCTCTTTCGGTCCCGTGGCACGAATGATCTGACCGCTGCGAATGAAGATGACGCGCTCACCTTGAAAGCGATGCCGAGTGATGACGGCGTTGTCCTCATCAAGCGCGAAGAAGATCGTTTTGCGCGGATAGGTCTCAGCCATTTTTACCACGAGCGGATCAGCCGCATTGAGCACCGCAGTTCCTGTAGCCGAGACGGCCGCGACGATGCACTGCTTGACCTCGGCAAGCTGCTCGGCCGTGTCGATCTCGTTGATGCCGAGATGATCTCCTGCGCCGATGTTCGTGACGACAGCGACGTCGCAGTGATCAAAGGCCAACCCCTCGCGTAAAATGCCACCGCGCGCCGTCTCAAGAACGGCGGCGTCACACAGCGGAAATGAAAGGATGCTGCGCGCGCTTTTCGGCCCGCTGCAATCTCCGCTGTCGATCATGCGTGAGCCGACGAAAACACCATCGGTACTTGTCAATCCCACACGCCAGCCGTTTTGAGTCAGCAGATGCGCGATGAATCGCGTCGTGGTCGTTTTGCCATTTACGCCAGTCACAGCCACGATGGGAATGCGGCCATTGCAATCGGCTGCAAACATCGTGTCGATCACCGCTTTACCGACGGGCCGCGCTTCGCCCTCGGAAGGATACAAATGCATGCGCAGACCAGGGCGTGCATTCAGCTCAATGATGACGCCATTACGCGGACTGAGCGGCGCGCTGATGTCCGGTGCGATCATATCGATGCCACAAATATCGAGTCCTACCGTCTGCGCAGCCTCCACCGCAGCCGCACAAATCGTGGGGTGAACTTCCGCCGTGCAATCAACCGCTGTGCCGCCAGTGCTGAGATTTGCGTTACGGCGGATGAGGATCATGCGGCCTTTTTCAGGCACCGAATCTGGCGTGCAATCTTGCTCAGTCAGCACAGCCGCGGCCACGGCATCAATGCGAATTTTGCTCAGTGCCGCCGCGTGATCTGAAGCACGACGTGGGTCACGGTTCTTCTCGGCAATGAGCTCTTGAATGCTGTGTTCACCATCACCAATGACATGTGCGGGATGACGCCGAGAAGCGGCAATGAGTTCGCGCCCGATCACCAGCACGCGGTAATCATCACCTTCAGCGAACTGCTCCACGAGCACTGAGTCACTTTCGGCAAATGCAGCCTCGTAAGCCGTGGTGATCTGCTCGCGGGTGTACAGATTCAGTGCCACGCCACGTCCCTGATTCCCATCCAGAGGCTTCACCACGACGGGCAGACCTATCTCATTGGCCGCAGCCCAGGCATCATCAGCCGACTTCACTGGACGGCCCTGCGGCACTGGCAAACCGACTTCATTCAGCAGTCGTCGCGTCAGATCTTTGTCTTGGACGATGTCCTCAGAGATCGCGCTCGTCTGGCTGGTGGCTGCTGCGAGAATTTTCTTTTGCTTCACGCCCCAGCCCAGTTGCACCAAGCTACCTGACGTGAGTCGGCGCACGGGAATACCGCGCAACTTCGCCGCATCCACCATCGCCCGTGTGCTGGGTCCGAGGCAGACTTCATTCGCCAGATCACTCAATTCAAGAATCGCTGCATTCACATCCAAGACCTGCCCCCACAGCGCCGCATCGATGATTAGTCGTGCGAGTTGGAAGGCCGCACGCGCCACCGCCTCTTCGTCAAATTGCGTGATGATTCGAAGCACGTGCGGCTCAGATGTTGGCACCACTTTGCCAAAGGTGACCTGCAAATCTGTGCGACTCTGTAGATGCAGAGTGATGAGCTGAAGCAGGCTCGCGAGCGTCTGCGTGTCGGGTTCATGCAATTCACGCACTGGCACTTCGAGCGCCGGCAGCCAAGACACGAGCCAGTCCTTCCAGTTAGGCACGACGCCACTCAGCGGCGGAAATCCGACTCGACACTCCAAGACCGTATCACGCCCCCACAGATTCGGCCCGCGCAGAGCGTGGATTTTGCGAGCAAGGGTGGAGCGAATTTCGCTGGATGGAATAGTAGAAGACAAGCGGAGGTAAGCCCGATTCGGAGATGCCTGCGGCGAGAAGCAGGGTCAAGGTAAGAATACACTTGGAACGAAACGCCGCATTACGTCTTACACTTGAAATCAACACAGGCCGTCAGATTGACAAGAACCGCAACCACGGGACTGTCCGCCGTCGATTTCGACCCTGCTTTGCCCACTCCAATCACCAGCCAAACTCACGAGACTCTGCTCCAGCATGCCGAAAAGCAACTGGTCGCTGGTGAACGAGTCATAGCCAGGTTGTTGATCGATCTGGACGCCAGTTTGCATTTCCATGGCGGACTCATCGTGCTCACGAACACTCGCCTGCTGCATGTCGAAGTTGCGCACTTTCACGCTTGGAAGCTAGCTGATTTACAAGATCTGAAGTTGGAAGAGATGGGCGCCACGGCGGCCATCCACTTGATGCAGTCAGAGTCCAGCGTGTGGCATTGGCGGATCACTTCCGGCCATCTGCGCGAGGTGGAGGCTTTTGTAGCAAGGTTTAAAGAACAGCGCGGCACGGCAAATTCTGACAGTGACGCTACTGAGGACGATGAAGATGTATTTTCCGCTGAAGAACCCATGGCTGAAACCTTCACGGGACTGCCACTGCTCCGGCTCTTTAAATTTTCCAGCAAGTGGTACAAGCTTATGCTGCTTGGGTTCGTTCTGACCGTTGCCAGTACAGGCTCCGGGTTGGTCGGCCCGTGGCTCACGATGTCACTCGTTGATGACGTGCTCATCCCGCTACAAACCGCTACGAGCGACGTGCTTGTCGAGCGTGTGTATCATTTCATGCTGATGCTGGCAGGAGCAGCGCTGCTGACCTGGGTACTGCAGTGGGCGACAACTTATGTCATCTCGCGCGTGGCGGAGCGCGTGACCAGCCACATGCGGCGAGCAACATTTGAGCATCTGCAAAAACTCTCGCTGACTTATTTTAACAAAAAGCGCACCGGGGATCTGATCTCACGCATCGGCTCGGACACGGACAATATCTCGCTCTTCATCTCGGTCGATTTCATCGACTTCGCCTGTGATCTGCTGACGATTCTTTTTACCGCAGTGATTCTGTTCTCGCTCAATCCAATGCTCGCCCTAGCAGCGATCGGGCCGCTGCCGATTGTGGCCTGGCTGGTGCAGTGGGTGCGCAGCCACCTGCGCGGTGGCTTTGCTGCAGCGAGCCGTGCGTGGAGTGCGATGAACAGCGTGCTCTCTGACACGATCCCTGGCGTGCGGGTCGTCAAAGCCTTCGCGCAAGAGCAGCGTGAGATCGAACGCTTCCGTGAGCAGGATCAGCAAATCTTTGACACCAATGACCGTGTGAACCGTACATGGTCCTTCTTTGAACCGACGATCAGTTTGCTGACGGACATCGGTCTGCTCATCGTCTGGAGTGTCGGCGCATGGAGCGTCGCGGGCGGAAACACCACCGTCGGTGTGCTGACAGGCTTCGTTCTCTACGTGGGCAGATTCTACGGCAAGCTGGACAACATGAGCCGCTTCCTCGCTTCTGCACAACGGGCGGCGACCAGCGCGCATCGCATCTTCGACATCCTTGATGTGAAGCCCGACATGCCGATCACTTCAGGTATGCGCAAGGTTGGTCGTTTGAGCGGTGAGATCGAGTTTCGCGGCATCAAATTCCGCCACGGCTCACGTCAGATCATTCGCGGTATCGACCTGAAAATCGCGCCCGGTGAAATGATCGGCCTCGTCGGACCGAGTGGTGCTGGAAAGACAACGTTAGTTAATCTCGCCTGCCGTTTCTTCGATGTCAGTGAGGGCGCCGTGTTGGTCGATGGACACGACCTGCGCGAGATCGATGTCGTCGATTACCGGCGTAATCTCGGCCTGGTTTTGCAGGAGCCGTATTTGTTCTTTGGCACCATCGCTGAAAACATCGCGTATGGGAAGCCAGACGCGACACGCGCTGAAATCATCGCCGCTGCTAAGGCGGCTCGTGCGCATGATTTCATCCTGAAACTCACAGACTCTTATGACTCGATGGTCGGCGAGCGTGGGCAGCAGCTTTCCGGCGGAGAGCGTCAGCGCATCAGCATCGCACGCGCCTTGATCGTCGATCCGGCGATCTTGATTCTCGATGAAGCCACCTCATCTGTGGACACCGAAACCGAGCGCGAGATCCAGGCCGCACTCGATCATCTCGTCAAAGGCCGCACCACCATCGCCATCGCGCATCGTCTCGGCACTTTGCGAAAAGCGAACCGGCTCGTGGTCGTGGAAAACGGAATCATCAGTGAAATCGGCACGCATGAAGATCTCATGAACCGCAGCGGCACTTATGCACGGCTGCATCAGGCCATGGTTGAGGTGAACGCAGCATGATCGACCTCATCTCCATCCTCCAGCAGCCTGATGTGCTCCCCGTGCGACTCTTTCCTCTCACAGATCCGGCGCACTGGGTCGCCATACTGGATGCGAAAGGGCATGAGATCGCCTGCATCGAAGATCCGACCACGCTCGATGCTCCTCAACGCGCCGCGCTCGATGCGGCGCTTGCCAAGCGTCATTTCGTGCCGGTCATCCGCCGTATCGTGGCGATCACACGAGCTCCAGATGGCCACGACTGGCTCGTCGAAACCGACCGCGGCACCACGACCTTTCGCATCGAGACGGACGAGAGCATCCAGAGTCTCGGTGGCGGTCGTCTTGTAATCATCGACAAACTGGGCACGCGCTATCTCGTGCCAAAGATGACCGACTTAGATCGCGAGAGCCGGCGCAAACTCGAACGCTACTACTGACCCATCTATGAACCTCGTCTTCTGTTTGGTTAGCCTTCTCGGCGCCTTCCTGCTGTTTCAAGTTCAGCCCGTCATCAGCAAATTCATCCTGCCATGGTTCGGCGGAAGTCCCGGCGTGTGGACGACGTGCATGCTGTTTTTCCAAGTCGTGTTATTTGGTGGTTACAGCTACGCGCACTTGCTCGCGAAATGTCGGCCACGCACGCAGGCTTGGGTGCACGGTGCAGCGCTGCTGATCGCAGCCCTGCTGCTACCCATCGTGCCAGATGCGGCGCTGAAACCCACCGGAGCTGAAGAACCAGTCCTGCGTATTTTGATGCTGCTCGCGTGGACCGTCGGCTTTCCCTACCTCGTCCTATCTGCCACCAGCCCGCTGCTTCAAGTGTGGTTTTCACATTTGTATCCGCAGCGCAGCCCATGGCGCTTGTATTCACTATCGAATATCGGCTCACTCACCGCGCTGCTGACTTATCCCGTATTGATCGAGACACGGTGGGATGTGATGACGCAGGCGCAGATATGGTCCGGCGTTTTCGTCGTGTTTGTGCTGCTCATGGCTGTCTGCGCCTTCACCAATCGCACGCGCCCAGATGTGATCACGCCGGAGGGTGATCCACATCCGCAGGCGGAAACACATGCAATCAAACCTACTTGGATGCGCCGCGTGCTGTGGCTGCTGCTGCCAGGTTTTGCCTCACTGCTCCTGCTGAGTACCACCAATCATGTTTGTCAGGATGTCGCGGTGATTCCATTTTTATGGGTCGCGCCTCTCAGTCTGTATCTCGTCTCATTCATCATCTGCTTTGATCATCCGCGCTGGTATGCACGCAGCGCGTGGGCACTGCCGGCGATGGCGCTGCTGTTCTTTGGCTCCGGCATGTACCAGTTTGATTTTGGAGACTGGTCACCTGGCTTCATCTTTGAGCTCTGCGTGCTCCTGGCGGCCATGTTTGCCGTATGCATGGTCTGTCATGGCGAACTCGCCCGCTTGAAGCCCTCTACGAAGTATCTCACCGAGTATTACTTGCTCATGTCTGCGGGCGGCGCGCTCGGAGGTCTGATCGTGAGCATCGTCGCACCGCTCATGTTTGATACCTACATGGAGTGGTCGTTGGCACTGCTCGCTGGGTTTATGTTGGTTGCCTGGGCAGCCTTTGCGGGGCTGCCAGCCTTCCTGCGGATCAAACCGGCGGCTATCGGTTGGGCGGCACTGACGCTGACTGGAGTGGTTTATATGAGCGAGTGGGAGTTCTCTTTTGAGGAGAGACTCGAGCGGCATCGTGACTTCTACGGCATGCTCTCGGTCAACGAATACGAGGACGACGACAATGGCGAAACCCTGCGCTCTTTCATCAGCGGCACCATCAAGCATGGCCGCCAAAACATGACGCCTGCGAAACTGCGTGATCCGCTGACCTACTACTCGCGGCCCACAGGAATCGGTCGCGCGCTCGAATCACTGAAGACCATCCCGGACGCCAAAGTGGGCGTGATCGGCATGGGGGCAGGCACCGTGGCCTGCTACGCGGAAAGAGGGCAGACATACCGCTTTTATGAGATCAATCCCAGTGCCGTGCGCCTGGCCTTAAAGTATTTCACCTTCATCCCTGATCTGGAGGCACGCGGTGCCCATTACGAAGCCCACCTGGGCGATGCGCGCCTCACTTTGGAGCACGAAGCGCCGCAAAACTTCGATGTGCTGCTCATCGACGCCTTCAGTGGTGACTCCGTCCCCGTGCACCTCCTCACGCGCGAGGCCTTTGAACTGTATCAGCGGCACATGAAACCCGATGGCATCATCGCCGTGCACATCACGAACCATTCACTCAATCTGGCCCCCGTCGTCGAGCGCGCCGCGCGTGAGTTCGGTCTGCACAGCATCCGCATCGCCAACAAAACCGAGGAATCCGGCTGCTACCCCACCGATTACGTGCTGCTGACGCGCAATACCGCTTTCATCCAGGCGAATCCGCCCGTGGAGCCTGCCTATGCGCGTGCGATCGACGTGCCTTTGTGGACCGATCACCGCCACAATCTGTTTCAGATTTTGGACAATCGCTAACCACATGCAGCGCCGGAAGACGTGTGATTCGGAGCACCTGCTCGCACCATGAGTCCAAGCCAAAACAAATCCACAACCGAGCGGTTGCCGTTTCTGGATGCTTTGCGTGCTTTGGCATCCGTGCTGATCGTGTGGCACCACTTTGCGCTCTATCCGCCTTTGAATGAGCAGGCCGAGCCGATCCTCGGCGCACTCGTTCTTTGGTTCAGCGAGTACGCGCGGTCCACGCAGGTCTTCTTCGTGATCGGCGGCTTTGTCATGGCCCGCAGCATGTCCGGCATGAGTTGGGATGTCAGGGCAATCAGGCACTTCATCGCCAAACGCTACTGTCGTCTCGGGATTCCCTACCTCGCGGCCATTGGCCTCGCACTGGCGGCCAATGGCTTCGGTCGTGGATGGTTGCCGGATGACGTGGTCGGACCACCGCCGACGCTGGCGCAGCTCCTCGCACATGTTTTTTTCGTGCAGGAACTGATGGGCTACGAGCACGTCTCCGCTGGCCTGTGGTTTGTCTGCATCAATTTCCAACTGGGACTGATCTACGCCATCATGCTCTGGCTGCGCGACACCCTCGCCGGCGTTTTGAAAATCCCAACCGCCTCACCGTGGATCAATGTCCCGATTTTGGCCGGTTGGATTCTGTCTCTCAGCTCCCTGTTCTACTTCAACTGTGACTCCGACTGGGATTCGTGGGGCATCTACTTCTTCCCGTATTTCTTCATGGGAGTCGTGGTTCATCAGGCGCTGAAAAGCCGGGCTTCGGCACCCATGTTCTGGGCCTACCAGCTAATGATCATCGCCTCCATGTGTTTCGACTGGCGCTGGCGACTGATGAGCGCGCTGATCGTTGGTCTGCTGCTGTTTGGGGCGGATAAATCCGGCCTCGCCGCACGCTGGCCCCGCAGCAGGTGGATCGCTCAAATGGGAAAAGTATCTTACAGCCTCTTCCTCGTACATTTCCCCGTTCTATTGGTGATTTCCACCCTGTGGACTCGCTTTGGCTGGACCTCCGCGCCCGCCGCAGTCGTTGGCCTGCTGGTGGCCTTCGCGGCAAGCGTGGCCACGGCCTTCGTTTTCCATCGTCGGGTGGAAAAGCCGACTGCGGCGCTCAAGCGGAAAGGACGAAGGTCAGCCTCAAGCTATTGAAGCATCCAGCGCCTTGATGATCTCGCAGTGCGGTGCGCGCACGAACTTGGCCGATTCGCGCGTGGCATCCAGACTGCCGCCACCTGCATACACGTCGATGGGATCACTCAGCCGATGCATCAGCTCATACACGCGTGCGCAGGCCTCCTTGTCGGCCAGGGTTCGCGCCACCAACGCCTCCACCTTGGTTTCATCGACTTGCAAATCGCCTTCAGCGTCGCGGAAGGTCGAGTCACGCCAGTGGTGAATTTCGATGCACTTGGTCAGCATGGTGAAGGGCGCGTCACGCTTCCAAAAATTGGAAAACAGACCTCCTCCGAGGTAGATCACCCAGGATCCTTCATAGCCGGTGGCTTCCTCAGAACCTTCATCCGGATTGCGAAACCAGACGCGTTCTCCCGGCACGTAATAGTGGATGGGCATTGGGCTGTTCAAGGTCCCCCGTTCGTCGAGGAAGACTTCATTGAAAGCCGTCGCTCGGAGCGCCTTCCGTTCCCACTGTGACTGCAAACGCTGCAGCAACTCTGGATGACATTCACAGGCCTCCTCGGCGATCGAAAGCAGCACCACATACTCGACCGCTCTGGAACAGGAAAAAGAATACAATGGGCCATCTGGTTCCGGCTGGCAGGCTTTCCTCAATGATTCGATCAAGGGACTGCCTGGAATCAACACAAAGCCGGTTTCTGATGAGTAACGCCAGCAGTCCGGCGGACGCTCAACGGCCATGGTGTCGAAATTGAGGCAGGTGCGCGCGGCATTGCGCGCGATGTTTCGGCGGATGTTCACCGAGGACTGAAGCTCCTCGGCGCTCGGAAATTCCAGCAGGAGAGGGCTGTTCAGCAGCGTCAGCCAAATCTCACGCAGCAAGTCGTCGTCATCGTTTTGACCGGCGAGTCTCAGCGTCGCGGTGAGTTCGAGCGTGTCGAAATCCGGCATCCAGGCTTGAGCATCGGTCGTCAAGGTGAGCCGAACGGAGCCATCAGCGGCTTGATCGGAAATTATGTGTATTTCGATCCCCAAGCGTTGCCACTCCGCCTGCAGGAGTGCGAAGTTCGAGTTTGTTGAGATGCGTGCCCCTAACTGCATGTGATTTCAGATGTGTTCGTGTGGTAGAAAAATATGTGGCGTTCCTTAACTCAAGGTTTCGTCCGGTGTTTCTTAATTCGAACCAAAACTCCTCAATCCTTCCGCGATCGCAGCGTCACTCAGTCCATAGGCCCACGCAGCACCGGCAGCGGCGAGCACGTTTTCGAGATGAAAGGCGAAATGACCGCTCAACGGTAGCGAAATGTCGCTCAGGGAACAAAGCTGGCGTGCTGTTTCGCCTTCAGCGAGATGGAGGAAATCGTCCTGCGCAAACACCGCGCGCCCACCACTCGCTCGATGTGCGTTGAGTTTGGCATTCGCGGCGTCACGGGAGAAAAATAGGACGCTTCCTTTGCAGTGCTCGGCCATGCCGGCCACATAAACATCATCCGCATTCAGCACGACGGTGCCCCCAGGCAGCACGACATCCACGACACAGCGTTTCACTTTTGTCATCTGCTCCAGCGTGTCGATGTAGCCGAGTCCGAGGTGCTCCGTGCCTATATTGAGGACCACGCCGATCTGACAGCGGTCATAGCCGATGCCTTCGAGGACGATCGACTCCGCGCTTGTCTCGCAGATCGCGATTTCCGTCCACGGATGCAGCAGCACGCCCTGGGTGCCAAAAATACGGTCACCCTTCTTGGATTCGGCCACGCGGTCGCCAAACTGAAGTCCGTCACTGCCACAGACACCGAGAAACTTGCCCGTCGATTTCATCAAATGCGTCAGCAGCTTGACCACGGTTGTTTTTCCATGCGAGCCCGTGATTCCGATGACCGGGATGCGGCCATCTTCAGTTTCGGGGAAAAGCATGTTGATGATCGCCTCACCGACAGGGCGACCCTTGCCCATGGCCGGCTTCAAATGGACGTTGAGCCCTGGACTCGCATTGATCTCGACGATGGCTCCGCCTTGCTCCTCCAACGGACGGCTGACATCGCGACACACCACGTCGATCCCGCAGATGTCGAGGCCCGCAGTCTTTGCCGCCACCACGACGTGCTCACGGATGCTCGGATGCACGTCATCCGTCACATCCACAGATGGATTGGCAAAGCGCCATACCAGAACGCGCTCGCCATCGCGGGGAATCGACGTCATGTCGTGGCCTTGCTTCTGAAGATCCGCCATCATGGTCGGATCAATATCAGTCAAGGTGCCGATGATGGACCACGGTGTTGTATCATGCGTGCCACGGCGCGGATCACTGTTTAACTGCGCCTCGATCAAGTCGCGCACGGTCTGCGCGCCATCGCCGACGATACACGCAGGCTCACCACGATTCGCAGCGACCATTTCAGAACCCACCACTAGCAAGCGATGATCCACACCAGGAATGAAGCGCTCAATCATGACTCCAGAGCCTTCCTTGAGCGCCTGCGGGTATGCTTCGATGATTTGTTCGCGCGTACAGAGATCAATGAATACCCCACGACCGTGGTTGCCATCGGTAGGCTTCAACACGACTGGCAAGCCCACCTCCTCAGCAGCATTCCAGGCATCATTTGCATCGTTCACCACACGTCCTTCTGGCACAGGAACACCTGCCTGGCGTAGTATGGTGCGCGTGAGATCCTTGTCTTGTGCGATGTGTTCCGCGATCGCCCCCGTGCAGTCAGATTCCGCCGTCCAGATGCGGCGCTGTTTCACGCCTTGACCGAACTGGATGAGACTGCGGCCCTCCTGAAGTCTGCGCCATGGGATGCCGCGCTCCTTCGCAGCATCCACGATGGATTTCGTGCTAGGCCCGAGTGCATTGCGATCCACCACACCCTGCAAACGAGTCACCTCTGCCGCGACATCAAACGTTCCGCCTGAATAAGCCGCCAGCAGCAGCTCACGCGCACTGCGCAGACATTCCTGCACCACCACCTCATCCAGATAACGAACGATGACTTTGTAGAGACCTTCCACGCACGTCTCCCGTGCTTTACCAAAGCCAAGCTGGTGACCCGCGAGCGTCTGCAACTCCAGCGTCACATGCTCCAAGATATGCGCAGGGTAAGTGCCACGATCTAACCGCTGAAAGAAGCCGCCACGCTCACCCACACTGCACCTATGCTCGATCATTCCCGGCAGCCATGACTTGAGTCGCTCATTGAATCCCGTGATCTCCTCCGACGACGCATCCTTCAGGCTGCCCAGATCCACCCAAGCTTCCAGCACAGGATAATTTGCCCAGATATTGGGACCGCGCAGAAGATGGATTTCACGAATGTCGAGATCAGGCATGGGAGTCGAAATTACCCGTGCGGTGATAACAGGCAAGGCTTCGTGGTTAAATGTCTGGAGCACGTAAGAACTAGTCTTTGAGACCGAATACGTATTCCCACATGACACGCCTTCTATTCGCTTGCCTCCTGCTTGCCAACGCCTCCGCCGCCGAACTTTCAGTCACCTCTTATCCGACGATTCAAGAGGCGCTGAATGCGAATCCGAACCGCATAATGTTTGTTCCGGCAGGTGATTATTCGATCACGGAAAAGATTCGTATTCGGGGTGAACGCAGCGGTTTGATGGGGCCGGGCCGCATCATCCAGCAAAGTGCGGACCAGCCGATCATCGAGATCGAGAATGCCAATGGCGCGGAGATTCGTGATCTGACGCTCACGCGACCGGAAGGGAAGATGGAGTCCCGCAATGAGGGAATCATTGCCATCAAATGCCGCGATCTCGTCATCGAAAATGTGCGCGTGATCGACAACCGCAGTGCCGCCGGAGCTATCACGCTACGTGATAGCCAGAACTGTCGCATCAGCCGCTGTCTGGTGCGGAACTACATGCGACTGAGCGTGGATGACCGCACAGCAAATAAAGACCTGGGCTACGCCTTCAACTGCACCGACGGCACGGGCATCAGCGTGAGCTACAGCACCGGCACTCTGATCGAAGGCAATCGAGTCGTTGAGGACAACATGGTGCCGACACCGGAACTCAAGGCGAAGCACAAGCTGGGTGACTGGATCAAAAAAAACGCGGAGAAAGGCAGCATCGTCAATCAGGCAACATGGGATCTGAACTACACGGACGCCTGGCAACAAGGCTCCGGCATCATCGTCACCGCGCCAGAGGTGAGCGACCTCACACGCATCCACAGCAATCACATTGAAAACGCCGCACAGGGTATCGACCTGCATTCGGATCACGTCATCGTTTCGAACAACATCGTCGTGAACTCCTTCATGGGCATGAAGGCCATGCATGGCTCGCGCAATGTGATCATCACAGGTAATCAGTTCGTCAAAAACTGCCTCTGGGCCATCGGCCTCATGCCTGGTGCGGCGGCGAATGCTGGGAACGCGGATGGCGGATCGATCATCGCCAACAACATCATCTCCGACTTCGGTCATGGCGACGCGCATTGGATCTGGGGAGACGAGCGCTCACCCTTCAAATTTGATACAGGCCAGCAGCCCGACGACCCACCGCTTACCGACGTCATCGTGCAGGGCAACATCGTCCACAGCATCGGTAAACCGCGCTACGAGTACGCCGTCATCATCCCCGGCGGCCCGAACACACCGCGTGGCATGCATTTTTCCAACAACCTCTTCCACCCAGGAACACAAGGCGTGGCCAACACCGAGTTGCCGCATTGACGCTGCGGGCGAAAGCTCCCAAGATCGCGGCTGATGTCCTACCGCACCACGCCCGCCCAGCTTACCACGATGCCGCCCGGCATCCCCTACATCATCGGCAATGAGCTAGCTGAGCGCTTTAGCTTCTACGGGATGCGGACGATACTCATGATCTTCATGACTCAGGCGCTCGTGAATCATGAAGGCATGAAGGATGTGATGAGCGAGCCTGAGGCTGCGAAATGGATGCACATCTACATGGGTGCCGTTTATCTCACGCCACTCTTGGGCGGTCTTTTGGCCGATCTCTGGTTAGGCAAATACCGAACCATCATCTGCCTGTCACTGCTCTACTGTGTGGGGCATCTCATTCTGGCCCTGGATCAAACTCGGCAGGGACTGTTTCTGGGGCTTTCCTGCGTCGCTCTCGGCGCGGGCGGCATCAAGCCCTGCGTGGCCTCCCATGTCGGAGATCAGTTTGGTGCCAGCAATTCGCACCTGCTGCCGCGCATGTACAACTGGTTCTACTTTGCGATCAATTTTGGCTCTTTCTTCTCCACCCTGCTAACTCCGTGGTTGATGAAACATTATGGCCCACATGTCGCCTTTGGCGTGCCTGGGATTTTCATGCTCGTCGCCACCATTCTGTTTTGGATGGGTCGGCATAAATTTGCTCATATCCCCCCGCAGCCACAGGTCTTCTGGCAGGAGCTTAACCGACCGGATGTGCTGCGCTCCATCGCTGGCCTGGCCATGATTTACGCCTTCATCGCCATGTTCTGGAGTCTGTTTGATCAAACCGCCTCTAGGTGGGTCACGCAGGCCACTCACATGGATTTGAATGTCTTCGGTGTGCAGGTCCTGCCAGATCAGATCCAGGCCGTGAATCCCCTTTTCGTGCTGGCCATGATTCCCTTCTTTTCGCTGGTCGTTTATCCTCTCGTTGGCAAGATCTTCACGCTCACGCCACTGCGGAAAATCTGCGCGGGCTTCGGCGTCGCCGCCGTTTCGTTCATCATTCCAGGCTTGATTGAAACCTGGATCGCGGCAGGCGAAACGCCCAGCATCTGGTGGCAGATCTTGGCCTATCTCTTGATCACTTCAGCGGAGATCATGGTTTCCATCACCGCGCTTGAGTTCAGCTACACGCAGGCTCCTGCGCGGCTAAAGTCCTTCATCATGGGCCTCTTCTACGCCAGTGTGTTTCTTGGCAATCTCTTCACCTCACTGGTCAATGCATCGATCGAAAAAGCCGGGCTTTCGAGCGCACTGAATGGCTCGGCCTACTACTGGTTCTTCGTGCAGTGCATGGCTGTTACAACCGTGCTGTTTGTCTTCGTCGCCATGTTTTATAAAGGCCGGACCTACCTTCAGGGGGATGACGCCGAGCCGTGCACGCCTGAGATTCATTGAAGCTTACTGAACACACTGCGAATCTGATCCACCGTGCCGATGGCGAGCACGACTTCGTATTCAAAAACAAGCCCAGGCTTGAGGGCAAAAGTTTGCAGTGGGGCGGCGTAGCTCACGTCACCCCGATTGCCTTCGCGGACTCGATAACAGGTGGCTTCTTTGGCGTGCGGACACCAGAGACCGAGACCGCTGTCCTTGGCATCCACCCAGGCAAGCCAAGGCTCGGCAAAGTGAATCATCTCATTGGGAAAACCGGGCTGCTTGCGAGTGAGCTGTTGCTCAGCATTCACAAAAACCAACGTATCGAGCGCTGGCTTCACAAACAGCGCTGGCAACTCCTGGTGATAGGCTGCGTACTGCTTTTCACCGCTATAAGTCATCTTAAATTTCAAGCGGGCGAGGCCGCCCTCAAGACGCAGCCATTGCTCCATCGTTACCTCTTTGATAAGCGCCCCTGTGGCCCAATGACGCGGCTGGATCTTCGCATAAAGCTCGTCTTTCTCTTCGCGTGATTCGAGCACGACGGCAGACTCGTTTTTCCATGAACCGCCCTGCACGGGGTTGTAGCGCCAAGGCTTGCCATTCCAGTCGCTGCCATCCTTGTCGCCATAATACGATTGCTGGAGGTAGCGGCCCACGTCATAGGCGTTGAGGAGATTGTCCGAGGAGTGCGCGTGTGAGAACCAACCCACACAAGCACCTGCGCTGAGGTTCACGCCAAGCCGAACTTTACCGTTGTCGAGATAGGTCCATTTCTCGGCTGCCTGTGTCGTGGTGGATGCGATAAGGACGAAGTAGAGGCAGCGCAAAATCATGGCATCACGTGCTGGGCAGATCAGGAGAAAAAAAAGTGTGCTGACCTGAGAATCCATCTACCGCACCAGTATGCACCTGACGCGCCATCAGGCCGAGTCGCTCGTGCGCGGGCTGGCTGAACATCACATTCAAATTCAGACTTCCCGCGATCTTTTCGATGCGGAAAGCAAAGTTCACTTCAGGACCATGCAGGTTCATTTCCGCCATCGTCGGCACACTGCCGAGCGCCGCTGTGCCATGATGCAGGATGATGCGGAATGGTGGTGATTTCCGACTCTGCCGTGGATAAAGATCGGCTAGCGCGCGACGGATATTTTCAGCGCTGTCCGGATCAGATTCCCAGTAACAAAAGAAGCCGTCGCCAAGATACTTCATGATATGGCCGCCGTGAGATTCGATGATCTCGCGGCAGGCTTTGAACCAGCCGCCGGTGATGCGTGGCAGTTCTTCGGTGGAGACATTTTGAGCGAGCTGGGTGGAGCCGATGATGTCCGCCATGAGCATCCAGCACTGCGCGGTCTTCACACTCAGCATGGTGCTGGCCATGAGCTGCCGCCCGGCTGGGTGCGCCCCGGTCAGCATCTCCGTATGAAACGTCATCTCCACCGCTGAGAGTCGGATGACATCACCGACACGCAATTGCAGCGGTTGTGAAATACGCCGTTCATTGAGGTAAGAGCCATTCGCACTGCCGAGATCCACCAGCCAGAATTCGCCTTCGCCCTGAGACTGAATGATCGCATGTCGGCGAGAAATCTGGTCATCCGTGAGCACCACCGCATTCTCTGGTGCCCGCCCCACAGTCGCCGTGCCCGTCAGATTAAATCGACGTCCGTCAGAAAATTCAAGCCAGGACAGGATGGGTGAGGCATTCATGGAGCAGACGAGTCATGCCCCGCTGACCGCCGGAAGGCAACTGCGATCTGAGTGCTTCACCGTAATGCAGAGGCTGGAAGTGGCCACTAGGCAAGGCGTGATCAAATCCGACTCCCTGGTATTCGCTTCGGTCCTCATTCTGATTTCGGTGCTCAATTCTCTCATACCTGTGATCGTTCGACCCCCGGCTATTCATGGGGAACCACGCTGTGGTTCAAAGATGTAGCTACCTATGAGACGTGCTCCCGACTCTTTTATGGGGTCGCTCTCAGGAGGTCGTCTGATGAATGGACAACCCTCCCCCCTTTGATGCATTCACGTCTCTTTCTCCTGCTCGGTCTATCGTTGATCACCGCTCTGCACGCCCAAGAAGCAAAACCGAAGCTGCTGGAGGAAATCGTGATCGAGGGGAAGGCGGAGGATCTGCTGGGGAAGACGGACACGGCATCAAAAGGTCATGCGACGCAGGCTGACTTTCTGTCGCGTCCGCTGCTGCGGCGCGGGGAGATCGTGGAGGCGATCCCTGGCATGATCGCCACACAGCACGCAGGCGGAGGAAAGGCGAACCAGTATTTCCTGCGCGGGTTCAATCTGGATCACGGCACCGACTTTGCCATGAGCCTGGAAGGGATGCCGCTGAACATGCGAACGCACGCGCATGGCCAGGGCTACACGGATATGAATCCACTGCTGCCTGAACTGGTGGAGTCGCTCGACTATGCCAAGGGCACCTACTCGGCGGCGGATGGCGACCTCTCCAGCGCGGGCAGCGCGAATTTCCTGATGTGGGATCTGCTGCCGCAAAATTTGGTGAAGCTGGAGTTCGGCGAGTACAATTATTATCGCGCATTGGTGGCGGGCACGCTGCCGCTGGCGTCGGATGAAGAGAAGGGCGTGCAGCAGGGGCTGACCTATGCGTTGGAGTACAATTATTATGACGGCCCGTGGCAGCAGCCGGAGGAGTTCAGCCGCTGGAACGGGCTGCTCCGCTGGTTCAAGAACGATGACGACACGAAGCTCTCCGTGACCTTCATGGGCTATCGAGGCACTTGGACGAGCACGGACCAAATCCCATCGGCATTGGTGAATAACGGCACGCTGGACCGCTTCGACACGCTGGACCCGACTGCTGGCGGTGAAAGCGAGCGCTACAGCCTGAACATGGCCTTTGAGCAGCGTGACGATGATGTGGTCACGCGGGCGAACCTTTACGCGATCTATTACATTCTCGATCTGTACTCCAACTTCACCTATGAACTCGCTCCCGGCCTGCCCACGGGTGACCAGTTTCAGCAGGCCGAGCAGCGCTGGGTCTTCGGCGGTCAGGTCTCGCGTACTTGGGAGAAGCGTGAGCTGATGGGCATCGAGTCGGACATCACGCTCGGCTTGCAGACGCGCACAGATTTAATCAATGGCATCGGCCTGTGGCAGACACAGCAGCGCAGCCGTCACACGGCGATCCGTCAGGATGACATTCTGGAATCAAGCATCGGCGTGTATGGAGAGGCCGTCACGCGCTGGACGCCGTGGTTCCGCACCGTGCTGGGTCTGCGGGGTGACTTGTATTACTTCGAGCCGCAGGACACGACGGCCGCCGGTCAGGATGCTGAAGTGGCAGGCATCGTCAGCCCGAAGTTCAGCGCTATCTTTGGCCCGTGGAAGCAGACGGAACTGTATCTGAACTTTGGCACCGGTTTTCATAGCAATGATGCGCGCGGTGTCACGGCGGGCACTGGCCCCGCAGATGCACTGGTGCGCACCATGGGCGCAGAGATCGGCATGCGTACGCAGGCCATGAAGGATGTGACCACCACGCTGTCGCTGTTCTGGCTGCAAAGTGACAGCGAACTCGTCTATGTCGGCGATGCAGGCACCAATGAACCCGGCCCTGGCTCCGAGCGTTACGGCATCGAGATAGCCAGCTACTGGCGGCCTACCAAATGGTTCAGCGCCGATGGCGAGCTGGCGCTGACCCATGCGCGCTTCATTGATACTCCGGCGGGAGCGGACCACATCCCGAACAGCATCCCCATCATGTTCAGCGGTGGCATCAATCTCGGCGCGCAGGGGAATGACACAGGCTGGTTCGCTGGTGCCCGCGTGCGCATGTTCGCCAACAGTCCGCTGGAGGAAACCGACACCGTGCGTGGACGCGACAGCGTGCTCGTCAATGCCACCATGGGCTATCGCGCGAAGAACTGGGAGGTCGCTGTCGATGGACTGAATCTCCTGGATCGCCAGGACAACGACATCTCCTACTTTTACGAGAGTCAGGCTCCGGGCCGCCCTGCGGCCAATGACACGCACATCCACCCCATCGAGCCGCGCATGTTCAGGCTGAGGCTGACGTATCGGTTTTAGACTGGCGCTGCATCAATAAGGACGCCCGCATCAAACGCAACCCCCTCTAACTAACAGCGCTGCTGGAATGAACCACTAGGGGTGCTTTTGCAAAGCGCGTCTTTTAGCAGTCACCTCCAACCTTGCGCTAACTCCTTCAAACGTGCTCGCACGGCAGCGAGACCATTGAGGCGTGTGGGAGAGAGTAGTTT
Organism: uncultured Prosthecobacter sp.; assembly: GCA_964583255.1. Lineage (GTDB taxonomy): Bacteria > Verrucomicrobiota > Verrucomicrobiia > Verrucomicrobiales > Verrucomicrobiaceae > Prosthecobacter. Next base: position 91,299 of record CAZOVY010000004.1, read on the forward strand.
CACGAAGCCGCAGCGCGCCCACATCTCGGGTTCGATCTCGACCACCTCAGCGGGCGTGGCGGCGCTGTAGAGATCACAGAGTAGCGCGATCAAACCGGCGACCATGGGTGAATCGGCGGCGCAGCGAAAATGAGTGAGGCCATCGCGCAGCTCTCCATGCAACCAGACGCGGGAGATGCAGCCGGGGACAATGAGACCTTCGGTTTTCAATTCTTCGGGCAGACGTTTTCTAGCCACATAACTAGTTAGTGCGGACAGACGCTCGTGGGCGTCTTTGATGAGATTCAGGTCACTGATGAGCTCGGTTTGTTTCGCGGAGAGAGACATGGTTTCAGCTTACTTTCCCAGTAGCCCACCGCCGATGCCTTTGAGCAGATCAAGGCCCTTTCCAGCCGCCTTGCCTGCGGCGTCAGTGGCACCTTTGAGGGCATCTCCGGGCTTCTTCGCGGCATCTTTACCGAGCACGGGACTCAGGAGGAGTTCGGTGCCCTGGGTGACGACTTCGACCGGTGCGTTGAGCAGAGCTTTGCCAGCGCCACCGATGAGGCGTTCCGTCAAATCTTCGCGCGGCGAGTCGATGGTGCCAGTGACGCGCAGGGGAGTCCACAACATGCCGGGCGGTCCCTGTGGATTCGAGCCTGTGAAGACGTGTTTCTGTGCTCCAGGAATCCACTTCAATGTTTCTGGTGTGACGCCGAGCATGAAGTTGCCGTTGACCTGGCCGCCCTGAATAAAAAGACTGCCTTCGATGCGGACGAGACCGTTGGATTGAATGATGATCTTATCAAACTGCCGTGTCTCACCCGAGCCGCGCACATGGGCACTGGCGATGTCGAGGATGATGCGCTTGAAGCGGTCCACGCCCGTGTAGGTGGCGAGTTTGTCGAGGATCGGCATGGCGGTGAGTACGCCTTTTTTGAGCTGCACATCTCCCTCGACACTCGGGGCCTTGGATCGGCTGCCTTCGATGTCGAGATCGCCCTCGATCAGGCCGGTGAGTCGTAACTTCCAGTCGTCGCTCATGACCTCACGCAGCGGAATGGCGACGAGATGGGCGCTCATCTTCCAAGAGCCTTCTTTCGGGCGAATGTGGGCATTCACTGTGATCTCGCTGTCGCCCAGCCAATGGACGATGGCCTCGCTGAGATGCAGGTCGTCACGACTCAGGCGCGTGGTAGCGCGCGTGAGATTGAATTTCATAGGGACGAGCTGCACAGGAAGCTGAATGGGGGTCTCAACGATGCCGCCTTCGACGGTGGCCTGCACGGAGTGCTCCCCCTGCTGCCAGGCTCCGAGGCGGAGCTTGGACTCGTTGACTTTCCAGGGTCCGTAGGCCAGGGAGAAATCATCGATGCGGACGCCATCGACCTCTGTTGTGCTCGGCAGGTAGCTGCGCAGCCAGGCGGGGATTGTGCTTGGAGCACCGGCTTTAGACGGCTCTGGGGTCTGGGGTGCTTCGTGGACGTTACCAGAACCGCCTGAAGGCGGTGCTCCGAAAGCGGAAGTGGCGGAAGGCGAGACATCATAACTAAGACTCAGCGCATCCATGCCGGTGTTGATGATGCGCCATTTGCTCTGGCGAAAGGCATTCCAATCGAGCGCGAGATGCAGGCCGTTGAGGTTCGCCTGCCAGCCTTTATCCGTAATAATGTGGGCCTCTTGAGTGGTGACTTCATCACCGGTCCAGCGCAGTGGAGCGAGTGTGACACTGCCCTGAAGTTGTGTGCCAAAGAACTGCTCCATCTTGCCACGAAACGCCTCCTTTTGGAGATAGCCGCGCACCCAACTCATGACGAGCATGGGCGCGAACAAGCCTAGAAAGACAATGATCAGGCCCAAACCGAGGAGGGCGAATAACCAACGAGACGTTTTGCTGGAGCGGCGACGAGTTTGAGCGGTCATGGCGTGGGCAAGATGACGCCTTTGGGCCTTTCGGCAAATGAAGAGCAGCAGCTTATCTGCCGGTCTTGGCGCTGATCAGTTCGCGCAACGGATCACCTGCGGGAATGGTGTCGCGCGCTGCATCGGCGACATCGAGTAGATCACGTCCGCCGAAGTGACTGGTAGCGCTTTCGATGGCGGCATTCACAGCGGACGGACCGCCGACGAGTTTGTTGATGATGGTCTGCCAGTTGTAGAGCATGCGCCATTTGTGGTAGGCGTGGTAGTTCTTCACGCTTGCATCGGTAGCTGCCCCAAAAGCGTTTTGGGCGGCATCGAGCCGCTTAAACGCCGTAACATACTGGCGTTCGACCTCGGCATACTGCGTTGAGTTGTAGACTTTTCCCGCGGCCTTCCACTGGCTGACGATGTCGGAGTCGATGACAAGACCTGGCAGCATGGTGAGCATGATGTCATCACGGGTGTGCGGCTTTGGGCCAATGCCGAGTCCATTGACTGAGCTCGTGTTCGCTTGCTGAAGCTGACCGAGCCGCCACTCCGAGACGCCGCGCATCATCCAGGCTGTGGCGCGGAGTTCTGAGGCCAAAGCTTTGATGTAGGAATCGGTCAGAGCGCTGGCCACTTCCTTGTAGGCTGAGGAACCCGTGCCGCCGCCTTCTGGGGCGATATTGTCTGCGCTCGATGCGGCGTTGAACTTAGTTTGGACGCTGCGGAAATCGAGCGTCGTGCGTGTTGAAGGACAACTGCAAAGCAGCAGCGACAAAAGCAGGCTGAAGAGAGGAAGAAGACGTTGATGTTTCATAAGATGTGATGCGGGCTTCAGACGTGTTGGAGGATGAGGCTGGCGGTGCTGATGACAGCGGCGTTATCGGTCAGAGTGAGTTCGTTCTGCAAAACTTGGATGAGCATTTCTTCGATCAGGGCAGGCAGATTCGCCCCGTTGATGCGGTTTTCTAAATCACCACTGGCGGCGAGCGCGAGCACGGTGCTGATGGTGGTTTTGATCGGCTCTTTGACACGCTTGCCTAGCAGTCCATCGAGATTGGCTGAGACGACGGGTAGAATGCCAGTGACGGTGGCGACAAAGACATCTCGACTCATCAGTCGGCGCGGGTCTTGACTCTCTAGCACGGCATTGGCGGCCTGCTGGGTGATCTGGAAGAGCACGTTGTTGCGCACGCTGGTGGTGTTGAGATCGAGCAACTTGTCGGCATTGAGCACTCCCGTCTTGATCGCGGCCTGCACCAGGGTGAGGAAGCCTTCACCTGTGACGAGCTTTTGCGGATCATCCCCGAGCGCCTTCGCTGTGGAGCCGATGATTTGAGCGAGCACGGTTTTCAATTCATCGTCCGCCACGCCATGCATGAGCTGTTCGGGATGCTTCGCCACTTCAGCAAAGGCCATGCCGGTGAGCTCGATCAACTGCCGTTTAGAAAGCAGGTTCTTCGCTGTCGCATCTCCAGCCAGGCGCTTGTCCAATCCATTCGCGATAGCGGTGACGGTATCCGCAAGCAGTTGCTTCTCGGGGCTGTCTGGGTCGATCAGCGTTTCGATATTCTCCGTCACGGCTTCCAGCGCCGACTGCACGATTGCGGAGACGGTTTCTTTGCCGAAGACTTTGTCAGCCTGCGGTGTCGTCAGAGAGGCCACCACACTGCCGATCATGGAACTTAGCAGCTTGTTGTCGGTGAAGACTGTGCTGTTCTCTGCCACAGCGGTGAGTGCGCTGTGATAGATCATCTCCATGGATTCATTGGTGAAGAGATCTTCCTTCCCATCAATGCCAGCGACCACACTGGAAAGCGTGGCTTTAATCAGCGTCTTCGACTGCGCATCACCGCGCATGAAGAGGTCGATATTTCCCGTAAGCGCAGACGCACCGCCGCGCACGACACTGGAGGAGATGCGCTTGATCAAAGCACCCCGGCGGACTCTGGCCTCGGGCTTGGTGAGCGCGTCATAATCCTCAAGCAAGGACTGCGTGACGCCGCCAAGCAGGACTTGTAACCGCTGGTCATCATCGATCAGCGAGACGTGATCGTTCAGAGTCCGCAGTGAGGCGTGCATGACATGCTGGATGAGCGCTTTTGGCGTGGTCTCGGAGAAACTGACCGCCTCTAATTCGCGAATGAAGGACTCAAGCACTTGGCGTGTGCCAGTGTTCTTTCCAAGCTTGTCAGGATTCGCGGCGAAGTAGTCGATGCCGATCTCCACCACGGTGCCGAGAATGCGTTGGAGCGCGGGATTTGCTCCAAAACCATCCTTCACCTGATCAATGCCAGGGAGTTGTTTAAGCGCCTCGGTGACGAGTTTTGCCCGGCTATTTTCGATACCCATGAATGGGGCATAGGCCTTAGCGATATCAGCATCCGTTTTTGCATCGGCATAGACTTCACCAGGTGCTCTGAGTTCTGGATGCTTGCGGTAATGGCGGAGCGCATCCGCCTCGATCTGACTGCCAGCATCCTCGCCCACAGGCAGCACGGCGGCGCGCTCCAGCGTTTCGTCGATGAGCACTTGCTCGGCTTTTTGAGCCAGCTTGATGCCCGCCTGGATAATGAAGATGACGGAACTCGGATTGATCATGACGATAGCTGTTCAGTTAAAAGCCTGACTTCTCCATGCAGTAAATCTAGCCGCCTTTCCTAACACAAGATTATTCTCAGAAGAGCCTGTGCCGAAGCCGTGACTTTCATTTCAAAGCCCAGTCGGATGATCCACAAAACTCCAGGGCAATCCAAACTGCTCCTGCACATGCTGGGCCAGCGCTTTGACGCCGAAGGTCTCGGTGGCGTAGTGACCGCCGTAGAGGACGTTGATGCCGAGTTCTTCGGCGAGCGTGTAGCTCCAGTGCGGGCCTTCGCCGGTGATGAAAGTATCCACACCAGCCTTCGCGGCGGCGGCGATTTCGGAGCCGGAGCCTCCTGATGAAATGCCGATCTTGCGTGTGACGCGCGGACCGCCAGCGCAGACATGGACGCGTCCGCCATCGAGCGCGGAGGTGAAGCGGGCGAGCACGTCGTCGAGACTCAGTGCGGCGTCGCAGGTGACGCCGACAGACATGCCTTTGTAGTCCAGAAAACCGCCGCTGGGCGTGAGCTGCATGGCGCGGGCGATGCAGGCGTTGTTGCCGAGCACGGGATGCACATCCAGGGGCAGATGAGCGCTGTAGATGGCGAGGTTGTTTTCCAAGGCGAGGCTCATGCGCTCAAAGGTCGCGCCGGTCCACGGTTGAAGGCCGCTCCAAAACATGCCGTGATGCACGATGAGCAGATCAGCTCCAGCAGCGATGGCCTTTTTGACAACGGGCAACGTGGCATCCACCGCAGCGACGACTCGGGTTGCTTCACCAGATCGATTCGCGAGTTGCAGACCGTTGACGGCGTTCGAGTAGTCTGGCAGCTCCGCGATGCGGAGCGTGCTGTTAAGATGGTCGATGACAGCCTTGAGAGTCATGGTGGTTCAGGCTGCTTCAACCCACTCAGTCGTTGAAGAAGTGACGACCGGTCGCGCCGGCTTCGGTCTTGTTATCGACTTCCCAGTACACGTCTTCAAAGATGGATTCGGGCTCGGGATAGGGGCTGGCTTTGGCAAACTCGGCGGAGGCCTCGGCTTCGGCCTGGGCGTCGCGGTCGATCTTCTTGAGCTGATCTTCGGTAGCGATGCCATCGGCGATCAGATTGCGCTTCAAGACTTGGATGGGGTCGTGCTCTTTCTGGTACAACTCCACTTCTTCCTTGGTGCGGTACTTGAGCTTGTTGGCATCGGCGACGGAGTGGCCTTCCCAGCGGTAGGTGGCGATTTCGAGGATCGTGGGTTTGCTCTCGTTGTGAGCGCGGTCGATGGCTTTCTGGACGCGGGCGCGGACTTCAAAGACGTCTTCACCGATGAATTGATCCCAGGCCATGCCGTAGCCTTCAGCGCGCTTGGCGAGGCAGCCGTCAAAGGCGGAGGAGCGCTCCTGGCTGGTGCCCATGGAGTAGCCGTTGTTTTCGATGATGTAGATCACGGGCAAATCCCACAACGCGGCGAGATTCAGCGATTCATGGAAAGCACCCTGGTTCACTGCGCCGTCACCGAGGAAGCACATCGCCGCACCTTTGAGCCCGCGATACTTCAGACCATAAGCGAGGCCAAGACCCAGCGGTGTCTGACCAGCGACGATGCCGTGACCGCCCCAATAATTTTTGTCAGGCGCGAAATAATGCATCGACCCTCCTTTGCCCTTGGAGCAGCCGGTGGCCTTGCCAAAGAGTTCCGCCATGCATTCATCCATCGACATGCCAACGCCAAGCGCGTGAGCGTGATCGCGATAAGCGGTGATGACGTGATCGTTTTGACCCATCAGCGAGACGCAGCCCACGGCCACGGATTCCTGACCGATGTAGAGATGCAGAAAGCCGCCCATGCGACCGGCCTGATAATGCTGGAGCGAGACTTGCTCGAATCGGCGGATGCGGACCATCTTGCGATACAGCTCGATTTTATCATCGGCGGTAAGCTTGGCGTTGACGGGATGTTGGGCGGCGGTGGGGGCTTTCGCAGTGGCCATAAAAGGAGCGCGAGAGTAGCTGGAAGAGTGGTGGAAGCAAGCGGCGGGTGACAAATGCCTTGTCCGCAGCGCTGCTATGCTGTTCACATAGCATTTTTAGCACCATGACAGAGCTGGAACGCCGCATCCTCGCCGCCGAGGGCTACATCGAACTGGGTCTCCACAGCGAGGCTCGGGTGGAGCTTTCACACCTGCCCACGGAGTCCGCAGACCGAGCCGATGTGATCGAGCTAATCGTGCTCTGCTTCATGGGTGAAAAGCGCTGGGCTGAGGGCTTGGCTTTGACCCAAAAACTCCGCGAGCTGGAGCCAGATGAACCCGGCGGCTACATCCACGCGGCCTACTGTCTGCATGAGCTGGGCCAGACGCATGAGGCACTGGACTTGCTGGCGCGCGGTCCGGCGGTGCTGCGGACGAAGCCTGTTTATTATTACAATGTCGGCTGCTACCTGGCCTGCCTGGGTCAGGATGAAAAAGCGCTGCAACTGCTGGAGCAGTCCTTTGAAATGGATGGCAGTCTGCGCAGCCACGCACGCAAGGACCCTGACCTCGATGGCCTGCGCCAGAAGCTGGAAAAGATCTAATGTATAAGCCCGCTCCATCCGCACTCGCCGCCGTTACGGCGTGGTTTGAGGAAAATTTCCACACGCGTGGCGAGCTGGGTGCTGCTGTTTCCATTTGGCAAAACGGTGCCGAAATCCTCAGCCTGGCTCACGGACACACTGACCGAGCACGGATTCGTGTCTGGGATGCTGAGACACTCGCTCCCGTGTGGTCCGCGACAAAGGGCCCCGCTGCTGTCTGCTGTCTAATGGCACTGCATGAGGCCGATCTGGCCATCGATAGTCCAATCGCAGAGGTGTGGCCGGAGTTTGTTGCCGGAGGCAAAGGAACCATGACATTTGCCCATCTCTTGTCCCACACCGCCGGGCTTTGTGCGCTGGATGAGCGAGTGCCGATTTTCAATTATGAAGCGGTCATTGATGCCATCGAGCATCAGCGACCACTTTGGGAACCAGGGACAAAGCAGGGCTATCACGCCCGCACCTTTGGTTTCCTCATGGATGAAATCGTCCGCCGCATCACTGGCGTGGAGTCGCTGGGTGAGTATTTCCGTGAGACCATCGGCAGCCCGCTCGGTCTCGATTTTTGGATTGGCCTGCCGAGCGCCCAGCATGGGCGCGTAGCCTCCATTTACCCTGGTAAAATCAGCATCGCCGTCAGCGATCAGCCGTTTCTCAGAGCCTTTAGCACCGCAGGCTCCATGACTCAGCGCACCTTTGGTTCACCCATGGGACTGAACGCCGTCAGCGACTTTAATTTGCCTGAAACGTGGACGCGCGGCTATGCCAGCATGGGTGGCGTCGGCAGCGCTAGCGGCTTGGGTAAATTCTATGCCATGCTCGCTCAGGGCGGCACCTGGGCTGGGCGGGAGATCGTGCCTGCCGCCATCCTGCCGCTGCTCAGTCAAACTTTGTCACAGGAAGAAGACGCTGTTCTCTGCACGCCCATCGCCTTCGCGGCTGGCGTGATGCAGGACCCGATGCAGACCGATACCGAGTTACCACCCGGCAAGCTGCGCCAGCATTTTGGTCCTTCGCTCAAAGCCTTTGGTCATCCTGGGGCGGGCGGTTGTATCGCCTTTGCTGATCCTGAAAACGGCCTCTCCTTTGCCTACGTCATGAATCAGATGGAGGCCGGTGCTCTGCCCGGCGCTAAATCCGTCGGTATGATCGAGCGGCTGTATGCCGATAACAAATGACGGGCCGGAAGTTTCCTTCCGGCCCGTCATGGTTGTCTTGAGTTCTGTCTCAGTAAGCTCCCGGCAAACTGAACCAAAGGTCTCAGGACGAATTGTTAAAAATCGACCTGCACTATGAGACCGAAGCCTGCAAAACTGGTTCAAAGAAAAAATAAACGGGCCGGAGATTGCTCTCCGGCCCGTCTTTTTGGGGGTTTGGTTTTTGTCCTGATTCTGGAGGCGCTAGCTCCCGGCAGGCGCAGTCAGAGGACTCAGAACAAAATAGTTAACGAGTGGCGGCTTGTTCACGGTTGAGACAAACCGCCGGGAGTGAGAGGCACCGAGATGCCTCTTTATTCACGATAATTACATCATGCCACCGTGGTCATGCTGATGACCGCCTTCAGCTTTCTCTTCCTTCGGAATGTCTGCGATGAGGCACTCAGTGGTGAGGAGCAGGCCGGAGATGGAGGCTGCGTTCTGGAGAGCGCTGCGGGTCACCTTGGCTGGATCGACGACGCCTGCCTTGATGAGGTCTTCATACTTGGCAGTAGCGACGTTGTAGCCGTGGTTTCCTTTGCCCTTCTTGACTTCGGCCACGATGAGAGCGCCTTCGACGCCTGCATTGGCGGCGAGCTGGCGGAGAGGAGCTTCGATCGCGCGAGCGACGATCTCTGCACCTGTCTTCTCGTCACCGGAAAGACCGAGGTCACCGATGGAAGCCTGAGCACGGATAAGTGCCACGCCGCCGCCAGGAACAATGCCTTCTTCGACGGCTGCACGGGTGGCGTGCAGGGCGTCTTCGACGCGGGCTTTCTTTTCCTTCATCTCGGTTTCGGTGGCAGCACCGACGTTGATGACGGCCACACCGCCGGCGAGCTTGGCGAGGCGCTCCTGGAGCTTCTCACGGTCGTAATCGCTGGTGGTTTCGTCGATCTGACGCTTGATCTGGGACACGCGGCCCTGGATGGCATCGGTGCCGCCTTCGCCTTCGACGATGACGGTTGTTTCCTTGCCAATGGTGATGCGCTTAGCCTTGCCGAGGTCGGTCAGCTCGATGTTTTCGAGCTTGAGGCCGAGGTCTTCGGTGATGCAGCGTCCACCGGTCAAGATGGCGATGTCTTCGAGCATGGCCTTGCGGCGGTCGCCGAAACCAGGGGCTTTCACAGCGACGATGTTGAGGGTGCCGCGCAGCTTGTTCACCACGAGGGTGGCAAGGGCTTCACCTTCGACGTCTTCAGCGATGATGAGGAGGGGCTTGCCGGAGCGAGCGACCTTCTCAAGCAGAGGCAGCATGTCTTTGAGGCTGCTGATCTTCTTCTCGTTGATGAGGATGTAAGCGGACTCAAGGTTCGCTTCCATGGACTCAGGATCGGTCACGAAGTAAGGGGACAGGTAGCCCTTGTCGAACTGCATGCCTTCCACGACTTCGAGAGTCGTTTCGATGCTCTTGGCTTCTTCCACCGTGATGGTGCCTTCCTTGCCCACTTTGTCCATGGCTTCGGCGATGATGTTGCCGATGCTGGCGTCCCAGTTAGCAGACACGGTTGCGACCTGGGCCACTTCCTTGCTGTCTTTGACGGGTGTGGAGATTTCCTTGAGCTTGGCCACGATGGCCTCAGTGGCCTTCATGATGCCGCGCTGAAGCGAGATCGGGTTGGCGCCGGCGGTCACGTTGCGGAGACCTTCTGCGTAGATGGCTTCAGCCAGGACCGTAGCGGTCGTGGTGCCGTCACCAGCGATGTCGGAGGTCTTGGAGGAGACTTCCTTGATGAGTTGGGCGCCCATGTTTTCATAGGGGCATGGAAGCTCGATTTCCTTGGCGACGGTGACGCCGTCCTTGGTGATCGTTGGGCTGCCGAATTTCTTTTCGAGGATGACGTTGCGACCTGCTGGGCCAAGGGTGGCCTTCACGGCGCGAGCCAGTTTGGTGACGCCGCGCAGGATTGCCTGACGTGCGGATTCGTCGAAGTGGAGTTGTTTTGCCATAACTAGTAGTGTGTTATTTGGGGGTTGAGTTGGGAGGATTAAGCGAGGATGCCGAGGATGTCGGTTTCGTTGATGATGAGAACGTCTTCACCGTCGAGCTTCACTTCCGTGCCGCCGTATTTGGAGATGAGGACCTTGTTGCCCACTTTCACAGTGAAGAGCGTGGAGACGTCTTTGCCTTCGTCATCCTTGCCGATGCCGAGTGCGAGCACTTCAGCTTCCTGTGGTTTTTCTTTAGCGGTGTCAGGGAGGAAGATTCCGCCAGCGGTTTTTTCTTCGCTGGTGGAGCGCTTCACGAGGACGCGGCGTCCGAGGGGGGTAAGTGCGTTAGCCATAGTTGGTCGGTTTGTGTTTTGGTTTGGTTTCTGTTTGTCTGCCCGGCCTGCTGTCACACGAGTTGTGTGTGCCGGCTGGCCGGGCGGAAAGTGTGGGAAAATCAGTCGGGTGTGGAAGCGGCGGCTGGTTTAGGGGGTGGCGTTTGTTCCTTCAGTGCGACGCCATTGCTGGCGCGCTGGACTCCGCCGAAAGCGAGCTCGGGTGTGGCCTCGCCGATCTCTTCAGCCAGGAAGCTGACGATGCGTTTCGGGTCTTCAGAGAGCACGGTTTGCAGCATTCGTGATTTGCGAGCTTTGTCGTAACCCTTGAGATCGAGATCTAAGCCGACCGTGCCAGGCTCGCCGGACAGGCCCTTCATCTTGGCTGCCAGAGCCACGCTGTTGTTGATCTGATCTTGGAGTTTCTTGTCTTTGGAAAGCTTGGTCAGCCCTGCTTTCAGCGCCTCATTCACCTCAGGCACACTCAGTAGATCCTGCGCATTCTTGTTCGGGTTTTTGGCAAGGATGTCTTCAGCCTGCGCTTCGAGGCCGACCGCAGGTTCATCTTGAGAAGGCGTCAGCGCCTGGGTGATCTCCGCCTCAAGCGCCGCATTCGACACCGCCGCAGGTTTCGGAGTCGCTGGTGCTGCCGTAGTTTTCGGCAGTTCCTTCTTACCACAGCCGACGAGCAGCAGCGCACATGCGAGTAGCGCGGGCGGCAGATGCTTTTTCAGCAATGGCTGGAGGGTGGCGGCTTTCATGCTCGGGGGGCGATGGCGGCGGTGGAAATTTCACGCAGCGCCGTCATCACGGCCTGTTCGAGAGTGGTGAAGGTTTCGAGAGTGGGCAGAGGCCCTGTCGAACCACGGATTTCAGAGGTGTTTTCCAGGCGACCTATGACGAACCAAGTGTCCAAACTTTGGTTTTCGATCAGGGCTTTCAAATAGCTGATCTCCAACTTTTTGTTCGTGATCTGGTCGTTGATATCAGAGCTCTGATTGGTGAACTCACCCAGTGGCTGGCGGCACAACATGATCCCGTAAGCTAGGTTCGGCGCGAGGGAGCAGGTCACCGAATACTTGGCCTGAGAGTCAACCAGAGTATTCACGGGATCGGTGCAAATGACTGCGAGTTCGGTCTCGTCGAGCCTAGCCGTAGCGCCCACGGGATCACGTTTGACCTTAAAATCCTCAGCCTCCATCAAGCGGGAAAAATATTCGACCACCTGATTGAGAAAACGCCGACGCGTATCCAGCAGATGATCGTCATACCGACTCCGCAGGTGTTTGACCTCAGCATCCAGTGCCGACAGTTCTTTGAGTGCTGCTAGGCTCATCGCGGTTGAGAGGTTGAAGTTGGAGTGCTTGTCGCGATACAGCGAACTATGAAGAACCGACGAATTCTCGGTGCTTCATAAGTTTCGCTACTGCGGCAATTTTGTTGCCACGATGTCATCACGCTTCGCATGTTTCGTTCGTGGGCGATTACTTGTCCTTATCGACGACTTCGAAATCAGCATCGACGACCTTGCCTTTGTCTTGGCTCTTCGTTTCTGCGGCGGCGACATCGGGACCGCCGGCATCGGCTTCAGGACCACCGGCGGTGGCACCTGCGGCGGCGGCGGCTTGATAGGCGGCGGCGAAGAGTTTTTCGAGTTCTTCGGTCTGGGACTTCATTTTGTCACTGTCACCGGACTCGATGGCGGATTTCAATGAGGTGAGCTTGTCCTTGATCGGGCTGAGCTGCTCGGCGGGGACTTTTTCTTCCCATTCCTTGAGCTGCTTCTCGATCTCGAAGGTCAGGGCTTCACCCTTGTTCTTCACTTCGACGGCTTCCTTGCGCTTCAAGTCTTCATCAGCGTGCTCTTCGGCGTCGCGCTTGGCTTTTTCGATCTCTTCCTGGCTGAGGCCGGAGCTGCCCTGGATGGAGATCTTTTGCTCCTTGCCGCTGACTTTTTCTTTGGCGGCGACGTGCAGGATACCGTTGGCGTCGATGTCAAAAGTGACTTCGACCTGTGGGACGCCGCGTGGAGCTGGTGGGATGCCGTCGAGCTTGAAGGTGCCCAGCGTTTTGTTGTCGCGGGACATCGGGCGCTCGCCCTGGAGGACGACGATTTCGACGCCGGGCTGGTTGTCGCTGTAGGTGGAGAAGACCTGGCTGTGCTTCTTCGGAATGGTCGTGTTACGCGGGATCATCGGTGTGGCGATGCCGCCAGCGGTCTCGATGGAAAGCGTGAGCGGAGTCACGTCCAGCAGGAGCACGTCCTTCACTTCACCGCGAAGCACACCACCCTGGATGGCTGCGCCGATGGCGACGACTTCATCGGGGTTCACGCCCTGATGCGGGTCTTTACCAGCGAGCTTGCGGGCGGTCTCGACGACCTTTGGCATACGGGTCATGCCACCGACGAGCACGAGTTCGTCGATTTTAGAAGCGTCCAGTTTAGCAGCGGCGAGGCAATCCTTCACCGGCTTGATGGTGCGCTCAAAAAGGCTGTCGGTGAGCTGCTCCATCTTGGCCCGTGTGAGCGTCTTCATGATGTGCTTTGGCCCGGTGGCGTCAGCCGTGATGAAGGGCAGATTCAAATCAAAGCTCTGGCTGGAGCTGAGGGCGATCTTGGCCTTTTCAGCTTCTTCCTTGATACGCTGGAGGGCGTCTGGCTGACCACTTAGGTCGATGCCGCTGTCGGTTTTGAATTCGTTGACGATCCAAGTGATGAGGGTGTTATCCCAGTCATCGCCACCGAGATGCGTGTCGCCATCGGTAGCGAGCACTTCAAAGACGCCGTCGCCAATTTCCAGCACGCTGATGTCAAAGGTGCCGCCGCCAAGGTCATACACAGCGACTTTTTCATCCGACTTGCTGTCGAGGCCATAAGCCAGAGCGGCTGCGGTCGGCTCATTGATGATGCGGCGCACGTTAAGGCCGGCGATCTCACCAGCGGCCTTCGTGGCGTTGCGCTGGCTGTCATTGAAGTAAGCAGGCACGGTGATGACGGCTTCTGTGATTGTTTCGCCGAGCTTGGCTTCAGCATCAGCTTTCAGCTTGGCCAGGATCATGGCGCTGACTTCTTGTGGGCTGTATGTCTTCGTTTCACCGCCGACTTCGACCTGCACGTGGGCATCGCCATTGGCAGCAGCGACGATTTTGTAGGGCATGCGTTTGTCGGCCTCTGTCAGCTCAGTGAACTTGCGGCCCATGAGGCGCTTCACGGAGAAAACGGTGTTGCGTGGGTTGGTCACGGCTTGGCGCTTCGCTGCCTGGCCGACGACGCGCTCGCCACTCTTTGTGAAAGCGACGACGGATGGCGTGGTGCGTGCGCCTTCTGAATTTTCGAGGACCGTTGCTTTACCGCCTTCAAGGACGGCCATGCAAGAGTTGGTGGTGCCGAGGTCGATGCCGAGGATTTTGCTCATGATATGTGGGTTGGGGAAAGGTTGGAAAGGGTGAGTTTGGTTTCTCTCTCTTGGCACGCGCTGTGCCAGGACCGCTGGCTGATTTTTAAAGTGCTGATTCAGAGCATGTTAGCTTCCGGCCGCTGGTTCTTAGCTTATAGTGTGGAGGCCGCAAAGTGCCAAATTTGGCACAATTGCCCGTGGCACTTGGCGCTTTGTGCGGCTCGACTGGCACTTTGTTCACTTCTTTTTCGGCCAGAGATCCGGCACTGGCATTTCAGCGAAGGCTTCCCACTGGGCCTCGCTTTGTGCCTGGGTCGCGACGCCGTCATGGACCCAGAGGGCGTAGCGGACGCGGAGCTTCTTTTCTTCCGTGACCTCGACTGGTATGTCTAGGCTCAGGCAGCAACCCATCCAGCCATCGTTGCGGACGTGGAATGCGGTGGGGTTGTGCGGGTTCATAGGGTGATTCATCAGGGTGATGCCGCCGAAGCCGTCGGCGTCATTGCTGATGCGACCGCTGTAATCACACCAGCGCGCAGGTTTGCGGAAGATCTGTTCTTCATTGAGCTGGCCCTCGGAATTCAGGATCCGCCCGCCGCCATCGTGCACGCCGATGCTTTTTGCCATGCGCACGGCCACCAATCCAAAGCCCGTGGCGCCGAAAGTGGCGGTCTTGCCTTTCGGCGGCGTGAACTCCAAATCGATGAGCATGAGCCAGCTTTTCGCACCATCCAACGGGCGGATCTCGGTGCGGCGGACTTCGATGAGCTGCACGGATTTGTCCGCCTCGCTGACCCACTGATTCACCATGCGCATGGCGGCGAGTTCGTCGGTGTCCTCGTAGCCTTCGCGTGACACTTCGACATTCACGATGCGGCCCTGCTGCTTCGCGTAGTCGCCCCAGAAGTCGATGCCGTTCACCAGGTTGTGCGTGACCCAGACGCTGTTGTGATGACTGTGCGTCAGCGGATCATGCGGATGCCCCATGCGCGTCAGGCTAACGTCCTTGGAAGCGCGGATCGGATACCAAAAAGGCCGCATGTCCTGCGGATCAAAATGCATCGCCGTCAGCTCACGGCCATCTAGCTGAAACGACGTGATGTGATGCGGCAGCGGCACCGCCTGCATGAGCGGGATCGGTTTAGCCGTGGGAAGCTGCGCGCTGAGGCACAGAGGGAGGAGCAGGGGCAGAAGCGCGAATCGCATCCCTCATCTACGCCACGCCAGAGCGCGTCATTTCGCCTTCACACGAAGCAACACTTCATTGCGCCGCATGAAGCCTAGCGTCCAGGGCGGGTCGTAGAATGCAAACAGCGGCGTGCCTTCGACCATGATGCCCTCTTTCGCCACCCAGGCTTGCAACGCCGCGAGTTGCGCAGCTTCTTTGGTGCTGTTGCTCACACCGGAGAAGCGAAGAGCGACGACTTTCACAGCCGGGATCTGGTCCAGTTTCACTTCACCCTTCGGCACCGGCAGACCTTTGGCGACGCTCTTCTGAGGCATGACAAAACTCATCGAGGATTCTTTCTCACCACGCTCGACGATGACCGGAGTGGTCATCGAGATCTTCTCATCGCGCTCGTTTTGGCCATCAATGAAACGAAACAGTTTCATGAAGCCGCCATCCATATTCTTCGAGCGCTTATCACTCGTCGGCATGGATACTTTTGCCAGATGCAGCGTGTCATACTCGCGCAGTTCGATGGAACCATCTTTCCTCAACACTTTGTAGGGTGCCGTCTCCGTTGCCGCCCGAGAACTGGAGACAAAAAAGAAGCTGACAGCGAGCAGCACTAGATCAGGAATAACCCAAAGCATACGTTTCATGCAACCATTACGCCCGTGACAAGAAGGCGGACTCAGACATCCGTTCGATGATCACCACTCATCCGTGCGGAACTGACTAGCGGGGAGACCTGCGCCATTCCAAAGCGTGACGTCTGGCATCTCAGCCCAAGCATAGCGAGCGGCGGCGGGTTGAGGCACTGCGTTGCTCGAAAGGATGATCATAGAACCCTCAATACGAACTTCGGCGGGATGCCAAACCTTGTCGGCGCCAGCGATGACGAAACCGCTACCAGCCGCCTTTTTGAGTACCAGCCCATCATCCGTGTGGGAGAAAGTCACCACGATCTCGCTTCCTTTGATCTCATGTTTCAAAGGCAACGGACCGCTGGTCGCGCCGGGCCGACCATAGACTGAACCGAGCGCCCAGCGAGCGAGCCTATCACCAACGGCTTGTTTGTTCTGTGGATGAATGTTCTTCGCTTCACCCACATCAAGCGTGACCGCCATGCCACTTTTTGGCACGCTCTGGACAGCCTTCAAAGCGCCTTCGCGCACGAGCATCCAGCCATCGCTACGCTTGGCTTCGAAGTTGGGTAGTTGCACCCAGGCAAAGGGAAAATCAGTGCCCCAACGAGTGCGCCAATCATTAGCGAGCAAGGCGAGATGATGATGATAAAAACGGCCCTTGTCGCCATTGCTGTTCGCTTCGCCCTGATACCAAATCGCGCCGCGAATCGCATAAGGAATCAGTGGGGCGATCTTGCCATTGAAGAGGCCACCGACATTGGCTTTGCGCTCACGCAGCGCTACAGGATCGCGCGGTGCACGTGTCACAGGCTTGCCAGCAGCCCGTGCTTTTTTCGAGGCCTCCTTCCATGCGGCAAGCTGTTTATCATACGTCTCTTTGGCTTTCACGGCATCAAACTCAGCCCCGTCCTTTTTCGCCATCTCAAAGAAGGGTTTCAGCTCCGCACTAGCCATCTGAGCCTCAGGACTGATCCACGATTCGATGGGCGTGCCGCCTACCGAGGAATTGATGAGGCCCACAGGCGCACCAAGGGTACGGTGGATCTCTTTGCCAAAGAAATACGCCGTGGCAGAGAATGCACCCACGGTCTCAGGCGAGCAAACAACCCACTGGCCCGCGCAGCGATCCTGAGCGCTCGTGGCACCAGCGCTCTTCTCGGTGAACATCCGAATCTCCGGCAGTCTGGCCTCGGCCTGCTCCTTCTCATAGTCCTTAGCGCGGCTAACAGTCATCGCCATATTTGACTGACCTGAGCCGAGCCATACCTCACCGATGAGCACATCCTGGATGGTTTTAGTCTCCCCTCCAGCCGTGATCGTGAGCACCCCAGGTTTCGCTCTCCTCGTCAGCGCTTTCAAATCAACCCGCCATTTGCCAGCCGCATCAGTGGTCGCCTTGCCTTGTTCGCCAGCGATTGAAACCGTCACCTCCTGCCCCGGCGTGGCCCAGCCCCAGACGGGCAGAGTTTGATCCTGCTGAAGCACCGCATGATCGGAAAAGAGGGCTGACAGCTCCAGCGCTGCATTGGCTGAAGCAACAGAGAGAAGGCTGATAAGGAGGAATAAACGCATGGCTCGCGATCAACGTTGAGGTCC
This sequence comes from uncultured Prosthecobacter sp., assembly GCA_964583255.1. Lineage (GTDB taxonomy): Bacteria > Verrucomicrobiota > Verrucomicrobiia > Verrucomicrobiales > Verrucomicrobiaceae > Prosthecobacter. The sequence goes on from CAZOVY010000004.1 coordinate 108,606, forward strand.
GTTCCGATATTCCACACAGATGTGACAACCAATCTTCTTGCGCGAAAATTCCGCCGCCCGTAGCTTTCCCGCCTTTTTCCGACCACCTATTCCATGCTCGTCAGTACCAAAGCTTATGCCCGCGCCGGTCTGGTGGGGAATCCTTCCGATGGCTATTTCGGCAAGACGATCTCCTTCATCATCCGCAACTACTGCGCAGATGTCACCCTCTTTGAAACGCCCGAGCTAACCATCGAGCCGAACGAACGCGACCATTCCGTGTTTGGCAGCATTGATGCGCTCGCACGCGATGTCCGCCAGTTCGGCTACTACGGCGGCATTCGACTACTAAAGGCCAGCGTGAAGCGCTTCTACGAATACTGCACGAAGAACAATCTGCCGCTGCATGGGCGGAACTTTACCCTGCGCTACACCAGCAACATCCCACCTCAAGTCGGTATGGCCGGCAGCAGCGCCATCATCACGGCCTGCTGGCGCGCATTGATGGAGTTTTATGGCGTCGAGATCCCCAAAGATGTGCTGCCCAGCCTAGTCCTCAGCGTTGAGAATGATGAACTCAAAATCCCGGCCGGCCTGCAAGATCGAGTGATTCAGTGTTATGAAGGCGTCGTCTTCATGGACTTCAACCGCGCCAGTGTCGAGAAGCTCGGCCATGGTATTTATGAAGAACTCGACCCAGCGCTGCTGCCCAATGTCTATGTGGCTTTCACCACGCGACTCAGTGAGGGCACCGAAGTCTTTCACAACGACATCCGTGGCCGCTGGAACCGTGGCGAGCGCGAAATCGTCAGTGCCATGTATCAGTGGGCCAACCTCGCCCAGCGCGTGCGCGACATGCTGATCGAAGGTCGAGGCAAGGAAATTGGCCCCCTGCTCAACGAGAACTTCGATCTGCGCCGTCGGCTCTTCAAACTCAGCAAGGGCAACATCGACATGGTCGAGGCCGCACGCGACTGCGGAGCCAGTGCCAAATTCACTGGCAGCGGCGGAGCCATCGTCGGCACCTATGATGACGATGCCATGTTTGAAAAACTCAAAGCCACGCTCGAACCCATGAGCGTCGTCGTGATCAAGCCGCAGATCCTGTAGCCGCTCTCACGCAGCCGTTTTCCGAATCCAGCGCGTGCCCAGCGCCACGCTCCACTGATACTTGCGGGCGTGCTCCCGGATGAGGAACGGCAAATCTTTTTCGGCGACGAGATCGAAGTGCTCAGAGAGCTGAATTTTGAGCCACTCACGAGTCGAAACATCCGGCCAGTTACCGCGCGGGGTAAAATCCTCCAGCCAAGTGCAGGGCGTCGTCAGCAGCAGTTGCCCACCAGGTTTCACCAGGGCTGGCAGCCGCTCAATCAAGAGCTGCGGATCAGTCAGGCGGCAGAGCAAATTTGCCGCGTGAACAATATCGAAAGCGCCCAGATCACCGCGCAGATGCATCGCATCACCCTGCTCAAATTGGATGCGCTCGGCACTCCCCTCGGCGGGACGCACGGCATCGAGCATCGTTTCATCCGTCGTTTCATTGAGGCGCAAAAACGGCACGCAGACTCCCGTGCGGATGCGCTCGGCATAATCGACAAAAGCCTGAGAGTAGTCGATCCCGATGACTCGACTGGCCACGCGAGCAAGTTCATAGCAAGAGCGTCCCACCGCGCAGCCAAGATCAAGAACACAAGCATCCGCTGGCACTAGGGAAGGATCAAGCAACTCGTTGACACTGCGCTGAGCAAACCGCAGCGCCGTCTTTGGCCCAAAGTCCCAGGGCAGGACATCCTCATCTTTGCCATAGTGAAAGAGCAGGTACTCAGCCACGAGACGCGGCGTTTCATAGATGTTCACGTCAGATCGGGGGCTTTCTTTGGACAAGGGATTCTTCATGCAGTGCCAGCGACCCTAGCGAAATGAACAGGATGTGCGCAGACTTTCTTCTTGCTGCCTGACCCGCCCTGCGAATCATCCCGGCCCCACTATCATGAGCAAAGCCCCCATCAAAGTCGCAGTCACCGGTGCCGCCGGTCAGATCGGTTACGCACTCCTTTTCCGCATCGCCTCTGGCGCCATGTTTGGCCCGGATCAACCCATCATCTTGCAGCTCATCGAAGCTCCCTTTGAAAAGCCGCTGCAAGCACTCGCGGGTGTCGCCATGGAACTCGACGACTGCGCCTTCCCACTCCTCAAAGGCATCGTACAGACCTCCGATCCTGCGGTTGGTTTCAAAGACGCCAACTGGTGTCTGCTCGTCGGTGCCAAGCCACGCGGTCCCGGTATGGAGCGCGCCGATCTGCTCAAGGACAACGGCAAAATCTTCATCGAACAGGGTCGCATCATTGACGCCGTTGCAGCAGACGACGCACGCATCGCCGTCGTCGGAAATCCAGCGAACACGAACTGCATGATCGCAGCCTCCCAGGCCAAACGCCTGCCACAGGAGCGCTTCACCGCCATGGTGCGTCTCGATCAAAACCGCGCACAGACTCAGCTCGCTCAGAAAGCCGGCGTCGATCTCACCGAGGTGAAAGACATCTTCATCTACGGCAATCACAGCCCGACCATGTTCCCGTCCTTTGCCCACGCCACCATCGCTGGCAAACCAGCCGTCAGCGTCATCAACGACCCAGCTTGGCTTGAAGGCCCGTTCTGCGAAATCGTCGGCAAACGCGGCGCAGCCATCATCGCAGCTCGCGGTTCATCTTCTGCCGCTTCAGCAGCCAATGCGCTCGTCGATCACGTCCGCTCACTTGTCACTCCAGGAGCCATTCACTCCATCGGCGTGAAGAGCGGCGGCCTATATGGTTTCGATGCCAGCGTCTGGGCCGGCATGCCCGTGCGCACCACGACTCCAGGCAGCTACGAAGTCATCACCGGTTACGAGATGGACGACTTCGCTAAGTCCAAAATCGCCGCTACGAACAAAGAGCTTGTCGATGAGCGCGCCTTTGTCGCAGACATGCTGTAATCTGAATTTCGATCCCTGAGCCGCCCACGAATGCTGAACATTCGTGGGCGGCTTTTTTCAGAAATCCCCCCAATGCCTTCCACTCCGATTCAGTTCTTTAATCGACTCACACAAAGTCTGGAGACCGAATCCGTGTATGGCGAAGGGCCGCTGCGCTTTGTTTATGAAAATCCACTTGGGCAGCTTGCACTGCATGCGCTGGTGAAGCGTGCGGCTTTCTCAAAATGGTATGGCTCGCGCATGGATTCGCCAACCAGCGTGGAGAGGATTGAGCCATTCATCGAGAAGTTCGGAGTCGATGTCTCTGAGTTCGCTGATTCGGTCGAGAGCTACAAGAGCTTCAACGACTTCTTCTATCGCAAGCTGAAGCCTGCCGCGCGTCCCATCGTCGCCGATGAGAACGCCATCGCGCTGCCAGCAGATGGGCGTCATCTCGTGATCCCAGATGTCTCACAGTGCCGTGATTTTCTAATCAAAGGCATTCGCTTCGACATCGCCACACTGCTCGGAGATAGCGGCCTGGCCTCTCGCTTTGAAAAGGGCGGAGTACTTATTTCCAGGCTCTGTCCCACCGACTACCACCGCTTTCATTTCCCCTGCGGCGGTATCGCTGAATCACCACGCTTGATTGAAGGTCCGCTGTATTCCGTGAGCCCCATCGCGCTGATGAAGCGCCCAACCATCTTTTGGGAAAACAAGCGCTACATCACACGCATGAGAACTCAGGGCTTCGGCGATGTGGTCTTCCTCGAAGTCGGCGCGACTTGCGTCGGCTCAGTCGTCCATACGGCGACGCCAGGGCAGATCATCAACAAGGGCGATGAGAAAGGTTACTTCCGCTTTGGTGGCTCCTGCGTCATCACGCTCTTTGAGCCAGGCCGCATTCGCTTCACCAATGATTTGATCGAGCACAGTGCCGCGGGTCGTGAGGTCTATGCACGCATGGGAGATGTGGCGGCGACTCGCCTCTGAATCACGCCAGTGCTTCGGCAAAGCGTGCGATCAATTCGGAGCTGTCCTCTAAACCCGCAGAAACGCGGATGAGGTGGCTGGGCACGCCACAACTAGCTGCCCAGTCGAGTTCTTCGTAATGGGCTAACAAAGTGTAAGGGCAAACAAGCGTGAAGTCGGTGCCTAGGCTTGGACCTTTGCAAACACGCAGCGCATCATAGAAGCGCGGGCTTGTATTCGCAGCGTTCTTCAGCAGGAAGGAGAAGAGGCAGCCGTAGCCGCCGCCTTCACGACGAATGAATTCATAGCCACGCCCGCCCTGCTCACGCGCGTGCCAGACTTTTTCCACACGCGGATGAGCACTGAGAAATTCTGCCAGAGCGAGGGCGTTTTTGCTCATCGTTTCGGCACGCTGAACGAAGTCGCGGCTGTTCTGCTCCAGCGCCACAGCATCACCACGCCAGAGCGTGTGATCGGCATAAGCCGTGAGGAAGGCGGAGAACGCGGGGTGATGCGGGGAAGCACGATTCAAGATGACGCTACCCGCTAGAACATCTCCTGCGCCAGAGAAGCTTTTCGTGAGGCTGGTGGTGACGACATCTGCCACACGCATGGCGTCGGCATGAGCCACGGTGGAGATCGTGTCATCGACAATGATCGGCACGCCGGGCTGCGACTGCGCGCGGAGGGCTAGTAGGCGCTCAAGATCCACGCAGCGGAGCATGGGATTGCTCGGGGCTTCACAAAAGATACCTGCCAGCGGCTCGCTTTTCAGCAGCGCGCGCAGATCGTCATACTCGCTGTCAGCGATCATCGGCAGGAAGTGCGCGCCGTTGCCGAACATCTGCTGGAGCTTCAAAACATCGACATACGGAAAGTCGAGCTGCACGGTTTTTCGATCCGGAAAAAGCGTCGTCAGCATGCGATGCACGGCAAAGTTCGCCGCCATGCCAGAAGGAAAAAGAAACACGTCTTCGGGCTGCTGACCGGAGAGCTTGGCGAGTCGCTCGCAGATGATTCGATTCGCGGCGATGCCTTCTGCTGCCGTGGCATTCGTTGCCGTTTTGCCGAGCGCATCGCAGGCTTGTCGCGTGCTTACAATCTCACCACAGAAACGCCAAAACCGGCGCGCTGTGACATGCGCGGCTTCTGGGAAAATCACGACACCGAGGGACTCCTTCCAAGCTTTCGCACGTGCAGCAAAACCATTCCGAGTGATGAACTCGACGCAACGCTCGGCGTGGAGAAGGCGCGGGAAAACCAGGCAACGTTCACCTTCATCAGCGAGATCTTTTTCCGCCGCTGCAAACAATCCGCTCACTGCTGGTGGGCAGCAGAAGCGCGGGTAACCTGAGCGGAACTTCGACACGATGTCTTGATCGCCCTCTTCATAGCCGATCACATGTTTCCACAGCGGCAGGCTGACGCTGACTCCGAACTCATGATCGGGCAACGGACTGCCAAGCGTGTCTGCCTGCCAGAGCGGGTGGTGAATCAAATCAGACATGATCATGCTTTGGCGTTCAGCGCCTGCTCGATGTCTGCCCAGAGATCTTCGATGTGCTCGATGCCGACGGAGAAGCGAATGAGGCCGTCGGTGACGCCAGCTTCTAAGCGGATCTCTCTCGGAATCGAAGCGTGAGTCATGGTGGCAGGATGGCAGACGAGTGACTCGATGCCGCCGAGGCTTTCGGCCTGTGTGAAGAGGCGCAGGCGACGGATGAAGGCGAGCGCGTCGTCTTGAGTATGACCAAATTCAGCGAGCAACATGCCGCTGCCACCGCTCATCTGCTTGCGCGCCAGATCATACTGCGGATGGCTCGGCAGGAAGGGATAGCGCACGCTCTTCACGCCTTTGCGGGCTTCGAGTCGCTGAGCGAGTTCGAGCGCGTTGGCGTTGTGCCGTTCCATGCGCAGAGCTTCTGTTTTGACGCCGCGAGACGTGAGCCATGAATCAAAAGGACTGGGCTGCAAGCCGAGTGCTTTTTGGGCAAAGATCATTTTGTCCTGCCACTCGTCAGAGTTTGAGCAAACAGCACCGCCGAGAGCATCGGAGTGGCCATTGGTGTACTTCGTGGTGCTCAGGAGCGAAAGATCAGCACCGAGATCGAGCGGCTGCTGGAGCATGCTGGAGGCAAAGGTATTATCCACCACAACGGTACTGCCGACACTGTGAGCCACATCTGAGATGGCTTTGATGTCGAGGATCTTGAGCAGTGGATTCGTCGGTGACTCCAGCCACACGAGCGCAGGTTTGAACTGAGCAATGAGTGTGTAGTTGGCCGGATTGGCGAGGTTCACATACTTGATATGAACGTCGAACTTACGCAGCACACGCTCGAAGAGTCGGTAGGTGCAGCCATAAATATTCTGCTCGGAGATAATGGTGTCTCCCGCTTTCAGTCCAAGGGCGATGGCGGTGATCGCGGACACGCCACTGGCGAAGACGGTGCAGTGCTGCGCGTTCTCCAGACTGGCGAGCGTGGTTTGCAGATTGCGGAAGTTCGGACTGCCACTGCGGGTGTAGTCGAAGCTGCCAGGGTTCCCCGTTTCAAAGGTCGAGGTCATGTAGATCGGGGGGATCACCGCGCCCGTCTCGCTGCGGTAGTCCTGACCGACATGGATGGCACGCGTCTCGAAACGCGCGTCGCTGGGCACTGTGGGATCGTCCTTCATGATGAGGCGCGCATTCAACCACGCTGGGAGGCACATGCAAGGGACGCTACGCAGTCATCACGACTGTCACTTGTGCGTTTGCTGATTCTGTCGCATAACCGCGCCCGGCATGTCTGCACGAATCCCCGTCATCCTGAATCCCGCCGCTAAGAGCACCCAAGCCGCTGCGCGTGAAAATGCATTGCGCGCGCTTTCGCCTGCGCCGGAACTCATCCTGACCACGGCCCCTGGTGAAGCCACTGAGATCGCGGAAAAGCTCGCGCGTGAAGGCCACGAGATCGTCGTGGCGGCAGGTGGTGACGGCACGGTGAACGAAGTCCTGCAGGGCCTGTGCCGTGCGAACGCGGAACGTGCGCCAGGAGAGAAACACACTGCACTGGGCGTGCTACCAGTGGGCACGATGAATGTCTTCTCTCTGGAGCTGGGCATGCCTGCCGCCAACATCGCCGAATGTTGGAAGATGATCACGAGTGGCCACTGCCGCGAGATTGATCTCTGGCTGGCCAATGATCAGTTTTTTGTGCAGCTCGCAGGTGTGGGCCTGGATGCGGAGATCATCCAGGAGACGCCGTGGGAGCGGAAAAGAAAATTTGGGCCGCTAAGTTATGTCATGTCTGCGGTGCAGGTGCTGATGCGCAAACCGCCGCTGCTCACGGTGCAGATCTCCGGGAAACCCGCCATGCATGGTTCGGTCGTTTTGATCGGCGCAGGCAAGCACTATGGCGGCCCGGTGCCCGTCTTTCCCAAAGCTAACAATCAGGATGGCCTGTTGGACGTGATCATCTTTCGCGGCCTCAGCGGTTGGGAGTTTGCGCAGATGATCCGTGCCATTTTAGAGCGTGGCTATGAGGCATCGGATGACATCGACTATCTCCAAGTGCGCGAGTTCACGGTCACGGCAAAACCCGAGGCACCGTTTGAGGTGGATGGCGAACTCATCTCCGGCACGACACCCGTGAGTTTCCGGGCGGCTCCGTTTAAGATGCAGGTCGCGGTGTGAAATCAGCGGCGGCGCTGCGGGCCGTTACGCTTGCTGCTGCTTGATGGGCGGCTGTTGCCAGAACCTTGACCCGACGGGCGAGATTGACGGCGTGGTGCGTCTTCACGCGGAGCGCGCGGCTTGTCGAAGCTGCGGGCACTGGAAGGCTTGCCTTTACCAAAGCTGCGCTTGGCGCGCGCGGGGCGGGCGCTTTCGGCACCGTCTGACTCACCGAGTGGCGGGCGTTCGCGGGCTGGGCCACTTGGCTTGCCGAAACTGCGACCGCCGGCAGGGTTGCCTTTACCAAAGCTGCGCTTTTCGCGTGTAGGGCGGACGACTTCGTCACCATCTGTCTCACGCGCGGCTGGGCGCTTGCGGGCAGGGCCGCGCGGGCTGTCAAAACTACGCGCACGGGCACTTTCACCGGAGGCTTGGTCACGTGCAAAACGGCGCTTCCCCCAAACTGGGCGGTTCCCCTCTTCAGGGTCAGGCTCAATCATCGGCGGGCGTTCGCGCGCTGGAGCTGTGCTGGTCGGACGACGTGCTTTTTGATCGCGCGATCCACCTTTACCAAAGCTGCGCTTTTCGCGCGTTGGTCGTGGGCTGACCTCTGTCTTGCGTGTCGGACGGACGACTTCTTCAGCTTCATCTTCAGCCTTGGCGGCGCGGGCTTTATCGAGACGCAGCGGGCGACCCGAGGTGCCTTCTTTGGAGAAGAAGCGCTCGACCTCAGTGGTGGTCAGTTGTTTCCAACCACCTTTTTGTAGGCCTTTAAGTTCAAGCCAACCGATGCGGGTGCGGGTGAGGCGCTCGACTTCAAACCCGAGCTGGTAAAACATCAGGCGGATCTGGCGCTTCATGCCCTGCTTGAGCACGACATGGCAGCGGTACTCGCTGATCATCCAGGTGCGCTCTGCCTTGGCGTAGCCTTCTTCTGTCAGCATGCCTTTGACGAGCTTGGCCATGACAGCGGCGTCCATCGGCTTGTCCACGATCACCTCGTATTCCTTTTCAGCTCCGTGGCTGGGATGGATGAGGTGGTGAGAAAGATCACCACGATTGGTGAGCAGGAGCAGTCCCTCGCTGTCTTTGTCCAGACGACCGACATGATGCAGAGTCTGGAAGGGTTTTGGCAGCAGTGCGTAGATCGTCATGCGATCCTTCTCATCACTACGGCTGCAAATGTAGCCACGCGGCTTATTCAGTGCGATGACGACGCCCGTTTCTGGACGGGCCGGACGACCATCGACGGTGACTTGGTCACCATCTGCCACCAAGGTGCTGAGATCCTTGATCTCTTTACCATTGATGGCGACGCGGCCCTCAAGGATGATTTGCTCGGACCCCCGGCGTGAGCCGAGGCCGCACTGGCTGAGGAATCGATTGAGGCGCACGATAAGGGGAGCAAGCGGCCCTTTTGGCCGCTAATGCTGGGAAATTACTCGGACTTCGTCTTTGGCAAGTTGGTCGGGAGACGACCTTCTTTCCATAGACCGCGGGTCTTGAGAAGCTTGATGCGTTCACCGCGCTTCAGGACACTGCGCTTGGAGCCGACGGAACCGCCGGAATTTTTGAGGCTGCGATGCTGCGACATGTGTTAGGTTGGTGTTTGGGTTTGGAAAATGGGCGCGGAGAATAGGCGCACACCCCGGAAGCGCAAGGAGTTTGTTGGTTTGTGGCTAAGCGCTCACTGAAACCACCCACGAATGCGATCAAACAACCCTGACCCGCTTGATCGCGGACGACCATAACCCGATGGCGGCTGGGCGACCATGCCTTGATGGGCGTTGCAGAAATTCTGTGGCACAAGTTCATAGGGCAGCTCGTCTTCGTAGGCCGTGCCGCTGGCCTGGCAGGCGGGGCTGGCGAGCTGGCTACTGAGGCGACATAAGGCCACTTTGGTGAGCGGTGGCTCAGTGCGCGGACCGGGTGGGATGTAGCCGAGTTGGACGGCTTTTTTCATCACATCTGCCCAGATCGGAATGGCGAGTTTGCTGCCGTAGCCTTCTTCAATGATGGTCTGTGGCTTGTCCAAACCGACCCAGACTCCGCAGGTGACGCGGTCGGTGTAGCCAGCGAACCAAGCGTCTTTATAATCATTGGTGGTGCC
>CAZOVY010000005.1:0-105331 GCA_964583255.1 uncultured Prosthecobacter sp.
ACTCGTGCCCGGTGACATCGTCATGCTCACGGGCGGTGATCGTGTGCCGGCAGACATTCGTTTGCTGGAAACAAAGAGCCTCCAGATCGATGAATCTGCGCTCACAGGCGAGTCGGTGCCTGCCAGCAAGCGCCCTGATCCCTTGCAAGCGGACACCGTTTTAGGAGATCGTGTGAACATGGCTTATGCAGGCTCTCTCGTCACCGCAGGCAGTGGCACAGGTGTCGTATGGGCCACGGGAGAACGCACGGAGACGGGCCGCGTGGCTTTCTTGATCGCAGAAGCGGTGGACCTCTCCACGCCGCTCACGCGGAAGATTGCCCAATTCAGCGGCATGCTGCTTTGGATCATCCTGGCGCTGGCAGCGGCCTTATGTGCTTATGGCGTGCTCGTTCGCGGAGGCAGCTTCATCGACATGCTCATGGCGAGTGTGGCGCTGGCCGTCGGTGTGATTCCCGAGGGCCTGCCTGCGGCCATTACCATTGTGCTCGCCATCGGCGTGAGCCGCATGGCCAAGCGACGCGCCATCATTCGCAAGCTACCCGCCGTCGAAACACTCGGCTGCACCACTGTGATCTGCTCGGACAAAACAGGCACGCTCACGCAGAACAAAATGACCGTGCAGCGTATCCATGCCGGTGGTGAAACGTTTCACGTCACTGGCACCGGCTACGAACCCAAGGGCGAAATCCAAAGCTCCAGCGGGCAAACAATCGCCGCCGAGACGAAACCCGCACTTCACGAGTGCCTGCGCGCTGGGATGCTTTGCAACGAATCTGCCATTGTGGAAAAAGAGGGCATCTGGAGCATCGCCGGAGACCCCACTGAGGGTGCGCTGCTCGTCTCCGCTGAAAAAGCCGGTCTGCGCCATGCCGCCACTCATGCAGGCTCGCCGCGACTCGACATGATCCCTTTTGAGAGTGACCACATGTATCGGGCCACCCTGCATGATCACGCGAGTGGTCGCTGCATTTACAAAGCCGGTGCTCTGGAGCGCCTGATCGAGCGCTGCACGCACATGCTCGATGCGCACGGAGCGGCCATTCCGATGGATGCCGCTGCCGTCCGTGCTGCCGCGCGTGAAATGGGAGCGCAAGGCCTGCGCGTCATCAGCTTTGCGCGTCGTGACGGCGCGCATGTCAGTGGCGACTTCGTGCATCATCATGTCAGTGAAGGCCTGACCTTTCTCGGCCACCAGGGCATGATCGATCAGCCGCGTGAGGAAGCTATCGCCGCTGTCGCCAAGTGCCAGAGGGCAGGCATCCGAGTGAAAATGATTACAGGAGACCATGCCATCACAGCCCAGGCCATCGCCACCCAGATCGGCATCGCCGGAGCTGATACCACACCCGCCATCAGTGGCCGCGAACTCGCCCAGATCAGTGATGCCGATCTGCCCGAAATCGCTGACCGCACGGCCGTATTTGCCCGTGTGGCACCGGAGCAAAAACTGCGCCTCGTCCGCGCACTTCAATCCTTCGGTCACATCGTCGCCATGACCGGAGATGGAGTGAATGATGGTCCCGCATTGAAGCAGGCCAACATCGGCATCGCCATGGGCATCACTGGCACAGATGTGGCCAAAGGAGCCGCCAACATGGTGCTCACGGACGACAACTTTGCCACCATCGCTGCTGCTGTCGAAGAGGGCCGCGGCGTGTATGACAACCTGATCAAGTTTCTCGTTTGGACACTGCCCGCCAGCGTCGGCTTGGGCCTCATCTTGCTCACCAGCGTCCTCTTTGGCCTGACATTGCCGCTGCTGCCCGTGCATCTGCTTTGGGTGAATCTGACCACCGCCATCCTACTCGGTCTCATGCTCGTCTTTGAACTGCCTGAGGCCGACATCATGAACCGGCCGCCACGCGATCAAAAGCAGCCCATTTTCGACTTCGCGATGATGACGCGCACCTGCCTCGTCTCCCTACTCATGCTCGGCGGAGCCTATGCCGTGTTCTTCTTTGAGCAAAGCGCCGGTGCCAGCATCCCGCAGACGCGCACCGCCGTGGTGAACACAGTCATGGCCGTGGCCGCCGCTTATCTCATCAACTGCCGCAGCCTGCGCCGCAGCATCTTCAGCATCGGCTGGTTCACCAATCCGCGTCTGCTGCTCGGCATCGGCCTCATGGGTCTCTTGCAGCTTGTGTTCACCTATGCGCCTTTCATGAACCGCCTGCTCCACACCGCGCCTATCGACACTGCCGTTTGGTTGCGCATCGCCTTGATCGCATTAGCCACGTTGCTGATCGTGGAGGTGGAGAAGAAACTTCGAGCCTGACTTTGCGAGTCGTGCCTGGCCGGAAACATAGAGTCTTTCGTTCATCTTTGATGAAAGCGACCATGCGCCAGTTCAATTCACCGCATACTCATGCTGCGTGGTGATTTTCACCCAGGCGGCTTCGATGAGCTTGAAGGCATTCTCAGGCCGCAAGATACCGCGAATCATCATCCCATGAATCTCCCGCGCTTCCGCCATGCTGATGTCATAGTACCAGCGTTCGCCTGTCTCGCCACGACTGTCCGTAAAGGCGATGTGTCTGATCTGGCTGCCTTCCGAGTACTTCACTGCCGCCACCAGCCCGAAGACAACCCAAGCCTGCTTTGCCTGCACGTTTTCGGGTGTGGGATCACTGAACAATGGGCGCGTACTGCTCAAGAAAAGGCCGAGCCGTCCCTGCTGATCACGCACGCCATGCGGCCAGACGCGGGTGGGCGTGTATGAGGCCACCTCCATCATGGATTGAGTGCGCCGAGCAATGGCTTGAAGCGGCAGCATTTCAGCACGGCTTAGTGCCTGCCCTGCCTTGTTTTCTGCAGATGCGGCGCTTTTCACTCCGCTGGCTGGACTGACGGCTTCGTTTCCGATAGCCATTAGCAAGGAAAGCATAAGTGCTGCTCCAATAAGAGTGAAGCTGATGAGGATGTGACTTGGTTTCATGGTTGTTTTGGTGTTGGAGATTGGAGTTTCCTGACAGGCTGATTCTGCCGTCCTCCGCCGCACCTGCCAATGCGCAGCTCCTCTCTCTGCATCTCAGTAAACGGCTGATCTCAAATCCGAGATGGGGCAGACTCTTATCCTACCGAACTCAGTTGAGTTTCGTTGTGCGGGCCATGTTGCCGAACATGTTATAGATCACGCTGCCGGGAGTGCCGCCATAGGTGAAGCCACGGGCGGTATGGCTGGGGGCGTCGTGATGGAAGTCGGTCCAGGTTTTGCCGCCGTCTAAGCTGCGGAGGATGCCTTTACCACCTTGCAGGGTGCTCATCAGCATGAGGTCGGGTTTGTGCGGATCGATGTAGAGTGGGCCGCCGTCGAGGCGGGCGAGTTCGGTCCAGGTCTTACCTGCGTCGGTGCTTTTCAGGAGCTTGGCGGGGCGTGCGCCTTTGTAGCTCCAGTAGTTCTCGTGCTGGCCGTCGTTGATGAAGAGCGTGGTTTCATCCGTGGGGTGATGCGCGAGGCCATCCACGCCATCGGCCGAGTGAGCGATGTCCCAGGTCTTGCCGCGATCATGGCTGGCGTAGAGGCCGGTGCGTTTCAGGCATTGCAGATACACATGCTGGCCGCTGGGACTGGTGACGAGGCTGAGGCCGTTCTTCGTTTTTAGCGTGTGTTTCCATGTCTGGCCGCCGTCTTCGCTTTTGAAAACACCGAGCTGGTAGTTCGCGAGGTGCATGATGTCGGGATTCGTCGGGTCAAAGCAGAGGTCGCCCATTTCGCTGTCATCGAGCCACTTGCCCCATTCGCCGCCGAACTTCTCCTTGAGGTCGAGCACGAGGCTCCACGTCTCTCCGCCGTCATCGCTGCGATGCAGTCGCGGATGCCGTGTGCCGCCGTGACCGTGGATGATGGCAAACCACGTTTGCGGCTTCTTCGGGTGGGCTTTGACGACGCTGCCGTCGTGGTTCTGCCAATCATCATTCCACCATTCCGTCTGGATGCGCATGGGCTGCCATGAAGCGCCACCATCGTTGGTTTTGAAGACGCCTTGATCCAAAGCGGCGACCATGGCCTGCTGCGGATCATGCGGGCTGATGGCGGGGCCTTGGAAGTAACAGAGCACTTGCAGCCCCACGGTGCTGCCCGTCCAACTGACGCCGAAGTCGGTGCTGCGACACATGAGCGAGCTGTCGCATTTCAGCCATGTGCTGCCGTCCGCAGTGACGGCGAGCGAGCTGCATTTGCCCTCCGGCGAGGCGTAACGATTCATGCCGGGATAGCTGCCGCGATTCCAATGCGTCTCGATGCGATGCCGCGTCCAGGTGTCGCCGTTGTCACTGCTCACGACGAGCTCACCGAGTGCCCACAGCATGACTTTGCCACCACTCGCGACGGCGAGACCTCCGGCAAAGCGCAGGCCAGCCTCCCACTTGTGTGGGGACTCTTTGACGATAGAAAAGGTGGCTCCGCTATCACTGCTGCGATGAAGTTTGCCGCTGGAATCAAAGGCAAACAAGCCGCCGCCAGTCGGGGTGGCGCGTGCGGTTAAGACGATGCTGTCGGCGAGTTGGAGCTGCCATGTTTTGCCGTCATCATGAGAAATCGCAAGGCCCGGCGAAGGTCGGCATGAGACGCACAGTGTGCCATCAGCGAGGAAGAGCGGAAAGGCGGGCGTGTCGCTGCTGTTCTTCGCCACGGGTGGCTTCGCGAGTTCTGTCCACGTCGCTCCATGATCGCGGGAGACACGCAGGATGCTGTCGTGATCGAGCGCATAGACGCTGCCATTGCTAGAGACGGCAATGGCATGGCCGATGCCTGGCGTTTTGTCATCGCCGATGGTCGGAGCTGTACCATACGCCGCCTGCCAACTCACACCGCCATCATGACTGGCCCAGATCATCCCGCAAGTGCCCCAATACATGTGCAGCGGCTCCTTCGGATCGATGGCGAACTGACGATTGTGGGAGACGATCTGCTTCCGCGACATAACACCGCGCTCGACATCGGCCGACATCTTTCGCCAGGTCAAACCCGCGTCCTGTGAACGAAAGAGGCCGCTCAGGTCCGTCATGGCCCAGACTTCTTTGGCGTTTATCGGATGCGCGACGACGTCTTCGATCCAGCCACCGCCTCCGGGGCCGAAGGGTTGCCAGGTTTCAGCGGCGAGTGCGGAAGACGCGATGAGTGCGAGGAGGATTTTCATGTGGTTTATCGTGTCGTCATCGGTCCCATCTTCACGACCTCAAAGTCCTTGCCTTTGATTTTGCGGATGGGGAGAATCTCTTCATGCACCCAGCGATCATCAGGTGCGCCGCTAATGAACCAGTCGCCGCCGTTATCGGCGAGGATCATACCGTGAGTCTTGAGACCTTCGAGAATGACTTTCGCGGCACCGCTGAACTTGGATGTGTCGAAGTCCGCCTTCAAACGCACGCGCATCCCCATCGGCGGCAGGTTTTCGTCTTTGTGCGGGCTGGCAAAGTGGGATGCGGGCGGCACATAGGCTTTGCGGCTTTTTTTCACTGTGAATCGAAGCGCGTGTGTGAGCTTCTTCGTGCCGCAGATTTCATCGTAGCGTGCAAGGCCGGGCAGGATCGGCAAGCCAGCGGCATCGGCGCTGGTCCAGCCTGCGGGGCGAGGCTTCGGAGCTTTGAGATCAAAGATGGCACCGCTGGCGGCTTTCCAGCTTTTTCCACCATCGATGGGGAAGGCGCGGTAGAGTTCGTAGAGCTTCCAGTTGTCTTTATCGAGCAGCAGCACATGGCGGTCGCCATCGCTCTGCGGGCCACCTTCGATGTGCGCATCCGGCGGCACGGGATAGGGGCCTGCATCACTCTCATCAGCGTATTCAAACGTGACGGGCACCTTCGGCTGTTCCCCGCTCACGACATAATAAGGAATGCCGCCGGGTTGGCCCTTCCAGACGAGGCCGAAGTCCTCATGCAGACCTGTCTCCGCACCGATGCTCGCGATGATGGCATCGCTGAGCGGATCGACCGCGTCTTTGGAGACATCGCGGTTCCACTCGTCATTCGCCGGTAGAAGCAAGGCACCGCCAAGATCGGCATTGGGGCCGGTTTTGAGATCGGGATGCTGAGCGAGAGCACAGAGCGTGAATGAGCAGAGGAGTAGGGTTTTTTTCATGGTTGGTTAGGGTGAGATGGCACCGCTGGTATTCCGGGTGCGTGGCTTGTCGTGAAAATCCGTGGGCAGGAGGTATTTCGGATCAGCGTGTTCGAGCTTGGCATCGGCGGCGGGTGTGGCGTCGTGCTTGCTGCCATCGAGCGTGGCGCCGGGGAAGTCTTCGAGTCCGCGACCTTTGACGCAGCCGTCTTTGGGGCCATCGCCAAAGACGACGTTGCCGTTAGTGATGACACCGACGTTGCCGTTGGCGTAGTGCAGGGCATTGGCATCGCGTGAGTAGAGGATGTTGTTGGCGAGGATCATGCCTTCGCGGCCATTCCATGAGCCGCCACGAAAGGCGTGGGCGCTGTTGAGGATGGTGTTGTGGATGACTTGGAGATTCAGCGTCTTGCCTTGGTGGTCGGTGCTGGAGAAGCCCGCGCCCGCGCCGTTGATGAGCACATTGTTGCGCACGATGGCCTCTCCCTGCACCTGCATGACGTTGTCGGCACTATTGTAGCAGAGATTGCGCTCGATGATGTTCACGGGCTTTCCGGCAGTGCCATAGACGGTGATGCAGGGGTAGTTGGTATCATGCACATGATTCTCGGCGATGAGGTTGCCCCACGAGCCTTGCTTCACCTCGATGCCGTCACCTTGATCACCGCGACAGTCGTGAATGTGGTTCAAGGCGATGACACTCTCGCTCATGATGTGGTCGCCGTTGTTCGCGCCGAGATACATGCCTTCCGCGTGACCTGCTCCATGATGGATGTGATTGCGGGTCAAGTAGATGCGCTGGGTGTCGGCGCTGTTCGCACTGAGACAAACTTGTCCAGTGTGATGGATGTGGCATTGATCCAGCCACACATCCGAGCAATGCCCGAGGCGCACGCCATGACTGCCGCCGGTGAACTCGATGACTCTGAGGCAGAGAAATGTCACCGGTCCGCTTTGGCCGACATTGAGCACGTTTTGCTGATCGTCAGGTCTTGTGATGATGACCTTTGCCTCCTTCGCCGCAACGATCCAAATCGGCGCCTCCGCCGTTCCGCTCACGAGGATGTCCCACATGCGCTCAACGCTGTAAGTGCCTGCGGCAATTTCCAGCTTGTCGCCCGGCTTCAAGGCTTCCACCGCTTTCACGAGCGAGGCTCCATTTGGATCCGTGTGCTGTATCACACGCTTCGGAGTGATGCTGGCCCAGGTGGGTTCGTAGCTGGTGGCCAGGGTGGTCGAGGCAAGGCAGAGGAAGATGAGAAATTTCATGAGCTGATGATGAAGGGAAAGAGAAATTGAAGGCCAGTCTTTACGGCAGTGGACCGAGGCTGAGCCAGCCAGGAGCGTGGCGATCTTGCTCGGCATTGGCAAAGCGCAGGGGCTTGCCATTCGGCAGCGGATGGATGACTCGGAGACCGAGAGTGCGACCAGCTAGGGGCTTCTTCGGCAGATTCATCGAGGCTTTCCATTCACGCGATTCATCACCGGGAAGGAGGTCTGTGATCTTCCAGTTCACTGGCCAGCGCTGCTGGATCTTTCCGTCTGCGCTGATTGCCGCAGGCGAAGGAGCCGGCTTGAGTTCCACCACCTCCGCCATGAGAGGCAGGGATAAAAGGGCCAACAACAGAGTGAGGCTCACCTTGTGCCCGCAGCAGCGCGTAGCAGATATAACTTGTGTGCTGGTATCCTTCATGGTGTGCGGACGTTGGGGCCGATGTATTCTGCGTATGGTTTCATGGCGGTGAAGTCAGTTTAATACGACGCAGGGTGACTTGTTATATTTTAACATTCCGAGCCGGCTGGCAGTTTGACAATTTCGATGTTCCAAAGCAACACTTCGGTTATTTCTCATGAATACCAAACTCAACCAACCCCATCTCAACTACCATCACCTGCGCTTGTTTTGGGAAGTGGCCCGAGCTGGCAGCTTGCGTGCGGCAGCGGCGCGGTTGCATCTTTCTCAACCAACGATCAGTGCGCAGATCAAAGCGCTGGAAACGAGCCTCGACGAGCAGCTCTTTGACCGCACAGGGCGTGGCATGAAACTCACAGCCCAAGGGCGGCTCGTCATGGAATGCGCGGCGGAGATTTTCTCCCTTGGTACGGAGATGGTGCGCTCGCTCCACGGCCAAGGCAGTGCACGTAGCCTGCGGCTGAACATTGGCATCACCGATTCACTGCCGAAGCTCGTCGCGTGGCGGCTGATCCGGCCTGCGGTAAAGGCGTTTCCGAATTTGCAACTCTCCTGCATGGAAGGTCATGCGCAGGAGCTTCTCGGCTCACTCGCGGCGGGTCGGCTCGATGTCGTTTTGTCGGATGAAGCCGCGCCGTCGTCTATGCCAGTGAAGGCTTTCAATCACCTGCTTGGCGAGTCGCCCGTGGTCTTCTGCGCGATTCCCGCCTTGGCAAAGAAGCTCAGCACGAACTTCCCCGCCTCACTCAAAGATGCGCCCATGCTGCTCCCTGCCAGCCGCACAGCCTGGCGTCATGAGATGGACCGCTGGTTTGACTCGCACCACATCCGCCCGCGCATCGTCGCCGAGTTTGATGATGCCGCGCTGATGAAAACGGCCGCTGCGGATGGCATGGGCGTCACGCCCATCGCCGCCGCCGTTTTAGATGAAGCCGTGGATCGCTACGGGCTGAAACCCGTCGGTCGCCCCGTGCGCTGCGGCTTCTCCTGCTACCTCATCACCCTAGAGCGTGCCATGCGCCACCCGGCGCTGGCAGTGATTGCCGGGGAGTCGAAGAGTGTCTTCAAATCCAGGAAAACCTGAGGCTATTTCGCCTAGCGTTCTTTGAAGCTGGTTTAATCCAGCCAGTTCTCCACCCGCAGCCCTGGCACTTGCTGGAAGTCCACGATATTGCGCGTGAGCACCAGGGCGTCATGGCTCAGGGCAATGCTGGCGATTCTCAGATCCATGGTGCCGATGCGGACTTGCCGAGCTTTAAGATCGGCAAAGATGCTAGTGGCTTCGGACGTCCACGGCAGGATGTTCCAGTCCCCAAAGTCCTCCACGGAACTTTGGAATCGTGAGTAGGCGTCTTCCAGTGGAGTGCCTCCATTGTGGCGTCTGATTTCCTGTAGCCAGCCGCGCAGTGATTCCTCTGTGGTAATCACGCTGACAAAACATGCTTTTCCCGTCGCCGCCAATCGTTCCAGCAGGCGTTCACCGCGCCGTGTCCCCATCTCGATCTCCGAGTAGTGATTGGTATCAAGAATGAGCATTCCGATGATTCAAATCTTCCAGTGAGCGGCGGTTTTCTTCGTCGCGCCATTCTGCACCGAGGCGCATCGCGGATTCAAAGTGCTTGTCCTCACGCGCCCTGCCAAAGGACTTCATCCAAGCATCTTTGGGTTTCACTTTCATGCCCTGCAAACGCAGCTTCTCAAAGAGCGCGGCCTCGCATTGAGCCTCGGCCAAGGGGGCTGCGTTGGTGTTGTTCATAGCGCTAGTGTGCACTCGTTCATCACTTTTGGCAAGGTTAGCAAAATTGTCGCTTTGGATATTTTGAGCGAAGCCGTGGATCGCTACGGGCTGAAACCGGTCGGTCGCCCCGTGCGCTGCGGCTTCTCCTGCTACCTCATCACCCTAGAGCGAGCGATGCGGCATCCGGCGGTGGCAGTGATCGCCGGGGAATCCAAAAATGTCTTTAGCGCGGTTAAATCCAAGCGCTGACACTCTTCGGTTTTATCAAACTGTCTGATAGATATCTTAAAATGGTCAAAGTGTGCGCCTAGCGCTATAAAGAAAATTGGCTGATCGAAAATCATCTACTTGTCCCATCCATTATGAACAGCACACTCCGTCGCGATCTCCCAGCTTCCCTTGTCGTCTTCCTTGTTGCTGTGCCGTTGTCGCTCGGCATCGCGCTGGCTTCGGGGGCACCGATTATTGCGGGGCTGATCGGCGCGGTGGCGGGCGGGATCATCACGGGATTGCTGGCGGGGTCGCCACTTCAGGTTTCGGGGCCAGCGGCGGGGCTGACGGTCGTTGTGGCTGGCCTGGTCGCCAAATTTGGCTGGGAGACCATGTGCTTGATCACGGCCTGTGCGGGTGCGCTGCAACTCGTGCTCGGCTGGTTCAAGGTGGCGCGCGGGGCACTGATCATCGCGCCAGCGGTGGTGCATGGGATGCTGGCGGGCATCGGCATTTCGATCGCACTGGCTCAGATGCATGTGGTGCTCGGTGGTTCGCCGCAGAGCTCGCCAGTGGTGAATCTACTCGGCATTCCGAAGCAGCTCGGCCTGATGAACATGCAGGCAGCGATCCTTGGTTTTATGACCATCGCGATCTTGGTCGTGTGGAAAAAGCTGAAGGTGCCTGCTCTGAAAGCCATCCCAGGGCCGCTCGTGGCGGTGGTGGTCGGCTCGGTGGTGTCGCTGATGATGAAGATGGATGTGAAGCAAGTCGATCTGCCGGAAACATTCGCACTGACGAATCTGACACCGCCATCTGACTGGGGCGCGTTTGTGATCGCAGTCATCACGGTCGCTTTGATCGCCAGTATTGAGTCCCTGCTGTGCGCGGTGGCGACGGATAAGCTGCACAGCGGTGTGCGCTCAAATTTGGATAAGGAACTCAGCGCTCAGGGCGCTGGCAATCTAGTTTCCGGCCTGCTCGGCGGCCTGCCGATCACGGGCGTGATCGTGCGCTCCTCGGCGAACATCAATGCGAACGCGGCCTCGCGCTGGTCGGCGATTTTTCATGGCGTGTGGATTTTGCTCTTCGTGCTGTTTGCCAGCAAGGTGATCGAATCCATCCCGCTGGCGGTGTTGGCGGGCTTGCTGGTGCATGTGGGCATCAACTTGGTGAACCTGCATCACATCAAAGAGCTAACGAAGCACAACGAGATCCTCATCTACTGGGCCACGGTGCTCGGTGTGACCTGCGTGAACCTGCTCGCCGGTGTCGGCATCGGTCTGGGCCTCAGCGTCTTCTTCCTGCTGCGCCGTCTTTCCAACACCAGCGTTCAGCTCGAGCAGCGCGAGGGCAAATGGCACGCGAAGATCGGCGGCACGCTCACTTTTGCCTCAGTGCCAAAGCTGAACGCCGAGTTGTCCAAAATTCCAGCCGGTCACAATGTGGACATCGACCTCGCCGTTGATTTCATTGATCACGCGGCCTTCGAGGCGCTGCACGGCTGGCGTGAAAACCACGAGAAGACCGGCGGTCATGTCGATATCGACGAGACGCATGAGGAATGGTACAAGCCCGCAAAAGCTGGCACACCACGCCAGGGAAAATCCCTCCCCGCTGCCAAAGCCTGATCCCGCATGTCTGACACCCGCCAGCATCTCGCGCACCAGATTCAGCACGCGGCGCATCTGCTGCCTGCGCAGGGGCCGATTGGCGTGTTCATTCATCACAACACGCTTCACGCTTTTGAGCATCAGACGTTCGATGAAGCGGTGCGCACAGGCTCGCGTGTGTTTGGCTGTGAGCCGTATCTCTCGGAGGATCGTTACCGCGAGGAGCTGACACGCGGGCGCATCCGCTTCGATGAGCTGCGGGCTGTTTTGCAGCGGGATCTCGGCGAAAAGGCCGCGCAAAGTGTGCATGGGCTGTCGCTGCGGATCGAGCTGCACCTCGCCATGCTCCAGCATCCGCTGCGCAGTGGTGATGGACGCGAGCTAGACTGGTTCATGGCAGAAACGGATGCCTTGATGAAGGCCCGGCGCGACGTGGCGGAGGTGGAGCGGCGGCGACTCATCACCGAGACACGGCACTGGGTCATGCGCAGGCTGCGTGGCTCGCTCGAGGGCGTCGAGCGGCCCTTATGGATCGATGATCTGTTCCTGCGCTTCAAAGAAACACGCATCGAGTTATGGGACGACGTGCGCTGGGAGGCTTTCACCATGTCCGCGCTGTGGGAGGTTTGTCGCGAAGGCGTACGCCTCGCAGGTGAACGCACACCGACGACGAAGCCGCTTATTCGTCATCGTGAACTGCTCGACGCACTTGGCGGTATGGACAGCGACCTGCTCGTCAATGACGTGCTCATTCGCTTCAGCTCAGCCTTTCTCGATCAAGGCATCGCGCACTGGGCGCTGCCGGAGCGTGATGCGGGTTTCTTCGCCTCATTTTGTGCGCTGCATACCGATGGCGGCCAAACCTCGGCTTGGTGGATGACTGGTGTGAGGGAGGAAGTGACGCGACTGCAAAACGACAAGGTCACAGCGCTCGCCTGCATCGAGGAATCACTCACCGCGCTCGGTGTGAAGGCTGACGAGGTCGAACATTTCCTCTCCGCGACACTTTTAGCACTGCGTGGATGGGGCGGTATGATTTGGCATGTGGAGCAGCGTGCGGACCGTGTGCATCACGCCGTGCCCGAAGGCACGCTGATCGACTTTTTGGCCGTGCGGCTGCTGTTGGAGAGATTCGCGGTTCAAGCAGCTGCAAAGGCCAGCCTCGGCTACGAGGGCACATTGGCCGAGATGCGTGATAAACTCAACGCGAAGCTTCCTTCCGCGATTCCGAGCTGCGACAAGCAACGCGCCTTTCTCGTCTTCCAACTCGCGCAAGTGCTCGGCTGGACACCGGAGCAGCTTTTCCATCTCGAAATTTCCGACTGGATCGGCTTGTTCGATGAAGTCGAGGGCTTCGACGATTTGGAGCGCCGCCGTGTGTTTCATCTCGCGTATGAGCATCGCTTTCGCGTGCAGACGCTTGATGCATTGGCCTCGCGACAGGGCCGCAGCGTCAAGCCAAAGGAGCGCCCGTCGTTTCAAGCTGTGTTTTGCATCGACGAGCGTGAGGAGTCAATCCGCAGGCATGTAGAGGAGGTCGCGCCCACCGCGGAGACCTTTGGCGCGGCAGGTTTCTTTGGTGTGGTGATGTATTATCGCGGAGCCGCAGCGGCGGACTTTGTGCCGCTGTGCCCCGTCGTGGTGCGGCCACAGCATTGGGTGTCTGAGGTCGTGGACCGTCGTCTGCTCGAAGAAGAAAAGCGCCGCAAAGGCGCACGGCGTCGGCTTGGTATGGCGCTGATGAGTTTTCACGGTGGTAGTCGGCGCATCGTCAGCGGTGCGTTCTTATCAGCGACCATCGGCGTGCTCGCCACGGTGCCTCTCGTCGCGCGGGTGGTTTTCCCACGGCTCACAGCACGGTTTCGCGGCTTCTTCGGCAGCTTCATCGCGCCGCCGCCAGTCACGCGGCTCAAGCTGGAGCGCAGTTGCGAAAAGGCATCGCACGCTGATGACGCGCATGGCTTCTTGCCAGATGAAATGATCAACATCGCTGAGCGCATCCTGCGTGACATCGGCCTCACGCGCGGTTTTGCGCGGGTGGTGTTCGTGTTCGGTCACGGCTCTAGCAGCATGAATAATCCGCACGAGTCCGCGCATGACTGCGGTGCCTGTGGCGGCGGCGTGGGTGGACCAAATGCGCGGGCAATCGCTGAGATCCTCAACGACCCGCGAGTGCGCAGTGCTTTGAAACAGCGCGGCATCGAGATTCCTGCGGATACCGTCTTCATCGGCGGACTGCATAACACGGCGAATGACAACATCACCTTCGCCGACGTGGATCGCGTGCCACCGACACATCAGTTCGAGTTTGAAGTGGCCTGCAAGGCAGTGAACGAAGCCGTGGAGCGAAATGCACACGAACGCGCGCGCCGCTTTGGCTCGGCATCACTCGGACTCACGCAAACGGCGGCCAAGCGGCACATGGAAGGCCGTTCGGAAGATTTATCTCAAGTTCGGCCCGAGTGGGGTCACGCGACGAATGCCATCTGCATCGTCGGTCGCCGTGAAAAGACGCGCGGGTTGTATTTAGATCGTCGTGCGTTCCTCGTCTCGTATGATCCGGCGCAGGATGACGCGGAGACGGCCATCCTCGCCCGCATCCTCGGCGCGGTGGTGCCGGTGTGCAGCGGCATCAATCTCGAATACTACTTCTCGTATGTCGATTCGCCCGGCTGGGGCAGCGGCTCCAAGCTGCCGCACAACATCACCGGCCTGCTCGGCGTGATGGATGGTGCAATGAGTGACCTGCGCACCGGACTGCCGTGGCAGATGGTCGAGATTCACGAGCCGGTGCGGCTGCTGTTCGTCATCGAAACGACACCCGCCGCCTTCCTGGCTATCATGGAAAAGAATGCGGCGATCAAAACGATGGTGGCCAACCTCTGGGTACAAGTCGCCCTCATGGACCCAACCACCGCAGCGCTCAGCGTGTATCACGACGGTCAGTTTGAGCCTTATCAATTCCAAGCCGGCCCGCTGCCCGTCGCCGCCTCCTCTAAAGAATGGTACACTGGCTGGCGCGATCACCTAGAGTTCGCCGAGATCGTCGCCGCAGTGCCCTCATCACCATGACCGATCCCGCTCAACTTTTGACCACGCTGGGCCTCACTATCGTGGGAATGCCGGTGCTGCTGCTGGCGATGTTTTTCGGCGCGTTTTTGACGAACCGACATCCCGGCGAGGAGAAGATCGGCTTCTGCATTCAGTTCTCGATTGGCGTGAGTTTGCTCGCTGCGGTGTCTGCTTCTGCGATCATGCTTTGGCATCGCGTGGCACAGCACGCGATCGAGCTGGGAGACTGGGTGATCACACCGCATTACCATTTGAAGTTCGAGTTCGTGCTCGATCTACTCTCACTTTCATATGTGATGCTCACGCTGGTGCTGTGTGCGGTGATCGGGGCGTTTTCCACGCGCTACCTGCACCGCGAGCGCGGTTATGAGCGCTTCTTTGTGCTCTTCGCGTTGTTCCTCTTTGGCATGGTCACGGCGTCTCTGTCTGACACGGTCGAGACGCTATTCGCTGGTTGGGAAATGGTGGGCTTGTCGTCGGTGTTGCTGATCGCGTTTTTTCAGGAAAGGCCATCGCCGCCGCGCAATGGATTGCGGGTGTGGGTGGTGTATCGTGTCTGTGATGTAGCGCTGCTGCTGGCGGCCATTTTGATGCATGAAATCAACGGCGCGGGTGACTTCGATCACCTCGTCGGAAACAATGCGTGGCCAGCACATGATCCGCTGCTCATCGGGCCGCACTTCACGATGCTGGGCGTGCTCTACGTCATCGCGGCGGCAGGCAAATCCGCGCTGGTGCCTTTCTCCGGCTGGCTACCGCGTGCGATGGAGGGGCCGACGCCATCGAGCGCAGTGTTTTATGGTGCGCTGAGTGTGCATCTCGGTGCGTTCCTGCTGCTGCGGGTGAGCCCGGTGCTGGATAGCTCGATCTGGCTGCAAGTGGCGGTCGTGGTGCTCGGTCTGAGCACATCGGCCTTCGCGTATCTGGCGGGTCGCGTGCAGAGCGACATCAAGTCAGCGCTCGCCTTTGCGTCGCTGACGCAGGTCGGCATCATCATCGCGGAAATCGGCCTCGGCTTCCGCTACCTCGCGCTGCTGCACTTGCTCGGCCACGCTTGCCTGCGCACGCTGCAATTCCTGCGTGCGCCGAGTTTGCTGCATGATCATCATCAGCTCGAAAACGCCATCGGCAGCCGTCCACGTGAGGAGGGTGTGATGTGGGAGCAAAAACTACCGTTGGCGATGCAGCGCTGGCTTTACCGCTTCGCGCTGGAGCGCGGCTACCTCGACACCCTGCTCGAAAAATGCATCGCGCGGCCGTTTGTGTCGCTGTTTCGTGGCTTGGACGAGCTGGAGACAAAATGGGCCAAACTGCTCGATGGAGAACCCAAGGCGAAGGAGTCGCCGCGTGACCTATGAACGACTTTTCCTGGCTAGAACTCACGTTACTCCTGCCGCTACTCGGCGCGGTGGCCGTGGCTTTTTTCAAAACACCCACCGAGGCCTTGCGTTTGAGCCTGGGCTTCTTCATTGGCACGCTGCTCACAGCTACGGCGGCTAGCTTTCACCTTGGCGCTGGCATTGGGCGGCACTTCGCTGTCGATGGACTCGCTGCGCCGATGCTGCCGGTGCTGGCACTGCTGCATCTGCTCACGCTGCTCGGCACGGCGAAGTCGCGTGTGTCGCCGATGTTTTGCGTGCGGCTGCTGGTGGCGGCTTTCGTGAGTCTCGCGGCAGTGACATGTCAGACGCCGTGGCTACTCATCACACTGCTGGTGCTCGGTGTGCTGGTGCCGCTGTGGGATCTGGTGAGTCGTGGGCAGCCGCTGCGCGGTTACTTGATCCACATGGGCTTGTTTGTCGCGCTGCTGGTCACAGGATGGCAGTTGATCGGACAAAGCGTCGGCTATGGACTGCTGCTGATCGCGCTGCTGCTGCGCGGCGGTATCGTGCCGCTGCATGGCTGGGTGCCCACGCTTTTCCAAGGTGCGGCGTATGGCACGGCGATGGTTTTTGTGCTGCCGCTGATGGAGGTGCTGGCCGCACTGCGCCTGTTGTTGCCTTCCGCTCCGGAGTGGATGCTGAATGCCGCGAGCGTCATGTGCCTGATCACCGCCGTGTATGGCGGCGGCATGGCCATCGTGCAAAATGAGGTTCGGAAGTTCTTCGCGCATCTGTGCCTCAGCCAGACTGCGCTGGTGATGTTTGCTGTGATGCTGCACACGTCAAACGGCCTCACTGCGGCGCTGTGCTTGTGGATTTCATCTTCGCTGGCGCTCGCCGGTCTGGCTTTTTCAGTGCGGGCACTGGAGGCCCGCTTTGGGGCCCTCTCACTGCGTGAGCATCACGGCTTTTACGAGCAGGTGCCGGGCCTAGCGGTGTGTTTCATGATCACTGGCCTGGCCAGCGTCGGCTTCCCTGGCACTATTGGCTTTGTGCCGATGGAGTTGCTCATCAGTGGCAGTGCGGATCAGGGGCTATGGGTTAGTTTCACCCTCGCTATCGCGGCGATGCTCAATGGCATCGCCATCATGCGTGCCTACTTTGCGCTGTTCACGGGGAAGCGCACCACGACTTCGGTGTCGCTACGCAGAACGCCGATAGAGCGTGTGGGAGTCATCCTCATCACACTGGTGGTTTTTCTTGGCGGTTGGTTCTCGCCCGGCGTGGTGTCTTCACGACATGAGACAGCCGACAAGCTGCTGAAACGGACTGTGCAGGCGATGCGGCATTGAGCACCCCCGGCTCAGGTGCGGCAGAATCCCCTGAAAAAGGGATAGGTCAGCGCGCGTGGGCTGGGTAATATCGTCAGCTTGATGAACTCTCTCCGCCGTGACCTTCCTGCCTCGCTTGTCGTCTTTCTCGTGGCTGTGCCGCTCTCGCTGGGCATCGCCTTTGCATCGGGAGCGCCGATCATCGCGGGGCTGATCGGCGCGGTGGTGGGTGGGATTGTCACCGGTTTGCTCGCGGGATCGCCGCTTCAGGTTTCAGGGCCGGCGGCGGGACTGACGGTCGTGGTGGCCGGGCTGGTGCATCAGTTTGGCTGGGAAACGATGTGCTTGATTACGGCCTGTGCGGGAGTGGTGCAGCTTTTGCTCGGCTGGTTCAAAGTGGCGCGTGGCGCGCTGATCATCGCACCCGCCGTGGTGCATGGAATGCTCGCGGGTATCGGCATCTCGATTGCTCTGGCGCAGATCCATGTCGTGCTCGGTGGTTCGCCGCAGAGTTCGCCTGTGGTGAATCTACTCGGCATTCCGAAGCAACTCGGCCTGGTGAATACACAGGCGGCGATTCTTGGTTTGCTGACCATTGCGATCCTCATCGTCTGGAAAAAACTGCCGTTCAAAGCCATCCCAGGCCCGCTGGTGGCCGTGGTGACGGGCACTGTGGTCTCCATCATCGCGAAGATGGATGTGAAGCGTGTGGATCTGCCGGAGACCTTTGAGCTGACCAAACTCGCCCCGCCGGAGCATTGGGGGCCGTTTGTGATCGCGGTGCTGACGGTGGCGATTATCGCCAGCATCGAGTCACTGCTGTGTGCCGTGGCCACGGACAAATTGCACAGCGGTGTGCGCTCCAATTTGGACAAAGAGTTGCGTGCGCAAGGCGCGGGCAATCTCGTCTCCGGTCTGCTCGGCGGTCTGCCGATCACGGGTGTGATCGTTCGCTCATCGGCCAACATCATCGCTGGTGGTGCGAGCCGCTGGTCGGCGATTTTTCATGGCGTGTGGGTGCTGATTTTTGCGCTTTTCCTCGGTAGCTTGATCGAAAGCATTCCGCTGGCCGTGCTCGCCGGTTTGCTAGTACATGTCGGTGTGAATCTGGTGAACCTGCATCACATCAAAGAGCTGACGAAGCATAACGAGATCCTCATTTACTGGGCCACGGTGCTAGGGGTGACGTGTGTCAATCTTTTGGCTGGTGTCGGCATCGGTTTAGGGCTCAGCGTTTTCTTCCTTCTGCGCCGACTTTCAAACACGGATGTCAAAGTCGAGCAGCGTGAAGGCAAATGGCATGTGCGCATCGGTGGCACGCTGACCTTTGCCTCTGTGCCGAGGCTGAATGCAGCGCTTTCGACCATCCCCGCCGGTCACCCTGTGGACATCGACCTTGCTGTCGATTTTATCGACCACGCGGCCTTTGAATCGCTGCACGGCTGGCGTCTGAATCACGAGAAGACTGGCGGCCATGTCGATCTCGATGAAACGCACGAGGAATGGTACAAGCCTGCTCGTGAAGGCACGCCGAGGCGCGGAAAGTCGCTACCGGGCGTAAAGGCGTGAGCCGAGCATACCCCAAGACGGGGCTGCATTATACCCTCTCAAGGGGATGTGTTTCAGCGGGGTGAAGGTGGTTATTGATGGCAAGTCCTTCACGCCTCTCACAAAGTAATGTCTCACGCCGCCGAACCCGCCCTCGTACATCCGACTACAGCCTCGGTGGTTGATTACCATCCGCACCCGCCGAAGCGCAAGAAGCCGCTGGCGAGTGATTTGCTCATCGCGGAAAAGGCCAAGAAGCCAGCGATCTTCACGCTCGACAATCTGCGGCGCGACGCTCTCGCGGGCTCGATCACGGGCCTCATCGCGGTGCCGCTGACGGTGGGCATCTGCCTGATGTCGGAGTATCCGATCGAAACCGGTCTGATGACCGTGCTGTTCGCCTGTGTGGTCAGTTTCATCACGTTTTTATTTCGTCCAGGAAATTACGTCGGTGTTCCCGGCGTGGCAGCAGGACTCGCGCCTGTGCTGGCGATGAGCGTGCATAAATTTGGCATGGAGAACATGCCTTTCCTGATCTTCCTCACTTCACTTTCACAGGCCGTCGCGTGGAAGTTTAACCTCCAGCGCTTCATTCTGAAAGCCATCCCCGCTTACCTCATCGAAGGTTTGCTCGCGGGCATCGGCCTGAAGATCGCGCTGAAATTTCTGCCCTACACCTATGGCATCCTGCATGAGGCCCACGGTAGCGAATGGCTGAGCATGGAGCGCATCGAGATGATCGGTCTGTCCCTCGGCGCACTCGCGCTTTTCCTGCACCTCTTTGGCAAGTACAAGGCCAAATACCCGGCCATCCCTTATGTCACGGTCATCGTCGTGGGCATAGTGGCGGGCATCTATTTGAAGCTGCCGATGCTGCACATCGAGCACACGCCGATCAAGCTGGCGCTGCCTTTACCTGACTTTGCAAAAATCCCGCCCGCCATGCTGATGGAGATCATCGGCTACGCGCTCATGCTCTCTCTCATCGACGTGATCGAGCAAGTCACCAGCAACTCGGCTATCGAGAAACTCGATCCGCTGGGACGCCCTGCGAACACGAACAATAGCCTGCTAGCCATCTGGATTGCGAACATGGGCTCCAGCTTCTTCGGTGGCATGACCAACCTCGACGGCCTAGCCAAAAGCGCCACGAACGCTCTTGCTGGTGCCGTCACGAAGATGTCGAACCTCTTCACTGGAGTCGTTCTTCTCGTCTTCATTCTCGAACCGCATCTGTTGGAGCATCTGCCTTATTTCTCACTCGCGGTGCTCATGATTTTCACGGGTTGGAAGATGATCGCCGGACTCGTGCATGTGGCTTCTCACGGCAGCTACGCCCTCTTGTTGGCGCTCTTTTGCGGCATCCTCACCTACACAGAAGGCATCTTTGAGGGGCTGATCGTCGTGCTCGTGCTGCATCTGTTCATCAACTTCGTGATCTTCAGGCATGAGCATATCCCACTGATCGAGATTCTGAAAAAGTTTGCCCATAAGTTCGGTGACGAAATCGATCCGCGCAGCACAGACACCATGCGCGTTCACAAGGACAAGCAGATCGGCGGCCTGCGCTACAGCACCATCAGCCACAATGCCGCTGAGAAGAAAAACCTCACCGACTTCATCAACGACTGGGCCTTTGGCATCAACAATCACAGCATGTCCGCCGTCGTCGGCTGCTATGACATCAACGGCCTGCTCTGGGGCACCTTCGCCAAGGAACTGCGTGAAGGACACCACAAGATCAAAGGCTACTTCGAGCATCTCTTTGAGCTAGAAGACGTGCATGTGAAGTTCGAGACCGGCGAGGTGCGCCAATACAAGGACATCTACATCCAGTCCGGCAAATACGTCTTCACCTTCAAACGCAAGAAGGAGCTCATCAGCGTGCCCGCCCGCTACTCCTTCGTCTGCAAAAAGGAAAAGACCGGCTGGTTCATCCTCGAGCACCACTCCTCCGAATTCCCCGCCTGATTTCATCACCCCGTTCACATTTCACAAACAAACCAAACCCAACTCTATGATCCCCGTCGCCGTCATCCTCATCGTTCTCATCATCCTCAGCGCCTCTGTCATCAAGCAGGGCCATGTGGGAGTCGTCACCCGCTTTGGCAAATACCAGCGCCTCATGCTGCCGGGCCTCAACTTCAAACTGCCACTGCTTGAAGGCGTGTTTAAGAGCATCTCCACGCAGAACCAGTCCATCGAACTCGAATTCGAAGCCATCTCGCTCGACCAAGCCTACGTGAACTTCAAATCACTCATCGTCTATGCCGCACAGGACGCTGGTGAAGAAACGATCAAGAAGATCGCCTTCCGTTTCATCGACGAAAAGAGCTTCATGCAAACCCTCGTCCGCAGCGTCGAAGGCAGCATCCGCTCCTATGTGGCGAACAAGAAGCAGGCCGAAATTCTCGTCCTCCGTTCTGAAATCATCGGCGCGGTGAAGGATCATCTCGAAGAAGCCCTCAACAGTTGGGGCTTCCACCTCCTCGATCTTCAGATCAACGACATCTCCTTTGATGAAGCCATCATGCGCTCCATGTCGCAGGTCGTTTCCAGCAACAACATGAAGATGGCCGCCGAAAACGAAGCCCAGGCGCAATACCTCATCAAGACACGCAGCGCCGAGGCTGAAGCACGCGCCATCCGCGTCAAAGCAGAAGCCGAAAAAGAAGCCTCCGAACTCAAAGGTGCCGGCAACGCCCGCTTCCGCGAGCAAGTCGCCGAAGGTCTCGCCAATGCTGGCAAAACCATGCAGGCAGGCGATGTGCCTCCCGGCTTCATGCTCTTCACCATGTGGCTCGACGGCATGAAATACATCTCCGAGCACGGCAAAGGCAACGTCATGTTCTTCGACGGCTCCAACGAAGGCATGGAGCGCACCATCAAGCAAATGCAGGCGCTCAAAACACTCGACAAACGCTCACTGGAAGGCGCTGGGCATTGATTTGAATGATTGCCTTGAGCCCGAGATGATCGGGTTCATAATGGGGTCAGATGCAAGCCCTCGCGGATATTTTAACGCGCGCCGAAAGGCGTGGAGAGATGAGGTTTTTCCTCATCGGCGGACGCTCCTTGGAAGCGCATGGGCTTGTGCGCTTCACCAAGGATGTCGATTTCCTGGTGGCGACGAATGACATTCCTGTGATCAGCCAGATCCTTCTTCACGCTGGAAGCATCCATCCATGCTGTCCGATGATCTAGATGTCATGTATGTGAAGCCTGAGACTTTTGAGAAGCTCCTGGATGGAAGCAAGATGTTCGAGATTGGTCATGTGAGCCTGCGTGTGCCAAGTCTTATCGCACTCAAATTGTACGCCATGCGCAGCAACGAGGAACGTCTCGAAAAAGATGGGCGTGATGTGTCGGAGTTACTGAGGCTGAATCCAGGGGTGATTGACAGGCAAGCTCTGGAAGCTCTCTTTACAAAGTATTAGTGTTCGCATTTGTTCTCTCGATACAGACATCTCGTTGCGCCATGACACCTGCTTACCTCGAACTCGATCTCCCGGAAGTCACCGAATGGCTGCCGGAGAACGACCGTGTTCCAGCGAAAGAAAATGATGCCTGGATCGAGCGTGAGCAAGCCATGCGCTGGAAACCTGGTGAGGATCGCGAATCACCACTGCCTGTCGGGGAAATGTTCTGGATATGAAACTTCGAACCTGCCTGACGTTCGCCGGATTTGCTCTGCTCTTACTCTTAAGCTTCGGGTTCATCGTTTTTCAGACTCTGGAGCCTCTGCCAGCCCTCGAAGATGTGCAGAAACTTTTTCAGGCAGAGCAGACTGGAACCCATATCCTTCGCACCGACCTGACGGAAGGTGATGGTCAACACAGCTACTGGCGTGTCTCATTCACGCGGCCTCCCGCAGAGCAAGTGCTCACTCAGGAATACGGCTTTCGTGCTGATGGACATGGCGGGTGGAATGTCTTCTGGAAGTCTGTCTCATTGCCAGGACTTTAGTGGTTGTCTTATGAACCTCGATTTTGATCTCGATCTTCCATTCGATGCGTCACCTCCGCTCCCGGAGCTACGCATGGACATGGATCGTTATCTGGAGTTCATCGAGTTCAACCGACAGGTCATGATCGAGAACGGCACAGCGGAGAAGCTCATCAGCCACCGCAGTCGTCCGGTGGAAAAGATGTTCTCACTCGAATGAGCCTCCCTCCTAGTCGGGAAAAAGAGCCTGAGTAGGCGATGGAGAGATGTGAACCATGCTGGCATGATGCGTATCCAGTCGCCCCAACCGATGAACAAGTTTTTTCCAATCCTCTTCGCTGCTCTTTCCTTGATGGGCTCTGCCAAGGCAGCCGATCAACATGCCGACAACTACAACCTCTGGCTGAACTATGTCGGGGATCATCCGCTCTTCAATTCTCCCTGGGGACTTCATCTCGAAATCCAAAACCGGCGTGAAGACTGGGGAGACGAATGGCAGCAGCTCCTCATCCGGCCTGGCATCAACTACACCATCAGCCCTACCGTCACCGTGAGCGCGGGCTATGGCTATGTGAAGACCTATCCGTATGGGGAGCTGCCTGTCGCCCATGAGTTCGATGAGCACCGCGCGTGGGAACAAGTGATCTATAAAATGAATCTCCTGGGCCTAGAGTGGCAGCACCGTCTGCGTCTGGAACAGCGCTGGATCGAGGAGCAGGACAAAGCTGGGAACACCACCAACTGGCGTGGTGAAAACCGCCTGCGCTACATGCTGCGCACGAACATCCCACTCACACAGGACAAGAAGTTCTATCTCGCGATCTGGGATGAAGTGTTCCTGAACTTCGGCGGCAACATCCTGAAGAATAACTTCGATCAAAACCGCGCTTTTATCGGCATCGGACGCAAGCTGACACCTACGACACGATTGGAAGTCGGCTTCATGGAGCAGACGATCCAGCGCCGTGGTGGAGACAAGTGGGAGGCGAATCACACGGCCAGCGTTTGGCTGATGTCGAACTGGCCGTTTGGGAAGTGATCAGGCCTCTGGCTCGACCAAGCGCAGAGGTGCTTCTACGACGATGCGCAGACCGTTCGACTGCACGGATTGAAGATCGAGAGTGCCGCCACATTCGCGGGCCCGCGCTCTCATGCCGATGAGGCCCAGGCTGGCTGGCGACTCTTGGCGATCTGGAGAAAGCCCGCAGCCATTGTCGTGAATGGTGAGGCGGACGATGGCGACTTCGGCTTCGAGCTTGACCCGCACTTTGGTGGCTTGCGAATGACGAGCGATGTTTGTCAGCGCCTCCTGGGCGATGCGAAAAAGATGCGTCTCCGTCTCGCTTTGCAGACGCCCTGCGAGGTAGGATTCATACTCGATCTTGATGCGAGTCCGCTGCTCAAATTTCTCTGTGATCCAACGCAGACCGGCATCGAGTCCGAAGTCGTCGAGAATCACGGGGCGCAGCAGTTGAGAAAGTTCACGGACATTGGCGATGGCCTCATCGACAAGCTGAATGCAGTCGGCACGGCGTTCCTGCTGATCGTCTTGGCTCTTGGAAGTCAGATTGGCGCGCACGGCCGCAAGCGATTGGCCGAGTTCGTCATGCAGCTCATGCGAGAAGCGGCGCGCGGTTTCCTCCTGCGTTTGCAGCATGTGCCAGGACACGCGATTCAGCTCGTCTCTCTGCCACTCGATGCGGCGGATGCTGTGGCGCACGAAGAAAATCGTCGCGGCAGCACAGAGAGCGGCGAGAACAAGGCATGAGCCAAGCAGCAGGGCGGATTCATCGGCGAGATCACGTGACTGCTGCTCGATTTTTTGATCTGACTCCGCCAGATGCCGCGCGCTATCCGCTAGCAGTTCATCGGTCAGTTTTACAACATTATCATGAGTGTCGAAGAGGCTGCTGATGACCTGCTCAGAGATCGGATCGTCTTGATCAAGGGCCTGGCGTGCCTGATTCGAAAAACTTCTGGCCGTGGTTTCCAGCTCCTTCCACATTTTTGCCCTGGCCGTTTGCCGCGCATCCAAGGCCAGCCGGGCCAGCGTTTGGTCAGCCTCACCCAGTTCACGCATCAGCGCAGAGCGATCAAGGGTTTGAGGCGTGCGGACGAGGCGATGCAGCACCTCGGTGAGTGTGTTCTCCTCCACCTGCACTTCATGCATGAGGCGTGCGATGAGGAGTTGCTCCTTCACCAGCACTGCAGCACTGCTGCGGATGGCGCGCGTGTCACGCACGGCGACCAGGCCTGCGAGCCCCAGCAGGATCACCACCATGCCAAAGCCGAGCACCAGTCCCCACAAGATGGTGCGCTGGGTGATGCGCCGGGTGAAGGGTAGGAGGCGGGAGAACATGGTGCTTGCATCAATCAATGAGGCCGTTGCGGACGGCGAAGCGGACCAACTCGCCGATGCTGTGCAGATTCAGCTTTTCCATGATGCGTCCGCGATGCGCCTCGACGGTGTAAACACTGAGATTCAATCCATTGGCGATGTCCTTGTTGGTCTTGCTCTCGGCGATGAGTTGCAGCACTTCACGCTCGCGGGTGGAAAGTAGATCGATGGGGTTGGTGACGTGTTTGCGGTAGTCATCGAGCACAGCATCACTGACCTCTGGGCTCAAGTACCCTTTGCCCTGTGCCACAGCACGCACGGCATTGAGAAAGTCGGTTTCGCTGCTGTCCTTGAGCAGGTAGCCTTTGGCCCCTGCGCGCAGGATCTCCCGCACATAGACGGAGTCTTTGTGCATGGAGAGGGCGAGCACGCGCGTCTTGGGGGAGACTTTGGCGATTCGGCGCGTGGCTTCGATGCCGTTGAGTTCAGGCATGGTGACATCCATCACGCACACGTCGGGCTGGAGCCGTTCTGCCTGCTCCACAGCTTCGCGTCCGTTGGAGACTTCAGCCACGACCTCCATGTCCCACTGGGCGGCGAGGATCATGCGGAATCCCTGACGCACGACGGCATGATCGTCGGCGAGCATGATGGTAGTGAGCTTGACCGCCATCGTTCTATTTGCCTGTGACCGGCGCGGTGTCGCTGACGGTGCGGAATCCGCGGGCGAGGGTGATTTCATTCGCCGACTCGGCAAAGAAGCGTGTGGTGAGCAGGTCGTTGCTGCTCTTTAAAGCGAAGTGTCCACCGCGGACGACGGGCACGCGCAGGTCGGGAAAATCTGGGTGGGCAGGCCAAGGCTCGCCTTTGAATTCGCTCGCCGTCCACTCGGAGACATTGCCTGCCATATCGTGTACGCCGTAGGGGCTGATGTCCGCGCCTTTGCGGTCGGTAGGTGCCCAGAGGTTGTAGCCGTCTTTGGCCCCGCCCTTGGCTCCATTGGCATCATAATCATCACCGAGATTGGCTTTGTCTTTGGCAGGCTGATCACCCCAGGGAAAGAGCAGGCCTTTATCACCACGGGCGGCTTTCTCCCACTCTTCTTCGGTGGGTAGGCGCTGGCCTTTCCACTTCGCATAAGCATACGCATCCCACCAGTCGGTCTGGGTGATGGGCGTGTTGAGACTCATGGCTTGGGCATTGAAAGTGGCCCCTGCTTTGGCGGCAGCATAGGTGTCATTCCACTTCAGCGGGATGTGGCTGGTTTTGGACTTTGGCTGCTCGGCGTGGTCGTAGATATTCGTTAGGCCTTTCTTCAGGGCGCTGATAAAATCGGCATATTGACCGATGGTAACTTCATCTCGGCTGATCCAGAAGGCGGGCAGGTTGCGGCGCTCTTTCTTCTGATAAAGGAAGGGGCCAGCAGGAATGGCGATCATCTCCTGCCCTGCCACGGTGGGCGCCGGGGTAGGCGTGACGGTGCCGACGAAATTACCGAGACCGAACACGACAAAGAGTGAGGTGATCGCTGCTGCCCAGAGCCACCAGGGCGTACCAGTCGCGCCCTGAGGAGTGGTTTCGTCTTCTTCAATGCGGCGCATGATGGAGCGCCCACGCATAGCATCACGTACTCCATCGAGTTCACTGAGGAGTCCTGACCAATCGTGCGACTCCTCGCTTAGCGATGAAAGTAGGCCGCGAGCCTTGCCCTCGGCAGCGAGTGGTGTGACGAGTCTAATGAGCGCTGCCACCTCCTCCTTTGGGTCACGCGTGCGGCTGTCACCAGGGCGGAAGATATTGACGATGCTGGCCTGATTTTCAGTATCGATAAAGATGTCGCGCGGATCAAGACGGCGATGATGACAGCCGCGCTCGATGGCATATTGCATCGCTTCGCCGACGCCATACAGGAGATCGGCAATCTTGCGTTCAGACAGCGTTTCGCCAGTGACCTGGATCTCTTCGAGATGGCGGCCGCGTGGCAACTCACGAGTATAAAAAATCAGTCCATTCACCTCTCCCGCCTCATAGAGTGGTGCGATGCGGGGATGAGACACGGAGGCTTTGAGGCGCTCGCGTGCTTTGAAATTTTCGACGCGCTCGGGCTGGCGGAGAAACTCTGGCCGCATCAGCACAAGGGCCACGGGCCGCTGCACAGTCACCTGGATGGCGCGGTAGGTTTCTGACTCAGGCTCAAGGGTGAGACGCTCCAGCACCTGATAGTTTCCCAGCATCGTGCCCGGCGCTAGAAATGGCGGCAGTTCAGGCTCAGGTGCCGCTTCGGCAGGCGCTGCCCGCTCTAGGGTTGCCTGCGCTTTGGCGATGAGTTTTTCGAGCGTGTAAGGAGCATCTTGCAGCACCAGCCAACCGCCGACTTGGGACTCATAGCCAGCAAGATCATAGCGAGTGGTGAAGAGCACGCGCGCCTCCGGAAAACGCTCCAGAGCGGCATCACGCAAATTGAAACCCGTGGGAGAGCCCGCGTCGATGATCGCTTCAGTGATGAGCAGATCTAGGCTAGTCGCTTTAGCCAGCCAGGCACGGGCTTCTGCCATGCTTGCGACAGCGGTGACTTCCCATCCAGGCTGTTGCTGGAGGGCGAGAGTTCGTTCGCCGCGCAGGGCGGCATTGGCATCGAGAAAAAGTAAAGTCATCTGGGCGGGCGGGGCAGGCCGTCAGTTCGACACGGGAGGCAGCAGCGGGTTCACACCGCCCGGCACGGACTGGGGCGAGCGCGAACCAAAGTCCAGCAGATCACGCGGCTCGGCGGCGACATCCTGAAGTTTGTGCTGGTAGTAAAGCCGGACAACATAACCGTGGTAAGAACGACGGCCATGCGCGGCGATTTCTCCCGGCGTCAGTGCCGGCAGGAAATAGGTCACTTCGAGCGGTTCCTCACCGACGCCACTCCAGTCCACGGGCGGCGCGCCCCATTGGGAAAGGGGTTCATCAGCGATGGTTTGGGCGACTTTTTCGCCATTCACTCGATCAAAGAAATACACATCAATATCCACCTGCGCCGGGTCCACGACCGCGTTGCCTTGGCGCAAAATCGGCACGCGTAAGACTACTTTTTCACCGTTTGCCACTGAGGGATCTTTGCTCGCGATGCAGGCTCCCAGAGACAGAGATTTCGGCGCGAAATCCCCGCCCAAAGCAGTGCTCGCAGCCACGTCTGCGGATGCGGCATTCAGCTTACGTTTCGCCAGATCAGCGAAGCCTGCCGACTTCTCCGGGTCCATGCTCGAGATCTGCTTCCAGATCGTGGTCGCCTTGTCCGTGAGACCCATTTGCTCATACGAGAGAGCGGTCTCAGCAGCCACCTCGGGTGTGGCGGGAAATTGCAGATCGGCACGCTTCAGCACTTCCAGCGCACCTTGCATGTCACCGAGGCCACGCACCTGCTTCGCTAGATCGATCATTTCAGCCAGGGACATGCCCGCCGCTGGATCTGTCGTTTTAGCCGGAGGCTTGGTGCTAGGCACAGGTGGTTTGGGCGCTGGCGGAGTCGCTACCACCACTGGAGGCTGAGCGACGAGGGGTGGAGGAGGCGTCGCGTTTGGAGCCTGAAAACTGCCAATCGGTGGCGGGCCAAAGCTCGGCACCACCGCAGTCTGCACAGGTGGCACACTCGGAGCTGGGGCAAGCTGCCCCACCGGCGGCGGGCTGATGTTGAGTGTCGGTGCAGTCACTGGAATGGCGCTGACCGCTGGCGCTACGGGCACTGCCACCATGGGTGGTTGCTCCGTGATCACCTTCACGAGCAATCCGATTTGAACCATCACCAGCACGCACAAGATGCCGAGGGCCGTCGCTGTCGCACGGCCCTGGATTGCGTTGAGAATGGAAGATGAAGAAGAAGCCATGGCGTTTACCGCAGGAAATTCGTATGGTACGGTCCTCGTTCCGTAGCTGTCAATGCTCCAGCCCTTTTTCACCGAATCTCACGTCCAGAATTCTGCTGGCGGCGGTGTCATGCAAGCCAGTGATTCCACCATCACCCCAGCAGAAATGGCCGAACGTCTGGCTGAAAGTGACGGTTTCGTCTGGTTGGACAGCGCAGTGACCTCCCCAGGTGCTATTTCCATCCTCACAGCTCAGCCTAAAGAGATTCTCAAAGGCTCGATCCATACCGATTGGCCAAGGGTCGAGGCCATGCTGAGTGAAGGTGCCGCCGCTGGGCAAGCGGGCGGGCTTTTTGGTTGGGTCGGCTTCGATGGGCAGTTTGTCTTGGGAGTCTATCCGCATGCGCTGCTCTATGACCACGATCAGCAGCTTTGGTTCGAAAGTGGCGGGCTGAGTGTGCCGCCGGCTGCTACCTCGCCCACGGCCACTTGCTCGCTGCCTTTCACTCCGCTCGTTTCCAGAGCCGACTACCTCTCCCAGGTTAGTCGTGCCAAAGACTACATCGTCGCGGGGGACATTTATCAGGTGAATCTGGCCCATCCCTGGCGTGCCGATTGGCCAAAGGGCACACCATTCCTCCCGCTCTATCAGCGGCTCCGGCAGATCTCACCCGCGCCCCACGCCGCCTGTCTCAATCTCGCAGGCACCACCGTCCTGTCCGCCTCGCCGGAGTTGTTTCTCAAACTGTCAGGCCGTGCCATCACCACCCGACCGATCAAAGGCACACGCCCACGTTTCCCCAATGATCCCGTGCTTGATGCTGAGTCTGCCCGCGAGCTACTGGCCTGTGAAAAAGAGCGCGCCGAGCTGCTCATGATCACCGATCTCGAGCGCAATGATCTCGGCCAAGTCTGCGAGTTCGGCAGTGTTCATGTGCCTGATCTCTGGCAGGTGGAAAGCTTTGCTCAGGTGTACCATCTCGTGTCCACCGTCACAGGCACCTTGAAACCCGGCATCAGCCACGCCACCGCCTTCCGCGCCTGCTTCCCCGGTGGCAGCATCAGCGGTGCGCCGAAAAAGCGAGCGCTAGAAATCATCTCCGAGTTAGAGTCCCACCCACGCGGTCTATACACTGGAGCCGTCGGTCACTTCGGCTTCGGCGGGCAGAGCCAGTGGAGCATCGCCATCCGCACCGCCGTGCAGCGTGATGACGAGATCACCTTTCATGTCGGCTCCGGCATCGTCGCCGACAGCATCCCAGAACGCGAGTGGGAGGAAACCCTGCACAAAGCCTCCGGCATACTTTCGGCTTGGGCTTGACCCTCTCGACCCGAAACAAACCTTTAAAGCCGCGCCAAGAGTTCCCGCGCCTCTGCCTGCCCTGGGGCAGGGCGGCCAAACTCGCTGGCGGTGACTCGTGCGAGTGCGGTCAGATGACGCCAGCGGAAGGCTCGCCGCGTGCGGTTAAACTCGTCCCGGCAGGTTTGATAATACTTCTCGGCATGAAGAGCACCGTCCTCACTCACCGCGTAGCTTAACAGCAGATCAAACACTGCCTCGGCAGGCAAACCGAGCGCGCCATAACGATGCACCACCGCACTGGCATGGGACTGCATGTTCTGGCGAATCATCGCATCGAGTTCGGCCAGCAGCTTGGTCTGATCCGTTGTGGTGATCAGACTCACCTGCCGATTGCTCGGCACGGGTTCCCATTTGAGAAAATCACGAGCACCGCGATCTCGGGCGATCTGCCACGCGCCGAGAATCAGACAGGCAAAAACGTTCCGCCCTTTGCTAACCTGCGACAGATTGCGCCACGCATGAACCGAGTCGCTGGCGTGAACACCGACCGAGTCGCCATGCACACTACCCGTTGGTTTTCCGGCGAACTCCCACTCCGGTGGCCGGCCAAGATCACGCAGCACAAGTTGGTTAGCCGCGAGTGAGATCGCCTCACCGATTTCATGTGGATCAAAGCCCTCCGCGAGCGCCGCAGCCACCGCTCCTGCCGCTTGCTCAGGCGTGCCGCTGAAAATGTTAATGCTGAGCTTTTCAAGCTCCGCGTCTTCCATCGTGCGAGTGCCAGGATCGCGGCCCATGAGCTTATGTTCATCAAATAATTTTGTCAGCGCATTGCCGTGCGCGTCCCACTCGGGACGGCGATGACTTTCCGCATTTAGGCAATAGCGTAGCGACTGGCGCAGCATCGTCGCCGCGTGCCCGCTCCCCACCACATCGATCAAATCCCAGGCCCGATAAGGCAGCACCGTGCGGTGAACTTCTGTATCATCCTGCACACAATGCAGCAGCGCATTGAAACCATCATCCGCGTTCTTCCGCATCAAAATGGCAAAGAGCCTTTCGGCCTCTGCCGTGTCCTTGCGTTTCACGGCTTCATGAAGTTGATCAGCCGTCGCATCGCCAGATCCAGGCACCACGGCGTGCAACACTTCATCTCCACGCCCGCCATTCTCCTGAATGCGGTTCGTGTTTCGATACAACACTTTAAAGACCGGCAGCGCCTGCTGCTTGGTCGGCATCAAGCCAGACATTTTGAGCGCCGGACTCAGTGCCATCAGCGTGTGAAAGCCGATGTAGTCCTCGCCTCCGAACGTCCGCGCATTCGCCAGCACACCCGCTGCCACGAGACTTTTCAGTGACACGCCTGACTTCAGCTTCTCAGCCAGGGCCGATTGCAGTT
Organism: uncultured Prosthecobacter sp.; assembly: GCA_964583255.1. GTDB lineage: Bacteria > Verrucomicrobiota > Verrucomicrobiia > Verrucomicrobiales > Verrucomicrobiaceae > Prosthecobacter. Next base: position 31,419 of record CAZOVY010000005.1, read on the forward strand.
TAGAAACCGGTGTTTCCTGCATGAAACAGACGAGCGGCTCCATGCTGCCAAAGTTTAACGCAGGCACTTCTTCAGCGAATGCAGAACTGATGCCGAACTCCGCAGCAAGCGCGGGGCCGATGGTGGCTAGCAGTGTGCCCTTGCTAACATCAGCAAGGAAGCGACGACGGGATTGCGGTTCATTCATAGATTGACCTCCCAATTGGAATTGCATTGAGTGTCCTGATTACGGGACACCCGGTCAATCACCAAATCGACAGCATTCTGATATTCCGCGTCACAGAAAAAAGTCAGTGGGCATGTGGCTGAATCAGTCCCTGCCAGCCCTGCCATGCCATGAAGAAGGACAGCAGGATAAGCAAAGCACAGGAGATGTAGGGCGCGCGGCGCATCCATTCGCCGAAGCCGCTGAAGCGCCCGCGTGCCTTTTGCATGCTCCAGGCGGCGATGACGCCGACGGTGACCATGGTGAGCGCGAGACCAAAGCTAAAGGCGGCGACGAGGGCGAAGCCGAGCACAGCTTTCTTTATTTGAAGACACACGACCAGGATGGTGAATGCAGCAGGACAAGGCATGAGGCCGCCGGTAATGCCGAACAGCACGATCTGCGGTGTCGTCACACTGCGGTTGGCGAAACGCTTGGCGATGTCTTGCGCATGAGCACGCTCGTGGGCGTCTTGATACTCGACGCCATCTTCCGCTGGCTCCTCGACTGCGACTGGAGTGTGGCTGTGGCCGTGATGCTCCTCGGTGAAGCGCAGCCGATAGGTATGCGCATGATCGCTGTGACCGAGGCTGACGATGGCAAGAAACTCGTGTGGCTCGGGCAGCTCGCTGGTGGCTTCCCAAAAGGCATCGCGCGCTGCAAAGGCGAACTTTTGGGTGCGGCCGTCGAGTCTTGCGGTTTCGATGCTGAGCTGGGTGCCTTTTGGCAGCGGCACGGATTCACCCGAGGCCTTGCATGGATAAATGCGAAAGCGCGGTGGCACACCTGTCTCAAAGATGCAGACCTCCAGCCAGCCGTGTCCAGTATCCAGCAACATGCCGCCGTGCGGGCCTTGTTTGGCACTGCGTGGTGGGGCTTCAGTCGTCATGCCTGCGGGCAGGATGAGGCCACCCTGCGTCATCGTTTCGCCCGTGAGCAATTTTGGTGCAGCGGCGTGAGTGTGTGAGTGATCCCGCCATTGATCATGCTCAGTGGGTTCGATCTTGGCTGGCGCGGGGGCGTGCTCATGCGCGTGTCCATGCTCATGAGCATGAGCCTCGGCGACTTCGCGTCGCGTGCGAAAATACATCCAGAGAGCGAGACCGAAGATCATCACTGCCGAAGCGAGGTGGAAATACGGCTCTGTATGCTCCGCATTCCATTGGCCGCCGTAATGCAAGGCCAGCGCGGCCAGAATCCAGATGAGCAGCGAGTGTGAAATGGCGGCGGATAAACCAAGCAGCACGGCCTGCCAGATGGTGCCACGAATGGCGATGATGAAGGCTGCCATCATCGTCTTCGAGTGCCCCGGCTCTAGGCCATGTAGCGCGCCGAGCAAAATGGCGACAGGGATATAGAGCCAGGCATGGCCGCTGGTCAGGTAATCGGTGAAGGAGTTCATGGGTATTTGGATTGGAGCAGGCGGTTAATTGGGAATGGGCACTGCGAACTTATCGCTGACTGACACTGGCTGCTTGCACGTCTAGCGCACGCCTGCCACCATGGCGACCTTTACGCCATGTCCAAGAAAGCAGCCTCCAAAAAACCCGAGTCCCTCCATCGCAAACACAGCGCCGTCGTCGTTGATGGTGTCGAGCGCGCCCCGAGCCGTGCCATGCTTCACGCTGTGGGTTTCAAGCGGGAGGACTTCCAAAAATCGCAGATCGGGGTCGCCAGTACTTGGAGCATGGTGACGCCATGCAACATGCACATCGACCGGCTCGCGAAAGAATCTGCGAAGGGCGTGGATGCAGCGGGTGGCAAGAGCATCATCTTTAATACCATCACGATCTCCGACGGCATTTCGATGGGCACGGAGGGGATGAAGTACTCACTCGTGTCGCGTGAAGTGATTGCTGACTCGATTGAAACGGTTGTGGGCTGTGAAGGTCTGGACGGTTACGTGGCCATCGGTGGTTGCGATAAAAACATGCCCGGCTGCTTGATCGCTATGGCACGCATGAACCGCCCGAGCGTCTTTGTTTATGGCGGAACGATCCTGCCAGGATGCGTCGGCCATGAGAAGAAAGATGCGGACATCGTCACGGTCTTTGAAGCTGTGGGCAGACACGCGAACTGCCTGATCAACGACAAGGAGCTCATCGACATCGAAGAAAACTCCATCCCCGGTGAAGGTAGCTGCGGCGGCATGTACACGGCTAACACCATGGCCAGCGCCATCGAGGCCCTGGGCATGTCTTTGCCAAACTCCGGTGCGCAATCGGCTGTGGGTGACGACAAACTGATCGACTGCTTCGATGCAGGCGTGGCTGTGATGAACATGATCAAGCTGGGCATCACACCGCGTGACATCATGACAAAGGAAGCGTTTGAAAACGCGATCACGCTGATCATCACCCTTGGCGGCAGCACGAATGCTGTGCTGCATCTCATTGCCATGGCACATGCGGCGAATGTGAAGCTGAGCATCGACGATTTCACCCGCATTGGTAAAAAAACACCCGTGCTGGGCGACCTGAAGCCGAGCGGTAAATACTTCATGAACGATCTGGTGAAGATCGGCGGCACAGTGCCGCTGATGCGCATGTTGGTCGAAGAGGGCCTCATGCATGGCGACTGCCTGACCGTCACAGGCCGCACGATGAAAGAGAACCTGCGCAAATCGAAGATCGTCTATCCGAAAGGCCAGACCATCATCCGTCCGCTGAGTGACCCGATCAAGAAGGACAGCCATCTCGTCATCTTCCGTGGCAACCTCTGCCCTGAAGGCGCTGTGGGTAAAATCAGCGGCAAAGAAGGTCTTAAATTTGTGGGTAAAGCCATCGTCTTCGAGTCTGAAGAAACCGCGCTGCAAGCCATCCTGCATGACAAGGTCAAGAAGGGCCACGTCATCATCATTCGCATGGAAGGCCCGAAGGGCGGCCCAGGGATGCGCGAGATGCTTTCCCCGACTTCGGCCATCATGGGCAAAGGCCTCGGCAAAGATGTGGCGCTCATCACCGACGGACGTTTCAGCGGCGGTAGCCACGGCTTCGTCGTCGGTCATGTCACGCCGGAAGCCTTCGTCGGCGGTCCGATTGCCGTCATCAAAAATGGCGATGCCATCACCATCGACGCCGAGAAGCGCGCCATCACGCTGGGAATCCCTGCCGCAGAACTCAAAGCCCGTCTTGCGAAGTGGAAGCAGCCCAAGCCCCGCTACACTCGTGGCGTGCTGGCCAAGTATGCCAAACTCACGACTAGCGCCAGCTTGGGTGCCGTAACCGATATGGGACTCTGATGGGCTGGCTGAGAGGCTTGTGAAATTTTTCACAAATACATCTTGCTGGCATTTCGGCAGCGTAGAATACTCAAACCTCCCCCACTATCGATGCCTACAGTTACGCGAGATTACGAATCCCCAGACACCGCCGCTAAAACGGCGCGGCATCTTGAGAACCTGGAGGAGACGACGACTGACCTCGTCGGCGAGAAGCTCGTCCTCAACATGGGGCCGTCACACCCGGCCACGCATGGGGTTCTGCGGATGATTCTGGAACTGGATGGTGAGATCATCACCAAGGCGGAGCCCGATGTGGGCTACCTGCATCGAGGTGATGAAAAGATTGCAGAGAACATGCACTACAACCAGTTCGTGCCTTACACGGACCGACTGGACTATCTGGCACCGCTGGCAAACAACGTGGCCTATGCTTTAGCCGTGGAGAAGCTCATGGGCTGGGAAGTGCCTGAGCGCGGACGGGCGATTCGTGTCATCTGCTGTGAGATCGCTCGTATCTCGGCACATCTTCTCGGAGTCGGTGTGTTCGCCATGGATGTGGGGGCGATGACGGTGTTCCTGTACACATTCACCGAGCGTGAGAAGATCTACAATCTCTGTGAGCTGCTCACGGGTGCACGTTTTACCACGAGCTACACACGAGTCGGAGGTCAGATCCGTGATTTACCAGACGGCTTTGAAGCGGCGGTGATGAAGTTTCTCGATGAAGTCGAGCCTGTGATCGATGAGGTGGATAAGCTGCTGTCACGAAACGCCATTTTCATCGCCCGCACTCAAGGGCTTGGAATCATTTCAAAAGAAGACGCTATCGGCTACGGCGTCACGGGTCCGAATCTCCGGGGATCAGGAGTTGAGCACGATCTGCGCAAGGCTCAGCCTTACCTCGACTATCAGAAGTACGATTTCGACATCCCAATCGGCACCACGGGTGACTGCTATGATCGATATTTGGTTCGCATGGAAGAGATCCGGCAGAGCGTGAGAATTCTGCGTCAAGTTTTCAAAACCCTGCCTGGTGGTCCGATCAATGTGACTGATGCCAAGGGGCTGCTGCCGAAGAAGGAAGGCGTGCTGATGAAGATGGAGGAACTCATCCACCACTTCATCCTTGCCACCCAAGGCATTGATGCACCTGCGGGTGAGGTTTACTTCGCTGCCGAGAATCCAAAGGGTGAACTGGGTTTCTACATCCACAGCAAAGGCGGCGGTGTACCCTACCGTTTGAAGATTCGCAGCCCCTCATTCTTGAACCTCAGCGTGCTTTCCAAAATCATGCCGGGGCACATGCTCAGTGATGTTCCCTCTGTTTTGGGCAGTCTCGACTTTGTGATGGGAGAGTGTGACCGCTAGTAGCGGCACACTAAATAGGAGTAACCTTTTATCTGAACAACGATGGCATTGGTAATCACCGCTGAACTGGAAAGCCAAATGGACGAGGTGATCACGCATTACCCCGTCTCCAAACGCAGTGCCGTGCTGCCGCTCCTGCATTTGATCCAGGAGCACATGCGCTTCATCGGTGATGAAGCCGTGAACTGGGTAGCGACGAAACTCAGCCTCGAACCGATTCAAGTGCTTGAGGTCGTCACCTTTTATCCAGGGTTCCGTCAGACTGCTCCAGGCAAGTATCATATACGCGTCTGTCGCACATTATCGTGCGCCATGGCAGGCAGCTACGAACTCATGGATGCGCTTTGTGCAGCCGCAAAAATCGACCGAAGCCATTGCGATCATCATCACCCGATCGCCGTCAGTGAAGATGGGAAATACAGCATCGAGTTCGCTGAATGTTTGGCGAGCTGCGGCTTTGGTCCCGTCTGCATGGTGGAGGACGACTTCCATGAGAAGGTTCTTCCAACTCAAGCGGCAGATTTACTCGCCAAGTATGCGTGATAAAAAAACGCGACCCTCGAAAGGATCGCGTTTGATGGTTCAGCTTGTTTGAAAAGCGAAGCCTAGAATTACCGCCAAGAAACGATGTCGTCTTTAGTGTTGATCGTTTTATCAGGTCCTGTGCACTGCACTCCTGTGCTTGATGAAAGATACTGTGGAGCGCGAGCTGAAATTCGCTGATCAATGTTGGTGGCATCAGGATTGGTGATTCGATTGTCGTAGTTTGTGTCGAGAAGGATCTGGTAGGCTTGCCCCCAGATATCAACGAGCTGCAAAGGCGCACCACCAGCTCCATTGCTCGGATCGATAATGCCAAACGACTGGCCATTTTTAGCAAAGGGCAGATCGATGTATTTAATGTTTCTCTTATTCATCGTCGAGCTTGAGCCTTCACCCTCTGCCGCCATGAGTACGGTGATGATACTGTTGGTGCCATCCGTTCTAATTGGATCAATATCTTCGCCACCACTTGCGCCAGAAAGATCGACAGGAAAGCGATTGTACTCCGTGCGGTAGTGTCCGATCGCCACCTGCACATCCTTCATCGTGGCTTTGATGCGTAGAGTGTTAGCCATCTCCATAACCTTATTGGTCACGGGCACGGCAAGCGATGCGAGAATCGCGATGATGGTGATCACGACGAGCAGTTCGACGAGTGTGAAGCCTGATTGTAGAAGGCGACGATGATGGAGTTGTGTTTTCATATGGGTCTAGTTGGGGGGCTGTCATTGGCCTTTGAACAAAAGAAAGTTCATCAGCACTTCATGCCTATCTTTTAAATCAAAAACCAGCGCACACGTCAAGTCTTGTAAATCAGATCGTGACGATAATGACATCAGAACGTGTTGAAGAGTTGAATAGATAACGAGTGATTGGCATACAACTTTTGACGCTTCCAAGTTTTGATTGTCAAGTTACGCTTGCATCTTATAATCAAACTGTAATTATCGGACTCGATTCAATCGAAAACAAAAAACGCATCTCCGATCAGAACAGAAACATCTATGGCAAAAACAGTGAGCAACAGCAGCAGCAAAATTAAATACGTGTACTCTTTCGGCGCGAGCAAAGCCGATGGAGATGGTTCCATGAAACCGCTGCTCGGGGGCAAAGGCGCTAACCTCGCTGAGATGAGTCGCATTGGATTGCCAGTGCCTCCAGGGTTCACCATCACCACAGAACTCTGCACTTACTATTATGAAAATAAGCGCACCTATCCTGCCGTCCTTCAGCAGCAGATGGAAGCTGGCGTTGTAGCAATGGAAAAGATCATGGGCTGCAAATTTGGCGATGCCAAAGGCATGCCTCTTCTCGTTGCAGTTCGTTCCGGCGCTCGTGACTCCATGCCTGGCATGATGGACACCATTTTGAATTTGGGCCTCAATGATCAGACTGTGCTGTCCCTCTCGGCGGCTACCAATAATGAACGTTTCGCTTGGGACTGCTATCGCCGTTTCGTCCAAATGTATGGTGACGTTGTACTTGGTGTGCAGAAGCGCGAAGGCGAAGACCATGAACCCTTCGAGACCATCATCGAAGAATTCAAACACGCCGTTTATCACAAGGACATAGTGGACAGCGACCTCACGGCGGCTGACCAGCAGGAACTCGTGAAGCGATTCAAGTCGCTCGTTAAAGAACGTACAGGGAAAGTTTTCCCGAATGATGTGTGGGATCAGCTCCGCGGTGCTGCTGGTGCGGTCTTTGGTTCTTGGATGAATGACCGCGCGATTGTTTATCGCCGCAAATATAACATCCCCGCCGAATGGGGCACTGCCGTGAACGTTCAAGCCATGGTTTATGGCAACACAGGCAATGATTCTGGTTCCGGTGTGGCCTTCACTCGTAATCCTGCCAATGGGGTTAATGAATTTTACGGTGAGTTCCTCATCAATGCTCAAGGCGAAGATGTTGTCGCGGGTGTTCGCACGCCAGAACCTGTGGCGCAGCTTGAGAAAGAAATGCCGAAACCTTATGCCGAGCTGCTGAAAGTTCGTGCTACGCTAGAGAAGCACTTCAAAGACGTTCAAGACGTCGAGTTCACCATTCAAGCCGGTAAGCTTTTCATGCTTCAGACTCGCAATGGGAAGCGCACCGCTGCCGCCGCTCTGAAGTTTTCCATTGATATGGTGAAGGAAAAACTCATCGACTGGGAGACTGCTGTCATGCGCAATCCAGCCGATCAGCTCGACCAGCTCCTAGCTCCAATCTTTGATGTCGCTGATGTCAAGAAGGCTAAAGCAATCGCTTCGGGCTTGCCTGCAGGTCCGGGTGCGGCTTCGGGCAAGATTTACCTGAATGCTGACCGCGCTGTTCTTGCTGAAGCAAAAGGTGAGAAGGTTTTGCTCGTTCGCAACGAAACCAGCCCTGAAGATCTTCGTGGCATGATCGCTGCGGAAGGAATTTTAACCGCACGCGGCGGTGTCTCATCTCATGCGGCGCTCGTCGCCCGTCAGATGGGTAAGGTTTGCATTTGCGGTGCTGCGGCACTTCAGATCGACTATGACAAGAAGACAGTTTCGGTTTCAGGCCAGACCTTCAAGGAAGGTGATTTCCTTTCCATTGATGGCACCAGCGGCATTGTTTATGGTGGGCAGCTCAAGACCGCTCCTTCTGAGATCATCACTGGGATGATCCACGATGATAAAGTGGCTCAAGCCACTGAGAAGTTTAAGAGCTTCAATCAGCTCATGGCTTGGTGCAGCAAAGCTACGCGCATGCAGGTCCGCACCAATGCAGATAATCCAGAGCAAACGCAGAACGCGATTGCATTTGGCGCTCAGGGTATCGGCCTTACCCGCACTGAACACATGTTCTTCGAGGGCGACCGCATCGATGCCATGCGTGAGATGATCCTTGCCGACAACGAAGCTGATCGCCGAGCAGCCCTCGCCAAATTGCTTCCTTATCAACGCGAAGATTTTGCTGGCATCTTTGAGGCCCTCAAAGGACTGCCTGCAACCATCCGTTTGCTTGATCCACCCCTGCACGAATTCCTTCCTCACACTGCAAAGCAACAGAAGGAGCTAGCTGCAAAGCTTGGCATCACGGCTGATAAGATCGCCCATCGTGTGGAAGCTCTTCATGAGTTTAATCCTATGCTCGGCCATCGCGGTTGCCGTCTTGGCATCGCCTACCCTGAAATCACCGAGATGCAGGCGCGCGCCATCTTTGAAGCGGCGGCTCAGGTTGCTGCCAAGAAGATCAAGGTAAAGCCAGAGGTGATGATCCCACTGGTTGGGTTTAAGAAGGAACTCGACCTCCAGGTGGAGATCGTTCATCGCGTCGCTAAAGAAGTGATGGCTGAGAAGAAGATTAAAATCAGCTACATGGTCGGAACCATGATCGAAGTCCCCCGTGGTGCTCTCACCGCTGACGAGATCGCTCAGACGGCTGAATTCTTCTCCTTTGGCACCAACGATCTAACGCAGACCGCTCTCGGCATCAGTCGTGACGACATGGGCACGTTCCTCATGCCATATACAGAGGCTGAAATCTTCAAGAAGAACCCCTTTGCCACACTCGACACGACCGGTGTTGGCCAGTTGATCAAAATCGCCATCGAAAAAGGCCGCAAGACCAACCCAAATATTAAGCTGGGTATCTGCGGTGAGCACGGTGGTGATCCCGACAGTGTGAAGTTTTGCCATGAGGTGGGACTCACTTACGTCAGTTGTAGTCCTTTCCGAGTTCCCGTCGCCCGCCTTGCCGCAGCGCAGGCAGCGATCGAGGAAAAGCGCGCAGCAGCCAAGGCTGCCGCTGAAACCAATGTCCGTGGAGGTGCCAAAAGCACCACTGCGGCTAAACAAACAAACAAAGCAACCAACAACAACAAAAGGAATAATAATATGGCCAAGAAAGCTGCAAAAAAAGCCGTCAAGAAAGCTGCCCCTAAAGCCGCCGCCCCTAAAGCCGCTGCCCCTAAAAAGGCTGTGAAGAAAGCTGCTGCCCCAAAGAAGGCTGCTAAGAAGGCTGCTAAGAAGAAATAAGCTGGCAGATCTCTTCTGAGATCACCAAACTACGGCGAAGCGATTCGCCTCCGAAAGCCCTGTGAGGACACTACCTCACAGGGCTTTTCGTTGATTGTGTATGGTTCGACCGCTGACGATGCTCCTCTTTCTGAGACGGTCAGAAATTATGCTGCGACAATTTCGGCGGCTGGATTCGCCAACATCTTCAACACTGCCCCAGCTACTTGGTCGGGGGTGATCTTGGTCATGCATTCGTAGTGACCGAGAGGGCACTCGCGCTTGAAGCAGGGACTGCACGGGACGTGATGGCGAATGACGGTGTGCTGGTCACCTAGCGGGCCGGTGAGGACGGGTTCAGTCGAGCCAAAGATACTGACAGTGGGCACACCCTCGGCACAGGCGAGGTGCATGGTTCCGGTATCGTTAGTTAGCAAAAGGCGGCAGGTTTTGAGCTGGGTGATGAGTTCTGCGAGCTTGGTTTTACCGACGAGGTTCGTGTGCTGCACTGAGCCGACTATCGTCGAGAGTTGCTCACCCATTGTCGCTTCACCGGGAGCGCCGAAGAAGACCCACTCGATGTCGGGACGTAACACGGCGACTTGTTTAATGACGGCGGCGAAGCGCTCTAAGGGCCAGCGTTTTGCCTGGCCGTACTCAGCTCCGGAACAGATGCCAATACGGGGGGGGCGGTTCTCGGTTCTCGGTTCTCGGTTCTCGGTTTCAGAACTAGGGGCAGTCGCGCCGATGCTCCGGGCGATGTGCATGTAACGAAGTGTGTGATGCAAGGGGGGGGCACTCGCTTTTGGCTCTTTAATGATCTGATGCAGTAACTTAGACCTGAGCGAGCCTCTGTATCCGACGAGTCTTGGGATTTTGGCGAGCCACAACTCGACGGTGCTGCGAGTCGAGTTGGTGAGTAGCACTGCGGCATCAAAATGAATGCCCGTGGCTTTGATTTTACGAGCTACTGCAAAGGGTCCCTCTTTGTTTTCTTTGCCAATGTAGCGATCGACTTCGGGCTGGGCCTCCCAGAGGTCACGCAGTTTTTCGGGCCCGAAAACGGTGAGCTTCAAATCGGGGCGGCCTGCTTTCATGGCACGTACGGCGGGGAAGGCCATGCAGGCGTCTCCTAACCAGTTGGGTGAACGCACGAGCAGCTCAAAGGATTGGAGCTTGGTGTGGTCGTAGTCGGCGGGGTAACTGATGCCACGCTTGTAGTCTTGGAGAAGAAATTTTGGCTTGGGCGTTTTCCAGCGATTGTGCACCCAGAACCAGTTCTCTGGTTGTCGGCGGATCATGGCCTCGACTGAGCGGTTCATCCAAGTCGTTAGGCCATCGGCACTTTGTTTGATCTCCTCGGTATCGACCGGGGCACTGCATACCATGCGCCAGCGGCCTGGACCATCGTCATAAATGGCCAACGGCATGAGCACGCCATGACTGCGCTGCGCCATCATCGCCGCGATGGGTGTGGTTGAGGCGAGCCTGTCGAAGAAGGGGCACCAGATGCCACTGTCTCCTGCATGTTGATCGACGAGGACGCCGAGGCAGCCACCTTCCTTCATGTGTTTCATAGGGCCGGAAAAGCCGTCCTGCCGATCAAAGAGTGTGTAGCCGAGCTTTCTGCGTCGGCGTAAGATGAGCGCGTTGAGAAATGGGTTTCGTAATGGCTGGTAAACAGTCGCTGGTTTACGATCGTAAACAAAGAGAGAGGGGACTTGGGTGAGGATCTCCCAGCAGCTCAGATGGCAGACAAGGTAAAGGATGGGGCGCTGCTTTTGCATGGCCGCATGGGTGTGCTCCATGCCTTCGACGGTGACGCGCTTTTCGACAGCGGCTTGGGTCATCATGGGCAGCTTGAAGCCGCAGAGGACGTTGGCAAAGAGTGAGGCGAAATGTCTGCGGGCGGTCTGCCTGCGCCATGCCTCGTCATGCTCGCGCCCAAATGCGATGCGCAGGTTGTTCAGTGCGAGTCGGCGGTATTTGCCAGCGAGATAGTAACCCACGGTGCCAATAGCACGACCGAGATACCAGACGGCCTCAACCGGGAGCAACCAGAGGACAGCCTCCACACAACGGAATGCGGCATACACGAGCCAGGGGCCGACGAGTTTGATGGGGGATGTCCTGGGAATATCGGCTGCGGCCATGAGAAGTGTCTCTGTTGCCACGATGTTCCATCATTTACAAGATGGTGTTCCTTTGGCAGTCTCAGGTTCTATGAAAGCGCTTTTCCTTTTTATCACGACTGGCTTCTGTTTTTTCGGTGCTGCGCAAGCTCAGACGACGGGGCCTACACAAACGAAACCTACAACTGAGGAGATGCTGCAGGACGGGGTGTGGACAGGCTCACTCAAGGGCGGACGTTATATGGTTAAGGCGGCGCAGATCATCGCCGTATCAAAACATGAGTACATCTCTGATGGCGTCGCTCGTGTGGTGGAGGTGAATTTGACGCTGAACACAAATTCGCATGTGCGCTTCTATTTCCTGGAGCCTGTACGTATGGAAGGCACTGGAATGATCGCGGTGGGCCAGCAGGCAATCGATAAAGCTCGTGCGGCCGTGCAGGATGCGGCTGCAAAAATATCTCCCACTCTGACGGAGCCAAAAGTGGTGAAGAACTACCCTATCTCCACGCATTCTCACACCATTGAATATGTGATCAAAGAAGAGGAGCGGCTTAACTCGCTGTTCGGCAGTTTAGAGAATGCTTTCCGTGATCCGGGCAAGAAGCATTTCTGGCGGGAGTAGCCGCTAGTGCTCAGCCGTTTCTCACGGCGCGTTGAGTGATGACGCTTTTAACGAGTCGCAGCATGTCGGCTGGCTCATAGGGCTTTGGTAGGACGGCAGCGAAACCATAGGCGGCAGGTTTGGCCATGACGGGGTCATCACTGTAGCCACTGGAGACGATGGCGGTGACCTCGGGGTCTAGGTGACGCAGCTTCTCCATGGTGCGCACGCCGCCCATGCCATTCGGGATCGACAGATCGAGTATCACTAGATCAAACCGGCGACCCGACTGGAGGGACTCTTGATAGACACGTACTGTCTCGCTTCCTTCAGCCGTCTCGGTGATCTCGTAGCCTTGGCTGCTGAGATTGCGGACGATCAGGCTCCGCACAAGCGGATCGTCTTCTAGCACAAGGATGCGGCTGGTGGTTGCCTGTGGCGCGGTATCAAAGGCCGAACTGATCCCGAGGGCATCCACTTCATCACCCTCTGCATCGACGGGTAGATAAAAGCGGACGCTTGTGCCTTTACCCGCTTCACTGCGCACCGAGAGCGAGCCTCCGTGGGCTTTGGCGATGGATTCACACACGGTGAGTCCGAGTCCTGTGGCATTCTCGGCCTTGCGTGTGCTGAAGTAGGGTTCGAAAACGTGGGGCAGATTTTCAGGCAGGATACCCTCCCCACGATCATGAACCTCAATCACGACGCCTGTGGGCTGATTAGGGTGATCGGTGGTGACATCATGCGGGAACATTTCATCTGCATCTGGCGCGTGGCAGCGGACGGTGATGACGCCGCCATCTGGCTGTGCCTGCTCGGCATTGCGGATGAGATTGCCTAACAAACGACGAATCTGTGCAGGATCGAGCGCCACGGTTGGAAGGCTAGGTGCTACTTCGAGACGGTATTCAATTCGGGACGCACGACTGTGATGCTGGAAGAATTGCTCCACGAGTTCGCCGAGCTGGGTGGGCCGTTTGATCGGCGCACCGCCGCGAGCAAAGGTGAGCAGTTGCTGGACGAGTCCCTGGGCTTGCAATGTGGCCTGCTTAGCTGCGTGCAGCTCTGGTAGCTGGATGGCTGTGCGCAATCGCATTTCGGCTAGTGATAGATTGCCGAGCAGGACGGTTAGTAGATTGTTAAATTCATGGGCAAAACCACGGGCTAGGAGTCCGAGTGATTCGAGCCGGTCGAGTCGATGTTTGCGCTCCTCTTCTTCACGCTTCGAGGTGATGTCTTGGCAGAGAATGAGCAGTCCCTCGGCGAAAGGATAGCCACGTAGTTCTAGCCAGACGTGCTTTTCCTCAAGGAAGAGTTCACGATTCACCGGTTCACGATGAAGCATGGCATAAGAGAGCGCTTCATAGTGTGTTTCTCGCGTGGCTGCTGGCAGCAAATCCCAGAGGTCGGCACCGAGAAGCTTGTCAGAACTGCGGTCAAAAAGCTTCTGAGCGCTGGCATTGGCATAAATCAGCCGCCAGCGGCCATCCAGCGCAATGAGGGGGTCGGAGATGCTCTCTACTACATCGACGAGTGGTGCTTGTGCTGCGGTCTCGGATGGGCGTGCCGCGATTGTATCCAGAGCGATCTCGGCTGGTAGGTTACGGAAAAGAATCACAACACCCGTTAAGTGACCACTCTGGTCACGCAGCGGTGTGGAGCGATCCTGAATAGCAACGCGTTCACCTTCTTTCGTGGTCAGCCAGACGGTGCGCTCGTTCACCGGATGAGTTGGAGTAGCGAGTTCCACCATCGCTGGTTCACCGCTGGCATGGTAGATACGAAAAATTTCATGCAGTGAGCGCCCGACGACATGCGCCTGCGCCCAGCCAGTGATGCGTGTTGCCGCTGGGTTCATGAAGACGATGACGCCAGCTAAATCCGCAGCGATCACGCCATCGGCTAGGCTTTCGAAAGTTTCAAAATAGCTCTGCTCACGGCGGCGGCGGCTGATGTCCTCCTGCACGCGCGTCGCAGCGACTTCGACGGTCAGACGTAATTCGTCGCTGTTAAATGGCTTGAGGAGGTAGCCCTGCGGATGGGTTTCACGGGCGCGATTGACGGTTTCTAGATCGGCACAAGCGGTGACATAGACGATGGCAACGGGTCCGCGCTGTTGCAGCCGTTTCGCTGTCTCGATGCCATCGATGGAACCATCAAGATGAACATCCATGAGCACGAGATCAGGGCGTAGCTCATCATAAAGACGAGCGGCCTCTTCACCGCTGGTGCAGGTGCCCACGACTCTGTAGCCGAGATCGTTTAGGCTGGAGGCCATATCACAGCCTACCAAGCCCTCGTTCTCGACGATCAAGATGCGGAGGCGATCAAAATCGGTCATTTAGAGTTAGCAAAACCAAGCTAGCTCTAATTATCAGCAGATGCTATAGGAAAACGCAATCTAATTTCTGTGCCACCAGAATCAGACCGACCAAGGTTGAGTTGCCCGCGCATCTGCTCGGCGAAAACAGCGAGAATTTTTAAACCTAGGCCCGTGCCAGTGCCTGGACGAAGGCTTTCTGAAAGTCCGATGCCATTGTCTGCCATCACTAACTCACCAAAACTGTCGCCAAAAGTCAGTGATGCCCGAACCTCTCCGTGCCGACTCTCGGGAAAGGCATGCTCGAAACTGTTGGAAAGGGTCTCATTGAGCGTGAGGGCTAGGGGCATGAGCCACTCCGGCTCAATAGCCCCGACTTGGAGATCGAAATGAACCACGACTCGGTCTTCGTCAACCTGATAGCACTCACGGAGGTGCTCTAGAAGTCCTTGGGCAAAATCGGTGAAACTCTCTGCCGTGCCAAGGGTGAGCTGATATAGATGCTGATGCAAATCGGCGATGGATCTCACGCGATTCTGACTGGATCGGAGCGCATTCCGCGCGGCGGTGTCAGTAATCGTGTTTGATTCCAAATTCAGCAGGCTAGAAATGATCTGGAGGTGGTTCTTGATGCGGTGATGTGTCTCTGAGAGAAGCAACTTCTCACGATCCAGATTCGCCACGGGCCATGGCAGAGCACCCAGAAGGCTGAGTGTGTGTGCTGTGGCGCTTTCAGGCAAAACCTCAGGCGCGATAGTGGGAGTTTGAGAGACGGGTTCAAGCACGAAGCTTTCGGCCACTTCATTCAACTCAAAGTCAGACCCGTCACCACCACGCGGAGTCACTGTAGCACGGCAGTTTTGCCGCTCTCCGCTCTGCGAATAGCAGGTTAACTCGGCAGCCTCATCTGGCGTTTGTGAAAGCATTGCCAGATGAGCATAAAAACCACTCGCGTCTGAAGGACTGAAGTGCTGGTGCAACGGTCGTCCAAGAGCTTCCTCTTCCGTAAGTCCCAGCAGTTCCAAGCCACGAACACTGCACTCCTTGATGCGTCCATTCACATTGGTTTTAAGCAGCAGAGTCGAGATGAACTGTGGCTGCGCTGCAGTCTCGGACGTGATTGGAATTGGAACCGCATCCAGAGCATGAACCTTAGCGAGTTCAACTGCCGCTGGTTGCTTCTGAAAATAATGAATTGTGCAATGCGGCTCGCCATCGCTGTCGGCTACCTGAGCAAAATGCAGTAGAGCTGTTACGGGCGCGCCGTCAGTTTGTTTGACTTGGACTTCCAGATTACCTGTGCGGCTCGCTTGCTGCTGCATTTTATGCAATGCTTCACGCCGAGCCGTGCCGCTTTCTGGCTCCAGCCAAGCATCGAGCGGATAGCGGCGCAGTTCATTTTTCGGATGTCCCAACAAACTCTCAGCAAGGTGATTTACATCAAAAACGGAACCTGTTTTGTCCATCAAGACCACTGGTATAGGAGCTTCTTGAAGTAACGTGCGAAACTTGGCCTCGGTGGCTCGGAGTTGCTCTTCGTGGCGGCATTTTTCGGTTGCGTCCTGGATGCTGACTAGCAGTCCACCACCAGGCAGACTCACGGGTTGGAATTCGAGTTCTTTGAGCAGCCCATCAGCCGTGGCGAGAGAGAAAGTGCGGGTGAGCTGGCGACGCCAGACATCCTCACGCCATAGTGCCGCGACTTCTTCACGGTGCTGCTCACTCGGGCAGGCTGCGGCCAGCCATTGCTCGACAGTTTCGTCCTTCTCGATTGGCCTCCCGAGCAGTTTTGTCAGTGGCTCGTTTTGATAAATGGGTGTTCCGAGTTCATCGAGCGCGAGAACACCGCATGGCAGGACTTCGAGGTATTGTTTAGAGCGTGTATCACGATGGGCGAAGGTGCGTCCAGCTTCGTGCAGAGTTCGGAGTTCTTGCCTAGCTCGGGCGAGGTCATCTTGGAGCCGCCGCATTTCCAGACTGTTGTTAAGGCCGTCAGGTGAAGGTGGCTGCGCGATCATTGCCACAGCATTGGCAATCGCAGGAAGGTTGGTTGGTGCCAACGGCATTCTCGGCGTCGGATCATGCGGTAAGGCCACCACAGTGAAGCGCTCAATGACGTCTTCCGATTGGGCACGCGAAAAAAGCCATTTCCCTGGCTGTGAAATACCGTTTTTCTGGGATTCGCTCGTGGCCCAAGCAGACTGCCGTGCCGAAGAGGACAGCGCGACGATCTTTGATTCAGGTTCGTCAGGGTCGGAAAGGGTCTCCAGGATCGTCAGGATCTCCTGCTTTAATAAACCACTGGGCTGACCCTCGGCCAATATATCCCAAAAGGTCGAAATTCCCTCCTGCAGTCCATGCGAAAGACAAAGTCTGGCAGCAGCGCTATTTGCCTGCTGGACCACGCCATGGGCATCGATCAAAACTATGGGTGAGGAGCAGTCGCCAAAGAGTGTCTTTTGCCCTACCTGTGCACTGGAATCTTCTTGCCTCTCAGTGATGGCATTCTGTCCAAACCGCTCGCAAGTGACCATTAGCCCCCCGACTGAAGCATCCTCCTGGTGGCGCCAAGGGCGCACTTCCCAACGGTATATGATACGACTACCGTCGGGTCCGGCCATCGCGTCATGTTCACTGCGGATCACATGGCCCTGGAGAGCTCTTTCATAGACCTGTCTCCATCCTGGGTGCAATCCGGGGAAAACTTCATACTGACTTTGCCCAATAAGCGGTTGCATGCCATTGAGTCCGAACTCATCGACCCAGGCCCGATTTGCCAAAATGTAATGCATGCGCTGGTCGAACATCGCCATAGCGACGGGCGCATTTTCCACGAGCACGCCCAGAACGCGTTCCATATCGATGGCTGGTCGATTCGGATCGTCGATACCGTCTGCACCCCCGCGGTGGCTGGTGGAGGGAATATTTCGTGGATTTATCACGTTTCGGAGAGCGGATGACGACATGAGAAGCCGAACTGATTGAATGTTGGAATTTTTAAAATATAAACGAAGGTCAATCTATCAACAAGGAGAAACACAGTCAGAGTTGAGTCTCATTACGGCGGTGGCCATTAAGAGTCATTAATTCCCTATTCTCGGTGATAAGGCTCCTTTCGCAGAATGCTATAAGCACGATAAATTTGCTCCGCTAAAACGACGAGAGCGATCTCATGCTGGAGGGTAAATGAAGATAAAGTCCAACACTCATGGGCCGCCTTTCGCATCTTTTCAGAGTGCCCATCTGCACCACCAATGATGAGGCTCACACGCTTTGTGCCTCGAATGTCGTGATCCTCAATCCAGCGTGCTAATTCCATGCTGCGGCGGGCTTTGCCGCGTTCATCCAGGATGATTCTCAAGCTGTCCTCACTGGCATTTAGAAGCTGCGCCTCGACTTGATCCCGCGGACCTTCTTTGACCACGATGTGTTCAATTCTAGCGACGCGCTTTAGTCGCCCAAGATAGTCTTCGAGAGCTGCGCGTGCCCACGGAAGTGAGGGTTTACCAACGGTGATGAGTTTCCACTGCATGGAGGCCTCTATCATGCAAAATCGAAGGCGCGCCAAACTATGATAAATCTAATTAAAATGGATAATAAAGCTGTTATTCCCAGCTGCTGTTGTCATTGTTGTTGCAAAAACAAAAAAGTTCACTAAAATGGGAACGCGATAATAAAAAAACCGCTTCAAGCCATGACAACTAAACAAGCTCTTATTCGTCTGCCACTGATTGGACTCAACGCCATCGCTGTAGTCTCCTGCTCTTTGCCCCCGCGCCAAGCATGGAATGATATTCAGACCCGCGGACTCATTACGTATTACATGCACCCACTGGGAGCACCGCTCACGAGTTCTTCATCTCGTCAGATGGTAGCTAGCAATCGCAACACTCATGTCGTTCAACCCCTAGCTCAGAGCCGAATTGATACGCCGCCTCCATCTCAGCTTTCCGCTGATCTGCCAGTCGCCCGCGCTGTGGCTGATCTCCCTGGCTATGTACGCTCCCCATACACCACTCCGGGTCGCCTCATTGATGTGCGCGGCATGAGTGCCGGGTCAAAAGTCGTCTGCCCATATTCGCAGAAACCGTTCATCGTTCCAAGTGGCATGACAAGCAGCGCTCCGCAGATCGCGGCAACACCACCGGCACCTCGAATCCAAAATACGCCGCGCGTCGTCAATCCACGTCCGTCACAATCTGCCGCCCCGTCAACTCCTGCCCCAAACTCCAACGTAGCGGCGATGACCAAGCCAGCACCTGAGCCGAAACTCGAGCCCACACCCGCTCCAGCCCCCCAGGCTGCGCCGACAGAGCTTCCGTATGGCAGTTCGATTTCTGGCCGTCCAGGTTTTGTGAACAGCCCATACGCTGCCAAGCATCAACTGGTCGATGTCACCGGACTGCCCACCGGCATGGAAGTGAAGTGTCCCTATACAGGCAAACTCTTCCGCGTTCCGCCACAGTAGGCTCTGACGATTGATTTCTCAGCCCCGCTTCGATTCGTTCGTAGCGGGGCTTTTTTGTGGTTTCAAATCAGTGAGACCGATTCAGCCCATAATTTGTCTGCTATCATATCGGCTTGATCCCGTAGTTTTGCATGACCCATGAAACGATTCCTTTATTGCCTCCTATTGGCTATCTCCACCTCGCCAGTACTCCACGCCGCTGGCAAAGAAATCGAGGGCGAGCGCGCACCCGCCGCTGCCATCTGCCCTTCGCCCGAAGAAGCGCGCGCCAAGATGAGCGTGCCAGACGGCTACGAAGTCCGCTGCTTTGCCCATGAGCCGATGATTGTGAATCCAGTCGCCATGACCTGGGATCATCGCGGGCGCCTCTGGGTCGTGGAAGGCTACGAATATCCAAATGGCTCGGAGTTCAAAGGCAATGCCTTTGGCATCGAGGCCAAGGATGATCAATACCATCCAGTGTCCGCCGTTTGTCAGGCACAGGACAATCCACTCAACGCGATGCGCGAGAATCATCCAAAGATTCCGAAGGACCGTGTCATCATCCTCGAAGACACCGACAACAATGGCGAGGCCGACAAACGCACCGTGTTCGTTGAAGGCCTCGACATGGGCAGCGCCATCCTTTGCGGCGACGGTGGCATCTACGTTGGCCAGCAGCCGCATCTGCTGCATTTCAAAGACACCGATGGTGACGATCATGCGGACGAATGGCGTGTCGTGCTCACCGGCTTTGGCCGCGAAGACACACATGAATTGCTCAATTCCTTCTGCTGGGGTCCTGATGGCTGGCTTTACATGACCCACGGCGTCTTCACCAACAGCAAAGTCCGCCGCCCCGGCCAGCCAGAAAGCGAGGGCTTCAAATTCGACGCCGGCATCGGTCGTGCGCGCCCCACTTCTCGCGACAACGCCTCCGCGTGGGAATTCGAAGTCTTCGCCGACGGCACCAGCAATCCCTGGGGCTGCGACTACGACGCCGCTGGCAACTTCTTCGTCAGCGCCTGCGTCATCGACCACTTCTTCCACATGGCCCCCGGCGGCATCTACGTGCGCCAAGGTGGTGCGCCGGAGAATCCGTATTCGTATGAGCTGCTACCTAGCATCGTAAAACACAAACACTTCCGCGCCGCCTATGCCGGCGTGCAGATTTATCAGGGCGGCCGCTATCCCACCGACACGCACGGCCACGCCTTCATCGGCAACATCCACGACAACGCCATTCACGAGGAAGTGCTCACACCCGTCGGTGCCACCTTCAAATGCGAGCCGCGTCGCGACTTCCTCCGCGCCAACGACGGCTGGTTCCGCCCCGTCAGCACCCAGACCGGCCCCGACGGTTTCCTCTGGATCATGGACTGGTGCGACAAGTATCCCTGCTACCAAAACGCCAAGGCCAACCCCGAAGGCGTGGACCGCGAGCGGGGACGAATCTGGCGTATTGTAGTTCCGGCTTTAGCCGGTTCTGGAAACGCCACCGAAGCGCCGCCTAAAGGCGGAACTACAGTGCAGGCTTCGCGTCCCACCAGCGACCTCGACCTCAAAAAGCTCGCCACAGCTGACCTCGTGAAGACCCTCGAACATCCCAATAACTGGATGCGCCGGATGGCGAGGCGGATGCTGGTGGAGAGAGAATTCATCGGTTCTCCCGAAACCAAAGAAGCTCTATTATCGAATCCGATCTTCCAGATTCTGACAGGCATTCTTGCTTCTGCTGCCAGTAGCGAAAAGAGACTTTCTGCTCTCACTATCCTGACCCAGATCGCTAGTGATGACATTGAGGGCCAAACGCCCATTGAAGACACCTGCAAAGCCTTGCTCAACGACAAGGATCCCGTAATGCGGGGCTGGGCCATCCGATACTTGGCCGAAGTCCGAGCAGACACCACGGATGGTCATTGGGTTTCGGATACAACGGGAAAACTGGCTAATGATCCTGATCCAATGGTTAGACTCGCTGCAGCAAATGCCTGGAGGTTTATGCACATGCCGAGATGGCTTCGTTTGACTGAGATTATACCGCGCCCGTATTTCAAAGGCGATGGTGAAACAGTGAAGGCGTTCCTAACCGCTAACAGGGAACCACGAGATCTACTACTTCCAACGGCTATCTGGATGGCAATCGAGCCCTTCTTTGGGAAACCGAAATCAGCCCAATGGGATTCGCAATTTTTAGAGCAATTCATCGAAGCTGCTCCTCAAAGCCAGCCTTTCTCCCGCATCCTCTCTCACAAAGCCATGCGCCGCTTGTGCGACACGCGGAAGGCGGAGAACCTCGATCTAGCGGTCGAGTTTTGCGAGAAGATCGAGCTTCACGACGTCCTGCTTGCTCATGCGCTCGATGGACTCGTCAAAGGCCAGGAAGGCGGTGTGATCAAACCCACAAAAGATGTTTCCGCTCAGCTCGACAGATGGCGACATCACAAACGGATCGACGTAGGCAACTCCGCTCAAACACTCGCCGTGCTGTGGGGCGATGAAGTGGCAGTGAAGGAGATGATCGTGGCGCTGCATGATGCCTCGAAGTCGGAGAAGGACCGCATCGCGGTGCTGCAATCGCTGCGGAAGGTGAAGACGGACGCGGTGAAGGAAGGGCTGAAGCCGTTGCTGGCTCCCGGCACGTCCACCACGCTCGGCGTGGCAGCGATTCGCGCGGCGGCGGACCTCGGGGGCGATGACTTTATCGCGCCACTGCTCGTGCAGGCAGCATCGAAAGACTTCAACATCCGCATCGCCGCGCTCGAAGCATTGTCCAGCCGTGCAACGTGGACGAAGGCCATGCTCGATGCCATCACCGAAGGCAAGGTCGGCGCCAGTGGCTTCCCGGCTCCTGTGCGTCGCGCACTGGCAACTCACCATGACAAGACCATCCGCGATCTCGCGTTCAAGGTGCTCGGCGCATGGCAGGATTCATCAGACGATGTCAAAGAACTCATCGCTGCGAAGAAGAAGGCCTGTTTGACCGGCGAGCCTGATTTGGCAAACGGGAAGCTCATCTTCACGGCCACCTGCATGGTCTGTCATGAGTTCCACGGTGGTGGGCAGAAGGTGGGGCCAGATTTGATCGGCAGCGGGCGCAGCAATCTTGATGCGATCCTTGCCAACGTGATCGACCCCAATCAGATCATCGGCAACGGCTACGAGAACTTCACTATCGCCACCAAGGACGGTCGCACGCTTGCCGGACGTGTCGTCGAAGACACACCGAGTCATGTGAAGTTGCTCGGTGCAGGCGGTGCCGCGCAAATGGTGCCGCGTGATCAAATCGCCACGCTTACTAACTCCAAGCAAAGCCTCATGCCCATGGGCTTCGGTGCTTTGCCGGATGCGATGTTTCGCGATCTCATTTGGTACATCCTCGCACCACCGGAAGAAGGCCCGCTGACGCCCGCCAAGAAGGATCTACTTATCAAAGGCGTCGAAGCCAGTGAGCCCGTGAAACCAAAAGGCACCAACTGGCGTGCCATCGACTGGGAAAGCGTCAGTCTCTGGAATCCCGATTGGAAAGTCAGCGCTCCCGACTTCGAGCGCACGCCTGTCAAACTGGCCGAGTATCATGGCAAAACGAATGTCTTGCTGGTCCACCCATTTGAAAAAACGAAGCCCGCTAGCTTTGAAAGGAAGTTCAAAGTCAAGGCAGGGAAGACAAAGCTGAAATTCAACGTCGCGGCAGATGATCGCGGCGATTGGATCGTCAAGGTTTTAGTCAACGGTCAAGAGATCAAGCAAGCATCAGTGGACCATGAGAAGCCTCGCTGGAAGAACGTTGAGATCGATCTAACGAAGTTCAGCGACCAGGAAATCACCGTGCGCCTCGAATCCCACGCCAGCGGCTGGAACATGGAGTTTGCCTACTGGCAGGGCATCACGCTGGAGTGATGGAGCGCGAGTATGGCACAGCCTACTCGCCTGTCTTTCCTCACGCAGCGGAGTCCATAAAAAGATGGCGTAGTGAGTGACGGTGAAGTGGCCCTGACCGCCGCGCGTTACTCAGCCAAATAAGAGGCGAGTAGGCTGCGCCATACTCGCGCTCCGGCTACTCGAGTCGTGACAGCCCGCTCACTCGGAACATGCCGTTCATGAGTTGCAGATTGTCCTTCTCGACCTTCAGCGCATCAAGATGCAGAATGAAAGGGAACTCGCGCAGCTTCACAATGTGCAGGCCGTCCTTGGGTTCTTTTAGAGCCGCCGCCACATCCGCTAGTTCGGTGATCTTTTTGCCATTCACTTCTTCGACGACCTGACCGCTCATGCGCTCGTAGCCTTGGGTGCTCGGCGTTGGTAAAATGGCGCTGAGGAAGACGATCTTTTTGCGGCCGTCTTTTTCAAACTCGTCCGGCGTGCTGGCGATTCGTTGCAGGCGCAGGATGGGGCCACCCTGCTGCTCGCCACCGAAGGAATTGAGATACGGGCGCGTCAGTTCCTGGAAAAGCATGCCGCCGCTGAGGACATACTTCGGCCCTTTGTCGAAGAGGTAAGGCCGCACCAAATAGTCGTCGGGCTGCTTGCGGGTGAGTTGGCTTTTGAGCACGATTTCTTTGCCCTCGCGGACGACTTTCATTTCGACGTCATCACCCACAAAAGAGCGACCGCGAACGATGTGGCTGACGCTGACGGCACCGAACTGTGGGTCCTGATAATCACCACGAGAGTCGATGGTGAAGCCATTGATGGCGATCAAAATGTCACCCTTCTTCACGCCTGCTTTGTCAGCAGAGCCGCCTTTCATGACGGTGCTGATGTAAACGCCAGGTTGGTCGGCTTTGAGGTCGAGATACTCGCGGAATTGCTCGTCGAGCGTGATCTGAAATTCGACACCGAGGGAAGGGAAGCCGTCGTATTTTCCATCAGCCACGTCTTTGAGGAAGTGATCAATGATCGGCGCTGGAACAAGTGTGGCGACTTGGTTCTTCGAGTCATAGCGCAGGAGCAGCGCGGCGAGCTTGCCGCCTTTGACCACCGGCAGCGTGAAGCTGTTCGCCTCAGTGCGGATGATGCCCGTGGCTTCATAAACGAGGAAGGCGGCGTTATCGACAACGTAGCTCTGGGTCATCACTTTACTGATGCGCATGGGGGTGACGATCAGTTCCCCGACGCGGCCCGTTTGCCAGACGGAAAGAGCATCTCCAATGCGCGCTGAGGTGTCCACTTCCATGCCCTTGAGACCACTGAAAAAGGCCATCTCTTTCGTGGCAGAGTTGGGCGCGAGCACGGCGAGGTTGGCTTCATAATCCACCGCCTGAACTTTCGCTGGCATCTTCTGACCACTCTCCGGTAGCTCAAGCTCGATGTAGGTCGCATCTGACACCATCTGCGCGGTGACGAGCACGCGATTGCCAGGCAGCACCACGCCCAATCCGCGGCGTCCGCTCGCGCCTTCTTTCTGCCAGGGGATCTGCATGTTATGCGCCTGAAACGTCACGTTCACCTTCAGCAGTGAACTGGTGTTGATGATCGGCTGCGGGGCATCCATACCCTGCGGGCGGACGATAGTGCCGATGGGTTTGCGGATGCCCGTGGGTGGTTGTCCCGGAGCAGGCGGCATACGGCGGTCTGAATTTGGCCGCAGCGGACCCTGCGCATGCAGGCTGCTGAGGCTGGCGAGAAAGAGGAGTGTGCTGACAAAAAGTTTCATGTGAAGGAAAGGAAAGCTCGGGGTTGAAGGTCAGAGTTTATTCAGTACCGAGATAGGCGTCTTCCGAGATGTTGTAGGTCTGCATGATTCGCGGGTGTGCAGCTTCAGCGAGATCGCGCTTGAGCACGAGCGGGCGGCCTTTCTCCAGCAGCTTGATGACGACGAAAGACTCTTTTACATCCTTCTTCGAGAGGGCTTCTTTCACGTCCTTGAGGCTCTTGATTTTCATGCCGTTGATTTCATCCACCACACTCTGCGCATACATGGCGATGTGGGTGTTCACTTCATCCGTGAGCACGGTGGTCAGCAGCACGGGTTCAGGACGCTCGACGTAGAGTTTGTCGGTCAGATAGTTGTCGAAAAGATAGTTCGTCGCGGGGTCGCGAATCTGGTGCGCATCGACGAGATCGCGATCCATCGGCTGGAAGACGAGGCCCGCATAAACGAGGTAGCGTGGCCGCTGATTGTATTGAGAGCCGAGCTTCACATAGGGGTCAAAGCGACTCAACACGACCTCCACTTCCTGCTTCTTGCCATCGCGCTGATAGGCGAGCTTGAGCTTGTCTCCGGCGAACTTGCGCTCGACGACTTCATTCATGTCCATCAGCTCACCTTCAAAGCGAATGAGGCCATTGTTCAGCACCGGATTGCCATCCATGGAAAGCAGCACATCACCGCGCTTCAGGATCTTGCCGACACTGCCCGCAGGCTCGACATCGGCGATCATGACACCGATGCCGTCATCACCGAGTTGCAGTGCTTTTTTCTGTGCCGAGTTTTCCACCGCGAAGTCCGTGATCGCGATATCGACATAGTGATCATAGTGGCCATCGCTCACGTCTTTGAGGAAGCGCTGAATCACCGGCACTGGGATGATGTAACCGACATTCTGAGCTACGCGCCCATTGAAGCCCTGGAAGGCCACGCCGACGACTTTCCCATTTTGCAGCACCGGTCCACCCGAGTTGCCGGGATTGATCGCCGCATCCACCTGGATCGCCAGATGCGAGTCCACCTGCGTGTGGCTGAATGGGCGGAAGTCGATGCGTGAAACAATGCCGCGCGTCACCGAGATTCGATCACCACCGATCGGATAACCCACCGCGATGAGCTCCGTGTTGAGCTTTGGGATGCCGCCAAAAGTCAGCGGCTTCAGCTTCTCAAAAGGCGCTCCATCTTCCGCCTCGATGATCGCCAGATCACAGTCATGGGCGACAAAGACGATGCGCGCAGGGTGCGGTTGCGGATCATTGGTCGTGCGAATGACGAGCTTGGTCGCATTGCTCACGACGTGCGCATTGGTCAGGAAGCGGTTTTTACCGATCAGGAATCCCGTGCCCGAGCCGCCAGACGGCTGGCCCGCATTCCACGGCTCGCGGTAGTCAGGCATCAGCACCGAGCAGTCGATGTTCACCACGCTGTCCCACTCCCCCGTCGTCAGGTCGATCGCCTGGCTGGCATTGGGCGCCTCCTCAGCAGCACGACTTAAAAAAGGCACCCCGCAGAGCAGGGCGAGAGTGGGCAGGAGGAGGCGGTAGTTCATGAGGTAGAATTCGAGATCGGTAAAGATACGCAGCAGCGCGCGACTATGACAAGAGGTTCATGCAAACGACGTGTGACGAGAACATCTCGCCGGCGAGCTTGCAAAGACGGGCATCCACTCGACAGTCGGCCCCTGCAAACTGTTCGATCCCCCCACAAACTATGCCTGACTGGCTCGCTGTCATCATCCTCGGAATCATCGAAGGAGTCACGGAATTCCTTCCCATCTCCTCCACCGGACATCTGCTCATTCCGCAGAATTTTGGCTGGCTACCGAAGCAGACGGATCTGTTTGATGTGGTGATTCAGAGTGGCGCGGTCATCGCCGTGTTGGCGGTTTTCATGCAGCGTGTGAAGCAGCTCGCCACCACGCTCAGCGAGAAATCCACGCGCGATTATTTGGCCAAACTTGCGGGCGCTTTCCTCATCACCGCCGTCGGTGGTCTGCTGATCAAGAAGCTGAACATCGAGCTGCCAGACGAGATCGCGCCCGTGGCGTGGGCCACACTCATCGGTGGTATCGTCATCCTCATCTTGGAGAGATTGTACAAAGACAAATCAGGATTCGCAGAGATCACCTGGGCAGTCGTCATCGCGGTCGCATTGGCACAATTACTCGCCGCAGTATTTCCCGGCACATCACGCTCGGGTGCCAGCATTTTGATGGCCATGGCCTTTGGCATGGCGCGACCTGCCGCCACGGAGTTTTCCTTTCTTCTCGGCATCCCCACACTCATGGCAGCGGGCGGGTTCAAGATTCTCTCTGCCTTCAAAGATGGCAAACTGGCCGATGAGAACTGGAGCATGGTCGCCCTCGGCACCGTCGTCTCCGCCATCGCTGCGTTCATCGTGGTAAAGTGGCTGATCCGTTTTGTGCAAAGTCACACGTTCAATGGCTTTGCTTGGTATCGTATCGTTCTCGGTGGAGCGCTGCTCGTGTATGTCACCACCTCAGGTCATTGATTGCTGCCATGGTTGAATTCGCTAAAGGCTATTTTCGTCGCTCGGTCTTCAAGACTTACCGCTTCCTCAAGCATCCGCGGAAGCTCAAACACAGCCCGACGATGCGCTGGTTTGCCCGGCACTTTCTAGACAAGCGCGTGTGGAAACCCACGCAGCACACCTTCGCAGGCGGCATGGCCGTGGGCATGTTTGTGACGGTGCAACTGCTGCCCATCCAGATGCCGAGTGCAGCCATCCTTGCGGCCATTTTTCGCGTCAATATTCCCATCGCCATTGCCATTTGCTGGATCAGCAATCCAGCCACACTGGCACCCATCGCCTGGGTGGAAAATTGGATTGGCACTTGGGTCATGCATCACTTTGGCGACCCCACAGTCCTAGCCGCAGCCGCAGCGATTGTGAAGGAGCCGGCTTCGCTGGAAAAAGGCATCGCCTTTGCCAAAGCCATGTTCCTCGGCGGCATCTTTGTCGGTGCCGCGTTGGCACCCATCAGCTACATCACCACCTACATTAGCTGGGGTGCATTGGAGCACTGGAATAAATTCCGCAAGCAGCCTACCCTGCCCTTGATGACCGACAAAGATTGAGAGTTTTTCATCGCCGAGCAGCGAAGCCCGACGAAGTAGGAACCCTGCTTGATTTCATTTTAAGTATGAATGCAGTGATGAAGAACCACGAAAGGCCCAATTGATACTGGGTCTAGGCTTGAGCCTCCGTGATAAAATTTGCCTTCTCCCACTGACTCCTCACTCTCTCGGCTCCACCATGAAACGCGCTCTCATCATCACGACCCTTGCCATCACCACCCTCCTTGGCGTCAGTTGCAAGAGTCCCAAAGGCAATATGCCTGCTTACGGCTACCAGACCTCGCGCCCGACTTCTTTTCAGTGATCTTGAGGGCAACTCGCCTTCCCGTCTCTCAGATTCCTGGTCGCCCGCCGACATCGAGACTCTGACCGGCTTCGACAAATGCAGAGGCCAAAGCTGTCCAGTCATCGGCAGTCGTGTCCCAACCACCACTCACGCGGACGACTCGGCGCAGCTCTTCCCAGCTTGCTCCGAGTGCCTGCACGACGACCGACGAGCCTTCTTTGCCGGCGCTGCATGCAGAGCCTGTGGAGATGGCAAAGCCGAGTCGTGAGAGGCGAGTGAGCCATTTTAAATTTTCATGCTGAGGCATCACCATCAGCACCGTGTTCCAGAGTCGCGGTGCACCCACACTGATCACACGCAGGCGTGGGAAAGACTGCTGCATGTCCGCAACGAACGCATCACGCAAAGC
This sequence comes from uncultured Prosthecobacter sp., assembly GCA_964583255.1. GTDB lineage: Bacteria > Verrucomicrobiota > Verrucomicrobiia > Verrucomicrobiales > Verrucomicrobiaceae > Prosthecobacter. The sequence goes on from CAZOVY010000005.1 coordinate 59,672, forward strand.
CGACTGTTTCGCCGCCACTTCAGCGAGTCTTGGCGTCAGCGACTCCAGCGCAGTCACCATCGCTTCGATGCCGGGATAGTTCTCTGTGCCAGCTCGGCGCAGGCTCTCTTGAGGTCCGCCCTGAAGCAGTGGGAATGATTCCTCTTCATCCGCGAGTATCAAAAACCCAACGCCCTTTGATCCACCAAACTTGTGCGCGCTGCCCGTAATGTAGTCACAAGTTCCGAGATCGGCGGCCTTGATCTTACCAATCCACTGCGCGGCATCGGTGTGGAAGCGCGCACCGCGATCACGACATAAAATCAGAAGCTCCTGCCAAGGCTGCAGGACACCGCTTTCATTGTTCGCGGCCATGATGGAAACCAGCGCGGGCTGATGCTTTACCAGCACCTCTTCAAGCGTCGTGGGCTGAATCAATCCTTGAGCATCGACTGGGATCTCGATGACACGATCACGACCCAGCCAAGCACGCGCGGCCTCACGCACGCAGGGATGCTCGATGGCTGAGATCGCCACGCAGGCATCTGGCGGCAGGCATTTCGCGAGTCCGGCAAAGAGCGTGTTATTTGACTCTGTAGCCCCCGAAGTAAAAACCACGCGCTCAGGCTCCACGCCGAGAAGATCGCCCAATCGCTCACGCGCCGCTTCCAGCGCCTGGCTCGTCATGCCGGCCTCACGGTAAAGGCTCGATGGATTGTGCCAGTGTTTTTCACTGGCTTGCAGCCACGCCTCACGCGCCGCCGAGTTCAGCGGCGTCGTGGCATTGAAATCAAAGTAGGCAGGCATCGAAAATTAAGGCTCGCGATACGACTCTGTGATCATCTTCTCAAGCTCGGCGACGATCTCAGGATGCTCGGCCGCGATATCCGTCTCTTCACCAGCGTCCTTGTCGAGGTTGTAGAGAACCTGGCTCAGCTTCGCCGCTTTTTTGCCTTTAGCTCCAGCACCCGTGTTGAGTTGAATCAGCTTCCAGGGCCACTTCAGCGCAGCGCGTTTGCCGCCTTGCTCACCGAAATACCAGCACAGATGCGCGTGCTGCTTTTGCTCACCTTGACCAAGAAGAGTCGGCACATACGAGATGCCATCCGTCTCCGTTTTGACCGCACTGCCGCTCAGCTCCGCAGCCGTCGGCAGCAGATCCTGGAAACCGCTGACATGCTCGCTCACGCTGCCAGCCTTCACCTGACCGGGCCACCAGGCGATGAGCGGCACGCGTATGCCGCCATCCGTGAGATCGCGCTTGGTGCCTTTGAAGTCGCCGTTGCTGTTAAAGAAATCGCTGTCGTGACCACCTTCGTGATGCGGTCCATTGTCGCTAGAGAAAAGCACGAGCGTGTTCTCCGCAAGACCCAGCTTCTTGAGCTGATCCATCACGCGCCCAACCTCCTGATCCAGGAACCACACGAGCTGCGCAAAACCTTTCTCCGCAGCAGGCCAATCCTTGCTAGCAAACTGGCCGTAGTCCGGGCACTCCAGGCCGTGACCGAGTGGCGAGGTCTTCCCCGCCTCGTTGTTCGCGTGTGGAATGTTCAGTGCGTAGTAGAGGAAGAAGGGCTTGTCTTTGTCGCGTGCGCGCTCGTCGATCTGACGCTTCACTTCGTCTGAGCAAAGCTGCGGCACCCATTGCTTACGGCCATCCAGCGGTGCCACGCCTGTGCCGATGAGATCCGTGTCCTTGTAATCGGCGACTGCCTTTTCCGTGCCTGGAATCGTTGTGTTAGTGAGCGGCATGATGACGCCATTCTTCACGATCGCCTTCGTGTAAAAATTGTGCGCGTGGCTGGTGCCGACGTAGCCATAGAACTCATCGAATCCCTTCCGCTCAGGATCATTGAGCGGCAGCGGTTTTCCGAGACCAAACTTACCGACAGCAGACGTGTGATAGCCTGCTTGCTTCAGCAGGCCGGGCACGGTGAGATCAGTATCCGGGATGATCCAGGGATCATTACCGCGCACCCGACCATGACCCGAATGAAGGCCAGTCATCAGCACACAGCGTGATGGCGCACAGACCGTGCTGCCTGCGTAATGTCGGGTGAACTTCAGCCCCTCTGCCGCCATGCGGTCGAGGTTCGGCGTCTGTAGGCCGGACTTCTGACCGTAGCAGCCGAGATCGCCATAGCCGAGGTCATCGACCAAAATAAAGATGATGTTGGGCTTTGCCTCAGCGATGGAGACGGCAGCAAGAAGGGTTAGAAAGAGGAGGCCAAGTTTCATGAGCGGCATTCAAACGATGCTGCGCCGCCAATGCTACTGCAAAAAGCTCTTCTTGCGTCATCCGCAGGCTACCGCCAACGTCGCGCGTTATGCTCAAACTCGGACTCATTGGTTGTGGAAAAATGGGCGGCGCGCTGCTGCGCGGCGTCGAAAAAGCACTCTGCAAAGCGGATCTCTCGGTCGCGCTGAGCGATGTCGTGCCAGAGGCCGTGTCGGCCTTACAAGCGAGCCTCAGTTGCCCCGTGATCACTGGCACACCAGCCGAAGTGGCTGCTGCTTCGGATGTGATTTTACTCGCCGTGAAGCCAGCCGATATGCAGGCGCTCTGCACCTCTCTTTCTAAGGTCGAAGGCAGCCGTCTCTACCTGAGCATCGCCGCAGGATTGAAGGTGGCCGCTTTAGAAAGTTGGCTTGGCTCAGCCCAGCGCGTCATCCGCTCCATGCCGAATACGCCAGCACTCGTCGGCACCGGAGCCGCTGCCTTTTCGCGTGGCAGTTCTGCCACGGTTGATGATGCATCATTGGCCAAGAAGATCCTCGGCGCTGTCGGCACCGCAGATGAGGTTTCTGAAAAGCTTCTGGATGCCGTCACCGGCCTCAGCGGCAGCGGACCAGCCTACATTTATACCGTGATCGAAGCGCTGGCCGATGGCGGTGTGCTCATGGGCCTGCCCCGCACCACCGCTCTCACTTTGGCGGCGCAAACCGTAGCTGGAGCGGCACGCATGGTCCTCGAAACCGGCAAGCATCCCGCAGCCCTGCGTGATGAAGTCACCAGCCCAGGCGGTACCACCATCGCCGGCCTTGAACAACTCGAAGCTCATGGTCTGCGCAATGCCCTGATCCAAGCCGTGCGCACCGCCACCGAGCGCAGCCTGGAAATGGGCAAGTGAGCTGAGCGTTTCATTCAATAATGAACTCACGCATGAGTGGGGCTTTAACCGCGGGAGTGGACTGTAGGTCCACCTCGAATGGCTGGAGCAAATTGTTGCCCGCGAGATCTTCCAGCAATGGGTCGGCGCGCAATTCGTAGCGGCCTGCGGTCCACGGTTGCTGAGGCACAGCGCTCCAGTGCTTACCGGAGTTTGAAGCCGTCAGCGTCAGCGCGCTACCATCACGCCAGACTTGCAGTGCGCTGGTCAGCATGGCGGGGTCGAGCGCTTCATCGAACTCGACCTGCAACGGCTCACGTGTGCCACCTTTCGGTGTTTGGATCTGCCAACGAGTGACGCTGGGCGAGTCGTGATCCGCTTGGACGGTTTCGAAACCAAGTCGCTGATCCTTTCCTAAAGCCACACCACTCGTGCTGCGCCATGTGCCAGCGATGACGAGCGTGTGCTTCATGTTAGGCCTTAGCACCGGGCCTTCATCTTCATTTAGATTCACGCCAGTCTTCTGTCTGCCTGGATGAAACCAAACCGTGAGCCGCTTGCCATCCGGCGACCACAGCTCCGTCTCACGAAACGGGCCGATGACTTCTTTCCCAGCCGCATCCAGCAGCCGAAGTCGCTCTAGAAAGACCCCCTGCTCCATGGGCTGGGAGAAGTGGAGGTAAAACTTGAGCGCATTGGCTGGGAGCACCGACTTCGGCAGCATCTGCGCCGTTGGGCGATTCGACTTCGGCGAGTGGATTTCAAACTCTGCCTGCTGTGTCATGCCGGATTTGCTCTGCCACTCGGCGCGGTAGCGCTGACCTGCGACGAACGGCAACGCTGGTGTGAACACGAGCCGGTCAGCACGGATTTCAACTCGACCAAGTAGCGGCGCTCGGGCAGTGACGGGCGTGATTGATAAAAGCGGCACCTCAGCTGCTACGGTGATCAGTTCCACCCGCGAGCCGTCCTGTGAGAAGTCGATGGTGACTGCCTGGAGCAAGCCGCCCACGCACAACCATCCAACACAGAGAAGTGCCCGCATGATGAATCAAGGTAGCGCGATGACTTCGAGCGAGAGTTTGCCCTCAGCTTCACGCAGCACGACAGCGCTTTCGTTGTCGATCTTGTCCACCTGCACGGCACCGAAGAGAGCGTCCACGATCTCGATGCCTTCGGGGCCGGTCTTGGATTTCACATCGCGCCAGGTGGCCTTCTCGTTGGATTTGTCTTCGGCTCCGTTGATGTAGTCCATGCTCACGCGCGCGCCCCAGAATTTACTCGAGCCAAAGGAGTCGCTTTTGAAGCGCTGGGTATGCACGACGACCCATTCCTTGCCGCTCTTGTCGGTGTAGTCGAAGAGGTCCAGCGGGCGATTGCCGCTGCCGAGTTCCACCATGCTCACGCCCTTCACCTTCGCGCCGCTTTCGATGTCATCGACGCGGAACTTTGCCACTGGCGTGCAGGCAAAAGCACCCACGACATAGTCCGCGCCGTCTTTGGCATGATAGGGGATGAAGCTCTGAATCGGGGCCTTCGTCTCCCATTTACGATGAGCCACATGATAGGTTTCCGCGCTGATGACGCCCGCTGTGCTGCCATGTTTGATCGGCACCGGAATGGTGAAGATGCGGCTGGCGAATTCTTCGTTGCAGGTGCCGGTGGCAAAGACGCGCTCGCCATCGAAAGCCACGTCGGTGATGTTCGTCACCTTGCTCGCCGTGCCGCCGGGGAGAGTCACGCTGGCCCAGCTCAGTTTGTCGGTCTCAAAGGGTGCGACTTTGCCCGCAGCATCTACGCTCATGAGCAGCGTGGCATTGTCAGGCCGACGCTGCACGGCGAGGTAGACCTTTCCGCTCGCGGGATTCACGGCCATGTCTTTGATCGTGATGTTCTCCGCCGTGGTGCCAAGACCACCGGCGATGGTCGCAGCAATGTCCGCGACTTTGCCCGGCTTAGCCTTGGGGCCTATGTCTTTCGTTTCAATGGCGATGACGCTTTGTGAACTCGGGTCCGCGACGAGCAGGAGACCGTCTTTGCCAAAGCTGATCGAGCTAATGCTCGTCAGCTTCAAACCGCCGCTTTGAGGTGAATCGAGCAACGCAGCGGACAGCGGAAGCGCGAGGGCGAACGAGATAAGGATGGCTGGTGTTTTCATAGCGTGGATGTTTTACCAAACGCCAGATGAATGGACCAGCTATTTGTCATGGCCGAGAAAGGGCCGGCCCCGCGCCAAGCGCAAAATCGGAGAGGTCGGGAACAAGAGTGGGTGTCCAAAGATGATCATTTGGCAATGAATGAGGTGAAGTGTTGCGAAATGAATCTCATGCAGGACGATGTGTTACCGCGACTGTCCATGAAACTCTTTCACCGCATCATCGCAGCACTTGTCCTGATGGCTTATGCCATCACTGGTACATCTCTGCTGCCAGCGGTAGCCGTGGTGCTGGCGGAGTTGGATGGCAGCCATGATGTGATGATTGGCGAGTCTGAGCTGGGCACGCAATTGGTCTTGCATCACCGCCATGGCGAATACACGCCGCAGACAAAAGATCACTCTAGTTGCATGGCCAAAGTGCTGGTGAGCTTTTGTCGCCAAGATCAAGAAGGCGACCACTGCCTTTCTCCAGCCCATGTCACCAGCATCGCAATCACAGAACGTTTCAATGCTGCTAAAAGCGGCAGTCTCCCGGTAACTCTTAACCTCAATGCCACTCTCGCATTGATCCTTTCTCTCGAACTACCTGTGCGCGACATGATTCGCGTGCCAATGGCCATGATGGCGTCTCGGATTCCGATCCAGCCAGCCTCGTTTCCCAGCCTTCCGTTGTTGATTTGAAGGTGCTGTAGATGCCAAGCCTGATCTGAAGAGCACGCTGCTCTTGCTGCCCATTTTTATGGTGCCCTTGTATGACAAACGGCAGGGCACCTCGCTGAGAAATCCAGAGCCGACGGTTATTGCTCTGATAGTCATTTGAGTACACGCTACCGCCTTTTCCTGAGATCATTTAAAATATGCTGACCTCACAAAATCCAAAAGCTGAAACACCCTTCCAGGCTCTCTTCAAAAAGCCATGGTTGAGGCGTGAGCTGGCTTTGGCTCCGCTGCTGCTGCCATCGATTTCGATGTCTGCGGCGGAGGCGTTTAAACTGGATTCGAGCTACCAAGTTTATGACGAGTCGGATGGTCGCATCAAAGTGGTGTCACGCTACTTCCGTGGTGAGATGTATCTCGGTGACACGACGACCTTTCGTTTTCAAATATTGAATGATGCCATCAGTGGTGCTTCCCCCACAGGTGCTTTGCCTGGCGGACCGCAGCCCTTTCTCGATGAATTGGAGGATCTCCGTGTGGGCGTTCTCGCTGCTCTATCTCAGCAGATCGGTGATCACAAAGTGGAGCTGGAACTCTCACGCAGTCGTGAGAGCGACTATCTCTCAGAGGGCTTGGCCTTGAGTGACAAATGGGAACTCAATCAGAAGAACACCACCCTGACCTTCGGGCTCAATTATCTGAATGACGACATCGTCGTCATCGGCACCAGAAATCAGGAAAAGCGGAGTTACGATTTCGTCTTGGGCGTGACTCAACTCTTGGATAAAAACACGGTCTTATCAGCCAATCTCACGATTGGCTACAGTGAAGGCTATCTGAATGATCAGTATAAAATCATCCAGCGAACGGACATCATTCCTGGTACGACGATTGAGGCGGTCAATCGCTATGCTGAGAACCGCCCCAGCAGCCGACTGCGTGAGGTGCTGCAACTGCAAGGGACTCACTTTTTTGACAAGTATCAGGCAGCTTTGGATTCAACGATTCGATTCTCCAATGACGACTACGGCGTGTTCTCTCAGAGCCTGCAAATCGAGTGGCGGCAGGGCATCGGCGAAAGGTGGGAAGTGACGCCCTTTTTCCGCTACTACCGCCAGAACGCGGCAGATTTTTACCATCAAACGCTGGACGGAGTGCTCACCACGAAACCTGCCAGTTTCCCGGATGGATCGGGTCCAAACTATTCGGCGGACTATCGCCTTTCCTCGATGAGCACGATGAGTCTCGGACTGAAGACCCGCTTTCAGTTGAGTGAGAATTTTGCCCTATCCGCAGCCTACGAGTTTTATGACATGCGCGGCACCGGATCAAACCAGGCGCCCGCTGCGGCCTACCCGACGGCCAGCATTTGGACCTTCGGATTGACGGTTCAATTTTAATCAGCCCTGCCCATGACCAACTCAGCGATCCAAGTCCCCATCGAACCTGACAGCCGCGGTGTGCGCAGTGTGTCGTTCCGTGCGCTTGGAACGGCTTGTGCCATCCAGTTCCGCTGTGAGGACAAGAAGACTGCGCTGAAATTTCTAGCGGATGCGCTCGGTTGGCTGGGCGCTTTCGAGTCGAAGTTCTCACGCTTCAAGCCGGACTCCATGGTCTCGCGCATCAATGAGGCTGCTGGCAAGCGCTGGGTGGAGATCGATCGTGAGATGGAGCAGATGCTCGACATGGGAGATGCCATGCAACGCCTGACGGGGGGCATTCTAGATCCCGCCATGCTGCCGCTGCTGCGCGTGTGGGACTGGAAGGTCGTGCATGAACGTCTGCCATCTGAAGCTGAAGTACAGCAAGCCCTGGCCTTGTCCCAATGGAAAGATGTGGAGCGCAAGCCGGGGAAAGTTTACCTGCCACGAGTGGGCATGGGGCTAGACTTTGGTGGCTTTGGTAAAGAACACGCGGTGGATCAACTGATCGCCATTGCCCGCAAGCATGGCATTCAGGACATCCTGGTGGATCTGGGCCGCGACATCTTTGCCATGGGTGGAAATGGACTTCATCCCTTCTGGCATGTGGGCATTCAGGATGGTATCCAAAGTGAGCGCTGCATCGGCGGTCTGGCCGTCTCCGGCTATGCGGTGTGTGCTTCCGGTGATTATGCCCGGCGCTTTGAGCACAACGGCGTGCGCTACGGTCACATCCTCGATCATCGGACGGGCTGGCCTGTGCGTCACGGTCTGCGTGCTGTGACCGTGCTGGCACCCGCCTGTCTCGTGGCGGGAATCTACTCCACCTGTGTGTTCGTCATGGGCAGAACAGACGGGCTACAATTCGCCGAAAGCGCTACTGGAGTCGAAGCCTGCGTGCAGGATGACCAGGGGACCATGACCACTCGAAATTTCCGCAAACACCAAGTTCAAGCCGCAGAAAAAACCACATGAAACTCATCATCACTATCATTAGCGCCGCCTGTATCAGCTTATCCATGATTGCGGCGGCAGAACCCACCGTCGGCACCACCTTGCCCAATCTCAACGGCCTGCTGCCAGGAGCCGCTTTACCGAAGACCGCAGGTAAGGTCGTCTTGGTAGATTTTTGGGCCTCTTGGTGCGCGCCGTGCAAGGCGTCTTTCCCGACTATGTCCCGACTTCAAGCGAAGTATGCGTCCAAGGGTCTCGTGGTCATCGGCATTGGTGTGGACGAGAATGCAAAGGACTACCAGACCTTCGCGGCGAAGAACAAAGTGGGCTTCACGATTGCTCATGATTCCAAGCAGCAGGCGGCGGCTTTTTTCAATCCGCCCACCATGCCGTCCAGCTATCTGGTCGATCGCAGCGGCAAGATCCGCCACATCCACAAGGGCTTCAAAGGAGCCAAGACTGAATCCGAGTACACGAAAGAGATCGAAGAACTCCTTGCCCAATAATGCCGACCCAACAGCCACTTACCATGAAGCCTTTATTTCTTCTCTTAGCTGCCGCTATGATCTTCTCATTGAGCAGTTGCTCTCAGCAGCTCGTCCGAGTGAGACCCTTTGAGCGTGGTAATCTGGCGCATCCGTTGATGTCGGGTGATCGTGATGCACTTCTCCTGGCGATGACCAGTCACGCCTACTTTTCACGCGAGGCGAGCTTTGGCGGTGGCGGCGTGGGCGGCGGCGGTTGTGGCTGCAACTAACTCAACAAACCCTCCCAACTTTTTACCCAACTAACACTGTAATAATGAATCCACTCGTCCAGAAGCTCAAAAGAACTTTATCTAGCTACAGCTCGCTGCTGCTGCTGTTTCAGCGGTCACCGCTGGTGCAGATGCTTTTTCCCCAAGCCAACTTGTTGGCTTCGTCTGCGGCACTGAACTCGACGAGCTTTGTCATTGCTTCAGTGGTGGGATTGGGAGCCTACGACAGTGTGGCTGGTGCGACTTCGGTCGGCCAGGTTGCCCCCTCTCCGGGTTCATCGATTGTGCCTGTAACGTCGGGTGTGAGTTTTACCGGAGCCTTTCAACTCATCGGCGGAGGTGGTCACACGCCTAACTCGTGGTCAGTCACCAGTGGCACGCTACCGACTGGCCTGACGCTCGCGAATGTGGCGAGCCAAAACACCACTTTAACGGGGACTACCACGCAGATAGGAGATAAAGTCGTCACGATCAAGGCCTGGGAGAATTTTAACTTCAGTGGGCGCTCTGCTCAGGGAACATTCACCATCCGAGTCACTGCGCCGCCGGGTGCGGCAATCGCGACGCAACCTGTTTCCACCACGATCAACAGTGGGCAATCCACCACACTGTCAGTCGTCGCCACTGGAACTGCGCCATTCACTTATCAATGGTATCAGGGAAACAGCGGTGACACGACAACAACCGTGGGATCCAACTTGGCCTCATTCACGACGCCGACTCTGGCTATCACGACGAGCTACTGGGTGAAGGTCACCAATGCAGCCAATCCCACGGGAGCGAACTCCAACACAGCGACGGTTACCGTTCGGCAGCCTGCTGCCATCACGACGCATCCAGCTTCGACCATCATCAATAGCGGACAATCTACGACACTCTCGGTTGTCGCCACAGGCGATGCTCCGCTGAGTTATCAATGGTATCAAGGAAACAGCGGTAATACGACAACAACCGTGGGGACCAATTCGGCCTCATTCAACACGCCGACTCTGGCTACCACGACGAATTACTGGGTGAAAGTCACCAATGTAGCCAATGCCGCTGGTGCATTTTCCAACACGGCGGTCGTCACGGTTAGGCAGCCTGCCGCCATCACCACACATCCGGCCTCGACGACGATCAATAGCGGGCAAAGCACAACGATCTCCGTTATCGCCAGTGGCGATGCTCCATTCACCTATCAGTGGTATGAAGGAGCAAGCGGCACAACCACGACTCCGGTGGGAACAAATTCGGCGTCGTTCACCACACCGACGCTGACCACCACGACGAGTTATTGGGTGAAAGTCACCAACGCAGCCAATCTCAGTGGAGCGAACTCCAATACCGCGATAGTCACGGTTCAGAACCCAGCGGCCATCACCACGCATCCGGCCTCGACCATCATCAATAGCGGACAAAGCACCACGCTGTCCGTTGTCGCCACGGGCGATGCTACGCTGAGCTATCAATGGTATGAGGGTGACAGCGGTGTAACGACGAAAGCCGTGGGACTCAACTCCGCCTCATTCACCACGCCGACGCTGATCGCCACGACAAGCTATTGGGTCAAAGTCACCAACTCATCAAATCCAAGCGGAGCACTCTCCACAGCAGCTTCGGTAACAGTGCTGCCTGTCGCCTCGCCAACGACGCATGTGATGAATCAGAACGCTGGTCTGGTCACTCCAAGTGAGCGTGGAAACTCAGGAACCACTTGGTTTGGCTGGGAAACTTTCAATGAACCTGCCGCGCGCGCTCAACCCATTGATGACAGTACGCCGGACATCAGCACCACCACCGTTGGAGCCAATTTTCAGACCACGAACGGCCAGGACCATGTGCTGGATAACGGCAACCTCTCTTTCGTTAGCGGTACATTGGCCGAGCAGATCACCGTGCCCACCAGCGGCACAGTCGGCAGCAATGGCTTCACCACTCTCGTGCTGCAAATTGCCGCCGTGTCCGGTTCTGGCGCATTTGTCGCACCGATCTCACTGGGCAGCATCAATGGCGTGGCACCAACTGTGGTTCAGGCGTTAAACAATGGAGGCGACGGCCAACTCTGGGCCAAGTGGGAGCTGCCGGGTAATCAGGCCAGCTACAACATCATCATCACTGGGCCGCCTGGGCAGGCAAATTTCAGTTTTGACCGTGTAATCATTGATACCTACTTCAGCCCGAACAACTTTTTGGCAGACACAATGGCCGCCGTGCCGCCCAACATCACAACTGCTTCACCGTTGTTCGTTAGTGTTGTCGGAGTTGCCTACAGCCAACAGCTTTTGGGTATCGGAGGTAATGCGCCCTACCAATTCGCAATTAGTACAGGCACGTTGCCTGCTGGCCTCACGCTGAGCACCAGCGGCCTCCTGAGTGGCACACCAAATGCGGCAGTGACCAACAGTTTCACGGTTCTGCTCACGGATGTAAACGGCCTCACCGCCGCAAAGGCCTTCGACCTCAGCATCACCACCGCGCCCAGCATCACGACGGCTTCACCGTTGCCGGTCAGTGCAGTTGCCGTTGCCTTTAGCAGACAATTCACGGGTGCTGGCGGCACAGCACCATACCAGTTCACCGTAAGCGCAGGCACTTTGCCCACTGGACTCACGCTGAGTACTGGCGGCCTCTTGAGTGGCACGCCAACCGCGACGGGGACGAGCATCTTCACCGTGCTGATCACGGATGCGAACAGCCTGACTGCCACGAAAGCCTTCGATCTCACCATCACCACCGCGCCGAGCATCACCACGGCTTCACCATTGCCAGTCAGTGTGGTGGACGTTGTCTTTAGCCAGCAGCTCGCGGGCACGGGTGGCACAGCTCCTTATCAATTTACCGTGAGCGCGGGGACGCTGCCTGCTGGACTTTCGCTGAGCACTGGCGGCCTGCTTAGCGGCACGCCTACTGCGGCGACGACGAGTAACTTCACGCTACTGATCACGGATGCGAACAGTCTGACGGCCACCAAGGCCTTTGCTCTCAGCATCACCACCGCGCCCGTGATCACCACGCTGTCACCGCTCGCTACAGGACTAACCAACACCGCCTACAGTGTCAATCTAGTAGCCAGTGGTGGCACCACGCCGTATGCATGGTCACTCAGCAGCGGCACACTGCCCGCTGGACTCAGCTTGAACAGCGCAGGTGTCCTTTCCGGCACCCCGACCGCGCCCGGCACCAGCAACTTCGTGGTGCAGGTGCAGGACGACAATGGCTTCACCGACACGGAGACCTACAGCGTCACCATGAGCGATCTCGTCATCGCCACGACGACACTGCCGACAGCGGTGAAAGCGGTGGCCTTTAATCACAGTCTCATCGGCACAGGCAGCAGCGAACCCTTCACCTGGGCGGTCACTGCGGGCGCTCTGCCAGCAGGCATCACGCTCAGCAGTGGCGGCGTCTTTTCAGGCACACCCACCACGCCTGGCAGCTCCATCATCACTGTGCGTCTCACGGACTCCAGTGGCTTCTCTGTCAGCAAACCATTCACACTGACCGTCTCTGCCACATTCCTAGCGCCCATCGTCCAGCCGATCAGCTTCCCGCCGATCACCATTGGTACAGCCTTTAATTATACCGTTTCTGCCCAAAACTATCCCAAGACCTTTGCCATCACGGGTCTGCCCAAGGGATTAAAATTCGTCGCCGCCACTGGCGTCATCAGCGGCAGCTCAGAGGTCTCGGGCGTCTTCAACGTCCAAGTGCGTGCGGTGAATACAGGCGGCACGAGTCCCACCGTCACAGCTCGATTAATCGTCAAAGCGCTGGATAAAAACCTCGTCGGAACCTTCGGCGGACTCGTCACCCGTGACACCGTCAATCGCGGACTCGGCGGCACACTCACCGTCACCACGACATCGCTCGGCAGCTATACCATCAAACTCATCACTGCCAGTGGCAGCGGAAACGCAGCGACCCTCTACTCAATCACGACGGGTCATCTAGCGGCTACTGCACCGCAGATTAGTGTGCTGATCGGCGGACAAACATTGGCGCTAACATTCAACACAACCACGGGCCAAATCAACGGCACGCACGGCAGCGCTCCAGTCAGTGGCATCCGTTCTATTTGGAATGCTGTGGCCAATCCAGCAGAGAATCTCGCGGGCTACTACAGCATGGCTTTGAATCTGGCGCTCGCTCAGGACAAAGTTAATCCATCCATCCCACACGGCAGCGGCTACGCCACCTTCAGCGTCAGCCTTGCGGGTAGTCTCACGGCGGTTGGTAAGACCGCTGATGGAGAAGGCATCACCAGCGCCAGTTTCCTCGGAGCCAATGGCGAGTTCTGGGCTTATGCACCTCTCTATAAAAACGCAGGCTCGATCCAAGGACCGCTTTACCTCAGCCAAGATGCCGCAGGCCTGTTTGCGGGCAACGTCGTCAGCGGCTCCATGACATGGTTCAAACCCGCCACCACAGGCCCAACGTATCCAGCCAGCTTTGGGCCGACCAATGTCACAGTTGAAGGCGGCTACCTAGCCCCAGCCAGCACTGGCAGTGTGGTGCTCGGATTGCCAGACGCAGGCAGCACGCAGCTCAGCTTCACCGACGGCGGTCTGGCAGCTTCAGCGACAAATCCAAATATGAGCTTCACCTACACCAGCGACAACAAAATTGTGCTGCCACTGCCCGCCGCCAATCCGGGCAAAGTAGCGCTAACCATCAATGCCAACACTGGAGTCGTTGGCGGCACGTTCGCCTTAGCGGAAGCAACACCACCAACACGATCCAAAGTCGCCTTCCAAGGCCAAGTGGTGCGAATGACCGATGGCAGTGTCAAAGCCGTCGGTTACTTCATGCTGCCGCAGATCCTCACGGGTGGTCTGACGGCCGCCACTTTGCCGAGCCTCTCGGGCGGCTTCAGCATTCAGTCTTCCGTGCTGGTGCCGGCAAACATGCCCTCCAGTGACGGCAGCGGATTGATCGGCACGACCGCACTCAACCTCGCCATCACCACAGCGACACTGCCCACAGCGGTGAAAGCGGTGGCCTTCAATCACAGCCTCACTGGCTTAGGCGGCAGTGCCCCTTACACTTGGACAGTGAGCGCCGGCACTCTGCCTGCGGGCATCACCTTGAGTGCAGCGGGAGTTCTCTCCGGCACACCCTCAGCAGCAGGCAGTTCCACCTTTACGGTGAACCTCGCAGACACTGGCAGCGCCCCCGTCACGAGGGAGCTCACACTGACCGTCTCAGCCACTTATCTGGTTCCCATCCTCCAGCCGATCCACTTCCCGACGCTCACCATTGGCACAGCCTTCAGCCAGACGGTCACTGCACAAAACTATCCAAAGACCTTCGCCATCACCGGTCTGCCGAAAGGCTTAAAGTCCGTTCCCGCCACCGGCGCGATCAGCGGCGTCCCCGCCGTTTCAGGGATCTATAACGTGCAAGTCCGCGCCACGAATCCAGGTGGCAGCAGCGCCGTGCTGACCGTGCCCTTGGTGGTGAAAGCGTTGGATAAAAATCTCGTCGGAACCTTCGGCGGACTCGTCACTCGCGATCCAGTCAATCGTAACCTCGGCGGCACGCTGACCGTCACCACGACCTCCATCGGCAGCTACACGATCAAACTCATCAGTGCCAGTGGCGTTGGAACTGCTGCAACCCTTTATCCTGCCTCAGGCTTCCTGGCCGCCTCAGCACCTCAGATTTCCGTGCTGATCGGCGGACAAACATTGGCGCTAACGTTCAATGCAACCACGGGCCAAATCACCGGCACGCATGGCAGCGCGCCAGTCAGCGGCATCCGTTCTGCTTGGAATGCTCTCGCCAATCCGGCAGAGAGACTGGCGGGCTACTACAGCATGGCTTTGGATCTGACGCTCGCTCAAGACAAAATTGATCCACTCATCCCACACGGTAGCGGCTTCGCTACTTTCAGCGTCAGCCTTGCGGGGAGCCTCACCGCCGTTGGTAAGACTGCCGATGGTGAAGCCATCACCAGCGCCAGCTTCCTCGGAGCCAATGGCGACTTCTGGGCTTACTCGCCGCTCTACAAAAATCTGGGTTCGATTCAAGGGCCTATGAATCTCTATGAAGATGCTGCAGGCCTGTTCGCGAGTAACGTCGTCAGCGGCTCCGTGACATGGTTCAAACCACCCACCACCGGCCCAACTTATCCGGCCAGCTTTGAGGCCGACGTCACGGCTGAAGGCGGCTATCTGGCCCCAGCCAGCACGGGCAGCGTGGTGCTCGGATTGCCAGACGCAGGCAGCGTGGCGCTCAGCTTCACGGATGGAGGTCTCGCCAGCTCGATCACCGACCCCGACATGAGCTTCACCTACACCAGCGACAACAAAGTGGTGCTGCCACTGCCAGCCGCCAACCCAGGTAAAGTGACGCTAGCCATCAATGGCATCAATGCCAACACCGGAGCGGTGGCTGGCACGTTCGCCTTAGCTGAAACAACACCGCCGACGCGCGCCAAAGTCGCCTTCCAAGGCCAAGTCGTGCGGATGACCGATGGCAGTGTCAAAGCCGTTGGCTACTTCATGCTACCGCAGATCCTCACGGGCGGTCTGACGACGGCCACTTTGCCGAGCCTCTCGGGTGGTTTCAGCCTTATGCAGCCAGTTCGGTGAACCACCCGTTTAACCAACGAATGAAACTCTCTCTACTTCTTCTCTTCGCCCTGGTTCAATCCGCTTTAGCCGACACAGCTCAAAGCTGGACGGGTAAGGCGGACATCACCTTTGATGGCACTTCCACGCTCCACGCCTGGGGCGGCAAAGTTTCCGCCATACCCTTCGCTACCGAAGTCACACTCGATGCAGCAGGCAAGCCCTCGCGCATCAAAGCCACCGTCACCGTCGAGGCGACCAAGATGGACACCGCCGAAGCCAAGCGTGACGAAAACATGCGCAAGGCGATGAAGGTCACCGATCATCCTTTGATCAGTGCCAGCATCGACGTCGCGGCTGACAAGATTGCGGCGGATGGCAAAACACCCACTAAGTTGCCGATGACTCTGACCCTGCTCGGTAAGCCGCAGCAGGTCACGGCGACGATCACAAATTGGAAACTGAGCGGAAGCAAAGCCACCTTCGACCTAGCCTTCCCCGTCTCGCTGAAAGCCAGCGGCATTAGCGTCCCCACGGTGCTGTTATTCATCAAAGTAGGGGATAGCATCAAAGTCAGCTCCTCGGTTACATTGACTCAGAACTGACCCCCATGCCCGCATTCATTCATCACATTGCCACCGACAATCCGCCGTTCATCTACAGCAACGAATTTGCCTGCGCGCGCATGAAGAGCTGGGTCAGTGACTCACGCGCGAAACGGATGGTCGAGATGATCTACGAGCGCACCGGCATCGACACGCGCTACAGTGTCAGCGACGACTTCCTCAAAGACGACGGCGAGCTTTTTCACACTCTGCCGGACGGCACGATCAACTCGCCCACCACGGGTCAACGCAATGCACTCTATGCTAAAGCCTCGCGCGAACTCGCGGTGAAGCTCGCCCGCAAAACGCTGGCTGAGTGCCCGCAGTTTACGAAGGAGCAGATCACGCATGTCGTCTTCGCTTCATGCACGGGCTTCGCGAATCCAGGACCGGATTATCACATCATTCGCGACCTTGGTTTGAGTGAAAGTGTCGAGCGATACACCATCGGCTTCATGGGTTGCTACGCCGCGTTTCCCGCACTGCGCATGGCCGCGCAGTTTTGTGAGGCGAACCCCGACGCGGTCGTGCTCGTCATGTGCCTGGAGCTTTGCACGCTGCATCTGCAAGTGAGTGACAAGCCGGAAAGCATCGTCGCCAATGCCCTGTTCGCTGATGGCGCAGCGGCAGCGATCATGAGCGCGCGCAAGCCGACCGATGACCGCCCTTACTATCGCGTGCAGGGCTTTCACTCCGCGCTCGTGCCATCCAGCGAGGCGCACATGGCCTGGGACATCGGTGACAACGGCTTCAACATGACGCTCTCCGCCTATGTGCCCGATCTCATTGGCAGCAACATCCGCGAGATGCTCGGCGGCATTCTCGCGAAGCGTGACATGCAGCTCAGCGACATCGACGAATGGGCCGTGCATCCCGGTGGACGTGCGATTCTCGATCAAGTGGAGCAACATCTCGCGCTGCCTCCAGAGGCGCTGGAGATGTCTCGCAGTGTGTTGCGTGATTATGGCAACATGAGCAGTCCCACGGTCATGTTTGTGCTTAAAGGTATGCTTGAGGAAGCTGAAACGGATCGCGCCACCACCTGCGCCATCGCCTTTGGTCCAGGACTCACCGTCGAGACCGCCGTGCTGGAGCGCTGCGGCGCGGCGATCACTTCACCGAAGAAATCCAAAGCCAGCGTGCGCGCATGAAGCCAGATTTTGACGTGATCATTGTCGGTGGTGGCCCCGTGGGTCTGCTGCTGGCATGCTTGCTCAAAAAACAGGGTCAGCGAATCCGCGTGCTGGAAAAACGCACGCAGCCGAAGTCTCATTCAGCGGCAATCGGCATCACACCGCCGTCCTTGAAGATCCTCAACAAGCTCGGCCTCACAGACAACTTCATCGCCTATGGGCTGAAGGTGCGTGACTGCTTTGTACACGGTCAGAGTGGTCCGCTGGGCTGCATGACATTTAGGCACATCCCAGACCCGCATCCGTATGTGCTGGCGCTGCCACAGGTGACGACGGTGGCTCTTTTGCAGAAGCATCTAGGCGCTGAAGAGATCGAAGCCGGCAGTGAAGTAAGTGAGGTGAAGCAGCTCGCTGATCACTGCCTCGTGCGTGCCGGGATTCGCCAGTGGACAGCTCATTATGTCGTCGCCTGTGACGGCTGGCGCAGTCCGGTGCGCGAGCAGATCGGCATGAAGGCACCTGCGCACACTTACGACTCACACTTTATCATGGGTGACTTCATGGACCGCACTAGCTTTGGCGATGAAGCCCATCTCTTTTTCACCGCAACAGGTGCCGTGGAATCCTTCCCGCTGCCAGGCGGGCAAAGGCGTTGGGTCGTGCAGACAGACAAGACTCTCAGTGATTTACCAGCAGGTCGTATCAGTGAACTCATCCAGCAGCGCACGGGCATTCAGGTGCCTGTCGTAGATCAGATCAATGAAAGCGCGTTTACCCCGCATCGCTTCAATTGTGAGCGCTATTACGATGGTCGCATCATCCTCTGTGGCGATGCCGCGCATGGCATGAGTCCCATCGGCGGTCAGGGCATGAATACTGGTTTTGCCGATGCCGAATTCCTCGCTGAAGTGTTAGCTCATCCTGATCCATCCACCTTACTACCAGCCTACAATCACTATCGGCAGCAAGCCGCAAAGGCCGCCATTCTCCGTGCTGAATGGGGCATGTGGTTCGGCACCTGGTCGGGTAAGCCACGGTCATTTGTCCGAGACACACTCCTCCGCTTTCTACTCAGCCACGAGTCCATCACGACACGCCTCGGCTCATTCTACGCCATGCTCACCATCCCCTTCAATACCCTGGACCGCGTGCCGCTGAGTTTGGGTTTCAATCGTGGACATGGTTTGAAATAGCAGCGGAACCGAGTAAGAGCAGCCATGCCTATCACTGAAGAACGCAAGCTTGAGATCACCAAGTCGCTCAAGCGATGCAGTGATGAGACAGTGGCAGCCGCGCTGCGTTTTGAGGAGTCGCGGAATCTGGATGAACTGCCGGCCATCATCCACGGTGTGTTGGAGCGTGATGCGGCGAATCCAAAGCCGGAAGGTGTGGCCGCCGCAACGGATGAAGCGCGACTCATTGAAGACATCGGCATGGACTCCTTCGGCATGATCGAAGTCGTCATGACTGCTGAAGAAGTGCTGGGCATCACTGTGGCCAATCAGGAGATGAATGAGATCCGCACACTCGGTCAGTTGAAGACCTTTTTGCGCACCAAGCTCACCGCATGAACCGCGTTGTCGTCACGGGCCTCGGCTTCATCTCCAGCATCGGGAATAGCCGCGCGACTGTGCTCGAAAGCTTGCGTGAGAGTCGCAGCGGCATCGAATTCATGCCTGAACTCGCGGCGATGAATGATCGCGTGAAGCTGGCTGGCACGGTGAAGGGCTTTCACTTTCCCACGACCGATCCGCTCGACTGGACTTTTCCTGACAACGTTCAGTTCAGCCGCACTCAACTGCGCACGATGGTTCCCAATGCGGTCTATGCCGTTGCTGCGATGGAAGAAGCCATCAGCGATGCCAAGCTCGACCCCGCACACGTTTCAGCCCCACAGACGGGCCTCTACTGCGCCTCCGCAGGCTCAGCATGGCTCACGCATTTGGCGATTGAATCTGTGCTGATACGCGGCCCTGAGCGCACGTCGGCACCGACCGTTGTCACAGGTATGCCGAACTCCCTGCACCTCAACCTCACGGCCCGTTTCGCCATCAAAGGTGCCTCAGTGAGCTTTAGCAGTGCCTGTGCTTCTTCGTCTCATGCGTTGGGCAGCGCGTGTGATTTGATCCGCCTGGGCAGGCAGAAAATCATGTTCGTCGTCGGCGCTGAAGATTGTCATCCCTACAACATTCTGCCTTTCGCCTCACTGCGTGCGTTGAGTTCACAAAGCGATCCTGCGTTAGCACCAAGACCCTTTGATGTGAGTCGTGACGGTTTTGTCATCACGGGTGGTAGTGCCGTGCTCGTCCTCGAAGATGCCGAACATGCCGCCGCTCGTGGTGCGCAGGTCTATGCTGAGTTCCGAGGCTGGGGCCAGGCCACCGACGGCTACGATGTTGTGGCTCCTGACCCCAGTGGCGTTGGGCTAGCGCGTGCGATGGCGAATGCGCTGCAAGACGCTGGTCTCGATACCTCGGATGTCGATTACATCAATGCTCATGCCACTGCGACGAGTGCCGGTGACCTTGCGGAGTTGAATGCTTTGAAGAGCCTTTTTAGAGGTGATTCAAATCCAAAGGTGAGCAGCACTAAAGCGCTCACAGGTCATGGGCTAAGCCTCGCTGGTGCTTTGGAGGCTGGCGTCTGCTGCCTGGCCATGCGGGCGGGTTTCATGCCTGCGAATGCGAAGACCGAGACGCTTGATGCGGCCTGTGAGGGCGTTTCAATTCTGACTTCGAGATGTGATACACCACCACGCGTCATCATGAGTAATAGCAGCGGCTTCGGTGGAGCCAACGTGGCCCTCATTTTCACAGACGATAGAATCGACGACCGATGAAATCACGCCAGCTACAGCCTGAACTGCTCGATCTACTGCCACAGGCTGATCCTGATGCTGTGCGTGCGCGGGAGGAAATGCGCATCGTTAATGCGGCCATGGGCAATCACGGCTGGATCGAACGTGTAATTCGGCGTCATGGCCAGAGAGGCTGGCGCGTCACTGAACTCGGAGCGGGAGATGGGGCGTTGTCACGACGGCTGCTTGCATCAGGTTTGTTTCGGGAAGCTGAGCTGCAAGCACTCGATCTGGCTCCGCGTCCTGCTGACTGGCCTGCGGCCTGCGGCTGGCATTGTGGGGATCTACTGGCCGCCAAGCTACCCGAGTCGGAGATCGTAGTGGCTAACTTATTTTTGCATCACTTCACGACCACGCAGTTGCGAGAGCTTGGTTCACGGCTCTCACCTGCCACGAGACTTCTTGTGGCGGCTGAGCCTGCGCGCTTGTGGATTCATACTTTCTTGGGTCGGCTGCTCTGTGCGGTGGCGGAGCTGAATCATGTGCAGCGCCATGACATGCAGGTCAGTATTCGTGCGGGCTTCCGTGGTGATGAATTACGCGCAGCACTCGGGCTTGATGATGAGTGGCAGGTGAAAGCGCAGATGCACCCGCTAGGCGGTTATCGCTTCATCGCCGAGCGAGAAAGCGTGTGATGCGTCAAAGATTGGAATTCCGCAGCAGTAGGCTGCCAGAATCCTTCGGGCTGGTGGTGGGCGTGGTGGAGCCGTCGGCTTTCGGCAGAGCATCACGGAGGAAGAAGCCGTAGCCATAAGGAGTGCCATTGTCATTCACTATGATGCCCTGATAGTCCACCTTGCGGCTGATCTGCGGACGCGAGGTGGCGGGCGGCACGGGAGGGCGTGGGTCGTTGTCCTTGGTGGTGTAGCTGCCTTTGAAGCGGCCATCCGCAGGTGTGACGCTGAAGGTCACGGCCTTGGGATTCGGCGTGTTCACTTTGGTGGTGCCGCCGGGTTTGATTTCGAGACTGACATCGGCATTCACCGGCAGCGGATCAGTGCCAAGAGTGGTGGCAAAACTGAGCAGCGCATTCTTCAAGGGCACGCCTGCGGCGGCGGGCAGGCCCATGATAATAGTGCCCGTGATCGGCGGTGTGTAGAGACCACCAACGACACCGAGGTCCACCGGGCCGAAGCCACTCTTGTAAGTGCGTGCAGTGCTGCGGTCGTCTGCGGGGCGCTGCCAGAGGGCGCCGCTTGTATTTGAGAATACAGGAGGAGCGGCCACTCCAGGATCAATGTCGAGAATGGCGAGGAGGCTACCTTTCGCGACCGTCGTGTACAAGGTCTGGTAGATGATGACTTTTCCCTCGGGGCTCAGGTGCGAGGTGGTATTGAATGTCTCTCCATCGGCGACTCGCCCTGTGACCACGGTCTTGCCTGTGGCATCGATGGTCACGGAGCCAAAGCCGTTGCCCTTTGGCACGTCGGCACCCGCTGGCACGGTGAAGGCAAACGTGTAGTAACCTTTGAAGGGATCGGCTGCTTCCGGGGGCAGCCATTTGTTCCGCCAGGCAAAGAACTGCTGACTGACGGCAATCGTGGCGGTGAGCGGATCAGCGTCGCCGTCATCACTGATGGTAAACGGCAGATAGATGGCCGCAGGTGCATGTTTGGGCTTCAGCAAAAAGGCCCCGTTCGCTTGTGTGTCATTGGGACTGTAAACCCAGAGCGTTCCTTTAATGGGAAGTGTCTCCGTGCCGATGATGGCGCTGCCGCTATAGGAGCCCGTGCTCATGACATTGAAATCGATGCGCCCACCGGTCGTGCCGCCGAGGCTTGAGTTCTGCAAAACGAGACCGCTGAAGAGTCCGACGCTTCCCGGCGGCAGCGGCTTGATGAGGAGGCGGATCTTCACCGGCACTTTGCCAAATTCATTGCCGACGTTGAAAGTGATTTCATCTCCGAGTAGCTGATCCTTCGAGGCCACGGTAGGGAAGCCGGTGATGCGGCCGGTCTTGGGGTCCATCTTCAACCCAGCAGGCAGGGTGCCAGTGAAGGAGTTCGGTGTCTTGAGCGGATCTGCGGGCAGCGGGAAGGCTTGATTGTAGTAAGCACCGATGATGCCCGCTGGCAGTGTCGGTGTCGTGCCAGTGTAGTCCGTCTTGGTGGTGACGACGAGCAACTGGACGGCAGGAGAAGGGCCGTAGTCGCCGCAGTCAAAGAAGTAACTCCCAGTGTCCGTGACATCGACCAGCTTGATCTGAAGCGCCTTCGTGGTGGCCCCGGCGTAGCGGGTGTTGTTGGCGATCGGCATCACGCCGAACTTCCAGGCCACCGGCGGCAGATTCGTGGAGGCGGTGAAGGCAAGTGTGGCGGTCTTCCCACTACCGACGACGACGCGCGGCACATTCGGATCGAGCACGGCAAGCACGGTGCTGTGAAGGCGCGTGTGGGCGGGGTTGGTGATCTTCACTGTGTAGGTGCCTGCATCGGTGAGCGAGACAGACCCCACATTCAGCGTCGGCGTGGTGACTGCTGGCTTGAGAGCCACATTGTTTTTCAGCCACTGGTAGGTGATCGGGCCTGGCCCGGTGGCCGTGGCATCAAGCATGAGCGTGAAACCCAGCGGTAGCACGCGTGTGGCAGGTAGTGCTGTGTTGATGATGGGCGGATCGGTCTGGTTAGTCAGGTTCAGTGTCCAAGTGACTTCTTCAACGACGAGAGCTGTGGGATCACGCCGCACCCAGTCGGTGGGATCACGCACGACCGCTTTGATCTTATGCGTGCCATTACCGAAGGTTTTGGTATCCCTGACCAGAGAGGTGCCGGTTTCACCAGGGATGGTCACATCATTGTGCCGCCACTCCACGGTGAGCGCTGGGAGCGTGGAGGGCACCTTTGCCACGACGGTTAAAGTCAGCGGCGCAGGGGCTGCAAAAGTCTGCGTGAGAGTGGTGGGCGTGATCGAGTCGATAAGCGGAATCTTGCTGTAGTAAGTCAGCACGATGGCCTCGCGGGTGACATTGCCGGGCGGGCGGTAGAGATTGCGCATGAGGGCATTGTCATGGGGGCGGTACCAGTCATCCTTGTGGTAATTGGCTCCCTCAAAGTGGCCCACTTTATCTGTGTAGTTAAAATCGTTTTCCGGGGTGAAGAGAGGCGTGCCGGACTCGATCCACACATTCCAGCGGATCTGCGAGAGCACTGTCTTGGCTGTGGCATTGGGATACTCTGTGTTCGGGTAGCCGGCATACTCCTCATCATATTCATCGGTGAGTTTGGCGAAGGAGTGGCCCAACTCATGTTCTAGGATGCCGATACTAGTCGGGGCTGTCGTTGTTAGTGCCAGAGGCCCGCCGCTACCGCCATACTTGGGGTCATTGATCAAGATGATAGGGATGTCGTACTCGGGCACATGCTTGTTCAGAAGCGCATAAGCACGACTGCTACCCGAACCAGCGAGCGTGTTTAGCTGTGAGATGCCCGGCGTATTGAAGCCCGTCTGAAAATAGGTGTCCTTCTGTCCGCCACTTTGACCATTGTCCGTGCCACTTTGATTCGATGCGATCTCGATGCGGTAAACATTGCAGTAGGAGCGGTAGCGCACCCATGGCTCGCGGGTGAAGAGGAAGTCCACGGCGTCATCCACGTCGGTGGCAAATTTTCCCATCTCACCACTCGTGTAGCCCTCGGAGAGAAAGACGAGATTCAGCCGCGTGCCCCGCGTGCCGTTCTCCTCCACGGTTGCTAGGGCGGATGTCTGAGCATGAATCGCTGAGATGGCGAATACGCTGAACAGGCTGAGAAGCAGGATCGTTTTCATGAGCGTGGTAGGGGAATGGAGCCGAGCAGGCCTTCGAGGGCTGGTTCGCCGGGTTGGATGATGCGGTAGATGTCGAGTCGAATGGCACCCTTCACGCGGGGCAGGCGGACCTGGAATACGACCGGGCCTTCGCCCGTGAACTTCACCGGTTTCGAGTTCCCTGAGTTTGGGTCCAGCACTGCACAAACATAGTCCGGGGCAGGCAGCAGTTCCTCGGCCAGTACGGCATTGTTTTCAGACATGAGTCGGCACCGCAACATGCCTGACCATTCCTCCGGCTTCCGGCGCTTCGGAGCGAAGTCGCCCTCAATGTCCTGCTGCTCGACAAAACTGAGCGCGCCTTTGTCCAGGCTGAGCATGTAGGCGCGTTTAAAGCGCGGGCCGGTCTTGTCGTCGCTGACCAAAGGGATCACCGGGGCTGGCTTTTGTGCGGCAGTCATCGTTACCGAATCAGGCGTCTGAGAAGTGACCCTGGATTCACTCTCCAAAGAGTCACGTGCGGCCTGCGTCTGCTGGACATCTGCCGCACCTCCCAGCAGCCAATAGGCCAGTGATCCCAGCAACAGCAGGAGGATCAAGAGAAGGAGCGGCCGCTTCATGACAGGGGTGGAGAATGCCATACCACCAGCTTTCCACCAGCACAAAGCTTGCCCGCTTGAGTGTGGTCAAAGATCGTCAAGCAGTCACCAAAGATGGGCATCGCTGCTGGCTTGTGTTTTCGAATAAAAACAGTCCAAGATGATGCCGCATGTCTAACCGCACCGCCAAAACCATCCTGCTCGTCGCCAGTGGCGATCTGCGTCTCGCCGCCAATCAAACCTGCTGGCCAGCGCAAAAAGCCATGGAAGACGCGCTGGCGAAGGCGGTGAAAGCGGAGGGCTGGACAATCCAGCGCGCGCATCCCTATGATGCCAAAAAGAAGCACGGCTTCATCGCCAGCCAGCGGGAAGGCATCGAGGTCTTTCGCGGCATCGACCCCGACGCGCCACTGATCGTGGCCGAGGCCGTGTGGCAGTACTCGCATCACGTTCTTGCCGGGCTCACCACGCATCGCGGCCCCATCCTCACCGTCGCCAACTGGAGCGGCCAATGGCCGGGCCTCGTCGGCCTGCTCAATCTGAATGCCTCGCTCACCAAAGCCGGCGTGCGCTACTCAACGTTGTGGAGCGAGACCTTCACCGACAGCTTCTTTACCCAGGGTCTGCACGAGTGGCTAACCACAGGTGTCGTCACGCATGATCAATCCCATGTCCGTGATCTCGCCCTGCTGAAACTGCCCGCCGACGATGAGCGCGCGGGGCGTGATTTTGGCCGCCGATTCCGCCAGCACAAAGCCATCCTCGGTGCCTTTGATGAAGGCTGCATGGGCATGTACAATGCCATCATTCCCGACGATCTCCTGCACGCCACCGGCTGCTTTAAAGAACGCCTGAGTCAGTCCACTCTCTATGCCGCCATGCAGCAGGTCAGTGATGCCGAAGCATCGAAGGTTCTCGCCTGGCTGAAGCGCAAAGGTTTGCAGATGAAACTCGGCAGCGATGAAGCCACCGAGCTGACCGAGCCACAGGTGCTCCTACAATGTAAGATGTACATCGCCGCCATCCGCCTCGCCGATGAGTTCGGGTGTGATGCCATCGGCATCCAGTATCAGCAGGGGCTCAAGGATCTCACACCCGCCAGCGACCTCGTCGAAGGCATGTTGAACAACGCCGATCGTCCGCCGGTGCGCAGCGCCGATGGCAAGCGCGTCTTGTTTGAAGGCGAGGCACTGCCGCATTTCAACGAAGTCGATGAATGCGCGGGACTCGACGGTCTGCTCACCTACCGCCTCTGGCGCGAGCTTGGCTTCGCGCCTGAAAATACACTGCACGATCTCCGCTGGGGTGCGACCTTTGCCAAAGACTACGTCTGGGTGCTGCTCATCAGCGGAGCTGCGCCGCCCGCCCATTTCATCGGCGGTTGGAAAGGTGCCAGCAGCGAGCGCCAGCCCGCCATGTATTTCCGGCTCGGCGGCGGCACGCTCAAAGGAATCAGCAAGCCCGGCCACATCGTCTGGAGTCGCGTCTTCGTCATGGACGGCGCACTTCATGCCGACATCGGCGTGGCCGAGGTCGTGAAACTGCCGGAAGAAGAAACCCAGCGCCGCTGGCAGGGCACCACACCGCAGTGGCCCATCATGCACGCCGTCTTCAAAGGAGTGTCGCGTGACCAGATGATGGCCCGCCACAAATCCAACCACATCCAAGTCGTCTATTGCCCCAATGAAAAACAAGCCCACCGCGCGGCCCGCATCAAAGCCGCCTCGATGAGCGAGCTAGGCATCCACGTTTCACTCTGTGGTGACGTGCGGCTTGTCTGAAAGTCGGCGTGCCGAATATATGCCGCGCTCCATGGGAGGCTTGTCGTGGAGCTGCGTTCTATCCATGGTGCCCATCATGATTCGACTGCTGACTCCCTTCCTCTTCGCGGCGGTTCTTCACGCTGAAGACAAATTCCGCCTCGTCCGCGAAACGGATGCTCTAACGCTTGAGCAAGAACGTGCCGCGCTGCATGTGCCGCCGGGCTTTGAGGTGCAGCTCTTTGCCGGTGAGCCGATGATCAACAAGCCGATCAACATGGCCTTTGATGCTCGCGGACGCTTGTGGGTCAGCAGCACCGTTGAGTATCCTTACAGCGCCGACAAATCCCGCTGGTCAGATCCGCAGGGCACGCGTGTCAAAGACAGCCGCGATGCCATCAAGGTGCTCGAAGACACCGATGGCGATGGCCGTGCCGACAAAGTCACCGACTTCGCCGATGGGTTGAACATTCCCACGGGTGTCGTGCCCTGGCACAAGCCTGAGCACAAAGCGGGCTGCATCGCCTGGAGCATCCCGAACATCTGGTACTTCGCCGACACCGATGGCGACGACAAAGCCGACCTGCGTGAGATCCTCTTCGGCCCGCTCGGTTATGAAAAAGACACGCACGGCATGTGCAGCAGCTTTCGGTTAGGCCTGGATGGCTGGATTTACGCCACGCATGGGTTTAATAACACGAGTAGGTTTGAAGTCCTGCCTCAACACCGCCAACCGGGAACCGAGAACAGCGAACCGAGAACTTTGGAACTCCACAGCGGCAACGTCTTCCGCTTCCGTCCCGATGGTTCGCGCATCGAACCCTGGACATACGGTCAGGTGAATCCCTTCGGCCTCTGCTGGGACCGCTATGGCAATCTCTACAGCGCCGACTGCCACAGCTCGCCGATCTACCAGCTCATTCGCGGCGCGCATTACCCGAGCTTTGGCAAGCCGCATGACGGACTCGGCTACGCACCCGTCATGTGCCAGCATACGCACGGCTCCACTGGCATCTGCGGCATCGTCTATATCGACGGCGGTGTCTGGGGCCCCGAGTGGGACGATCACATGTTCGTCGGCAACTGTGTCACCTCGAAAGTGAACCACGACAAAGTCACCTTCACCGGCAGCACTCCAAAAGCGAACGAACAGCCCGACTTCCTCACCAGCGATGACCCCTGGTTCCGCCCCGTCGATCTCCAACTCGGCCCCGACAACGCCCTCTACATCGCCGACTTCTACAACAGGATCATCGGCCACTACGAAGTCCCCCTCGATCATCCTGGGCGCGACAAGGAGCGCGGGAGGATCTGGCGGGTGGTGAAGCGCTCAAGCATCACCAAACATCAGGCACCACCACAGCTCGATGTCTCTGACTGGCGCAGCGCACTTCAAAACAAATCTCCCTTCGTGCAGCGCGCTGCCATTTCAAAACTGCAGGACGATCCACGATTGGAAGCGCTGCCCGTTTTGATCCGCACGGCACAAACAACGCCGACCGATGACATCAGCCTGCAACTCGCTTTCCGCGTGGCCATTCGCGATCACCTCAAGCTCAAGGGAGCTTTCGACCAACTCGACAGCAAGGCTCAGACGTTGATCACAGAGATTGCTCCTGCCGTTCCAACAGCCGAAGCCGCCGCCTTCATGTTGCGTCGGTTGGAAGACGGATCTCCCATCAGCAAAGACACGCTGATCCACATCACTCGATTCATAGAAATCACGCAGCTTCCGAAAGTCGTTCGTTTTGCCAAAGCCCATCAGCATGATTCCGTTGAAGCGCTCCAAGCCATCAACGAGGGCCTCAGCGAGCGCGGGGCACCGGCGAATCCTGAACTCCTCGCCTGGGCACAGGAACTGGCGGTGCAATTGCTCGCGTCACTTGATCAGAAGGCAACACCATCATGGACATCACTCGCTCCGGTCGAGTCAGCGCCGAAGTGGTCGCTGCAATCTCGCCAGTGCTCGGATGGCAGAGAAGCAAAAGTGTTGCAGAGCATGATCAAAGGCGGCGATGAGGAGAAGCTGACGGGCATTCTGCGCTCGAAAGATTTCTCCGCGCCGGCCAAGCTTGCCCTCTGGATCAATGGACATCGCGGACTTCCCACGGCCAAGGCATACGACAAAAACTTGGTGCGTATCGTCGATGCCAAGGATGGCGCGGTGCTTGTCAGTGTCTTCCCGCCGCGAAACGATGTTTGCCAGCGTGACGAACTCAATCTCGCCAAGCATATCGGCAAAGCGGTGCGACTGGAAATCGTGGATGGCGATGACGGCAAGGCCTATGCCTGGCTCGGCATCACGCGCATCGAACCTGCTGTGATCAGCGTGGATGATTTCCAGACCGAGGACAGCACTCGCGCTTCACTCAAGACTCTGGCGGCGATGCTGCAACACACAGCGCCTGCCGCGTTGCGTGAAAAGCTCTCCGCGTTCATGCCACCACGACCTGCGCCGCCGCCGTTGCCGATTTCACCTGAGCAGCGGAAGCAGCTTGATACGCTCATCACCGCGCGTTCATCAGCCTTTGCGAAAGCCAAGCCTGACGCGGGGAAGGGGAAGCAGATTTTTCAGGCGAACTGCGCCGTCTGCCATCGCATCGGCGGAGAGGGCGGTCTTGTCGGGCCACAGCTCGATGGCATCGGCAATCGCGGAGCGGACCGGTTGTGCGAGGACATCCTCGATCCCAATCGAAACGTCGATGCACACTTCCACATTCACACGCTGACGTTGAAGGATGGCTCCACTATGAGCGGCTTTCTCAAAGGCGAAGCCGGGCAGGTCATCATCCTCGCCGATGCCGCAGGCCAGGAGCATCGTGTCGGAAAAACCGAAGTGGTGAAGGATGATCCCACGCCCATGTCACTCATGCCGCCCGTGTTTGGGCAGACGATTCCCGAAAAGGATTTCACCGATCTGCTGGGCTGGCTGCTGACGAAGTGATGTGTCGAGTTGGGTGCTAGTGTCAGCAGCATGCATCGGGGATTGAACCGCAGCGCGGTTCCCCATGAATAGCCAGGGGTTGAACAACCCCTGGTAAGCGTGAGCCTTCGATCTTCATCAACTCCAGCGGAGTTGCCCAATGCGGAGGCAATCCAGCTTTATCATTTCACGCCTGTATTCGCCGAGGGCAATTGAGCGGATACGTTTGGATCGCTGTGTCCGATCACCGTGTCACCGCGCATTGGGCAACGCCCTCCGGGGTTGAGCCAACGGTAAGGCGTTCCGTTCATGACCGGGGGTTTCGTTCCTCAACCCTCGGCTATTCATGGGGGAACCGCTCTGTGGTTCTCTTTGATCAATCGAACTTTCCCAATTCACCCACGCATTTTGCCGTTAACAAAACACTACCGCTTCTTCGCCCGATCAAAGCGGCGCTGACGGTCGGCGGGAGTGACTTCGACAACGGGCGGTGAAATCACGGGCTCCTTTGCGACGTCTGGCGTAGGTGTCTTCAATCGAGCCTGATGCGTCATCACCACAGCCTTCGGTTTCTCGCGACGCTTCCATTGCCAGCCTGCAAAGGCCCACTCCGGCATCCGCCAGCCGGTGCGTGTGACGAGTGCTTCCAGAAGCATGAGCAGCAGCGCGGTGATGAGCAGCAAGCCCTGCATGTCGGCAAAGCGTAGCAGGCGTGGACTGCGCCAGGCCTGGCTGAAGTCGAGCAGCTCACGACCGCCGCTGCTGGCGGAGACTTGGCGCAATTCCTCGGCGCGGGCTTCATCAAAGGCCCACTCGGTGCTGGTGCCGAGCAGTGTGGGACCGAAGTTCAACGCGGTGCCGCCAAGCTGCACGGCTCCGCGCACCATCTCGCCTTCCTTCAGCGTGACGCTGGCTTGATAGTGGCCGGGCGAAAGGCGCTCCCAGGCCAGCTCATGCGCGGCTTCAGCACGAGTTCCATGCGCGATGAGCACGCGCGGTGGCTTGGCTTGCAGCTTCGGTTCCCACTCAGCGTCGTGCATGAGATCGAGCGTGAGCAGGTTGCCGTCGATGTGATGTTTTAAACCGATGCCTGGAGGCAGTTGCTCGCCCATCAGCCAGCGCACGAGGGTTTGCAGAAAGTCGCCATACTTCGGCCAGGCGCGCACTTTGGCGGAATGCTCTCCACCGAGCGGGAAGCTCACCGCTGCCGTGCGACCGATGCCGCGTTGACCAAAGGAGACGAGCGGTGCTTTGTATTCATCGTTAGTTAGCAAGGCCTGGCTGGCCCAGTCGCGCAGATAGCAGAGATTGTAGCCATCGGCTTCTGGGAGCCAGTCGAGCGTCTGGCCGCTGATCTCGAACCAGCCGCCCGCACCTTGCGTTTTCACCGGATCGACGATGAATGCACTGCGCGCGACGGAGACGGTTTCCTGACTGAAGATGCTGGGCAGCTCCTCGGCCTTGTCGGTGAAGAAGAGCCGGCCTTTGCCACGCTTGGCGATGTCTTCGAGTAGCCACGCATCGGGATCACTGCGCTGGCCGAGGGCGATGACGCTGATCGTGCCGCTGTTGGCGATGATCTCGTCGATGAGCTTGATGTAGTCGCCGGGTTCTTCCGAATCAGCAGCATCGGAAAAGAGGATGATGTGGCGCTGACCCACAGGCGCGTCTTTGAGCTTATCCCAGGCGGCTTTCAGGCCCTCATAGACAAAGATGCCACCGCCGGTGCTCTCGATGCGACGCACGGCGCTTTCCATTTTGTCGCGATTCGGTCCCACAGGTTGCAGCGGAACCATCTCATGCGCGCTGCTGTCCACCGCGAAGACGGCCAGCAGATCCTGCGGCGAAAGGAAGCGCACCGCATTCGCCGCGCCTTCATCAGCGAGCGACATCTTGGTGAAGCCGTTTTGCACGGTCATACCCATCGACCCGCTGCGATCCATGACGATAGCCATCGCCACCATGAGCTTCCGGTGTTCCTGCTTCAGCTCCATGGACACTGGCAGTAGCGGATCAATCGCCGAGTCAAAGTAGCCGCCCGCCGCGAAGCTCTTTTTACCGCCAGCCATCAGCAGACTGCCGCCCTGCTCACGCACATAGAAATCCAGTGCACGGAGGAAATCAGCGGGCAGTTCAAAGGCGGGCACGTTGTTTAAAATCACGCACTTCGCTCCCGCCATTTGGCCTGGACGCAGGCCGCGCAGATCGGTAACGGCTTCCACCGTGAAACCTTGTCGCTGCAAGGTCTGTGCCACAGGATCATCGAGATACGAAGTGAGCAGTAGCACGCGCGGCCCACCTGTGATTTCGATCATGGCCTCATGGCGATTGTTTCCCGGATGCGCATCCACGGTGGGCGCGATCAATGCTTCATAATGCGCCACGCCCGCTGCGCCGAGTCGATCCGTGAAGCGAATGCGCCCGCTGCCGAGATGCACCTCGACATCGGTCGTCTTCAACTCGCGCCCATCGCGCAACACGGTGAGCGGCACCTTGCCATCGCGCGTGCCACGCACTTCCACCTCGATGAGGAAAGGCTCGCCGAGCTGTGAGCGTGTCGGGATGTTCAGAGCAGCCACACGAAAGTCCGTCGGCTCAGGATCACGGACCACGCGGTAGTCCATCTCCACGCCCTGCCGCGTCAGTTTCTCAGCGATACCATGCAGCGGTTCCGTCGAGTAACCATCACTGAGCACCAGCACACGCGCCGGACGTCCTTTGCCCTCACGACCGGCGAGCGTCAGCGCCTGCGTAATTGCCAATCCGGTCTGGGTGGACTGTCGATTGCGCTCATAAAGCTCCGCGCCCTCAGCACCGCGACGCATCACTTCGGCGGCGTAGTTCAGGTAATACACGCGATCATTTCTGCCGCGATGCTTCTCCAGCAGCTTCTCCCATTCCGGCAAACCTTTCGCCATCGGCTTTTCCGCCGACACCGACGAGTCCAGCAACACCCACAGATCAATCCCATCCTCCAACTTCCGCCATTGCGGCTGCGCGAGCGTGAAGGTGATGAGCACCAGCAAAGCGATCCGCAAAGGCCTCCACAAACCCAGACGCGGAAGCATCCACCCTACAAGCAGCAGGACAGGAAGCAGCGCGAGCCATTCGGGGTGACGGAGGATCATGGGATTGTGTTTATCCGTGAATAAGGGTGCCGTCTATATTTTGCCGCACTGATCCTCTGCATCTCACCGTGATTGAAAAGTGAATGGATTTAACATGGCGCATCCGCCTACCCAATCATGCGGTGTGAATCAGATCCGTGCTATTTGTCAGGCAGCACAAGCTGCGAAACGGCAGATGTGGGAATGCCTGCCATGTGTGGATCACGATGCACCAGGATGGCTCCATGCTCGGCGGCTGTGGCTGCAATCAGTGCATCCATGTTCGGCAGGCGGTTAGCCGCAGTCTGGCGCAGATGATAGGCACGGGCAGCAATGGCGTCATCGGCTGGAATGCCATGGCCCAGTAAAGCGCGGTAAAGGTCCATGACTTCGGCTCTTTGGGCTTGGTCGTTGGTTAAATTCGGGAGCCGCACCTGGAACTCCAACCAGGTCGCAGAACTGACACGCAGCTGGCAGTTGGCATCAAAGATGAGCTGATGCACCACCTCCCAGCCATTTTCTTTGAGGTAATAAGCAAGCAGTGCCGAGGTATCCAGCACATGGGTCACGTCAGCACTCATCCCAGGACGCGGCTGCGGAGTTCATGGTCTAGTTCACGCTCACGGATCAGATCACCCACGGCATCCTGTCCCTCTTTTTTGTGTTTGCGGCCAAGTTCATGCAAGCGCTTCACAAGCTCCTCACGACTCGGCGTAGCCACTTTGACATGAATGACGGTTTCATTTTCGTCTGCCTGCCAGTCTAGCTGCACCCCTGGGCGCAGATTCAGCAGACGCGCCAATTGTTCAGGGATGGGCGTGGTAAGGTCAGAGCTGAGCGTTGTGATCATGGGGCATGTTTACTCTATCAGGATGAAGCTGGCGAGTGCGGTTTTAGCTGAAGCCAGGCACCGATCGTTGCGACTTTTTTACCTGTGTGATTTGGACTGAGCGTGTTTTGCGTCATGGCGGTGTTTGAGTCAGATCACGATGTAAGGCTGCGCGTGATGTATCAGCATCACGAGAAGGTGACGTCCTGCCCCACCACCTCAGAACCTCCTGACATTAAGCGCGGGCAAACCTGATTCGTGAAGTGTCTTGTTGGCGCGCATCATCTGCCCGCGCCACATCGAGTCAGGGTCTGTGGCACCTGCAGGCGTGTTTTTGAAGTGTTCGAGTTCCCCATTCATCATGCTCGCTTCGAGTTTTTTCATCTTTTCTATCTGCTGCCTGAACTGCACAGCGGCTTCCAAACTCGGTGTCGTCGTATGCTGAGGCGGCAATAGTGGACTCTCTGGCAGACTCAATTCGGGGAGCTTCATCATGACCGGCATTTCAAGCTTCGGCTCAGGGTCAGAGTCGGAGTCGCCTAGCATGGTGAACAGTATGATGGCTGCGACGAAGCACACCGTGCGCAAGTCACTCCAATTCAGATAACTTTGCAGCGCGGTTAGTTTCATGTCGGAATTTTGCCTGATCCAATCCGCCGTGGCAAGTCTAAGAATCGAGTCCTCAAGCTGGACTGCTAACGAACATTCTATCTCTACCCCACCACCAACTGCCCAGCATCGCAGCGAGCAGGACGAGGAGCCAGAGACGCCAGTTGGGGTCTGCCTCCATGACGGTTTCGGTCTGAATCGTTTTCAGGGTGTCGAGATCTTGAAAGGGTTTTGCGGCGGAGAGATCGGCTTCGCGGGCATCGGCAAAGTGGGCGGCTCCGCGCAGGAGCAGGGTGTCAGCTTGGCGTACTTCAAAGAAGCCGGGCTGAGCTGGTGCGCGCAGCAGATGGGCCTGTGCGATGGGCACCAGCACTGTGCTTGATGGAGTGTGAGTGATCAGCGTCAGCGGTGCGGCTTTGTCACCATGAGCATGAGCGACGACGAGTCGCTGACGCAGGTCGAAGTTCGCGACTTCGAGCGCGACTTTTTCATTCCGCACTTGCTGGAGAAAGCGGTGCAGTAAGACGGCGAGTGCAGGGAGTTTGCGGGCGTTGCTGGTGATGAGATCGAAGTGACAGAAGAGCTGGGACGCACCTGAGGGCGTGCGACGCAGGCTAATGAGTGGGCGGTCGCCCTGCCAGAGGAGGATGCGGTCGCGAGCATCATGCGGCACGACCATGCCTTCATGGACGAGCAGGGATTGCCAGTTCAGACCTTCGGTCAAAGGATGCGCCTCACCGACGATTTGCCCGCGCAGCCAAGCGGCCTTTTCGCCTTTGTTGGGTGAGGCAAAGACGCAGGCGTGTTGATCGACTCCAAGCGCTATGCTCGGCGGCCAGACGATGACTCGCACGTCCGCAGTCGCCGCTGCCACGAGCTGCGTGTCAGCGAACTTTTGGAAGAGATCAGTGAGTTCGGTAGAGCCATCATCGCGGCCATTGGGCAGATGCAGGCCGATCTGCTTGGGCTGTGGGCGGAGCACGGGGATTTCATCGTCGAGTGTGAAGGCATCTGGCTTCACCGAAAGGGTCAGGCCTTGGTTGCCCGCGTCATCGAGGAACGTGCCCGACATGGTGCGGGTCTCTTGCGGGCCGAGGGTGAGTTGGGTCCAGGCGGATTGCTTCCCTGCACTGCCTGCCTGCCATTCACGTTGCTGTGGCTGGCTGCTGTAGTTGCGCAAAAGGGCTCGCCAGATCGTCTGCCCATCCTTCTCCTCCACGGTCACACCCGCCCAGCCGACATTGGCCGTTTCGCTGCCGACGGAGAACATCGCGGCTTCAAAGGGCGGTTTGTTTTCAAGCAGGTGATCGGTGATCAAAATGACGCTGCCTTTGTCGCCAGCGAGGTTGCGCGCGGTGCGCAGTGTCGGTGTGAAATCATGCACGCCGAGCAGCGGCTGCCACTGTGTGAGTGCGGACTGCATGTCAGCGGTGGAGTCACCATGATACAGAGTCGGCTGACCTGGATCAGAGGAGAGCAGACTCAACTCCACACGCTCCAGAGGTCCGGCCAGCGTCGAGAGTGTCGAGTGCACGGCGTCCTCTGCCTGCTGACGAAAGCCAAACATCGACGCCGAGCTGTCCATGACGATGGCGATGCGTTGCACGGCCTCTTTTTTCATCCAGCGCGGTCCGGCAAGCAGCCAGGTGAAAAGCAGCACCATGAGCAACTGCAACCACAGCGGGATGGAAGTTCGCAGGCGCTCAAAGCGATTCCCCGTCTCCGACTCACGCCGCATCTGCTGGAGGAGGAACAACGTCGTGATCACCTCGCGCCGGCTCCGCCTTTGCAGGAAGTGAATGGCCAGCACCACAGGGATGCCGAGCAGGCACCAGAAAGCAGTGGGTGAGGTGATAGACATGGGAGGAAAATGACGAAATCCGAATGACGAATGACGAAATGGGAACAGCCGTCATACGCAGACTAATTCGTCATTCCGCATTCGTCATTCGTCATTCGGATTTCATTCCGCCTTGGTCTCGATGACTTCGCCGCCGAGCGGGATCACGAGCAGGTCACGCACTTTTTCAAACGACCTGCCATGCACGGAGGCGTGCATGTAGAGCTTCTGTTTGCGATTCTTGAGCTTCTTCATCACGTCCTCGATGTGGGACTCGTCCACCGCATCCATGAAGTCGGAGAACCAGTAGATCGTGTCCGCCTCCATGACCTCTTTGCACATGAGCGCGGGTGAGGTGTAAGTGATGCCGTTGAAGTCGATGAAGTAGGTGTTGGGGCGCTTGATCATCTGCTGGTAGATGGCGTCCATCGGCATGGGCAGCGCGGGGTCATACTTCAGCTTGGGATAGTCCACTCGCAGCGCGCGCATGTCGCCTTTGCCTTCCCAGTACTGCCAGAATTTGTTGAAGCTCTCGTCACTGACTTTGCGGACTTTGTCTTCGAGATTCTTCGGCGGTGTTTTCAAACCGCAGCCGAAGTAGAGAATGAGCGGACTGCCACGCGCCACCTTGTCCAGCTCCTTGGCGACGATGGGCAGGTACTTCGTCATCGACCGCGAGACATCCATCACCACGGCCATCTTGCGCGTGTCCTTCAGCTCTTTGCCAAACATCATCAGCGGCTTGAAGGTGATGCCACTCATGCCGCCCATCCCGGAGCCTGTGCCGAATCCGCCGCCGCTGCCTGCTTTGCCAAAGCCACCGTTAATCGATCCGCCGCCGATCAGGCTGGAAACATCCGGCACATTCAGCGCATCGAAGGGTGCATCTGGCAGTGTGATGGCGGAGTTTAAACTGGCGGAGACGATCTTCTTGATCGGCATCGTCTGGTTCAGGGTCTTGCGCTTTTTCTGTTGAACTTTGTGGGCCAGATCACTACTCGCCGCTGCTCCTGCCTGAGTGCCGCCGCCGGGCAGGAAGTCGATCTGCTTTTCGGGCAACTGGGTCACAAACACCATGAGTCCAGCCAGCGCGATCAGACCTGCATGAAGGGCCAGGCTCAGGGTCAATGAACCGCCGCCAATGCTGCGCCACATTTTGACGAAGCGGTTGGGTTGCTTGGAGGGAATGGATTCACTCATGACCGCGAGCAGAACGAAAGCGGGCCGGCTTTCTTGTGATCGAAATGGCGGCTTGCCTGTTATAACAGGCGTGGCTACAATGGCAATATGGTCCTCGAACTCAAACTCCGCAAAATCGGCAATTCTCTTGGCATTGTCCTTCCCAAAGAAGCGCTGGCAAAGCTCGGCGCGGAGGAGGGTGAGTCTCTGCTGCTAACGGATGCCAATGATGACAGCCTGCGCCTGAGCACCGCCAAGCCTGAAGTCAGCCGTCAGATGCAAATCGCGCAGGGTATCATGCAGCGTTATCGGAACACTTTGCGGGAACTGGCCAAATGAATGAGCCGGAATGGGTCTTCAAAGAAACCGTTCTCGGGCTCCATGAGCAATCCTTGAATGATCATGGCGGCTCCTCGGGAATCCGGGATGAAGGATTGCTCGATTCCGCCTTGGGCAAGCCGCAAAACCTCTTCGCCTACGGGAATCCCAATCTGTTCGATCTGGCCGCCAGCTATGCCTTTGGGATCGTCAAAAACCACCCGTTTATCGATGGCAATAAACGCACGGGCTTTGTCACCGCCGTGGTGATGCTTGAGGCCAATGGTTATCACTTCACCGCCGATGAGACCGACGCAGCCATCCGCACGCTTGCCTTAGCCGCAGGAGACATGACCGAGACGGCCTATGCTGCGTGGCTGGAATCGAATTGTGAACATGCATGAAACAACCCCTCCCCATCGCCGAAGACATGTCGAAGCTGAAAACGCTTCTGCACGATTCGTTGTCACCTCATCTGACTGCTGACGCAAGTAAGGACATGCGTATCCTCAACCTCGCCTGCGGGCGTTGCGATGAGGCGGAGACTTTGATCCAAGTCGGCTCCGAGCTGACCCAAGGTGGTGAGGTGGAGATGATCGGCGCAGACATCCGCATCCGCGAGATCAGGCAGGCTCGTGAGAACCATGCTCATCTGCCCGCGAAGTTTCTGATCGAGGATGCAACAAAGATCGACCAGCATCAGGAACTCGGGGACGACTTCAACATGGTCTTCCTGCGCCATCAGAACTTCTGGCACGGTCAGGAGCTGTGGAAGAAAATCTTCGATCAAGGCATCGCCAAACTACGGCCTGACGGGATGCTGGTGATCACGAGCTACTTCGATGTGGAGCACAGGCTGGCACTCCGCGCACTCGAAGCACTCGGCATGGAAGTCATCAGCAACACACGCAATAAGGCCTCGCGTGAATTGTCTGACGCGCCCGGCAAATCCGTGGACCGCTGGGTGGCGGTGCTGAAGCGGCGGGGGACGTGATCACTCACCGGCTGGCAACCAGCGTGCGCCATCGACCACGACGTAGCCGTCGGTGCCTTCGTTGGTGATCGTGATCGCCGTATCGTTGCCACATTCGTATTCGCCGAGGTCGATCCAGAACAAGCCTTCGGCCGGCTGCGGTGATTTGAGGTCGATCTTCAGCTTCTTCACGCCTCCCGCGTGCTGCACCTCCACCGGTGCATTGCTGGCGCGGTTGTTGTTCGGCGGCGCAGCAAGCATAAGGCGGTATTTGCCAGGTTTCGTGAGCTTGGGCTCGAAGCGCAGGCTGCACTTGCCGTCCTTGGTGTTGTTGTCGTGACGATAGCCGTCGCCGATGAAGGACTTGGCGGCACCGCTCTCCTTCCATTCGCCGGTCAATTTGGCATCCGTGTCATCGAGCACCACGCCCTTGAGCGACTTCGGATCGACGCCTTTGGAACTGGAGGGACCGTCGTAGTGCAGGATCTGGCCGTCTTTGAGGATCTGTTCGCGCAGTTTCTCATACGGCACGTCCTGCACGGTGATGCCTGCATCAATCGCCATCACTGCCGCCGTCGCAGCGCTTTGACCGAGGATCATGAACACCGGCTCCATGCGGATGCTGCCATACGCGATGTGGCTGGCGGACATCGCCACTGGCACCAGCAGGTTGCTCCCCTGCCCTTTCTTCGGCACCAGCGAGCCATACGCGATCTCATACGGCCCTTTGGTGCTCACGCCGATGTCGCCCTCGTTCTGCACGAAGCCTTCCGGTGTGATGTAACGCTGGATGTTGTGCGAGTCGATCCCGTAGCTGCCCATGCCGACGCTGTCGGGCGTGGGGCGCTTCTTGAGCAGCTCGTTCTCCGTCATCACATAGCTGCCGATCATGCGCCGTGCCTCACGGATGTAGAGCTGGTGGCTCCAGTTGCCGTTGTCTTTAAATTCATCTTTTGGCAGGCCCCAAGTTTGCAGTTCTTTCTGAACTTTCTTTGGCACACGCGGGTCGTTCGCCACGAACCACAGCAGGCCCTGTTGATAAGTGCGGTGCTCGGCGATGATCTCGCGGCGCTTCTCGTAGCTGGCCTCGGGATAGTCGTAGTTGTAGCCGATGTTGTCGAAGCTGAAGGGTCCGTGGTTGTTCGTGTCGGTCTTGTGATTCGGAATCGGGTCGAACTTCTCAAAGAACTCGCCCCAGCCCGCATTCAGCACGCGCAGCAGGATTTCATACTGACCCGCGTCGTAACCCTCCGGCTTGGGAAACGGAATGCGGTTGCTTGGATCGGTGGTGTAGCAGGAGCGAAAGCAGTAGGCCTGCACGCGTTTGTCGCCTGCGCCATACTCACCTGGAGCCTCCGTGCTCACGCGCGGCAGCACGCCGCTCTTGGGGTCGCCCGGCACCTTATAGGGGCTGATCGGCTCCTTCACCGCACCGAAGTGATGGCGGTGATGCAGCACGCCGACCTGAATGCCATTCCACTTCTCGTCATAGACCGATGTCGCCTCACGCCCGACGTGATGGTCCGCTCCCGCCGCTGCCATCAGATCGCCTTCATAGGTCGCGTCGATGAACATCTTCCCGGCATAAGTCTTGCCGCTGAGCGTGGTGATGGCGGTGATTTTGTCGCCCTCCTTTTTCACGCCTTTGGCGCGATCCAGCCATTCATCGCGCACGACTTCGAGACCGAACTCTTTGACGTAGTCTTCAAAGACCTGCTCCGCCGCATGGGGCTCAAAGATCCACATCGTGCGGTTCTCGCCATCAATGGCGGGCGTCCCCTGCCCTTTGCCACCGTACTCGGACTGCTTTTGCTGCACCCAGGATTCCGGCTTCTGGTAGTGCATGTAGATGCGATGATAAAAATCGCGCGCCAGTCCGCCGATGACCGCTTTGTTCCCCGTGTCCGTGAAGCCAAGCCCGCCGCTGCTGAGGCCGCCCAGATGCTTGTCCGGCGAGACGATGATGACGGATTTGCCCATCTTCTTCGCCTGCACGGCGGAGGTGATGGCGGCGCAGGTGCCGCCGTAGATGACGACATCGTGATCAGCGGCAAAAAGCATCTGACTGGAGATCAGAATAGAAGTGAAAATGGCTCTGTGTTTCATGGCGTGTGATGAGCTTGGTTGGACGGGCCGTTTCAATCGCTGCATGAAAGGAATCGGCAAACAGATTGTTTACAGCGAATGCTCCGCCTACTCAGCCTTCTCCTCATCTCATCCTCCTTATGTGCGCAGGATTTACTGCCGAAGCCGCAGGTCCTGCGTCAAGACGGAAAGCAGTCTGACTTCCCCTCCCTCTGTGTCGATGCCAAGGGCCAGCCGTGGGTGGCCTATGTCGAGTGGGACGGCAAACAGGACACGCTGCACCTCGCGCAACAGTCAGGCGATGTTTTGACCTCGGTGCTGACTCTCGGCGAGCCTGGCATCATCCATCAGCCCACGATCGCCGCTGATGGCAATGGAGCGCTGCATGTTGTGTGGTCGCAGGTGAATGACAAAGACCTCATGGACCTGCACGCCGCGGCTGTCCGCGATGGCAAAGTAGAGGTCATGAAGCTCGCCAGCTCACCCAATGGCGGCAATGTCTTTGCCAAAGCAGCGACCGATCCCACCGGTAAAGTCTGGGTCGTCTGGCAAGGGATGCGGGGCACTCAAGGCGATGTCTTTTGCCGTGTGTTCGATCCTGCGCGCAAAGATTGGTCCACTGAAATCCAGGTCACGAAGGATGCCGGCGGTGACTGGGAACCCTGCGTTGCCTTTGCTGGTTCGGATGCCTGGGTTCTGTTTGATTCGTCACGCGGCAATGAATTCAACATCTACGCCACGAAGATCAGCGCCAATCTCCAAGTCGGCGAAACGAAGAAGCTGATCTCCACCGACCGCTACGAAGGCCGCGTCAGCGCCATCGGCGCAAAGGACGGCAAAGGCATCTGGCTCGCTTATGAGCGCGGCAATCAGCAGTGGGGCCTGGACATGCGTGCGCATGGTCATCCACAAGGCCTGAATGGCCGCAAGGACACGGTGATCGCCTACCTTGACCTCATGACCGGCAAACTTGACGAATTGACCAGCCCCGACGCCCTGTTCGCCGATCTTCCCGGCCCGCAACCGATGAAGCCTGCCGCCCCGCGTGGCAACAATCCCAAAGCAAAAGCCAAGGCAGAAGCGAAGGCCAAAGCCGCCGAGCCGAAAAAGAAAGGCAATCAACCCGCGCCGAACGAAGTCGCTGCCGTGAATCTGCCACACCTCATGCTCGATGCTGCGGGCCGCCCGTGGCTCACCGTGCGCTACTTCAAAGCCTACTGCTGGCGCATCGCCCTCACACGATACGATGCCGCGACGAAGCAATGGACGAAACCCATCGCGTTGCCTGACAGTGTTTACTCACAAGATCGTCAAACAACACACGCCTTGGCTCAAGACGGCAGCTTGTGGATCGCCTGGCCCAGTGATTTGCGCACCTCGAAGCTGCAACTCAACGCAGGCATTCATCTCGCCAAAGTCGCGACAAACTTGGACCTGCCGCTCATCGCCGCACCCGCACTGAAACCGCGCGCGCCATTCCCCGAGTACATCAATCCAGTCACGCCTGAACGTGCTCGCGATGACCGCCACACTTGGACGCACGACGGCGTGACGTACAAACTCTACTGGGGCGACTACCACCGCCACACCGATGTCTCCAACTGCATCACGGCGAACGACGGGTGCGTGCAGGAACAGTTCCGATATGCCATCGACATGGGCAAGCTCGACACCCTCGGCACCAGCGACCACACCGACATCGCCAAGATCTACACGCCCTATGAATGGTGGCTGAACCAAAAGCTCGTCGATGTCTTTTACTCACCCGGCTTCTTCGCCAGCATGTATGCCTATGAGCGCGAGCAGAAGTGGCCGTATGGGCACCGCAACATGGTCTTCGCGCAGCGCGGCGGTCCCATCGTTTACATCCAGCGGAAAAACTATCTCGACTCGCCCTGGCAGAAGATTTTTCCGGTCAAAACTGAAGGCGAAGCCGAGCTGCATCCAACGGAACTTTGGGACGTGCTGACGCGCTATGGCAAGCCCGTCACCGCCATCTCCCACACCGGCGCGACAGGCATGGGCACCGATTGGGATCAGATCCCGCCAGTGGATCATCGCGTCGAAAACGTGATTGAGATTTTTCAAGGTGCGCGCGTGAGCTATGAAGGTCTCAATGCTCCGCAGCCCACCGTCGGCCTGCGTGTTGGCGAGGACTACAACCACTCCTCTACGGTGATCGGCAAGCCCGTCGTCGGTGAACCGATTCGCAGTTTCACCGAGAAGAACAACGGCGTGTATCAACACGCGCTTGAACTCGGCCACAAACTCGGCGTGTGGGCGAACAGCGACCACATCAGCACCCACACCAGCTACGGCGGCGTCTATGTGAAGGACTTCACTCGTGAAGGCATCATCGAAGGCCTCAACGCCCGCCGCACCATCGCCGCCACCGACAAGATTTTCGTCGAGTTCTCCTGCAATGACAAACTGCTCGGCACCGAGATCGCCGTGAGCGGCAAGCCCGTGCTCAAAATCAAAGTGGATGGCACCGCCGCGCTCAAACGCATCACCCTCGTTCGCAACGAGCAAAACCACCAGCAGTGGGAACCAAA
Source organism: uncultured Prosthecobacter sp. (assembly GCA_964583255.1). Lineage (GTDB taxonomy): Bacteria > Verrucomicrobiota > Verrucomicrobiia > Verrucomicrobiales > Verrucomicrobiaceae > Prosthecobacter. The sequence continues at coordinate 102,378 of CAZOVY010000005.1, forward strand.
CGCGAAGACTTTCGAACAAACCTTCACCGACGAATCACCCATCGCAGGTGAAAACCGCTACTACCTCCGCGTCGAGCAGAGTGATGGAAACATGGCGTGGTCCTCACCCGTGTGGGTGCAGGTGAAGTGATGCGCGAAGCGTCCTGGAGTGCGCTGGCCCTCCGGCGCTTTCGGGGGGCCGAGTGGGAGACTTCAACCCCACGACTCCGATGGTCGATCATGGTCACGCCGCTTTCTCGTACAGCGTCAATCCACCGCTCCGTCGAAAAGCTCCAGAGGGCTGGAGCACTCCAGGACGCTTCGCGACACAAAACGCTATAGCGACTTGCCAAGCGATTCGACTATCGACAAACTCGATTCATGCCCAAGACCATCGACTGGCCTCATGCACCTCCGCATCGATTGACGGAAAGAGGCACCTACTTCGTGACGGCAGCGACTTATCTGAAAGCCCATCACTTCCGCAGTCCTCAACGACTCGAAGTCGTTCAGCGCGGGCTTTTAACCGTCGCCAAAGATTACGGCTGGGACTTGGAGGCTTGGGCGATCTTCTCCAATCATTATCACTTCATCGCCAAATCACCGGACGATCCTGCCAGCTTGCAGACGATGCTCAAAGTCTTGCATGTGAAACTCAGCGGCTGGGTGAACCGGCTCGACAAAATGCCCAGCAGAAACGTCTGGCATAATTTTCACGAGACTCAGCTCACGCATCCGACCTCCTACTTTGCTCGCTTGAACTACACGCATGGGAACGCCGTTCATCATGGCTTGGTCGCTGTGGCAAAAGATTATCCGTGGTGCTCAGCCGCCTGGTTTGAAGAGACAACGAGTGCCGCCCTGGTGAAATCCATCCGCCGCTTCAAGACCGACAAGGTGAAGGTCGAAGACTCTTTTGATGTCGATCCCGACTGGTGATCCGAACAGCGCGGCAGCGTCCTGGAGTGCGCCGGGCCTCCGGCGCTTTCGCGGAACGCGTGGGAGACTTCGACACCCACCACTCCGAAGGTCGATCATGGTCACTTCGTTTTCTCGCAGTGCATTAGTCATCCGCTCCGGCGGAAAGCTCCAGAGGACTGGAGCACTCCAGGACGCTTCGCGCCTATCGAGGCGTTGATCTGCGAACAGCGCGGACTCGATAAATCAACACGATCAGAGGCAACAAACCAACGAACCACCATCTGTTAAAGCCTGACGGCCCGGCGAGTTTTGTAGGCTCCTGAAATACCTCCTCCACCGCATACCCCGTGTCGTAGAGGTAGTCGGGTTCACCCTGGCTGAAGGGCACCTGCATCCGCAGATCGTCCTGCTCAAAAGTGGCCTCAATGGAGCCGAGCGGGCCGGTTTGCTGCCAGATGTCAAAACCGAGCCACACATCAGCGAGCACGGTCTTCACGGCTTGAGTGAAGGTGATGTCCACAAAGCGAACGGGATAGTCCAACTCAGCGACGCTGCTTGATCCGTCCGTCTCCGGCCACACGCATTCGAAGGGTCCGGCTTGTCCTAGCGTGGCCTTCTTCTCGTTGATGTTCACTTCAATGTGCTGATTGAAGTAGTCGTTCAAAGGTTTCGCCGCAGCTTCCAGCTCCGCCTTGTCGATGCGGCGATCCTGATTGGCATCCAGGCCCGGAACGAAGCGCGTCAGCGAAAGCAGATTGAAAGTGAACCGCATCTCTACCCGCTGCCTCTCCACCTTCACCCGGAGATAGCTGATGTCCGAAGGATGAGCGCGAGCGGAGGGAATGACGAATGACGAATGCAGAATGACGAATGACCAGAGGAGCTGACGGGTCATAGTCACATCAAGCCTTCTTCAAACGCGCCGCGAAAGCGCGGTGAGCGGGCTTGCCGAGACTCTTGTTCAATCGTGCGAGCAAGGCTCCGGCGTCCTCACGCAGAAGGGCAGGGACATCGAGGACGAGTCCAGGAAAGGCCCGGCTTTGCAGCGTGCCATTCCTGGCAGGCACGAGACGAATGAACTTCTCATCCTCCAGCACGAACCAATCGACTTCTTGTTCCTCTGTTCTCCAGACAAGATATTCCTTCACGCCCGCGCGGCGATAGGCGTCCAGCTTCTCATGCAGATCGAGCGAGACGCTGCTGGCAGCGATCTCGACCACGAGTTCCGGCGCGCCGTGGATGTAGCCATCCTTGCCGATCCTGGCCTGACCGCCTGACTCGATCATGAGCAAGGCATCAGGCTGGGGTACGTTATCCGCATCGAAGCGGACGGTTGAGTTGGCAGCAATGCGGGTGCCTGGAGTTGCCGCCATGTAGGTGAAGAGCCAGCCCTGCATGATGCCGTCTGGGGTGCCGTGTTGTTTTGCGCGTACTGGGGATGCCATATAAACAATGCCGTTGATGAGTTCCGCTTTTTTCAATTCAGGCATCCCGTCAAAGCGCCGGAGAAATTCAGAAGCGGTGAGCTTGTCACCACACTGCAAAGGTGAAGGAGCAGTGACCGCCAGCCTTCGCGGGGCTGGGGTTCGCATGGATCGTCTGGCAGTGATCATGGCGGTAGGCTAACACGACTCCACAAGTTCGTCACCCGTCATTCGCTCTTGATCCACATCGGGGAGACCCAGACTAGCTCGCTGTTGGTTTGTTCGCCACGGATGTAGTAGTAGCTGGTTTTGCCGGGCTCGGGCTTGGGATCGGTCCAGCTCACGGAGACGGTTTTTTCCTTTGGAGCAGCGAGCGGAAATTCGACGTTGTCTTTGATGAGCGTGACCTTTTCGAAGGGTGCGGTGCCGATGAGTTTGCAGGTGATGGTGGGCGCACCTTTGACGGCAAATTCCTCGCCCATCATGTGCTCGATGCCGTCGGCACCCTGGCAGCGTGAGTCGGCGATGATGTTGTCGGTGGCTCCGTAGGTGCGACGCTTTTGCATGGCTTTGAAGATGCTCTCCCGTGTGGGCTCCTCTGCATAAATCATGGCGTAGCTGATGTGCGTG